>NZ_JBEPRI010000010.1:0-320895 GCF_040548265.1 Bradyrhizobium sp. F1.13.3 | reverse complement strand
GGGGGCTTTGTCTGTTGTTGTGGCTGGTTGGGTCCGGGGGTTGGTGCTTTTTGTGGGGGGGGGGGGGGGGGGGGGGGGGGGGGGGGGGCGCCCCCCCCCCCCCCCCGCGCCACTCATTCCGCTGCTGCGATCTGTCCGAGCTCCACCACCTGGCGCTCGAACAGGCCGCGATAGATGCCGCCGGGCTTGGCCGCGAGCTTGGCATGTGTGCCTTGCTCGACGATCTCGCCGTGGTCGAACACCAGGATGCGATCGAGGCTCCGTACCGTCGACAGCCGGTGCGCGATCACGATCGAGGTGCGGCCTCTCATCAGCCGCTCCATCGCCTGCTGGATCAGCGCCTCGGATTCCGAATCGAGGCTCGAGGTCGCTTCGTCCAGGATCAGCACCGGCGCATCGGCCAGGAAGGCGCGCGCCAGCGCCACGCGCTGCCGCTCGCCGCCGGAGAGCTTGACGCCACGCTCGCCGACCAGCGTGCCGTAGCCCTTAGGCAGGCGCACGATGAAGTCGTGCGCGTTGGCCAGCCGTGCCGCCTGCTCGATCGCCTCCAGGCTGGCGCCGGGCCGGCCATAGGCGATGTTCTCGGCGAGCGAGCGGTGGAACAGGATCGGATCCTGCTGCACGATCGCGATCTGGCTGCGCAGCGAATGCTGCGTGGCCTTGGCAATGTCCTGCCCATCGATCAGAACGCGGCCGCCGGTGACGTCGTAGAGCCGCTGCACCAGCTTGACGAAAGTGGTCTTGCCGGAGCCGGAGCGGCCGACGAGACCGACGCGTTCGCCGGCGCGGATCGTGACTGAGAGTCCGTCATAGAGCGGCGCGTGATGGCCGCCGTAAAGGAACGTGACATCATCGAACACGAGCTCGCCACGCTCGATCGCGATCGGCCGCGCGTTCGTCGCATCCGCAATCCCGATCGGCTCGTCATGAATCGCCACCAGTTCCTCCATGTCGTTGACCGAACGCTGCAGGTTGTTGATGTGCATTCCGACGTCGCGCAAATAGGCATGGATGACGTAATAGCTCGTCAGCACATAGGTGACGTCGCCGGGCGAGGCCCGCCCCGACACCCACAGCAGCACGGCACCGCCGATCACGGAGGCGCGCAGGGCCAGTAGCACCGAGAGCTGCGCCAGATTGGTGTAGTTGTAGCGGAGCCAGGTCCGCCGCACGCGCACGCGCCAGCGGTTGACGACACGGGCAAGCCGCGCGTCTTCGCGCACTTCCGCGCCGAAGGATTTCACTACCGCGTTGCAGGTCAGCGCGTCTGCCAGCGTGCCGCCGACCTTGGTGTCCCAGGCATTGGAGACGCGCGCGGCCGGCGCGATGTAGCGCGTCGAGAACAGCACCGTCATCGTGACATAGACCAGCGCGCCAAGCGCGATCACCGCGCCGAGCGAGGCCCAGTGCACGCCGAGCAGGATCATCGACCCGATCAGCACCAGCAGCGACGGCGCCACCGCCATCAAGATGGTGTCGTTCAACAGGTCGAGCGCCCACATGCCGCGGGTGACCTTGCGCACCGTGGATCCCGCGAAGGAGTTGGCGTGCCAGTCGGTCGAGAAGCGTTGCACGCGCATGAAGGCTTCCTGCGCGACCTCGGACATGATCTTCAGCGAGAACGGCACGATGGCCTGGAGGCCGGTCAGCCGCAGCACCATGGACGCCGCGCCCAGCGCCACGATACCGGCCAATGCCATCAGCGCCTCGTGGCGCGCGGCGGGATCGGAAGGGCCGCGCGTCAGGGCGTCGACCAGATGTCCGGAGAATACCGGCATGAACAGGTCGGCGATGGTCGCACCCAACAAGCCGCCGGCCACGACGAGGCTACGCCCCGGCTGCTTCAGCCAGTGCCGGAACACGAAGGGCAGCACCACGCGTATCGCCGCGGGCCGTTTTGACAGAGCGGTCATGGCATCATCCGGCCGCTTATGACGCGGGCCGGCTCCATTGATGGACACAGACCGGCCGCGAGGGCCGAGACGGCGTCACTTAAAATTGGCTTTGACTTGGGAAGCGGAGCGATCGGGACTGAAAGCCCAATCGAAGCTGGCGGAAGATGCCTCTAGGAGGCCGAGCACATACCGAGCCAGAGCATCATCGAGCGCGGGCGTGCGATCTGCGAATGCGACGAAATCATGCAAATCCTCCCGGTTCGATGGAATGAGGTGCGCTTTATAGATGTGTCATCGGTGATTTGCAACGGGGCTCGCGCGAGATCACGCACGAGTGTTGCAAATTAGTGCGCGTCGCTGCGCGCTCCTCCGTCATGCCCCGGCTTGACCGGGGCATCCAGTACGCCGCGGCTTCTATGGCAGGAGCGCGCTTTCCAACCAAGGCCTCTGGAATACTGGATCGCCCGCCTTCGCGGGCGATGACACCGGATGAGTGGCTGGCTTAGTGCGCGTCGCCGCTGGCGCCGAACGGCGAGGCTGGTCTCTTCAACAGTGTGACGAGCAGGGTGAGGCCGAGATAGAACAGCGTCAGGATGAAGAAAGCATCGCCGAAGCTCATCACCACGGCCTGGCGATGCACGAGCTGCGAGAGCTGCTTCATCGCCATCAGTGTGGAATCGCCGAGCCCCTGGAATTTCTGCATGAACATGGTCAGGGTTTCGGTCGCCGTCGCGTTGCCCCAGGTCACGCGCTCCTGCAGGCGCGTGATGTGCAGGTCGGTGCGGTCGTTGAGCACGGTGTTGATGACGGCGAGACCCACGGCGCCGCCGAGATTGCGCATCAGGTTGAAGAGACCCGAGGCGTTCTTCACCCGGTCGGGCGCCAGCGTGCCGAGCGCGATGTTGTTGGTCGGCACCATCGCGAACATCATGCCGATGCCGCGCAGGATCTGCGGAATCAACAGCTCGTAGAAATCGTAGTCGCGCGTGATCCAGGTCATCTGGTAGGAGCCTAGCGCGAACACGACAAGCCCGAACGCGATCATGTAGCGCATGTCGTACTTGGCCATCAGACGGCCGACCACCGGCGCGACCAGGAACATGGTGATGCCCGAGACGAACATGGTCTCGCCGATCATCAGCGCGCTGTAGCCGCGCACTTCGGCGAGATAGCGCGGATAAATGTAGGTCAGGCCGTAGAGGCCGATGCCGATGCAGAACTGAAGGACGCAGCCGATCGCGAAATTGCGGTTGGAAAAGGTGCGTAGATTGACGATCGGCTCGGCCGCGGTGAAGACGCGCCAGAAGAAGGCGATCGCCGAGATGCCGCAGATCCAGGCGCAGATCGCGACCGAGGGGTCCTGCATCCATTCATATTGCGGGCCTTCCTCCAGCACGTATTCCAGCGTGCCGAGAAAGCCGGCCATGAACAGCAGTCCCCACCAGTCGAAACGATCGAGCAATTCGAAATGCGGCTCGTCGAAATCGACCAGCGCCAGCACGCCGATGGTGATACCGATGCCGGGCACGATGTTGATGAAGAACAGCCAGTTCCAGGACATCAGGTCGGTGATGTAGCCGCCGACGGTCGGCCCGATGGTCGGGGCCAGCGTCGCGACGAGCCCGATGATGGGACCGACGATGTGGAATTTGGTGCGTGGGAAAACAGTGTAGGCCGAAGCGAACACGGTCGGGATCATGCCGGCGCCGAGAAAGCCTTGCAGCGCGCGCCAGAGGATCATCTCCTCGATGGTGGTGGCGAAGCCGCAGAGCAGGCTCGATGCGGTAAAGCCGGCCGCGGAGATAGCGAACAGCAGCCGCGTGCCGAAGGCGCGCGACAGAAATCCCGAGAGCGGAATCGCGATCACTTCGGCGATCAGATAGGCGGTCTGGACCCAGGAGACCTCGCTGGAGCTTGCCGACAGGCCGGCCTGGATTTCACTCAGGGACGCCGAGACGATCTGGATGTCCAGGATCGACATGAACATCCCGAACACCATGATGATGAAAGCGAACAACCGCTTCGGCGCGATGCGCTCCGAAGCGGGGTCCGCCATCATGGCAGGTGAAGCGGTCGTGGCGTTCGCCATGATCTGTCCTCGCGGGCGCAGGCGCGCTACTGCGGATGGATCATGGTGGCGTCGTCGAGATCGACCTCGCTGTCGGCGTCGGCCGCGCCCTTGTTGGTATCGACGCTCGCGTAGACCGACATGCCGGCGCGGAGCAGGTTTTGCTTCGCGACCGACTTCGGCACGCGGATGCGGACCGGCACGCGCTGCACGATCTTGGTGAAGTTGCCGGTGGCGTTGTCGGGCGGCAGCAGCGTGAATACCGAGCCCGAGCCCGCCGCGATGCTGTCGACGACGCCGGAGAATTTGCGCATGCCATAGGCGTCGACCTTGATCGTCACCGGCTGGCCGGGGCGGATGCGCTTGAGCTGGGTCTCCTTGAAATTGGCGTCGATATAGACGTTGTCGAGCGGCACGACGTTGCCGAGCCGCTGGCCCACCGCGACGAAGTCGCCGGCACTGACAAGGCGGTTCGAGAACGTGCCGTCGACCGGCGCGCGCACCGCGGTGAAGGCGAGATCGCGCTCGGCCTTGGCCAGCGTGGTCTTGAGCTCGGCGAGCTGCGCCTGCGCTTCGGCCTGCTGCGCCTTGGCGACGTCGACATTGCTGAGCGCGACATCGTAGGCGGCCTGCGCAGCCTTGACCGCGGCGGCGCCCTGGTCGCGTCCGGCTTCGGAGCTCTCGAAGGTGGCGCGGGAGGCAAAACCCTTGTTGCTCAGCGCTTGCTGGCGCTCATAGTCGAGATCGGCGCGCTTGAGGCCGGCTTCGGCGGAGACGAGCTGCGCCTTGGCCTGTGCGACCTGGCTGTCGAGCGCCGCGACCTGGCGGCCGATGCGATCGATGGTAGCCTGCTGGGTCGCGATCCTGGTCGCGGCGGCGTCGACCGCGATCTTGTAGTCGCCGTCGTCGATGCGGAAGACGATGTCGCCGGCGCGCACCGTCGTGTTGTCGCCGGCGAGGATCGAGGAGACGTGGCCGGCAACGCGCGCGCCCAGCATGGTGTTGTTGGCGCGGACATAGGCATCGTCGGTCGCGACGTAGAAGCGGCCGACCAGCGTGTAATAGCCGGCATAGCTCGCGGCCGCGAGCGCCAGAAGCAGCCCTATACCCATCATCACGAATTTGCGCTTGCCGGACTTCGGCGCGCCGGCGGCGGCGGGCGCGTCTGGGGCTGCGGCCGGCTTGTCGGTCACGGGCTTCTCCGGCGCCTCGCTGGGAAGGCGCTTGGCTTCCTCGGCCACATGAGAGCGCAACTGCTCGGCGAGAGCTACAGACGTCTCGGTGGCAGCGTCACCACCCGCGGGCGTCGGCGTCTCCACGGCGTCCTTGCGAAGGACCCGCGCAGCCTGGTCTCTCAATACGGCCATGAAGGCCTCCCCAAAAAAAGCGCGATGAGGGACGTTCGCCGTGCGGCCGGGTCCCTCTCGCCTATCCCAAATATCATTGACCGAACCGTTCGGTCAATATAGATAATATTCCCGGGCAGAGCCTACTGGCCCGAATCCTTTATTTCGGTTTCATGGCCCTGGACCGATGCAAAAACTTTCCGAGACCCTGAACCAATGGTTGTAGCCGCTCGCGAACATCTGCACGTCATCCAGGAGGAGGACAGTTCCAAACGCCGCCAGATCTTGGACGGAGCCCGCAAGGTGTTCATGGATCTCGGGTTTGACGGTGCCAGCATGGGCGAGATCGCCCGCGCGGCGCAGGTCTCCAAGGGCACACTTTACGTCTACTTCGCCGACAAATGCGCGCTGTTCGAAGCCATCCTCGAGCAGGAGGCGCTCCAGCACGGGCAGGTCGCGTTCAATTTCGATCCCGCGCGCGATGCCGAGACCACGCTGAAGGATTTCGGCCAGGCTTACATCCATCTGCTGTGCCGGCCCGGCGGCGGGTCCGCAATCCGCACTGTGATGGCGATCGCCGAGCGCATGCCCGACGTCGGCCGCCGCTATTATGCGCGGGTGCTGGACAAGACCATCAACCGCCTCTCCGACTATCTCAAAGCCCATGTCGCCTCCGGCGATCTCGCGATCGACGATTGCGACCTCGCGGCGTCGCAGTTCATGGAACTGTGCAAGGCCTCGCTGTTCCTGCCCTTCGTCTTCCAGGCCGCGCCCGCACCATCGGAAGAACGCATGAGCGAAGTCGTCGACAGCGCGACGCGGATGTTCCTGGCGGCGTACTGGGCGAAGTAGCCGCACGCGTTGCAGGCCGTTCCGTCGGTCCTATATTGGGGCTCATGTCCCGTGATCTCCGCCCGCCCGTCGATATCCTCCATTACGAGATTGTCCAGGAACAGGCCTCCGCGCTCGGACGGATGGGCCGCACGCTCGAACAGGCGCTGGCGCGCTTGCGCGAGTTCGACGCCGCCCATGCCCTCCCCGAGGTGCCGGCCTCGCTGCAACCGGCCAGGCGCAAGCTGGTGATGGAAGCCGGCCACGCGCTCTGGATGTTCGTGGTGCAGCGTGAGGCGACCGGCCTGCGCGACAGCCGCCACATCATGCGGACCTACAACGTCCCGTCCGAGGTGCAACTGTGCATGGGGCTGGTCCCGGCACCGTCGAAGTCGACCCGAAAATGATTTTCGACGGCGCCCGGCGCTAGAGCTCCTCGCGAGCGGGCACCCACGACCGAAAAACGCCATCCACGCCGAATGACCGCTTGGGCACCGCTCCTGATGACGGCAATACGTCTCGATCGCTGAGGTAGAAACAGCTACGCCAAACCTTCATCGGGAATATTGAGAACAGCGCCGCATGCTTT
Organism: Bradyrhizobium sp. F1.13.3; assembly: GCF_040548265.1. Taxonomy (NCBI): domain Bacteria; kingdom Pseudomonadati; phylum Pseudomonadota; class Alphaproteobacteria; order Hyphomicrobiales; family Nitrobacteraceae; genus Bradyrhizobium; species Bradyrhizobium sp. F1.13.3. The sequence continues at coordinate 314,166 of NZ_JBEPRI010000010.1, read as the reverse complement.
GCAATGCACGGCATCGCTCTCATGCCGCTGTAGTCCGCAAGCTGGGCAAGGAAATCTGACCTTGTTCGGACTCAACAATGCGCGCGCAAGATTGAAGAACAGGGTTACTCCGAAAATCATGATCACGACGGTTATCAAACGACCTATTGTGCCTGGCAGGGTAATATCGCCAAAGCCGGTCGTCGTCAGCGCGGTAACAGTGAAATACAGCGCGTCAGCATAATTCCGAATCTGATCGTTGCGAAACTTCTGAGTCTCGTAAACTATCCCCGTCATGACAAATATGAAAACCGCAAGGTTAGTGACGGCAAAGATGACCTCCTCGTTGCGACGGAAGAATGACGAATCCATGCGCAACCTAGCGAGCATCTGGTAGTCACGAAGCAGTCCCAACGTCCGCAAAATCCGCAGAAAGCCGCCCGCCTCGCCAGCGAGGGGCGCCAGGAATGAAACGATGGCGACTATGTCAGCCCATGTCGAGAGGCGGGCAAACTTTCGAAGCGGGTGCCGGTCGGCGAGTAGCCGTGCTGAAAAATCGGCCAATATCATTGCGCCGAATAGCAGGTCGAACGTTTCGATGATCTCACTGGGGTGCAGGAACGACGTTCCGATGATGAACAGTATGGTCACAACATCAAACGCGAGCAACGCATAGCGGAAACCAACGGCGCTAGGCGTTGTACCTTCGTAGAGGCGACGGACGCGGCTTCTCAGGGAGGTGTGGTTCACAGCTGCCATATGCTCGCACTTTGCACAGATGATTGCAGCTGGGACGCCCCTTGCGCGCGCTACGAGATCTAAGTCAGTGCGACAAGTTCGAGCTAGTTGACGCTTCCGTGACAGTCCGAAGCACCAGCGTCAGGTGGCTGTTACCGGGACGGACTGTCATCGGCACAACCTCGATGCTATCGGGTCCCGGCTCGCCTGCTTTCCTCCACTGAAATGCCGCGCCGGGTCTGCCGTATACATTCACCCTTTTTGTTTCTCTTCTGCGCTTCTTCCATCGGAGCTTTTAGAGCGTTCTTCGAAGCGATCAGCGCCCTTCGCTAAATCGTGTCCCGTCTTGCTCTCGTTTTTCGCTTCTTCCTTAGCAGTCGCTTCGCGCAAGCCTTCAGCGGCCCGTTCCCCAGCTTTTGATGATTTTCGTTCGTCATCCATGTGAAACACCTTCCCTGATAAACGACAGGCTTCTCCAGGAATTCAACCGGATCGCTTGGAGATTGTTCCAGTTCGCTGGAAGCAAGTGCGTTTACTGGCCCGAAGCTGATTCAGACAAACAGCACGTGCGCTCCGGTCACAAGCCGCCCATCATGCTCAAGGCGGGAGACTTCGGTTTCGCGTCGGTAAGCTGACCTTGATGGGCACGACCTAGTCGGTCACCTGCTTCCGTAACGCAGCGAGATCGTTGACGACCATCTTGGTCGGGCCGGTCCAGATGATGCCATCCTCTTGGAGGCGGCTGAGGATCAGGCTGATCGACTCGCGCGTCGCGCCGATCATGCCCTCCCCGAGGTGCCTGCCTCGATGCAGCCGGCCAGGCGAAAGCTGGTGATGGAAGCCGGCCACGCACTCTGGATGTTCGTGGCGCAACGTGAGGCGACCGGCCTGCGCGACAGCCGCCACATCATGCGGACCTACAATGTCCCGGCCGAGGTGCAGCTGTGCATGGGGCTGGTCCCAGCGTCCTCGAAGTCGGCCTCGGAATGATTTCTACGGCGCCGTGCGCTAGAGCGTGTACTCATCGAGCGGCCGGCCGCCTGATGTCCGGCTTAACGCCAACACTGGCCGACGAGCGGATGGCTTCCGAGGTCGCAGATGGGCAAACAAGAGACGTGTGCGCTCGGCTGACGATCTGTCCGCTTCACCGGAAGCCGACGTTTACGTGGCACTCGGTTTGCGGGCACGCCTGATCTGCGTTGGCGGTCGCCGATAAACCTCAACGAACACCGTATTGAATCGCCGCAAGCTACCGAAGCCTGCGCGCACCGCGATCTCCGACATCGTGAGATCGGTCTCGTCCAGAAACCGCTTCGCCCGCTGCACGCGTGTCGTCTGGGCGACCTGAACCGGGCTTGCACCGAGATGCCTTTGGAAGAGCCGGGACAAATGTCTCGAACCGATCCCGAGACGATCGGCCAAAGTCTCGACGCTGCCGTCATCAAGTGCACCGTCCGCGATGAGCCGGAGCGCACGTTCGACAGTGGTGCGTGTTCCCTTCCATGCAGGCGAGAAAGGAGCAGCCTCGGGCCTGCACCTCAGACACGGTCGGAAACCCGCAAGTTCGGCCGCTGCTGCCGACGGATAGAACATTACGTTGGCCGCCTTGGCTGGGCGCACCGGACAGACAGGGCGGCAGTAGATACGTGTCGTGCGAACGCCAGAAAAGAATAGGCCGTCGAAGCGACGATCCCGCCTAACGCGTGCCCGTTCGCATTCTTCGATATCGAGCATTGAGTTCCTCGAGGATAGCCGGCGACGGAGTCCGATTCCGGCGAGCGGGCAGAGTGCCCCTTCTGGTATGTAGATGTCCAGGAACAGCGGAGCCGCGGATAAGCAACGTTCTGGACAATCCGGTATCCAACAACAAGAGGAATTGAGAGATGCGCGTTCTCATCGTTGGCGCAGGGGCCATTGGCGGATACTTCGGCGGCAGGATGCTGCAAGCCGGCCGCGACATCACCTTTCTGGTGCGGCCGCGCCGTGCCTCGGAGCTTGCCGCCGCAGGCCTCGTGATCAAAAGCCCGAATGGCGACGTAACGCTGAAGCATCCGCCTGTCGTCCAGGCTGACACCATCAAGGACAAGTTTGACGTCGTGCTGTTGAGTTGCAAGGCCTACGACCTCGACGATGCGATCAAGTCGTTCGCGCCGGCGGTAAGCGAGAGGACCGTGATCATCCCGCTGCTCAACGGTATGCGTCATCTGGACGTTCTCGACGAAAAAATTGGCGCGAGCCAGGTGCTGGGCGGGCTCTGCCTGATTGCGGTGACACTGAACGACAAGCGCGAAGTAGTTCAGCTGGCCCCGGTGCAGTCGCTTGGTTTCGGCGAGCGCGACGGCAAACTGTCAGACCGGGTTTGCGCCATTGAGGACATCGTCAGAAGCTGTAATTTCGACGGCGCGGCGAGCGAGACCGTCCTGCAAGACATGTGGGAGAAATGGGTGTTCCTCGCGTCGATCGCGGCCTCGACCAGCGTGATGCGCGCCCCAATCGGCATGATTCTGGCGGCGCCCGGCGGTAAGGACTTCCTGCTTGGCATTCTCGACGAATGCAGGGCGGTCGCGACCGTGGAGGGCTATCCGCCCCGTGCGCCTGCGCTGGAACGCGCGACAGGGATGTTGACCGCGGAAGGCTCACCGCTCACCGCATCGATGTTCCGCGACATTAAGGCGGGCCAACTGATCGAAGCCGATCATGTGATTGGCGACCTGATTGCGCGCGCTGATACCGCAAAAGTTCCGGTGCCCCGGCTGCGCACGACCTACACGCATCTGAAGGCATACGAGCAAACGCGCGGTTGATCGCGCATACGGTGCGTACTTGGCAAGTCGTCGCCCTGCCCTCAGATCAGGACACCTAACTCTGCAGATCCCCGAGCTTCGACAATCGCGATTTCAGGGCTGGTCCGTCGTTTGGGTCGCGTTTGTAATCGCGCTGTTCGGATGGGGTGTCGGATTTTATAGTCCGGGAGTGCTCTTGCTGACGTTGCACGCTTCCAAGGGCTGGCCGGTCGCAATGATCTCTAGCGCGATCACTGCGCACTTCCTGATCGGGGCAGCACTGATTGTGTACTTACCCGAAGCTCACAGATCACTTGGGTTGGCGCAGACAACGATCATCGGCGCGGTTCTCGCAGGCGCAGGGATCGTGGCCTGGTCAGTCGCGTCAGCTCCGTGGCAATTGTTCGTGGCGGCAGCAATCTCGGGGAGTGGTTGGGCAGCGACGAGCGGTGCGGCGATCAACGCGATGGTCGCTCCATGGTTCGATCGAGATCGACCAAAGGCCATCGGCTTGGCATTCAACGGCGCAAGCATCGGCGGCGTCATGTTTCCACCCTTGCTTATTTTGCTGATCGCCAAGATTGGAGTTGAGGCGGCGGCGGTCGCGGTAGGTATCGCCATGCCGCTGGTCATAATACCTCTTTCGATTTTTTACCTGCGCCGTGATCCGAAGGGATTCGGTCTGGCGCCCGACGGACTGCTTATCGACAGCAAGCCCCACGTCGCTACCCCGTTAACGCGTAGTCCTCGCAAAGACCTCGTCAAGACCAAGGGTTTCATGACACTTTCAGTGGCCTTCGCGTTGGCCCTATTCGCTCAAGTCGGACTGCTAACGCACTTGCTGACCCGAATATCCCCATTGCTCGGCGAGAACGGGGCTGCCGCCGCAGTCAGTATGGTGACGGCATCTGCTGTTTTGGGCCGCACTCTGCTAGGTTGGACGATCGGAGGCCGTGATCGCCGCCTGGCTGCATCCGCGAACTTTCTCCTCCAAAGCGTCGGCGTTGCATTGATGATCATCTCAGATGCGCCCGCGGTTGTACTGGTTGGTTGCGTGCTGTTTGGTCTCGGCGTCGGTAACGTTGTTTCCCTTCCTCCGCTTATCGCGCAACATGAGTTTCGTGCGGCCGACGTCGGTACGGTCGTCGCGCTCGTGGTGGCGTTCAATCAAGCTGTCTTTGCATTAGCTCCTGCTATCCTCGGCGCGCTTCGGGACATTTCGACGAGCTACGTGGTGCCGTTCGCCTTGGCCGCGGCAATGCAAATCGTAGCCGCGTTGATTGTGCTCATAAGGCCTCCAAGAAGGTCGGCTGGTGAGTAGATCTTCGGACGAACCCAGCGGTGGAGCCAGTGCCTGCAATGGGTCAAAAGCCGCCCATCATCCTCAAGGCGGGAGACTTCGGTTTTGCGTCGGTAAGCTGACCTTGATGTGCACGACCTAGTCGGTCACCTGCTTCCGTAACGCAGCGAGATCGTTGACGACCATCTTGGTCGGGCCGGTCCAGATGATGCCGTCGTCCTGGAGGCGGCTGAGGATCAGGCTGATCGACTGGCGCGTCGCGCCGATCATGCGCGCGAGATTGGCCTGCGTAATGCGGCCGAGCGAGATCGGGCCGCTCTCGTCCTGGGCCGCGTTCTCGCACAGCTTGACCAGCAGCAGCACCAGCCGTTCCGCCGCCTTCTGTCCCGCCAGCGTTTGCGCCAGCATCGAATAGGTCTCGCCCTTGAAGCCGAGACACTCGATCAGCGCGACTGCGAACGACGGCGACTGCGCGATCAACCGGCGGACCGCATCCTGGTCGAGATGCAGTGCTTCGACCCGCCCGAGCGCGCGGGCCGACCAGCTGTGGCGGTGATCGCCGAGGATATAGGGCGCGCCGACGAAGTCACCGGCCTCCCAGGTCGACAGCATCAGTTCGCGCCCTTGCGTGCCGGCATGGGTGCTTTCGACGATCCCATTCAGGATGATGTGGACGCCGTTTGCGGGCTCGCCCTCCCGCAGCAGATATTCGCGATTCTGGTAGGTCGCGAGCCTGCCGGTTCGCATCACCAGATCCAGATCGGGCTTGTCCAACGCCTTCAGCACATAACGTCCGGTCCCGGGCCGTGGCAGTTCGGCGCGCGGCTCAGCTGGATCGGCCACCTCATGCGCATCGCTGCGCCCCACGATCGGTCTCCCTTCGAGTAACGGCTCGAAGGCTAGGAGGTCTCCGCTCGGATTGCAACGCGGCGCAGATGTTCGGGCTCGGCCGAAGCCTCCATGAAAGCGCAAGCCAGATCAGTGAGCAGGCGCTCCCGGCCGGCCGGCGCCAGGAACGTGACGCCATAGGGCACGCCCGCCGCGGTGATTGCGTTCGGAACGGCAATGGCGGCCAGGCCCAGCGGGTTGGCATAATTGGTGTAATAGCCGTTGTTGAAGTTGGCCGTCAGCGGATCGCGCGCGACGTCGTCGATGCTCAGCACGGTGCCGACCGTCGGCACGACCAGCGCATCGTGAACTTGCCAGAAGTCGCGCAGCGATCGCTGGACCTCCTTGACCTTGTAGAGCGCACGATAGGCGTCGGCCGCGGTGAACTTCCGGCTGCCGACGACGAGGTCGCGCACGATCTTCACGCCCGCGTCCGGATTGGCGTCGAGGAACGCGCCGACCGAGACGTCCCGCTCGGCGAGGAAAGGTCCGAAAAACATCAAATCGTTGACCGAAATGAAGGGCGCGAAATCGACCGATGCCACCGACAGATCGAGCCGCCGCAGCTTGCGAAGCCCGTCGCCGAACAGCGCCTCCGTCTCCGAATTGCCGAAGAACCTGAGCTGATCCGAACGCGGCGTTGCGATGTTGAGCGGCCGCGCTGGAGATGCCTGCTCCGTCCATCCGGCGAAAGCTTCCGGCGAAAAACAGTCCTCGGCATCGCGCCGCGCCAACACGCGATAGACCTCGTGGCCGTCGCGGGGATCGCGCGTGTAGAGCGAGATGGTATCAAAACTTCGGCAGGCGTAGACCATGCCACGCTGACTGAAGGCGCCGGGCGCCGGCTTGAAGCCGGTCACGCCACAATAGGACGCCGGCACCCTGCCCGATCCGCCGGTATCGGTGCCAAAAGCAAAGGACGAGGTGCCTGTCGCGACCGATACCGCGGCGCCGGAGCTGGAGCCGCCGGGAATGTAGTCGGGATTGTGCGGGTTGCGGGCGATGCCATAGGGCGAGCGCACGCCGACGAGGCCGGTCGCGAACTGATCCATATTGGTCTTGCCGAGATAGATCGCCCCCGCAGCAATGGCGTCGGCGACAACCGGGCTAGTGTCCTTGGCGGTGTAGGCGAATTCCGGGCAGGCCGAGGTGGTCTGCTCGCCGGCCACATCGATGCAATCCTTGACCGAGAACACGAGGCCGTAGAGCGGCAGCTTGCCGATCTCGCCAATGCGGGCATCGAGCGCACGGGCCCTTGCCATGACGCCTTCGGGATTTGCCGTCGAGATCCAGACGCCGCTCTGGTCGGCGTCGTCAAGGCGCGACAACACATGCGCGGCGACATCGGACGGCTTGAGCTCACCGCTGCGATAGGCGGCGCGGAGGTGGCGAGGTGCGAGATTCATGTCGGTCACGTGCTTGCAGGAATTGGCAATGTACCGGCGAGGCAAGCCCGCCGGCACCGACCCTAGCGGCCGATCACCTTCTCCAGATAGGCGGGCTGGATGAAGGCTTCGAAATCGGCGCGCGGCAGCAACTTCGGCAGGCGCTCCTGCTTCACCAGGAAATCGGCGGTCGAGATCAGCGTGTCGACGAACTTGCCCTTCTTCGCGGACGTGCCGAGATACTCCTCCGTGAGCTGCTTGTTGCAGGGGACCATCCCGGTGCCCTTCATCATTCGCTGCGCGTCCTCGATGGGCAGCGAAAGCTCTTCCGCGATGATCTCCGCGGTCTTCTCCGGGTTCTTCAGCCAGAAATCGATGCCTTCGCATTCGGCCTTGATGAACTTGTCGACATAGGACGGATACTTCTCCGCGAACGCGTTCATGACGACGCCGATGTCCCAGGTCGGGTACCCGCGCTTGGCCATCTCGCCCGAGGTGACGAGAATCCTGCCGCCGTTCTTGACGGTCTTGCCGAGATTCGGCTCCCAGAACCAGGCCGCGTCGATGTCGCCGCGAAGCCAGGCCGCCGCGATGTCCGACGGCGCGAGGTCCAGAATCTTCATCGAGGCGGGATCGACACCCTCGTCCTTAAGCGCCTGGAGCAGGAGGTAGTGTGTCGTGGAGCCGAACGGCGCGGCCACCGTCTTGCCCTTGAGGTCCTTGAGCGAGGTGATGTTCTTGTCGGTGCGAACCACCATCGACTCGACGTAGTCGAGCATGTTGATCACCAGGATGCCCTTGATCGGCAGGGCGCGCGTCGCGCCGATCGCGGTCGGCGGATTGCCGAGGCCGCCAAAGTCGACGTCGTTGCCGGCGATCGCGCGCAGCATGTCGCCGCCCCCGCCGATCTTGACGTATTTGATGTCGACGCCGGGCATCTCCTTGGCGAGCAGGCCAAGATGCTTGGTGACCAGCTGCGCATTCACGAGGTTCAGATAGCCGACGGTCACCTTCGCCGGCTTGTCCTCGGCGCGTCCTGCGCCCGTGAGCGCCAACGTGGCAACTGCGAGCGTCGCAATCAGTCTCTTCATCATGGAGGTCTCCCCTACGATCAGGATTGGATTCAGGCCCACGGCATCAACAGTTTCGCGATTCCACGCATCATGAGGTCGAGCACGACGCCGGTGAGACCGAGCACGATCAGCCCCATGATCACGACGTCGGAGAGCAGGAATTTTGCGGCGTCCCAGATCATCCAGCCGATGCCGGCGGATGCCGCGACGATTTCGGCGGCGACGAGAACGGTGTAGGTGAATCCGAGCGAGATGCGCATGCCAGCGAGAATCAGCGGTCCCGCCGCCGGCAGGTAGACGTGAAAGAGCAGATGGCGCCGGGTCGCGCCGAGCGACTGTGCGGCGCGCACGTAAACGGGATCCACGCTGGTGACGGCCTGGATCGTCGAGATGACGATGCCCGGCAAACCGGCAAGAAACAGCAGCGACAGCTTCGAGCTCTCACCGATGCCGAGCCACATCACCAGCAGCGTATAAAGGCCGAGCGGCGGCAATGGCCGGTAGAATTCGATCAGCGGATTGAGCAGCGCGCGGGCATTCCGCGACACGCCCATGAGGACTCCGAGCGGGATGCCGATCAGGCAGGCCAGCGTGAAGGCCGTGAGAATACGATAGAGACTTGCGCCGAGATGCTGAAGCAGGGTCGCGCCCTGATATCCCTTCGTCATCGTCTTGACGAACGCAGCCCAGACCGCCTGCGGCTTCGGCAGGAACAGCTCGTTGGCCCAGCCCATCTCCGTGACGATGGCCCAGCCGGCCAGCAGCACGGCGACGGTCAACGTCGAGAGCAGCACTGATCGCGAGACCTTCGGAAGCCGCAGCCGCAAGCTGCCGCGTCGGGTGCGATCCGGCGAGATTGGAATCGTCATGTGGGTCGCCTCGACGCTCATGTCCGCACTCCCAGGATCTGCATGATGGTCAGCGCGTAGATCCGCGTCGCCATCACCGACTTGGTGATCGAGATGTTCTCGTTGTCGACGGCCCAGCCGTCTTCTCCGGGACCGAACGTCACCGCATTGATTCCGGCTTCGCGGAAGCGGATCGTGTCGTTGAAGGCATTCTTGCGGTTGACCCCGGGCTCGCGGCCCATCAGACGCCGGTAGACCGCGCGCAAGGAGCGGCAGGGCTCCTCCTCCACCGGCACCGGTTCGGTCGCGTTGACGAACAGCGAGCCCGGCACCTGGCGCACCTCCACCTTGACGTCGTTCACGCCGGCAAAAGTGTCCCGTCCGAGACGTTCGATGTCCGCAATCACGCTCGACAGCGTCATGCCGGGCACGATGCCGACCACGGCGAGCGTGATGGTGCAGGCATCCGGCGAGAACTGCATCTCGCCAGGCAGGCCGGACCGAATGCGCACCACGGCGCAGCAGGGCGGCGTATGTCCCATGAACTTGCTGGGGACATGCGTGAACGCCATGTCCTTCAGTTTCGGCAACAGCTTTGCCGCTTCCATGATGGCGTTGACGCTGATGTCCGGCCGCCAGATGTGCGACTTGATCCCGTGAACGGTGAGCTCGATCAGGCAGTGGCCGGAATTGGCCACCGACAGGTTCATGCCCCAGTCCTTGTTGACGTCACCCCAGGCGGTCGGCTCGGCGGTGATCTCGTAGTCGGCGGTCAGGCCGACCTTGTTCAGCATGTAGATGGAGCCTTCGGTGCCGTTCCGCTCCTCATCGACGGTGTAGCAGCACATCAAGGTGCCATCGAACTTCACACCCGCCTCGGTCAGGGCCTGCACTGCGAGCAACGATGCAGCGAGGTTGCCGCGCGTGTCGGACGTGCCGCGCGCATAAAGCAGATCGCCGTGGCGCGTCGCATTGAACGGATCGAAATCCGTCATGTGCCATTTCTCGGGCTCGACGGCCGGATAAGTGTCGAGGTGATCGTTGAGAATGAGCGAGGGGGCGCCGTCCCGTCCCCTGAGCACGCCGAGCACGTTCGGCCGGTGCGGTTGCGCGCTGTGCTTGGTGACCTCCATGCCCAGCGCTTCGAGCTTGCCCGCGACCAGCATCGAGATCGCCTCTTCCTCGGCAGGCGGCAAGTCGGGATCCAGCGGATTGCCGGAACGCGGCTGCCCGGTGCGGATCAGCTCGGACGCGAGTTCAAGCCAGCGCTCCTCCGTGATGCGCGACAGCACGCGCTGTTCGAGATCCGAATAAGGAGGGGTGACAGGCATCTGCATGACGGGATCCGCTGGCTCACGGCGCCGGCAGCGCCGCTTCGTGGCAGCCTCCTCATTGCAGCGACCGTGCCAACCGCCGAAAAGGCCCGCCGCGGCACAATTGTCTTTCTGACTTCAATGGCTTAGGCGGGATTTGCGCGCGCGCAAATTTTTGCGCTCGAGATGCGCTCTGCCGAAGACGCGACGTCGGCTGAACAGGCAAGGCTCAGCGCGAGGCCGCCCGGCGTGGGGTCGTAGCCCGCATGGAGCGAAGCGGAGTGCGGGAACGCCGTCCCCGGATTGCGCTTCGCTCCATCCAGGCTACGGGTCACGCGCAAGCCTCAATCGTCGGCGTACTCGTCCTCTTCGTGCTTGCGAAGCGTGCTCTTGCGCGTACCCAGCGAGCCGGTGATGGTGGGATCGCGCCGGCTGGCGTAAGGGCTGCGCGATTGCGCCCGCCCGGCGACCTCTTCGCCGGAGACGGCGGCGGGCTGGCAGATCAGGCGGCGGCTGGCGCGGCGCATCAGATCGACGTGGATGTGATCGTTGTGGTAGACGTTCGAGCCCGGCGCCAGCACCGTGGTGAAATGCACGCACGCGCCCGACTGCACGTCGCGCAAGAATCCCTGCTCCTCCGGCATGCCGCGCCAGCCATCCTTCACGGTGACGCGGCGGCCGTCGGCGAGCACGAAGGCGGCGATGTCGAGCGCGTTACCGAAGGCGTGCTCAGAAATATGGGCGTGCGAATTGCCATTCATGCCGCGGCAGGAATAGGCGGAGATCTGCTTGATCTCCGCGACGCGGGTGCCGAACCAGCGCATGGCCGATGGCTGCACGGTGTCGGCGAGCCAACGGTCGAGCTCGGACACGATGGGACAGGCCAGCGTCGCAACCGGCTTGATCGCAACAGGGCCGACGGCAGTGACGGGATTGCCCTGTGCCGGACCAAGACGCGGCGGCGGTTGCTGGGCGGGCGCCTGCGAGTACGGCGCCGGCCGCGCCGGATAGCTCGGCGCATTCATGTAGCGCGACGCGCCCGCGGCATCGGTGCCCTCGGGCGGCAGATCGATCTCGTCTTCCTGCTGCGCCACGCCGGGTGCGTTCAACGACACCGGGCCGGACGGCGCGCCATAGCCGGACGGCTGGCGCACCGCGCTCTCGGGATAGTTTGAGCGTTGCGGATAGTTCTGGCTTTGCGGGTAATTCGATCGCGGCTGCGTCACCGGCCAGCGCGGCTGGCTGCCCACGCTCCCGGGCGGACGCAATTCCTCATCGGCAAAGCCGTAACTGCTCGAGCCTTCGCCGAGGGCGGCGACCTTGAGCGGAAACTCGGCGCCGCACATGCCCGGCCCGGAGATCGGGTCGATGCGAACGAGATCCGGCCCCTCTTTCACCGCGCCTGATTTCAGGCATGCGGCTTCGGCCTCGGCCCGCCACGGTTCACGTTCGGCCTGGAAGAAGCCGCGTCCGCAACCCGCTAACGAAACAAGGACGATGGAGCCGACGAGATACAAACGAACTCCGCGCGTCATGCACGCACGTTCGGTGAATTTACTTAAAGACTCTTCAACGTGTTGATTTCAGTGTTCTTTAACCATGTCAGCCCGCGCGCGCCTAATGCCCTGCCGGGGGCGAGCGACAGCAAGGCTGACTTTTTCCAAAAGAGACTTTCTGTTAACCATGACGCTCTTGCGCAAGGCGGCGCGACAGCGGGAGCGACCTCATGACGTTCGCCGGGAAACTGAGCGTTATCACCGCGTACCTCGCCATGGCCTTTGTCGGCGCCATCGTGCTCGGCATGGTCTAGCGGCTTCAGTCGAAGCTATCGAACGCATCCCTTACGACCGCGCGCTCCACTGCCGCGATGTCGTGATCAGCTTCTCCGGCCGCTCTTCGGCTCGCGTCCAGTCGTTTCCGGAACACCAGAAATGGCCCAGTGCGCAGGCTTCGACGTGAAGCTCGCCGGAGCTCTTCAGCGTCATCGTCGCATAATAGGTGCTGCCGCTGGAGCGACTGTAGATATTGCCGGTCCAGACGTCGTGGGTTTTCGGCTTCATGTTGACGAGCACGCTCTCGCCCCTGGTCGACGCTTCAGTCAGCGCGAAGCCGCACAGTGCAGGACCGCAGCGTTCGATGCGGACCGTGCCCTTGGCGCCTGCGCTCTCCCATTCGCCGAGCGGCAAATAGGCGAGTTCGTCGTCGCCGCGCTCAGGGCTGGTCACGGCCTGCTTGAGCTCCGGCCTTGGCGCCACGACAGGTGCCTCCATGCGCGGCGGATCGAGCGCGACGGTCTTCGGCGGTTCCGTCCGCGGTAGCTCGACCCGTGGCGAATTGGCGCTTGGCGCCGGCGGCAGAACAATTGGCTGCGACGTCGTTGAGGCAAGGACAGGAGCCCCCGGCGCTGGCGCGGGCGCGACCACGATGGCTTGCGGCGGCCTGACCGGAGCCACGGGATAGAGCGGCTGCGGCGGCGGAAGCACCGGCGTCGGCGCCGGTGTCGTATCGACGTCCGGCCGAAAGCTGCGATGGGAGGAAACCGAAACACAGGAAGCCGATCGGCAACGACTGGACGACTCGACCTGGAATCGATGAACGCCGATCGAGAACGCGTAGGACCCAGCCTCGGCTGCGGGCGCAATCGCCATCAGCGCGATCAATGTGCCAAGCGAAGTCACAAGCCGCGTCATCGGCGCCTCCCTCTGTGTCGCGACGAGGTTACGCAGATGGAATCGCAGATGAATGTGCGCTGCGTCACCCAGCGGCCGCGAGCCGTTGTGACGTCTATCACAGAACGTCCGATCAGCCCGGCATAGGGTCGAACCACGCTTCATCCACCAGCGACTTCAGTCCCATCGGGACCCACACATTCTTCGGAGGTTGTCATGAACAAGCTCACCATCGCCGCCACCGCTCTCTTCCTCGCGTCCACCGCCGCCGCGCATGCCGGCAATTCGCTCTCGTTCCAGATCGAAGGCCAGAAAATCCGCATCGAGACGCCGCGCAACTGCGCCTCGCTCAATTGCGTGACCATCGTGGCGCCGGGCTTGTCGGACAAGCCGATCAAGCTGAACAACATCAACCTCAAGGGCTTGGGCTCGAAGGACGATGACGTCGACACCACGCCGGCCACGACCACGCAGCCCGCGCCGGCTCCCGTGCAGCAGGCGCCGGTGCAGGCGACCGCGCCGGCAGCGCCCGCTATCGCGGCTCCGGCCACGACGGTTGCCGCTGCTCCGGCCGCCAGCTACGACACCACAACGCAGGCTGCGCCCGTCGCGGCGCCCGCTCCCGTTGCCGCGCCCGCACCCGTCGCAGTTGCGCCGCCCCCCGCTCCGGCTCCCGTCGCCGCGCCTGTCGCGGTTGCCAACACGCCGATCGGCATTTGGGCCACCGAAGAGAACAAGGGCAATGTCCGTGTCGAACAGTGCGGCGTCAATCTCTGCGGCTACGCCGCAAAGACCAACGAGCGCATCCTGATCAACATGAAGCCCGACGGCGCGAAGTGGAGCGGCCGCATCCACGATCCCGACTCCGGCCGCAATTACGACTCGACGATTGCGATGAAGGGCCCGAATGCAATGCGCGTGCAGGGCTGCGCCTTCGGCGGCATGTTCTGCGGCGGCCAGACCTGGAAGCGCGTGAGCTGACGCCAAAGGTGACGTCTCCAACACATGCACATTCTTCGTCATGCCCGGGCCTGTCCCGGGCATCCACGTTCTTAGTCCTGCGCTTCAAGGCGTGGATGGCCGGGACAAGCCCGGCCATGACGGTGGAGAGGCTTGGCCACAAGCTAGTATCGCGTACCGTTTGAACGTTCGCTGCCCCCGTGCGATAGACATTCATCCGCCGTTCACCTGCATCAGGATGATATCGGTCGATCTCGCCTCGCGTTTCTCACCGGGACCTCCTCTTGAATTTTATCGTGGCCTGGCGCCGCTTTTTGTTCGCGCTCGCCTTGCTGGCCTTGCCGCCGGCCGGCTCAAACGCAGCATCTGCATCCGATGCAATCCACCTTGCGCAGGCGCAGCCACAAGCGCAGCCGTCGCCCGCCCCCTCGCCGACTCCATCGGCTTCACCCGCTCCCGCGACGGAGGTGCAGCCCGCCGCCGTCGAGCCGATCGGCAATGTCGCAACGGTGACGGGCATCGCGACCGTGATCCGCGACAAAAATTCCTATCCGCTGCGGGTGCGCGACGACATCTATCTCAACGACGTCGTGCAGACTTCGTCGAACTCCTCGCTCGGCATCACCTTCGACGACGCGACCACGTTCAACCTTTCCGCAAGCACGAAGATCACCATCGACACTTACGTCTATGAGGACGGCGGCAAGCACAACGCAGGAATCTTCGACATCGGCAAGGGCACGGTCGCCTTCGTCGCGGCGGCGGTGGCAAAGACCGGCGACATGAAGATCACGACGCCGACGGCGACGCTCGGCATCCGCGGCACCACGGGCGTCGTCGACGTGCCGGAAGGCGGGGCCGCGAACAAAGCCAACAACGTCAACATCAAGCTCTATCCCGACGCCGACGGCCGGGTCGGACACATCGACGTCGACGATCGCACGAGCGGGACGCGGCTCGGTGCGCTGACGCAAGGCGCGAGCGGTTTTGCAATCCGGCCGGGCGCAGCCGCTGCCGGCGTCATGCGCTTTGCCGCGGTGCCGATCACGATTGCGCCACAGCAGATCGCACGCGACCGCGGCTTCGTCGGCCAGGTGCATCTGGCGCAGACCACGGGCCGGCAGATCGTCACCGAGCAGCGCGACTTCCGCCGCGCCAATCCGACCGCGAGCCCGCGCATTCCGCGGCCGTTCCAACCGCCGCAACAGCAACAATTGCGGCCGAACACGGCGCCTGGCCAACAGCCGCAGCGGCCGAACGGCCAGCCCGGTCAGAACAACCGTCCAGGCCAACAGCAGCCGGGCGCGCCAGGTCGCCAAGGCAACCAGCAAGGCGCCCAGCCGCCGCAGCGGCCGGGCCAAGGCGGCGCGGTGCAACCGGGTACGCCGCGCGCGGGTCGAGGTCAGCAGCAACAAGGCCAGAAGCAACGCGCGGGGCGTCCGGCAGGCCTACCGCGTGCCGGTCAAGGCACGCAGCCTGACGGCACGCCGCAAACCCGGCCGCAACGCGGTGGACAGATTCCGAGGCAGCCCGGCGGAGTCGCGCCGCAGCAGCCGGGCGGAGCGCAACAGCAGCCCGGCCTGCAGCCGCGACTGCCGCGCACCGGATTGCAGCCGGGCCAGCCGCCCGCGGTTCAACAGCCGGGCATGCAGCGACCGGGCAGCTTCCAGCAGCGCCCGCCCGCCGCACAACTCCCCGCAGCGCCGCGAAGGCCAGTGCCGGCCCCAAAGGAGAAGGAGCGGCGGTGACGTGCGTCAGCTTGCTGCTCTCTCTCCCCGTCATTGCGAGGGCAGCGAAGCAATCCAGAGTCCCTCCGCGGAAAGATTCTGGATTGCTTCGCTGCCCTCGCAATGACGATCTGGAGGGAGCGACGCTATCTTGGCCGTATCAACCCGCGGATGCTTCCGCACCCGTAAGCTGGGCGCGACAACAATTTACGCCTCGCCACGCAGCCAAGCCTTCATCTTCTGCAACAGACCATGCCGCAACTCGCCGACCGAGGCCGCTTCAGCCGGTGTCAGTGTCTGCAAAGCTGCATCGACATCGTCGGTTGCCAGCGTCGGCTCGGACGCAGGCGAGGATGCAAGCCCCGCCGCCGCAAGCGCGATCGGGCCGATCTGCGTCAGGAATACGCGCTCGTACTCGCGCGAGAGGCGCGCGAGCGCGTCTTCCAGCGTCAGCCAGTCGACCGCCTTGATGTCGTTCATCAGCTTGCGGACCGGACCGTCCCCGGCCTCCATCCGCCAGAAATGCACCACCTTGGAACGTCCGCCCGACTGGTAGACGAGCGTGCCCAGAAATTCGTGGATGGCGACGTCGTGGCCGGTCTCTTCCAGCACTTCGCGATGCGCGGCTTGCTTCGGCGTTTCGCCGTCATCGAGCTTGCCCTTGGGCAAGACCCATTCGTTGCGCTTGCGCTGGCGCACGACGGCAATCAGCGGCGGCGCACCTCGCCGCAGCACAATACCACCCGCCGCCATGACCGGCGCCCGCGCCATCACCCAATCCGTCGTCGTAGAAACGTCCCCAGGAACGATATAGGCGCCCGACCCGGCGGATTGAAGGCTAGTTTTTTCTCAGCAGCGCTTGACCCGCCCGGATGCGCACGCCCTCGGCGATTCCTTCGCAGAAGGTGAAATCGCCGGGCGCGAGGATGATGATGGTCGAGCCGTGCTCGAACCAGCCGAGCTCCTCGCCCTTGGCCACGTTGACGTCGCAGGGGAAATTGACCGGCCCCCTGGTCTGCGCGTTCAGCACCATGTCGAGGAAGTGCAACCGGATGCTCGCGACCAGGATCGCGGCGACCGGCACCAGCGTCACGGCTTCGCCCGTCGGCAGATGCGTGCGGATCACCGCGCGCTCGTTCTTGCAAAACAGACGCTCGACCCGCTTCAGCGCGATCGGGTTGACGTTCCAGACATCGCCATGGATCAGCGTGACGCGCTCGATATGCGCGTCAAAAGGCGCGTGGAAGCGGTGATACATGCTCGAGGTCAGCCGCAGCGTGACGAAGGAGCCGTTGCGGTGCTGGTCGACCAGCACGGAGTCTCCGAGCAAATCGAGTAGCGAGTACGGCGCGCCCTTGACCTGGAACAGCTCGGTGTCGGCGATCCGGCCATGGGCGCCGACGATGCCGTCGGACGGACTGGCGACAATGGAGGGGTCCGGATCAAAGGGCCGCAAGCCGGGCTTGAGCTCCCGTGTGAAGCAGTCGTGCAGACTCCTGAAATGGGTCTTGCGCGCCTCCGACAGATCGAGGTCGGAGAACAGCTTCCACAGCGCGATGGAGCCGTCCCGCACCAGCGGGTTCTCGATCTTGGAGAACCAGCCCATGAAACGGGTCAGCGCCGCGCGGGGGATGCGGTTGGTCAACAGGAAGTTGAGGTCTTCCTGCTGGGTGAAAGAGGCGATGAGGGCTTTGACTGTCATGAATCTGTCAGCTCGCAGTATTAGCGCTTGTTGTCATGGAAACGACACTCCCGATTCTTTCTTTGTCCGTGGCCGCCGCAGCGTCCGCTGCCGCCGCCTTCCCGAAAATCAAGGCGCGGATCGAATTGTCCCGCGCCAAGCACCGCTCGCTGGCCGGTCACTCCAAAATGTCGCGCCGGGTGGCAAAGCTGCTCCCGTTCTACGAATTCGAGGGCGATGCGTACTTCGCCTGCGATGGCGCGCCCGCGAACATCGCGGCCCGGCGCAAGGACGGCTTCTTCCGCCTCGCAAGCCTCTACGCCGAGCGCTACCCCAAGGGCCGCGCGATGACGAAGGAAGCGGCGGAAAAGATCTCCGACCTGCACTTCACCGAGACCTACCGCGTGCCGTTCCAGTTCTCGCGTCTGGTTCGCGAGCATTTGGGCACCTCGACTTTCGTGGAGTCGTCGCGCGGCGTCACCGTCACGGATGTCGACGGCAACACCTCCTACGACCTCACCGGGTCCTACGGCGTCAACATCTTCGGCAACGACTTCTACAAGGAATGCATCGAGGGCTCCGAGAAGCGGGCGCACGCACTCGGGCCGGTGCTCGGCCCCTACCATCCCGTCATCCTCGAGAACGTGGCGCGGCTCTGCCAGATCTCGGGCCTCGACGAAGTGTCCTTCCACATGTCCGGCACCGAAGCCGTGATGCAGGCGGTGCGGCTCGCGCGCTATCACACCAAGCGCAGCCATCTCGTCCGCTTCGCCGGCGCCTATCACGGCTGGTGGGGCGACGTGCAGCCCGGCGTCGGCAATCCGATTCCCGCGCACGAGACCTACACCCTCGCCGAGATGTCCGAGAAGACGCTGCACGTGCTGCGCACGCGCAAGGACATCGCCTGCGTGCTGGTCAATCCGCTCCAGGGCCTGCATCCGAACGGCAACGCGCCCGGCGATTCCTCGCTGGTCGATTCCTCCCGCGGCGGCAATTTCGACCGCGCCGCCTACACCGCGTGGCTGAAGCAGCTGCGCGAGGTCTGCACCGAGCGCGGCATCGCGCTGATCTTCGACGAAGTGTTCGTCGGCTTCCGCCTCGCCGCAGGCGGCGCCCAGGAATATTTTGGCATCAAGGCCGACATGGTGACCTACGGCAAGAGCCTCGCCGGCGGCCTGCCGGTCGGCGTGGTCTGCGGCAAACGCGAGCTGATGCGCCGCTTCCGCGACGATCGCCCCGCCGACGTCTGCTTCGCCCGCGGCACCTTCAACTCGCACCCCTACGTCATGACGGCGATGGACGAGTTTCTGAGCCGGCTCGCCAGCCCGAACTTCCGCGCCGTCTATGACGGGCTGGAAGAGACCTGGAACGGCCGCGGGCAAAAGCTCAACCAGATGATGGAGGGCGCCGACCTGCCGGTGCGGTTCGCCAACTTCTCGTCGATCTGGACGGTGAAATACACCACCCCGTCCCGCTACAACTGGATGCTGCAGTATTACCTTCGCGCCGAAGGCCTGTCCTTGAGCTGGGTCGGCACCGGCCGGCTGATCTTCAGCCTGAACTACACCGATGCCGATTTCACCGAGGTCGCCGAGCGTTTCGTCCGCGCGGCCGAGAAGATGAAGGCCGACGGCTTCTGGTGGCACGATGGCGTCCTCACCAACAAGACCATCAAGCGGCAGATCCTGAAAGAGATGCTCGCCAAGCGCTTCGGGCGCTGAGGCTAGTTCCTCCAACGGCGTCATGGCCGGGCTTGTCCCGGCCATCCACGCGTCTCCGCGCGAGAACTCCAAGACGTGGATGCCCGGGACGAGCCCGGGCATGACGCAACCATCAGACATCGGAGGCCTTGGTGAGAACGGCGCGCTCAGGCGTGCTGCTCTTCGAGCGTGGGCTCGCCGATGAGGCCCAGCGTGTGCTCGGGGTTGAGGTGCAGGCCGGGATCCATCAGCTCGCCGCGCATCAGCGCCAGCGGCGCGTTACGGTAGAGCATCAAATCATGGAAGGGGTCGGTCAGGATCTTCGTCATCCAGACGAGGCCGGTCTCGACGTCGCGGATGAAGAACAGGTGCACCGTGCGGAACAGGAGACCGCCACCGCCGACCACGAGCCAGATCTTGGCGACCTGCCGCATGAAGTCGGTTGCGCCTGCCCAGGGCGTGAACAGTCCGAACAGCGTGGGATCGACCAACAGCACCAGTGGCGACAGCGCCCAGATCGACATCAGCACCACCTTGCGCTGAAGGTTGTAGCCGACCTTGATCTCTTCCTTGTGCTCGTGCGTCGCCTGATTGACGTGGTCGTAGCCGTGCGGCTCGAAGAAAAAGTGACCCGCCTGACGCGAGGTCATCGACACCAGCCAGCCGACCAGCGCGGAGACCATGGGATCGACGAACAACCAGACATAGGCGAACAGAAAGCTCAGCGCGCTGACGAAGTGCAGGCTCTGATTGATGCGGCTGTGGTGATAGTAGCGATGGTCGTCCCAGCGCTGGATCCGCAGCTGTTCGAGATAGTTCTTGATCATGCTCTTCCCCAAATGCTTTCGGGTTCAGGATTTACAGAGATTCGATGTAGGTCGTGTGACATCATCATTTTGTCATGTGACAATGTGCAGCGACGCGGTGACGCACGCGACCCGTGAGCTTGGGTTACGCCGCCTTGGCGACGTCGAGCTTGCGGAAGCGCACCAGCGAGAAATGACCGAGCGGCGGGATCAGGCGGCGCTCGGCCAGCTCGATGCCGTCGGCACCGGCCAGCCATTTGGCGTAACGCGACCAGGCGAACTCGGCGGTGCGGAAGCCGAGCGGGCGCACCACCGGCTGCAGCTTCTGCTCGATGAAGCGGCGCATGCCGTTATCGGCGCTGACGCGGGTGAGGATGATCAGCTCGCCGCCCGGGCGCAGCACGCGGGCGAATTCGTCCAGCGCGACTTCCGGATTCGGCACGGCCGTGACGACGTATTGCGCCATCACGACGTCGAAGGAGTTGTCGGGAAATTCGAGCTTCTCGGCATCCATCACCGCGAGGCCTTCGACGTTGTTCAGCTTGCCCTCGGCGACGCGCTGGCGCGCCTTGTCGAGCATCGCCTCCGAGATGTCGGTGCCGAAGATGCGCAGATGCGGCGCGTAGAGCGGCAGCGAGATGCCGGTGCCGACGCCGACCTCGAGCACCCGGCCGCCGATCTTGTTGGTGGCGGCGATCGCGGCCTGCCGGCCCTTGGCGAACACGCCCCCGAACACGAGGTCGTAGACCGGCGCCCAGCGATCATAGGCCTGCTCGACCGTGCCACGGGTGAGGTCGAGCTGCTGGGTGCCGTCAAGGTTCATGATCTTAGCCATCGGTGAGGTTCTCGCTGTGGTTCAAAACGTTGAGGTCAACCGCGCACCGGCCGCCGCGCCATGCGAGGCGAGGCGCGCAAGGCACGGCTGGGCTGAAGTGAGGTGAGGTTGCCGACGAACTGGCGCGCGCTGTTTTCCCAGGAGCGCTCCAGCGCGAAGTTGCGGCAGGTCTGGCGCGACATGGTGAGCGCGCGCAGGCACGCGGCGCGCAGATCGTGGTCGATCGCGCCGATCGGATGATCGGCGATGACATCCTTCGGACCCGTCACCGGAAACGCCGCAACCGGCGTGCCGCAGGCGAGCGCCTCGAGCTGCACCACGCCGAACGTGTCGGTCAGGCTCGGAAACACGAACACATCGGCGGCGGCGAGATGGGCGGTGAGATCGGCGCCCTTCTTCTCGCCGAGGAAGACCACATCAGGATATTTCTTTTCGAGCGCAGCCTTCTGCGGGCCGTCGCCGACGACGACCTTGGTGCCGGGGAGGTCGAGCGAGAGGAACGCCTCGAGGTTCTTCTCCACCGCCACGCGGCCCATCGTCATGAAGATCGGCCGAGGCAGATCAAGCTTGGCCGGAGAGTCGGGATGGAACAGCTCGGTGTTGACGCCGCGGGTCCAGAAGCCGAGCCGCTTGAAGCCGCGCTCGGACAGCTCCTGCCGCAGCGAGGCCGTCGCCACCATCGTCATCGCGGCGGCATCGTGGAAGTGGCGCAGCACGGCGTAGCCGACACTCGCGGGGATGCCGGTTCGCACCGAGACATATTCCGGAAAGCGCGTGGTGTAGGAGGTGGTGAAGGCGAGCCCGTTGCGACGGCAATAAGCCCGCGCCGCCCAGCCGATCGGCCCCTCGGTCGCGATGTGCAGCGCTTCCGGCGCCGCCTTCTCGATCCGCCGCGCAATCTCCTTGCCGCTCGGCAGCGCAATGCGCAGCCCCGGATAGGTCGGCAACGGCCACGACCGAAAGCCGTCCGGCGTGAGGAAGTCGATCTCGACATCCAATGCCTTGGCCGCGCCAGCCAGCGAGGTCAGCGTCCGCACCACACCGTTGACCTGCGGATGCCAGGCGTCAGTCGCGATTAATACCCGCATGGGGAAATCCCGAGATTTTTATGATTCTCGGCTTTGGACCATCAACCACGGATATTTCAGGCGTGTGACGTCATGTAAGTGTCGGCCCGCTGTTTTGTTCGTTAACGGGTCCGCGCAGCCACGAAACCGTCATGAAACAATCGTTGCCGCCATGAAGCCGTTTTCGGTTTTCCGCGCAAACGTCCCGAAACTTCTTGCCGTTAGTGATTTACGCAACAGAGCACCGAAGCGGTGCCGGGGCGGCCAAGCAACACCGCGCAAACAGGGGCGACCAATGATCAATCTGGAGACGTTGAAGACTTATTCGCGCGCCGTTGTGTTTGGCGCAGTGGCTGTCACCGCGATCGCGTTCGCCGGCCCGGCCAACGCCGCGCCCGTGCAGCTCTTCCCGTTCTTCCAACCGCTGCCGCCGATCGCAGCGCCGCAGCCGTACCAACCCTATCAAGCGACGCCCTATCAGGCCGCGCCGTCCGAAGATCAGGACGTCATTGAAACACCCGCCCGCTTTCGTCGTCAGACGGTCTCCTACGCGACGCGTGAGGCGCCCGGCACCATCATCATCGATACGCCCAACACCTACCTCTATCTCGTGCTCGGCAACGGCCAGGCGATACGCTACGGCATCGGTGTCGGCCGCGACGGTTTCACCTGGTCCGGCGTGCAGTCGGTGACCAGGAAGGCGGAGTGGCCGGCGTGGACCCCGCCGCCGGAGATGATCGCCCGCCAGCCCTATCTGCCGCGCCACATGGCCGGCGGCCCCGGCAATCCGCTCGGCGCCCGCGCCATGTATCTCGGCGGCACCATTTACCGCATCCACGGCACCAACGCGCCCGAGACCATCGGCAAGCAGGTCTCCTCCGGCTGCATCCGCCTGACCAATGACGATGTCTCGGATCTCTACTCCCGCGTCAATGTCGGCACCAAGGTCATCGTGCTGCCGATGACGGAGCGCCGCGCCGACCTCGGCGCCGCGACGCGGTAAGCAACAGGACATTGTGACGCAAACGGCCCCGGAACCCACCGGGGCCGTTTTCGTTGGCCCTCGGCATCCCGATGCGCGCGCGTGCTGCGGCGCGATCCCCGATGGAGGCGCCAATGCAATCACGTCCGCAAACGCCGCAAGGCACATGGCTGCGCGTGTTCGCGGGCGCAGTGGCGCTGCTGCTGTCTGCGCCCGCCTCGCTCGCACAGCAGCCGGCGAGCAGCGACGCAGCCCAGCAGGCGTTCAACAATTCCTGCCGAACCTGCCACTCGGTGAAAGAGGGCGACAATCGTCTGGGCCCCAACCTCAATAAAATCGTCGGACGCAAAGCCGGCTCGCTGCCGAACTACAACTATTCCTCATCGATGAAAGAAGCCGATTTCGTCTGGGACCAGGACAAGCTCACCCGCTTCATGGTCAAGCCGGACGAGGTCGTATCCGGCAACAAGATGCAGCCCTATGGCGGCGTCTCGGCGGAGGAAGCGGCGAAGGTGGTTGCATATTTGCAGGCGGCTTCGCCGTAACCAGCCCCCGACGCAGGACGCCGACCGGTTATCCGTCCTAGTTCCCCTTCACCAGCGGGCAGCCGCCTTTGTCGAGCGGACGGAAGGCCTCGTCGCCGGGCACGGTGGCGATCAGCTTGTAGAGGTCCCACTCGCCCTTGGAATCCTCGGGCTTCTTGACCTCGAACAGATACATGTCGTGGACCATGCGGCCATCGATGCGGATCTTGCCGTTCTTTGCGAAGAAGTCGTTGACCGGCGTCTTGCGCATCTGCTCCATCACCTTCGGTGCCTCGTCGGACTTGATGGCGTCGATCGCCTTCAGGTAATGCATGGTCGCCGAATAGAGCCCCGCCTGGATCATGGTCGGCATGTGGCCGACCTTCTCGTTGAAGCGCTTGGAGAAGGCGCGCGTCTCCTCGTTGGTGTCCCAGTAGAACGCGTCGGTGATGATCAGACCCTGCGTCGACTTGATGCCGAGCGAATGAACGTCGGTGATCTCCATGAGCAAGGCGATCATCTTCTGGCCGCCCTGCGTCAGGCCGAACTCGGCCGCCTGTTTGAGCGCGTTGGTGGTGTCGCCGCCGGCATTGGCCAGCGCGACGACCTTGGCTTTGGACGCCTGAGCCTGGAGCAGGAAGGAGGAGAAGTCCGACGAGTTGAGCGGATGGCGGACCTCGCCGAGCACCTTGCCGCCGCTCTCCTTGACCACGTTGGCGGCGTCGCGCTGCAGCGCCATGCCGAAGGCGTAGTCCGCGGTGACGAAGAACCAGGAGTCCTCCCCGCGCTTGACCATCGCCTTGCCGGCGACGTTCGACAGCGCATAGGTGTCGTAGGTCCAGTGCACCGTGTTGGGCGAGCAGGCGACGCCCGTGATATCGGATGAGCCGCCGCCGGAATTGATGTGGATCTTGTTCTTCTCGCGCGTCAGCGCCGAGATTGGCAGCGCCACCGACGAGGTCGGCACGTCGAAGATCGCGTCGACCTTGTCGTTGTCGTACCAGTTGCGGGCGATGTTGACGCCGACGTCGGGCTTGTTCTGGTGATCGGCGGAGACCACGGCGACCTGCTTGCCCGCGACCTTGCCGCCGTGATCGGCGACCGCCATCTCCACGGCTGCGAGCGAGCCCTTGCCGGTCGCGTCCGCATAGAGGCTCGACATGTCCGTGAGCACGCCGATCTTGACGACGTCGTCGGAAATCTGCGCCTGCGCGGCGCCCGAAGTGGCGGCGAGAGCGAGACCGGCCGCGACCGCGGCGATGAGTTTTTGCATTTTGTTTCTCCCTTTGTGTTGTTGTTTGGGCTTTGTTGCGGGAGCCGTTCTAGCGACAATCGCTGGCGGGAGCAAAGCCCGGGATGTGCGAGGAGGGTTGAGAAATAAGCAGGGCGCGGCGGTGTTCCTTCGTCTCTCCCCGCTTGCGGGAAAGCAATCGAATTTGATCCGAGAGTTTGGGCGCGAAGCCTCCGCGTCATGGCCGGGCCTGTCCCGGCCATCCACGTCTAACCATGCGGCGCGAAGAACGTGGATGCCCGGGACAAGCCCGGGCATGACGACTTCTCGCGCATGCTCACAGGCGATAGCCCTGCCGCAAGCCGGGTGAGAGAGAAGCGCCGATCCCGCTCACGCGCTGCCCTTGAGCCGTTCATTGCGTCGGCGCAGGCCTTCCAGCGTGGCGAGCAGGATCACCGAGACCGTGGTCAGAATCACCGCCGCTGCCGTGATGGTCGGGCTGATGTTCTCGCGGATGCCGCTGAACATCTCGCGCGGCAGGGTGCGCTGTTCCGGACCTGCCATGAACAGCACGATCACCACCTCATCGAAGCTGGTCGCGAAGGCGAACAGCGCCCCCGACGCCACGCCGGGCAGGATCAGCGGCAGGATCACGCGGCGGAACGCATCAAGCGGCGAGGCCCCGAGCGAGGCGGCGGCGCGTGCCAGATTGGTGTCGAAGCTTTGCAGCGTCGCGCCGACCGTGATCACCACGAAGGGTGTCGCCAGCGCGGTGTGGGCCAGGATCAAGCCGAGATAACTGCCGGTCAGTCCGATCGGCGCGAAGAAGAAATACAGGCCGACCGCGGTGATGACCCCGGGCACGACGACCGGCGACAGCACGAAGGCCAGCACGAGCGGCTTGAACCGGCTCTTCCACTGCGCCAGCCCCAGCGCCGCCAACGTGCCGAGCACCATCGACAGCAGGGTCGAGGACACCCCGATGATCATGCTGTTCTTCAGCGAATTCATCCAGCGCGGCGAATTGATGAAGTCGTCATACCAGCGCAGGGAGAGGCCCGGCAGCGGATAAGTGAGATACGAGCCCGAGCTGAAGGACAGCGGCATGATCGCGAGGATCGGCGCGATCAGGAAGATGAACACCAGCGTGGAGATCACGATGGTCGCGGCCCACGCGATGCGCTGGCTGGGCGTGCGGAGGGAGGGACTGTCGCTCAATTCTTCATCCCTCCCGTCACCTGCTGTCCCTGCACCAGCTTTCCGTAGACGAGCGCGAGCAGAATAGTGGCGAGCAGCAGCACCGCACCCAGTGCCGAAGCAAGGCCCCAATTGGCCGTCTCGGTCGTGTAGAGCGCGATGAAGTAGCTGATCATCTGGTCGGCGGCGCCCCCGACGAGTGCCGGCGTGATGTAATAGCCGAGCGCCAGGATGAAAACGAGCAGGCTTCCCGCGCCGATGCCGGGCAGCGTTTGAGGCAGGTAGATGCGCAGGAAGGCGGCGACCGGCGGCGCACCGAGCGAGGCGGCGGCACGCATGTAAGCAGGCGAGATCGCCTTCATACTGCTGTACAGCGGCAGGATCATGAACGGCAAGAGAACGTGGGTCATGGCCACGCAGACACCGAAGCGGTTGTAGATCAGGCGCAACGGCGCATCGATGATGTCAAGCCAGAGCAGGCTTTCGTTCACGACGCCTTTGCCCTGCAACAGAACGATCCAGGCGCAGGTGCGGACCAGCAGAGACGTCCAGAACGGCAGCAGGACAAAGATCATCAGCAGGTTCGACCGGCCGGGCGGCAGCGCGGCCAGCAAGTAAGCGACCGGGAAGCCGAGGATCAGGCAAAGTGCCGTGACACTGAGGCTGATGAGGAAGGTGCGGACGAAAACGTCGCGGTAGATGGCCTGATCCGGCGGGGCCGCGACGATCGCGCCGTCCACGTTCCGCGTCAGGTCGAGCGCCGACAAAAGATAGAAGCCGGTCATGGGACCACTGGCGTCCTTGATCGTGGTCCAGGTGGCGCGTTCGCGCCAGGCGGGGTTGATCTTGCCCAGCGTCTCCCTGGCCGTGCCGGGCTCGGGCACGGTCTTCAGATTGCGTGCGGTGCTGGTCAGGATCGTGCGGAAGCCGTTCAGTGCGTAATTTAGCCGCTTGGCCGCAATCGCAATGGTGCCGGAAGCGCGCGCCGCCATGATGTCGCCGGCCAGCGCCGCGTAGGCCTTTTCGTCCGGCAGATCCCTGCCGTCCCAACTGGCGAGAGCCGCGATGGTCTGAGGCAGAATCTGGCGCACCTCCCGGTCATCGACCGAGCGCCACAGCATGCCGGCGATGGGCCCAGCGAAGGTGAAGAGCAGGAAGACGAGAAGCGGCAGCACCAGCGCCAATGCCTTGACCTGGCGTGCTCGCTCCGCACGCCGCAATCGGCGCTTGAGCGGCACCTCGGTCGATGCGTTGGCGCCGGTCAAGAGCGCATCCGTCATTGGTCGAGCCCTGCGGGGCGCGCTACTTCGCTGCCCATTTGTTGAAGCGCTCGGTCAGGCGGTCGATGTTCTCGAGCCAGAAGGCGACGTTGATCTCGACCGCATTCTTGATGTTGTCGGGTGCCGTCGGCAGGTCCTTCAGAACAGCAGGCGCGAGCAGAGCGGCTGCGGCCTTGTTCGAGGTGCCATAAGCAATGTTCTCCGACAGTTTCGACTGGTTCTCCGCCTTGCCGACAAAGTCCAGGAACTTGTAGGCCGCATCCTTGTTCGGGCTGCCTTTCAGGATGACCCAGGTGTCGAGGGTAAACAGCGCTCCGTCCCACACCATGCCGAAATTCTTCTTCTCGTTCTTGTTCGCGGTGTCGATGCGGCCATTGTAGACCGAGGTCATTGCCACCTCGCCGGAGGCGAGCAATTGCGGCGGCTGAGCGCCGGCCTTCCACCACACGATGTCGCCCTTGATGGTGTCCAGCTTCTTGAACGCGCGCTCGACGCCTTCGTCGGTCGCCAGCACCTTGTAGACGTCCTTTGGCGCGACGCCGTCGGCCATGAGGGCGATCTCCAGCGTGGTCTTCGGGCCCTGACGCAAGGCCCTCTTGCCCGGAATCTTCTTGGTGTCGAAGAAGTCGGCCCAGCCCTTGGGAGCCTCTTTCAGCTTGTCCTTGTCGTAGCCGAGAACGAAATCGTAGAGGATGGCGCCGACGCCGCAAGCGTTGACTGACGGTGGGATATAGGCGGCCTCGCCGCCGATCTTCGAATAGTCGAGCTTCTCGAACAGGCCTTCCTCGCAGCCAACCGCCAGTTCGTCGCTCTCGACCTGGACGACGTCCCAGGTGGCGGCACCACCCTGCACCTTGGCGCGCAACACGCCGACGCCCCCGTCCCATGACTCGTCGTTCATCGCAACGCCGGTCGCTTTCTTGAACGGCTCGAAATAGACCTTCTTCTGGGCATCCTGATAGGCGCCGCCCCACGACACGACGGTGAGGTCACGCGCCTGCGCGACCGTGGCCAGCGCCGCGCTGGCGGTGAATGCCGCGGCGAACCCCAGTGCAATCTTGCGCTTCAGCATGGTCTTTGTTCCTTCTTCTTCACGTGAATTGCGTTGAGCTTGGTCGGTGCAGGTCCGCCCGCGTGGGAGCGATGTTGCATCGTTGGATCAGACGGGATCGAGAGCCAGGCAGTCCTCCGGGCGGAAGGTGATGAACACGTCATCGCCGGGTGTAAGGCCGCCAGCTCTCAGGCTGTCGGCTCTCAGGCCGTCATGCGTCCCCGGCTGAAGCTTGACCATGAACTCCCTGTTGTCGGCGACGTCGAGCACGGCCAGCGCGTGGTCGCCGAGATAGATGGTGTTCTGCACCTTGGCAGGCAGTCGGTTCGGTTGGTCGCTGGAGGTGCCATCCGGGATAATGGCGATCCGCTCCGGCCGCACCGACAGCGAGGTCGATGCGCCCGCGCCCGATACGTTGACCGCTCGTGCGGTCACGGCGCCGCCGCCCGCCAGCGCAACGCGGCAATATTCTTTCTCGACCGTCTCGACGGTGCCGGACAGCACATTGTTCTCGCCGATGAAATGGGCGACGAAGCTGTTCACCGGATGCTCATACAGCGCGTCGGGCCTGTCGATCTGCTGCACGATGCCGTCGTTGAACACGGCGATGCGGTCCGACATCGTAAGCGCTTCGCTTTGATCGTGGGTGACGTAGACGACGGTGATGCCCATCGTCTCGTGCAGTTGCTTGATCTCCAGTTGCATCTGCTCCCGCAGGCGCTTGTCCAGCGCGCCCAGGGGCTCGTCCATCAGCACGAGTTGCGGATTGAAAACCAGGGCGCGGGCCAGCGCCACGCGCTGCTGCTGACCGCCGGACAACTGCCCGGGCCGGCGCTGAGCCAGGTTTTCCATCTTGATCATGCGCAACGCTGCCCTCACGCGCTCCTGCGCTTCGGCCTTGTTCGTGTTGCGGACGGATAGCGGGAAGGCGATATTCTCCGCAATTGTCAGGTGCGGAAACAAGGCATAGTTCTGGAAAACCATGCCGATGTCGCGCTTGTGTGGCGGCACGTTCTTGATCGGCCGGTCCGCGAGGTAGATCTCGCCATGGGTCGGAACTTCGAAACCCGCCAGCATCATCAGGGTGGTCGTCTTGCCCGAGCCCGACGGACCGAGCAGGGTGACGAACTCGCCCTTCCTGATGTCGAGATCGAGGTTCTTCACCACGAGGTGCTCGCCATCGTAGGTCTTCTGAATGCCGGAAAAGCGCACCAGCGCCGGCGCAGGCGTGACCATGCCGGCTTCCATGTCGTCCTCGCGTTATCAGCCACACTGCTGTCAGCACCTCGTCCGAAGGTGCGAGGAACAGCTTAGCATCCTCCGACCAGATTGCCAGCGGCGCAAGCGACGACGCGCACGAACCCGTCGAGGAAAGGCGCGCGTTACATTCCCGACAGTTTCGTCACGGATACATTCAGCGAGCCGCCGGCTTCCGCGATCACGCGCAGCGTCTTGGAGTCGAAGGCGATGTCGGCCAGCGTCAGGCTGTCGATCTTCGCCTCGACCTTGAGGCCGTCCTCGTTTTTCTGGAAGTCGGCGATCGCGGCGGCGATCTTCTCGCGTGCGTTCGCGGCAATCGGCTTCAGATCGATCGTCGCTTTCTGTACCAGCGCCTGCTGCATCTGCGGCACCACCGCCCGCGCCGCGGCACCCAGGAGGCCGAAGGCCGCCTCCGACTCCACCGCGAGCTGGATGTCGGCGAGCCTCAGCGTCTGCTGCGCCTGGTCGAGCATCGGCCGGCCCCAGATGTGCACGGTCGCTTCGGCGCCGAGACCAAGCCAGCTCTTCTTCTCCTTGGCGCGCACCAGCAGCGAAATCAGGAGGCGCTCCCCCGACGGGATCACGTTGACGCTCTTGACGGTGACGTCCACCGGACCGGAGCCGTCCTCGGGATAGGTGCGGCCGACCATCTGCGCCGCGATCAGCTTGTTGATCTCGGTGAAGGGCACGTCGATGGGTACGCCGATATTCACACCGGTGCCGGTCGGCGGCACGATCGATATCTTGTCGGGGAACGGGCAGTCGGGCTTGGTCGGCGTGGACGTAACGCGCGTCTCCGCTTCCAGGCCCAGCAGCAGGGTCACGGCCTGCGCATCGACGCGCGGCTGCGCCGCGATGGCGCGGATCGGCTTCATCTCCAGCCAGAGCGGCGGCAGCGCGGCCGAGGAGCCCGAGCCTTGCAGCGGGATCGAGCGGCAGGCCTTGGCCCATTGCAGCTTCGCGTTCTCCCGCAAGGTCGGATCGTTGCGCATGCGTTCGGAGACGGCGTTGATCTGTTCGCCGACGGTCTTGTCGATCAGCGGCTTCACCTGCGCCGGCACGTTGACCTTGGCGCCCGAGACGTTGAGGTTGGTGTCGCCAAGATTGACCTGGGCGCCGAGATTGGGCTCGAGATGCCAGTTGGCCGCGAGCTTCGGCCGCGAGGTGACGACGACGTTGCCCTTGATCTCGGCGCTGGCGTTCAGATTCTTGATGTTGACCGCGCCGATCTGTTTTGCGGCATTGCCGCCGAGCACGCTGCCGAGCGCCTCGCCGAGGGCGCCGGTGGCTTTCGACGACAGCGATCCCGTCACGTTCAGCTTGCCCGTGAGCGGTGTCGAGATCGTCAGCACGTCCTTGTCGCCGACCGCCGACATCGGCCCGCGCACGGCGGACCAGCCGATGTCGGCGTTCTCCAGGATTTGCGAAATCGGGTTCTCGGCCTTGCCGGCGAAATTGCGCGGGGCGGCCTTCTCGGCCTGCTCGCGGATCGCCGACAGCGCGATGGCGACCGGCGCCACCACGATCGAGCTCTTCGCGACCTGCAGCAGCGGCGGCAGTTGCGCGACCGGCGGCGCGGAATTCGTCGCCCGCGGCGACAGCAAGTCCATCGCCTTCAGGCTGATGAAAAACGACGCCGCGAGCACCGCGACGGCGATCAGGATGGTCTTCAAGTTCAGAGTTAGTCGCATCAATCCCCCAGGCCGCCCGGGAAGGGATTTTACAGGGCGGGAGAGAGGGGCGCTAGAGCGTACCGATGGGGTGGAATTGCGGCGAATGGGTTAACGGCTGCGAGTGCGCAATTGCCGCGGATTCAGGCAGCCCTCACGAGGCTAGCCGCGTTTGGGACGGCGGACCGCTCTCACATTGCCGCGATCTCCGCCACCGCAGAAGAAACGGTCGCCGCCGTCGGACTCCAATCCTGACACCATCGTCCCGGCGGGCAGGTCGAGCTGCTCCAGCACCTTGCCCGTATCTAGGTCGATCCGCCTGATGTCGCTGTCCTCGCCTTCCCAGGTGCCGTGCCAGAGCTCGCCGTCGACCCAGGTCACGCCGGTGACGAAGCGCTTGCTTTCGATGGTGCGGAGAATTTTTCCCGTCTGGGGATCGACCTGATGGATCTTGCGCTCCCGATACTGCCCGACCCAGAGCGAGCCCTCGGCCCAGGCCAATCCGGAATCGCCACCGCCGCCAGGTGCAGGGATGGTGGCGAGCACCTTGCCGGTCGCAGCGTCAATCTTCTGGATGCGGTCCTCGGCGATCTGGAACAAGTGCCGGCCGTCGAACGCCGTTCCCGCGTGCGCGGCGACATCGATGGAGCGGGCGATTTTGCCGTCGGCCGGATCGACCGCATTCAATCTGTCGCCGGATGCGAACCACATATGGCTGCCGTCATAGGTGACGCCGTGCACGGCTTCGACGCCCGCAAAGGGCCCGTATTCCCTGACGATCTCGGCGGCTGAACGTTTCATCTGCTCGGTCCCTGTGGTGTGAATCCCACCTTACGTCTTCATGAGCGATCCGGGGAGTAACAAGCCTGTCGGGAAACCCGGGACGGGCGGCGTCATCCAGCGCCGCGCCCGTCCGTGTCCGAAGGACTGCACCTTGTTCGATCGTGCTAGCTCTTCGAGGGCCCGCTGCACGGTGCGCGCGCTCGTTGCCAGCGCCAGCGCGAGCGCCGAGCTCGACCAGGGCTCGCCGTCGGAGAGGAAAGCCAGCACGCTGGCGTGCTTCTCCTCGACGGGCCGTGCCAGCACGAGAACCTGCCGCGTCTTGCGCGGTGTCAGCACAAAACCCTCCTTCGTCGCGCTGATGTCGGCGAGAGGCTCGAGCTTGGTGCGGAGCCGCCCGATTTCGACGCGGAGCCGGGCGCGATGCGATTCATCGACGTGCCTTGCCTGAAACGCTCCCGTGATCAACGCTTCCCGCGAGACATCGGCGGGCCAGGCCTGCGCCAGGATGCGGGCGAGCGCGAACAGCACCGGCCGTCTTCCGAGCGGCACGAGGATGCCTCGCCTGCGAACCGCGTGATGGAACGTGTCCACCACGAGCGCCTCCGATGTCGCGAGGTCCTCGACCTCGTCGAGCAGCAACGGCCGTTCGTGCCCACGCGTGATCAGGCGCGCTGCGGGCGTATCGAGCACGCGGCTCGTGCCTTCGACCTCGGCCGCAAGTGCTGGAATGCCGGCCTGCCGCGCTGCGCTCGCCGCGCGCCCGAGCGCCACGCGCGCGTCTTTCGTTCGGAGCCGCCTGATGGCGATGCCGGCGATCACGAGCTCGCGGGCGACCTGCGAAGCCGGGGGCATCGGCGTGGTCTTGATCTCGGCCAGCGTGCGTTCGGCCTCGTCGAGACGCCCGAGAAGGAGCAGTCGGCGCGCCTCGATGTGACCCGCATGGGCGGCGTTGGCGAGGTCACCGTGACCTTCGAGCGTCGCCCGCGCCGCCGCGAGCGTGTTTGCCGGCCAATTCAGGTCGCGCGAGACGAGTGCGATCTCGGCCTCCGCCACCACGCATCTTGCACGCGCGACCGCCTCTCTCGGACCGAAGGCGCGTGCGGCGCTGCGCAGCAGCGTCTTCGCCTTCGCGAGATCGCCGAGCTGCGCCATCGCGATGCCGCGCAGCGCCAGCGAAGGTGCATCGTTGCGCAGCGCGACGCGGTTCAGCGCGCCGAGCGGATCGCCGGCTTCGAGCGCGCGGGCCGCGGCCGTGATCAACGACTCCATTCAAATCCCGCCACACTTGTTACTCCCACCGCGCAACTGTCTGGTGCGAGAGATCGTTGACGGCCGACAATGTGCGGCGAGGGGCGAGCGGTTCCGCATCTTGCATAGCGAGATACGGAACGACCGCCCGGGAAAAGTTGGAGAGCCATGATGACATCAGCTGACAACGCAGGAAATAACGGACAGGCCGCCATGCAAACACCGCCGGTGGTGTCGCCGCAGGACTGGGAGGCCGCCCGTCAGCAACTGCTCGTGAAGGAAAAGGCGCATACCCGTGCCCGCGACGCCCTGGCCGCCGAGCGGCGGCGCATGCCGTGGATGGAAGTCACCAAAACCTATGCGTTCGAGGGGCCCGGCGGCAAGGTCAGTCTGCACGACTTATTCCAGGGCCGGCGGCAACTGATCGTCTACCGCGCCTTCTTCGAGCCGGGCGTGTTCGGCTGGCCGGATCACGCCTGCCGCGGCTGCTCGATGGTGGCCGATCAGGTC
The DNA here is from genome assembly GCF_040548265.1 of Bradyrhizobium sp. F1.13.3. Classification (NCBI taxonomy): domain Bacteria; kingdom Pseudomonadati; phylum Pseudomonadota; class Alphaproteobacteria; order Hyphomicrobiales; family Nitrobacteraceae; genus Bradyrhizobium; species Bradyrhizobium sp. F1.13.3. Next base: position 280,678 of record NZ_JBEPRI010000010.1, on the reverse strand, counting down.
GCCCATGTCTCACACCTGAATGCCCGCGACACCACGCTGGTGTTCGCCTCGCGCGCGCCGCAGGCCGATATCATCAGGCTGAAGCAGCGGATGGGTTGGACCATGCCATGGGTCACCGTCACCGACAGCTTCGATGCGGATTTCGGCGTCGACGAATGGCACGGGACCAACGTGTTCTACCGCGACGGGACGCGCATCTTCCGCACCTACTTCGTCAAGAGCCGCGGCGACGAGCAGATGGGCGGCACCTGGAATTATCTCGACATCACGCCGCTGGGACGGCAGGAGGTCTGGGAGGATTCGCCGAAAGGTTATCCGCAAACGCCGACCTATAAATGGTGGAACTGGCACGACAGCTACACCGAAGGTGCGGCGCCCGACAAGAAATGGGTCGAGATCTCGACCGCCGGCGAAAAGGCTTTTCGCGAGGAGGCAGCTGAAGGACGTGACTAGTCCCGTCAGCGCAAGTGTCGGTGCGACCCGCAACGGTGTGGTGGCGGCGCGCCACCTCGCCAGATGGCTCGGGCTGGCGGCCACGCCGACCTTTGCGATCATGGCCGTGCTCGATGGCCCGGCGGACGTGCTGTGCGGCTCCGGACACGGGGCGATGCTCGGAGGGATGGTGCCGATGTATCTGCTGATGAGCGCGTTTCATTCGGCGGCATGGCTGAGGCTGATTGCGGAGTGGCGGGGCGGAGTTGGCCGTTAGCGGCTATCCCGCGCCCGCCCCGTCCTTCGAGAGCCCGCCTGCAGCGGGCTCCTCGGACTGAGGGTCGCAATGACGGCAGACGAAAAAAGACACGACAGCGCGCCCGGCAAAAACCGGGCGCGCTTCGTTTAGCCGTTCAGAGCCGAATTACTCCGAGTACTTGAACTCGGGCATGTTCTTCAGCTCGTCCTTGCTCGCATTGAACACGGCGTGGTCCGGATACCATTTCGACGAGGACGACGCGGTCGTTGTCGTCGCGGGCTTGTTGTCGGTGCCGGTCGCGGCACCCGTCGTGGTGCTCGCCGCGGGCCGGTTGGCTGCGCTGTTCGGGTTGTTGCCAGCAGCGCCGGTGTAGGCAACCGCCTCGTTGACGAACTTCAGCTTCTCATATGGCACCGCGACCAGATGCTCGCCCAGGCCGAGGAAGCCACCGACGCCGATCACGGCGATCTTGATGTTGCCGCTCTTGTCCATCAGCAGATCATTGATCGAGCCGATGTTCTCGTTGGCGTCGTTGTAGACCTTGATGCCGTCCATCTTGGACGTACGCCACTGTCCCGACGCGGTCGTGGTGGTGGTCGAGGCGGCGGCAGCCGGCGCCTTGTCGGTGGTGGCGGTCGGATTTTGCGCGAACGCAACGGTTGCGAGCAGTGCGGTACCGGCGAGACCGGCCGCGATCGATTTCATCAACATATTGTCCTCTCCTTCAGCAGAAAACTTGTGCGGAGAAAACAGTCCGGATCAGTCCCAGTTCCGCGCGCGCTGCAATTTCGTCGCGCGCTGCGCGAGTATCAGAGCTGCGCGTGATTGTTCCTAAGTCACTCAGGAACATTTTGCAGCGCACCGTTTCTCGCCGACCATCGCGCGGGGCGCGGGATCGAGCGGATGCAGTTGCTGGTGCGGCAGCAGCCGCGGCTTGCGGCTTGAGGCATGATCCGGAAAAATGTGCAGCGGTTTTTCCGAAATCATGCCTAAAGAACGAAACTCAGGCCGCGAGCGGCGGGTGCTCGAGCGCCGCCTCGTCGAAGATCGCCACCGCCTCGAAGCGGTAATTGCAGGCGTGGCATGTCCAGAGATAGGAGACGCGCCCTTCGCCCGGCTCGATCCAATCGGGCTGCGCGATCGGCGTGCCGCATTGGGCACAGGGGTTATGTCTGGGGATCTCGCCGGTGTGGGCACTGACCATGGTTGATTTTGTCATGGCACCTCTCCCGATTCGCTGGCCGTGACATACTCGCTTTCGTCCGACCATGCGAATAGACAGGCCTGCTGTCGCGAGTTGTCCGCCTGAGGGAACTCCTGCGCCAGCATTGAGTCGTCACAGCGGCTCGGCGCCGCGAAAACGTTAACGGCGGCGTTTGGTCACATCATCGCCGCGTTCGGGAGGCCTAAACGGCAGCCGGGCGCAGGCGTTCAATCAGTCTCAGGGACCTCCGGGATATCTGATGAAAATTTTACATGTTGCCGCGCTGCTCGCGGCCGGACTGACGTTGCCGCAGGCGGCATTCGCGGGCCAAGCGGAGTACGCCGAGATGGTCGCGGCCCATGCGCGCGCCAACGGCGTGCCGGAGGCGCTCGTGCATCGCGTCATCATGCGCGAGAGCCGCTATCAGCCTGGCCTGGTCGGCCATGGCGGCACCATCGGGCTGATGCAGATCAAGCTCGCGACCGCCCGCGGGGTCGGCTACACCGGCGACGCCGCCGGCCTGCGCGATCCCAACACCAACCTCACCTATGCCGTGAAATATCTCGCCGGCGCCTATCACGCCGCCAATGGCGATCATGCGAGAGCCGTTCGTTATTTCGCCGGCGGCTATTACTACGCCGCAAAGCGGCAGCGGCAGGAGGCCGTCCAAGTCGCCAATATGGGCGAGGCCAATATGAGCGCCCCTTGGCTCGAGCCGAACGGCAATCCGCAGCCGATGTTCGGCACCGTCCCGCACCGTAAGCTCGCCCAGCGCGTTCGCAACGCCCGGGCGCAGGCGCCCGCTCGCTGATCGCCGTCATGGCCGGGCTTGTCCCGGCCATCCACGAACTTTCGCGCCGCATCAAGAACGTGGATGCCCGGGACAAGCCCGGGCATGACGACCGACAGCACATTGACATCCCACTCCACTGGCATACATTCCGTCCGTTCCGAGGGGTGCTCCGAGGAGGAGCTGAGATACCGCTAAATGGGCAAATCCGCCCAGGACCGCGGTGACCCTTTGAACCTGATCCGGGTCATGCCGGCGAAGGGACAGGGATGTTGCAGACGACCAAGCGACCGGATTCCCCGGTATCCATCATCGGCGCAGGCATTGCGGGCGCCTGGCAGGCCTTGCTGTTCGCGCAGGCCGGCCACGCCGTCACCCTGCACGAGCGCGGTGACGCCGAAATGACCGATGCCACCAGCCATTGGGCCGGCGGCATGCTCGCGCCTTATTGCGAGGCGGAAGTTTCCGAACCCATCATCTCCAGGCTCGGCCTGCGCTCGCTCGACATCTGGCGGCGCGAGCTGCCCGACACGCCCTTCAACGGCTCGCTGGTCGTCGCCCATCCGCGCGAGCGCAACGACTTCGAGCGTTTTGCCCGGATGACCGCAGGCCATCGCCGGCTCGATGCCGCCGGCCTGGCCGAGCTCGAGCCGTCGCTCGAAGGCCGCTTCCGCGACGCGCTGTTCTTCCCGACCGAAGGCCATGTCGAGCCGCGCCGCGTGCTGCCGAAACTGCACGAGCGCATCAAAGCTGCTGGCGGCACCATCAAGTTCGACAGCGACGTCACCGCCGGGGATCTCGACGGCATCGTCATCGACTGCCGCGGCCTTTCCGCGCGCGACGAGCAGCCGGAGCTTCGCGGCGTCAAGGGCGAGATGATCCTGATCGAAACCGCCGAGGTGCAGCTCGCGCGCCCGGTGCGGCTGATCCATCCGCGCTGGCCGCTCTATGTGATCCCGCGCGAGGACAATCTGTTCATGCTGGGCGCGACCTCGATCGAGGCAGAGGACACCGGCGTCAGCGTGCGCTCGGCGCTGGAGCTGTTGGGTGCGGCCTATGCCGTGCATCCCGCCTTCGGCGAGGCCCGCATCGTCGAATTCGGCTCCGGCCTGCGCCCCGCTTTCCCTGACAATCTGCCGCGCATCGGCATTCGCGGCAACACGATCAACGTGAACGGCCTCTACCGCCACGGCTTCCTGATCGCGCCGGCGCTGGCCGAGCTGACGCTCGCTTATGTCGAGCGCGGCCAGATCGACAATGAGGTGATGCAATGCGCGTGATCGTCAACGGCGAGCAACGCGAGGTGAATTCCGCCAGCGTGGACGCGCTGCTCGCCGAGCTCGACTACGAAGGCACTCATTTCGCGATCGCGCTGAACTACGACGTCGTGCCGAAGAGCCGCTGGGCCGAGACCGCGCTGAAGGCCGGCGACGAGATCGAAATCATCACGCCGCGGCAGGGAGGGTGAAGATGATCGCACGTTCTCTCTCCTTGTCGTCCCGGCGAAGGCCGGGACCCATAGCCACCGTCCTTCATTGGGACGGAAGGTCTCTGCCAAGCTGCCCTAAGGGAAATCACGCGGTATGGGTCCCGGCCTTCGCCGGGACGACAGTTGAATTTGAGGAGACACCTCCCACATGGTGACCTTCTACGGCAAGACCTTCCCCTCCCGCCTCCTCATCGGCAGCGCACTCTATCCCTCGCCTGCGATCATGCAGTCGGCGATCCGCGCCTCGGGCTCGAACATCGTCACGGTGTCGCTGCGGCGCGAATCCGCCGGCGGCAAGACCGGGGACGCGTTCTGGAATCTGATCCGCGAGCTCGACGTCACGGTGCTGCCGAACACGGCCGGCTGCCGCAGCGTGCGCGAGGCGGTGACGACGGCCAAGCTCGCGCGCGAATTGTTTGCGACATCCTGGATCAAGCTCGAAGTCATCGCCGACAATGACACGCTGCAGCCCGATGTGGTCGGACTTGTGGAAGCAGCAAGCATCCTGATCAAGGACGGCTTTGAAGTGTTCCCCTATTGCACCGAGGATCTCTCGGTCGCGAACCGGCTGGTCGATGCCGGCTGCAAGGTGGTGATGCCGTGGGCCGCGCCGATCGGCAGCGCAAAAGGCATCACCAACCGCGATGCGCTCAAGCTGATGCGCGAGCGGCTGCCCGATATCACGCTGGTGGTCGATGCCGGCATCGGCGCGCCCTCGCATGCGGCGCAGGCGCTCGAACTCGGCTACGACGCCGTGCTGCTCAACACCGCCATCGCAAAAGCCGCCGATCCCGTCGCGATGGCCAACGCCTTCCGCCTCGGCATCGAGGCCGGCCGCACCGCTTACGAAGCCGGGCTGATGAACGCACGCGATTTCGCCTCTCCTTCCACCCCTGTCGTTGGGACACCGTTCTGGCATGCCGTATCCTGATCGCTTTTATCCGGTCGTCGACAGCCTCGCCTGGGTCGAGCGCCTGACCAAACTCGGCGTGGGCACCATCCAGCTGCGCGCAAAGGACCTCGACGACTCCCAATCGCTCCAGATGGTCACCGATGCGCTCGCGATCACCGCGGGCACGCAAGCCAAGCTGGTCGTCAACGACTATTGGCGCGCTGCGATTGTCGCCGGTGCAAAGTATCTGCATCTCGGCCAGGAGGACCTTGCCGACGCAGACCTCGGCGCCATCCGCGAGGCCGGCCTGTCGCTCGGCGTTTCCACCCACGACGATGCGGAGCTGGACACCGCGCTCGCCGCCAAACTCGATTATGTCGCGCTGGGCCCGATCTTCTTCACCACCTTGAAGTCGATGCGATTCGAGCCGCAGGGCATTCCAAAGATCACGGAATGGAAGAAGCGCATCGGCGACATTCCGCTGGTCGCGATCGGCGGCATCAAGTTCGAGCACGCCGCGGAGATCTTTGCCGCCGGCGCGGATTCCATCGCCGTCGTCAGCGACGTCACCCAGAACGCCGACCCCGATGCGCGGGTGCGGCAGTGGCTCGGCCTGTCCGCGGAGGCGGCGTGATGCGTGCGCCTCACTCTCTCACCCCGTCATTGCGAGCGCAGCGAAGCAATCCAGAGTCTCTCCGCAGAGACAGTCTGGATTGCTTCGTCGCAAGAGCTCCTCGCAATGACGGAGCAAATGATCACCAGCGTCGTTTCGGCGCACACACAACCGAATTAAACCGGAGGATCCCATGAACATCCGCTCCAATCCCGACAAGACCGTCCCCGCCGTCACCACCGGCCCGCTGCCCTCGTCGCGAAAAATCTTCGCCTCGCCCGATGCCGCCCCTGATCTCCGCGTGCCCTTGCGCGAGATCATCCTGTCCGAAGGCGCGGGCGAGCCGAACCTGCCGGTGTACGACACCTCCGGCCCCTACACCGACCCGAGCGTGACCATCGACGTCAACGCCGGCCTCGCGCGCGGCCGCAAGGCCTGGGTGCTGGAGCGCGGCGGCGTCGAGGAATATCAGGGCCGGCAGATCAAGCCGGAGGACAACGGCAGCGTCTCCACCGACAAGGCCGCGCGTGCCTTCTCGGCCTATCACCAGCCGCTGCGCGGCCTCGACGGCCACAAGATCACGCAGCTCGAATTTGCCCGTGCCGGCATCATCACCAAGGAGATGATCTACGTCGCCGCACGCGAAAATCTCGGCCGCAAAGAGCAGCTCGAGCGTGCGGAAGCAGCCCTTGCCGACGGCGAAAGCTTTGGCGCGGAAGTGCCCGCCTTCATCACCCCGGAGTTCGTGCGCTCCGAGATCGCGCGCGGGCGCGCCATCATTCCCTGCAACATCAACCACTCAGAGCTCGAGCCGATGATCATCGGCCGCAACTTCCTCACCAAGATCAACGCCAATATCGGCAACTCGGCGGTGACGTCATCGGTCGAGGAAGAGGTCGAGAAGATGGTGTGGGCGATCCGCTGGGGCGCCGACACCGTGATGGACCTCTCCACGGGCCGCAACATCCACACCACCCGCGAATGGATTTTGCGCAACGCGCCGGTGCCGATCGGCACCGTTCCGATCTATCAGGCGCTGGAGAAGTGCGACGGCGATCCGGTCAAGCTGACCTGGGAGCTCTACAAGGACACGCTGATCGAGCAGTGCGAGCAGGGCGTCGACTATTTCACCATCCACGCCGGCGTGCGCCTGCAATACATCCACCTCACCGCCAGCCGCGTCACCGGCATCGTCAGCCGCGGCGGCTCGATCATGGCGAAGTGGTGCCTGGCGCATCACAAGGAGAGCTTCCTCTACACCCATTTCGACGAGATCTGCGACCTCATGCGCAAGTATGACGTCTCGTTCTCGCTCGGCGACGGCCTGCGTCCGGGCTCGATTGCGGATGCCAACGATCGCGCCCAGTTCGCCGAGCTCGAGACGCTCGGAGAACTCACGAAGATCGCGTGGGACAAGGGCTGCCAGGTCATGATCGAAGGCCCCGGCCACGTGCCGATGCACAAGATCAAGATCAACATGGACAAGCAGCTCAAGGAGTGCGGCGAAGCGCCGTTCTACACCCTCGGGCCCCTGACCACCGACATCGCGCCGGGCTACGACCACATCACCTCGGGCATCGGTGCGGCCATGATCGGCTGGTTCGGCTGCGCCATGCTCTGCTACGTCACGCCGAAGGAGCATCTCGGCCTGCCCGACCGCAACGACGTCAAGGTCGGCGTCATCACCTACAAGATCGCCGCCCACGCCTCCGATCTCGCCAAGGGCCACCCCGCCGCGCAGCTGCGCGACGACGCGCTGTCCCGCGCCCGTTTCGACTTCCGCTGGAGCGACCAGTTCAACCTCGGCCTCGACCCCGACACCGCCAAAAACTTCCATGACGAGACCCTGCCGAAAGAAGCCCACAAGGTCGCGCATTTCTGCTCGATGTGCGGCCCGAAATTCTGCTCGATGAAGATCACGCAGGACGTGCGGGATTATGCGGCGACGCTGAATGATCCGAACGGCGTGGGCATGTCGATGAGCGGGACGGCCGAGGACGGCATGAAGCAGATGAGCGCGAAGTTCAAGGAGATGGGCGAGAACTTGTATCTGGATGCCGAGAAGGTGAAGGAGAGCAATCGGGTGTTGTGAAGGGGCACGCGCTTAGGGCCACGCCATGGCAAAACTTGCTGGCGGTAGAACGGATTTTCGCGACTGGGTGGATAAGCAGCCAGACCCGAACTGGCCGCCTATGCCCCTCACACACATTACCAAGGCTCTTGTCGCAGCCGACATCGCGAAGGCCGGGCAAATTGACCTTCTTCAGTGCGAGGTCTTCGGAGAACCTCTCGCGTACTTCTTCTATGGTCGCCCGGCGTACCGCGTGAGTGGAGACGGGGCGGTCAAAGTCGAAGCAGCCTGTCCGTGCTGCTTTATTTTCAACGCGAAACTAATTCAAAAGGCGACGGCAACATTTGCCTTTGACACCGGAGCATTTTCCAAGCGGCTGTATAAGCACATGCTGACCGATGAGATGGCCGTAGAGGATTTCAGCTTGGGGACGGACACATCCAGGCCAAATAAACTCATAATGGGTACTTTTGGCTCACGGCTCTCCTATTTCGAGGGGAATATTTATGCCCTCCCGGATCCTTCAGCCTTGACCAAATCATATGACTTTCTTGCGCGGGCCTATTTGAACTTGCTCACATCACCCGGGCGAAACGAACCGGACGACCGGATATGCTCCATCGAAGTCATCCTCGCCGAGAAGGTCCCACTCAAGGACAATCTACTTGCAATAATTGTTCCTCACACACTATGGGACGATGGCGCGCCGTGGCTGAAGGAGTTACAGAAGGCGGGCGCCATAATTCAACCGTACAACTTTGTGCCTGGCCGCCATCCGGAGTATTATCAGGCTCAACTAGAGGCAGCAGCGAAGGACCTCTATCAAGGCTGGGGCGCCCTTTGAGACGAAAGAAGCCAGAGACGAGAAATCTGGTAGGCTGCCTGCCTTTAACTCAAAGCGGGATCGGTTTCGCTTTGCCAGTTTTTAGTAATCCCGACGACCCTCGATTGGTCGTGCAAGAAATCGACGAGCTAACGGGCCGCGTCGCCGGGTTTCGAATTTTGGAAGATTTTCAATCGCCTATTCAACCGCTGGAAAGCAGCTTAACTGCAAGCATTGGCGATCCTCAAGTCTATGCTTTCGTTCCTACTGCGACTTCGATGCATGCTGGATCATTGCGAGTATTGCGACCGAGATTGGCGAGCTTTGCAGAAGCAAACCCAAATCGGCATGGCATCGTTGTACAAATCAGGGAATTGATCGGAACAGGACAAGAAAAGAAAGTTGCGCGCGCGCGCATGCGTACGCTGCTCTTAGAACAGCAAGGCGCCGCAGCGGCGCGAAGCTACTATGAGGGCTCGGTACTAAAGTCCATACTATGGAGTTGCCTACTGGCAAGCGCCATCGACGCCCCGATGTGCCGGCGTATACTACACGCCCGGGGGCAACTTTCCGCGTCCGTAAACGCCGACGGAACAATCTCCATCGATCTCTCGTCTCTCAGCGCGGATGATCAAAAGCACATCGACATTGAAAAACTGATCAGCGAGATCATGCTCGAATTCGAGCTCCCGCCCGACGCCAATGACAGAAGCTATGTCATCGAGCATGAGGACATCGAACTTGTGAAGCGGCGAGCAAAGGAACTCGCTCGCAGTATAGCATTGACTGGCCGTCAGGAGGAACGCATTGCAATGCTAATTGCCGCGATCCTCAATGACCCGGCGGTTGGCAAGTCTGCCCTCTCGGAATACAAGAGCGACCGGGCTCAGACGGCCGCATGGACACTGGCCGAGCTTCGCAAGTTGTTTGTCGGCGCGCGCTGGGATTCTGATGAACAGGTCATCGCGGCGTTATTGCCCAGGCTGTTTAAGCAGCAATGGCCGATGACGCGAGGAGATCTTTTGCTCTCATTAGCCAACCACCTGGCAAAGTGGCCACGCATCAATCAGGCGATCCACCGCATCGTAGGCAGCACTCGGTCGGCATACGTTGAAATGTGGCGAAGCGAGATCAATCACGCTTTGGATGGCACCAGCACCAAGGTCGCGATTGAACATGAAGCAATTCAAAGCGAGCTGTTCAAGAAATAGCGTCTCTGCGTCGGTTTTGCTGCAAATCTGGACGACTTACGAGTGGCTGACCGCCTCCCCGACCAACTCCTCGCCAACCTCCGCCTCGTCTTCGTCGGCACCGCTGCCAGCACGCGCTCGGCGGAGCTCGGGCACTACTACGCCCATCCCGGCAACCGCTTCTGGCGCGCGATCCATGAGGCTGGGATCACGCCGCGGCGCTATCAGCCGGGCGAGTTCGCCGCGCTGCTGGAGCTCGGGATCGGATTCACCGATCTCTCCAAGTCGGGCGCCGGGATGGATCACCAGATCGCGGCTGACACGATCGACGTGCCAGGCTTCAGGGCCAAAATCGAGAAGTATCGACCACGGACAATTGCGTTCACGAGCAAGAAGGCGGCGAGCTTGTTTTATGGCAGGCCGTCCAGCGTAATTGCGCTGGGGCGGCAGAAGCGCGATGAGAGTTTGCCCGAATTGTTCGTGCTGCCCTCGCCGTCCGGGGCGGCGTCCGGGCATTGGACGATCGAACCGTGGCGGGAGCTGGCGAAGTGGATCGCGGCGTAGCGTGAATTTGCGATAGCGCTCCACCCTCAGGCGTCGTCCCGGCGAAGGCCGGGACCCATAACCTCAGGGAGTGGTTTGGCGGAGACTCGAGGTCCGGTACAGCGAGCGTCCGCAACCGATGGATTCCGCGGTATGGGTCCCGGCCTTCGCCGGGACGACACCGCCGATTTGGCAACGCATCCCGCGACAAGTTCACCCCGCATACGCCCTGTCCAGATCCACAATCACGATCTTTCTCATCTGCATCATCGCCTGCATGACGCGGTTCGCCTTGCTGCGGTCGGGATCGCCGAGGTAGCGGCCGAGCGCTGATGGGATCACCTGCCAGGATAGCCCGAACTTGTCCTTGAGCCAGCCGCAGCGGGATTCCTCGCCGCCGTCGGCGGTGAGCCTGTCCCAGAAATAATCGACTTCCGCCTGCGTCTCCACGCTGATGAAGAACGACACCGCCTCGTTGAACTTGTATTGCGGGCCGCCGTTGAGCGCGTTGAAGCGCTGGCCTTCGAGCTCGAACGCCGCCATGAAGTCGCTGACGGTCTCAACCTTGGCATTGGGAAACACCGATTTGTAGAAGGCGACGGCCTCCGGCACGTTGTTGTCGAACCAGAGAAACGGCGTGATGGAGGTCATGAATGGAAATCCTCTTGCCTCGGGCGGACGCGCGGCGGCGCGCCGATGTTCCAAGGACGAGGCAGGAGGCAACGATCCGACAGTGGCGGCGGGATTTTCTTGTAGCCCAGATGAGCGACAGCGACATCCGGGGCCGGCAGCTGCCCCGCATATCGCTATCGCTCATGCGGGCTACGGGGTCCACGAAAACCCATTAACCTGTCGGAATCCACTCATTCCATTCGTCCTCCGAACGCAAAACGCGATCAACCCCGGAGCCCTCCCGATGCCCCCCACCATCACCGCCTTCGCAAACTCTCCCGACCGCGGCAAGGGACAGGCGCGCGACATGCGGGTGCGCTGGGCGCTGGAAGAGATCGGCCAGCCTTACAACGTTCGCCTCGTCTCGTTCACAGCGATGAAAGAACCCACCCATCTCGCCCTGCATCCATTCGGGCAGATTCCGACCTATGAGGACGGCGACCTCACCCTGTTCGAGTCCGGCGCGATCGTGCTCCATATCGCCGACCGCCATAACGGGCTGCTGCCGACGGGGCCGCACTCCCGCGCCCGCGCGATCGCGTGGATGTTTGCCGCGCTGAGCACGCTGGAGCCGCCGATCATCGAGCTCGGGATGGCCATGCTGTTCGAGCGCGACAAGAGCTGGTACGCGGAGCGGCTGCCGATGCTCAGGGATCGCGTTCGTGTCAGGCTCGGCGAACTGTCCCGCCGCCTCGGCGATGCCGACTGGCTCGAAGGCGCGTTCAGCGCCGGCGATCTCATGATGGTGACGGTGCTGCGCCGGTTGAACGCGTCAGGCCTGCTGGATGAATATCCAGAAATCGCCGCCTACGTCGCCCGCGGCGAAGCGCGGCCGGCGTTCAGGCGCGCTTTCGACGCGCAATTGGCGATATTCACCGCCGCATCGAAGGGTTCGCAGGACCGTTAGGGCCCTAAAGATCGAAATTGGTCGGCAGCATGACCACATCACGAATGGTCATGCCGCGCGGCCGCGTCAGCATGAACATCACGACCTCAGCCACGTCGCTGGCCTCCAGCAGGCTTCCCGAGTCCCTGGCTTCCTTCAGCTTCTCCGGTGGCCAATCCGCCAGCAGGGCGCTGATGACGGGCCCGGGCGAGATCGATCCAACGCGGATGCCGTGCTTGAAGACCTGGCGCCGCACCGTCTGGACGAAGCAGTTGACCGCCCATTTGGACGACGCATAGACCGGCTCCCACGGCGTCGGAAAATGCGCCGCAAGCGAGCTCGTGACGATGATATCGCCGGTCCCGCGCACGATCATGTGCGGCAGCACATCGTGCACGTTCTTCATCACGACGTTGACATTCAGGTTCAGCATCCGGTCGATCGCCATGGTGTCGGCATCGACCAGATCGCCACCGACATACGTGCCGGCATTCGCATGCAGGATGTCGAGCTGGCCGGCCTGTTCCAGAACGCGCGGCAGCAGCGTTGCGCAGTCTTTTGGGTCGAGCAGGTCGACGAGCAGCGGGATCACTGCGTCACCGTGCTTGTCGCAGAGCGCCTTCAGCGCCGCGGCGTCGCGGTCGACCATCACCACGCGCGCGCCCGCGGCCAGCATCGCCTCGGTGCTGGCCAATCCGATGCCCGACGCGGCCCCGGTCACGGCCGCCACCTTGCCTTCCAATTCTCTCGCCATGGGATCCCATCCTGCTGACGTCACCAGGATGCAGAGTGTAGCGATTTCGGGCGGCGTTGTCGGGGCCAAACCAGCGCCGCGGGATCACAGCAAGCGGCTGTCGCTCTTCTCAATCAAACCGATACGTCACCCCGAACGTCGCCAGATGCGTCCGCATCGCGACGTCGTAGGTGCTGGCGGACGGATTACGCCCGGCGTCGGTGGCGGATCTGGCGACAGTGAAGGACGAACTGCCGTAGTCGGCATAACGATATTCGGCGCGTGCCAGCCAGTGGCCGAAGAGCGCGGTTTCGATGCCGCCGCCGGCCGTCCACCCTGCTTTTGTGGTCGACCCGGTGATGATCGCCGGCGTCAACCCGAAAAGGCCGCAGACGACGCTGACGCAGGTCGAGGTCAGCTCGTAGTTCTGCCAGGCCACGCCGCCGGTCGCGTAGAGCAGTGTCCGCGGTATCACGAGATAGCCGAGCCGGCCCCGCAGGCTGGCGTCCCATTTGGTGCGAATGGCCAGGCTCTCGCCGCGCGACTGGGAGTCGGCGAGCGATATGGTGGTGAAGCCTTCGCGCGTGGTGGTGCTGTCGGCAAAACCAAAATCGCCTTCGACGCCCGCGGCCCATTGCGGGGCGAACTGCCAGAGATAGCCGGCATAGGGGTTGGCGCGGAACGCGGTGTTGTCCATCGGGCGAATGGTGGCGCGCCGCGTCAGATCCTCGGGGAAGCCGGCACGCGATTCCGACGTCGTGATGAGATCGGTGCGCGTGGCGCGCGCACCCAGGCCCAAGCCCACATACGCGCCGGTCCAGGACGGCAGGATCGCGGCCTGCGCGGCCAGCGGATCCGAACGGCCGCCGATGACGGGCTCGCCGAACTTCCAGGCGAGGCCGACGCTTGCGGAGTGGGTCCGCAAGCTCGCGTCGAAATTGTCGACCGTGAGCGCCGGGCCTGCGGTCGCCGTGCGCGTGAAATTGAACGGCGCGGCGCCGAAATCCGCGTAGCGATATTCGGCGCGCACGAGCCAGTTGCCCCAAAGCGCGGTCTCAATGCCGGCACCCAACGTCCAGCCGGTACTGGTTGCGGACTTCGAGATCAGCTTGGGTGCGAGGCCGTTGCTGGCACAGCTGGCGCTGACGCAGACCAGGGAGACGTCATAGTGCTGCCAGGCGAGGCCGCCGGTGGCATAGATCAGCGTCGCCGGCGTCAGCAGATAGCCGGCGCGGCCGCGCAAGGTCGCATCCCAGCCCGCTTTGACCGACAGGCTGTCGACCCCAAAGGTGGACGAGCCGGCCCGGGGCGAGGCGCGAAACCCGGGGAGTGCCGTGGTCTTGTCACCGAAGCCGATATCGCCTTCGACGCCGACGACCCAGCTGGGTGCGACCTGCCAGTTGACGCCGGCATAGGGATTGACGCGAAAGCCGGTGCCGTCGAACGGCTGGGTGAGCACGGCTCGCGTCAGGTCGCGGGCAACGCCGTCTTGCAGCACCGATGTGGTGGTGAGATCGGCACTGGTCGATCGAAAGCCGAGACCGAGCCCGGCGTAGAAGCCGGTCCATGACGAGGCCACGAGCGGCGGCGCTTTCGTGTACGGTCCCGGCACGATGTCTGCGGCCTTCGACGGTGCTACGAGAGCCAGTCCGGCCAAAAATACCGTGCCACAGCACAGGGCGGCAATCACTCGGCGGGTCGATGAATGTCGCATGTCGGGCCTTGGATCGCTGCAGGAATGTCGAGCGATTCCATACTGCGAACGGGCGACATCTATCGTCCTCCGATCGAAGGAGGCGGCGCACAAAGCGCGAGACTGTTGCAAGGGCGTCACTGCGGCGATACGACTTCAGCTTGAGGAGCGTGTCCCATGCTGACCCTCTATTCCTATCCAGACCTGTTCGGCGTCGCCGACAATAACGGCTACGGCCTCAAGGTCTATGCCTTCCTGAAGCTCGCTTGCGTCCCGTTCCTGCATGAGCATGTGTTCGATGCCTCCGCCGCGCCGCGCGGGCAGCTGCCCTATATCGTGGATGACGGCGAGACGATCGGCGACAGCGAGACCATCATCGCGCACGCGACCGCGAAATACCGCCTGACTATCGACGCGGGGCTTTCAGCGGAGCAGCGCCGCATCAACCACTTCGTCACGCGCATGCTCGACGATCTCTATTGGGTGATGTCGTATTCGCGCTGGAAGGACGAACGCTATTATCCCGCGTTTCGCGACGCCTTCATTGCGCAGCACAAGCAGATCGACGCGGCCGGGTTCGAGAAGGCGAAAGCGTATAATGCGCAGCGCTATCATTTCCAGGGCATCGGCCGCTACACGCCCGAGCAGGCCTATGCGCGGGGGCTCGCCGATCTGCAGGTGCTGGCGGAGATCGTGCCGGCAGGCGGCTTTGTCCACGGCGCGACGCCTGCTAGCATCGATGCCGGCATCTACGGCTTCATCGCCAACATCTATTACTTCCCGATCCCGACGCCGCTGAAGGCCTTCGTCGACGCGCATGCAAACCTCGTCGCGCATTGCGAGCGGGTACATGCGATGGTGAGCGCCTAGGCCGCAGGTCTCGTAGGGTGGGCAAAGCGACGCGCGCCCACCAACTTTTCGTATGCCGCTGACACCGTGGTGGGCACGGCGCTTGCGCGCCTTTGCCCACCCTACGGCACCGAGTCCTCCGGCACTCGCCCTACCGCATCGTGATCGCGAGCCCGCTGAGATCCGCATTCGCCATCAGGCCGACCTGCGTGCCGGACAGCTCGAGCACGGCGCCCTTCTGATTGGTGAGCACGATCGCACGCGCGCCGCGGCCCACCGCGATGCCCGCACCGGCGGCGCCGTAGACGCCGGCGATGTCGGAGGGCCGGTTGATGTTGGAGACGCGGCCGCGCAGCACGGTCTTGGAGCCGCCGAAGACGAGACCGTAATCGAGACCACCGGTCGAGAGTGAATAGGCGCGACCGCGGAAGTTCAGCACGCCCGAGCCGCCGGAGCCGCCGATGATCCAGCCCGCCTTGTAGATCGTCAGCACCACCGTGCCGCCGTCGGCCAGCGCCGAGGTCGAGAGGCCGGCAAGCGCGGCGATGCCGACCAGCGCGGCGCGAAGGGTGGATGCGAACTTCATGAGGGGTCTCCGGGGGCTATTCTTCAAGGAGGGAAACGAATCAGACGCAGCGAATGTATCCGATGCATCGCGGCGGCAACATGATGGGGGCGGCATTGAGGCGCGAGGTGCAGCAGCGCATTCAACTGTCATCGCCCGGTTTAACCGGGCGATCCAGTATTCCAGAGAGGGCGATGGTGAACCGAGAAGCCGCGGCGTACTGGATGCCCCGGTCGAGCCGGTGCATGACGGCGGAGTTTGGCGCGACAAGACGCTTACCCGCCATCATGCCATTCTGCCCCTGTTTTGCCCGACGGAGCAACAATTATTTTGCTTTTCCCGAAGTCAAAAAGAAACATCAATGATTTCCGCCGGATGCCTACTGTGCATAGGGTTGTTTTCGCGTTTTTTGTTGGAGGCGCCCCGAGCTGCCGCTAGGCTTGCGCTCCCAGCCGTCCATTCGAGGTGACCTCATGCCGATCCAGCATTTCGCGCCCCCGCCGCACGTCAAGGCGCCGCCGCTGTCCTTTGCCACGCGCGCCGGCGATCTCCTGTTCGTCTCCGGCATTCCGGGCTTCGACGCGAGCGGCGCGCTGCCCGAAGGCTTCGAGGCGCAGTTCGCCAATGTCGTCGTCAACATCAAGCGCGTGCTGGCGGAGGCCGGCGCCGAGATCCGCGATCTCGTCAAGGTCAACGTGCTGCTGACCCGCGCCTCCGACGTCGCCGCCATGAACGCACTCTACGCCGGCGCCTTCGGCCCGCCGCCCTACCCCGCCCGCACCACCTGCGTGGTCCACGCGCTGCCCGATCCGAAGATGCTGATCGAGATCGAGGCGGTGGCGTCGCTGGCGAAGGGGTGACGTGTGATAGTCAGGCGACAGTCAAGGCATAAGGGTCATTCGAACAGCCGACGAACGGCTGACATGTCCGTGAACGGTCGCCGCCCCGCTTGCCAGCCGCACCATTTTGCCGCACCAGTTTCCGTCTCACGTTCCCATCAGGAGATATTTCATGCGTCGCGTTCTCGCCCTCTGTGCCGTTGCCGGCATCGCCACCTCCGTGTTCGCCGTGCCGGCCTCTGCCGCGGTCGGCTATTACGTGATCCGCTGGGACAACACCGGCATCTGCCAGGTCTGGAACGAGGACCTGAAGTACAAGCCGTTCCAGTGGGGCGTGTCGACCTACAAGGTCGTCAGCAAACCGCTCCCGACCTTCACGGCCGCCTCGGAGCTCCAGATCAAGCTGCGCGCGGAACGCCGCTGCACGCTCTAGGCGTGACGCGACAGATCGGATTTGAAGGGGCGGATCGCGCGAGCGGTCCGTCCTTTTCTTTTTGGACGGACAACTGGCTTTCCGGGCGAAATCACGCAATTCCGCGCACGCGCTTTGAACCTGGCCGGTTGGCGGACCTACTCACATCTTGTTCGGGGCGCGCCCCCAAGCGTCCCGCGCCATCCCTCCCCATCATTGTCGGGAGGCGCATCACGTCCGATCGGCGGACGACAAGATCCGGGCAGGGATGCGATGCCAGCATCGTTGCCTGCTTGTTTTTGCCCGCTCGTTTTTTCCACCTCGCGGCTTTGGAGCCATCGATGCGCGCACCGGCGACAGCAACCATTCTCGCCGCATCGCTCCTGCTCGCTGCAACGGCGCACGCGCAGGCCCCGCAATCCTTCCGCGTGATCTCGCCGGTGTTCGGCCAGTTGGTCAGCTTCGCGATGCCTTCGAATTTTTCCGTGGTGTTCGAGAACACCACGGGCGGCCACTACATCCGCGAGGCCGTGCTGAGGGGCGAGACGCCTGAACGCTGGACCGAGATGATCACCGTGACCGGCGAGAAGGGCATGACGCTCACTCCAGGGTCATCGCCGGAGAAGTTCGCGGGCTCCATCGCGGGCGGTTTCAAATCCGCCTGCCCCGACAGCTTCGCGGCAAGGCCGCTCGGCGCCACCACGTTCGGCCGCTTCGAAGCTTTCGTCGCCGTGATCGGCTGCGGCCGCGTGGATAGGGGCCCGACCCGGCACAGCGAGACCGCACTCCTGGTCACGCTCAAGGGCACGACCGACTACTACACAATCCAGTGGGCCGAGCGCGGCCCCGAAACCGACGAGCCGCCGGTGAACGACGACCGCTGGCAGGCGCGTTTGCGCGCGCTCAGCCCGATCGAGCTCTGCCCGATCGTAGCAGGTGAAGCCGCGCCCTATCCGAGCTGCGTGAACAAGAGCTGAGCCCTCACGCGTCCTTGTAGGCGCGGGGATGGATCAGGATATCGCGCGCGGCGGCGAGGTCGATGAAGGCTTGCGCGCTGCCGCCGTGGTCGGGGTGCATGCCCTTGGCCGCGCGGCGATAGGCCTGGTTGATGTCCTCGCAGGTGAGCTGCACCGCGAGCGGCAGGCCGAGCACCTTGCGGGCGCGATCCTCGCTGGACAATTTTTTCGGCGCAGCATTGCGGCGGCCGAAGCGCGGCCCGGTCAGGTCGTGAACGACATCGAGCACCACGCCGAGACGGCGGCGGGCCGCCAGCGTGACGCTGTGATCGTCATTGTCCACGGCCTGGCGCAGCACAGGAAGCGCCTGCTCGGCAGCCTGACGCAGCATGGTATCGGTGCTCATCCGCGCGATCTCGGCCACCAGCCGCCCCGCCTCGGCCCAATCGGCGCCGTCCGCCGACCGCAGGCGTTCGAGTGCCAGTTTCCAGGATTCAAGCCGTTCCATCATGCGCGCAACGTTTAGCAATCGAGACCAGTATGCCAAGGCCGCCGTTTCCGACCCCTTAATTTCGAGTTAGCCTTTCATGAAACTTCGAAAAGAAATCGGGAGGAAATTGTCATGGCATTGCTCGCAAACCACATTGCGATCGTCACGGGCGCCGGTTCGGGCATCGGGCGGGCCATCGCGACCGGCTACGCCCGCGAGGGCGCGCAGGTGGTGCTGCTCGACGTCAACGCCGACACGGTCGCGGAAGCCGCCGAGGGCATCCGCAAGTCCGGGGGCAAGGCCGAGAGCTTTGCGCTCGACGTGACCAAACGCGACGACTGCTTCGCGCTCGCCAAGCAGGTCGCCGACAAGGTCGGACAGGTCTCGATCCTCGTCAACAATGCCGGCATTACCCGCCGCAACGCCTTCACCGCCGAGCCGGAGACAGTGGCAAAGGACTGGAACGACATCATCGCGCTCAACCTCAACGGCGTCTTCAACATGACGCAGGCGTTCCTCAGCCCGTTGCGCGCAGCCAAGGGCCGCATCGTCAATATCGGCTCGATCCAGTCCTTCGTGCATCTGCGCACGCCGAGCTCGGCGGCCTACACCACTTCGAAACACGGCGTGCTCGGCTTCACCAAGGCGCTCGCGGTCGAGCTCGGCAAGGAGGGCGTGCGCGTCAATGCGATCGGGCCGGGCTTCATCGAGACCAACATCAACGCCAATGTGCGGGCGACCAATCCGGCGCTGGTGCAGGCCTTCGTCGATCACACCCCGCTGGCGCGCACCGGCAAGCCCGAGGACATCGTGGGTCCAGCGATCTTCCTTGCGTCGGACATGTCGGCCTACGTCACGGGAACGATCGTGATGGTGGATGGCGGATACCGGACGGTGTAAGCGGGATGATGCCTGCTTTGTAATGCGGAATATGCTCGCAGAAATATGCAGTCCGTGCCAATCGCGGCGGTGCGGCGGCATTCCCAAGGTCAATTGGTGCGATCGCCCCGCGGTTAACCTTTCGTTAACCAAACCCGCCCACCGTAGATTTACGGCTTGGGGGTCGTTTGTTCTCGATCCGCTTCCAAAAACGGAAGCGGGCGTTGATCGGGGAGTGTGTCGATGACCACTGTTCATGTCGCTGCGTCCGAACCGGGCGCGTATGTCCTTTCACCGAACCAGATCGTTCCGCTGCTGATCGGCGCGACCGTCGACGAGGTCGAGCGTGAGCTCGTGCTGCAGACGCTCGCCCGCTGCGACGGCAATCGCACGCGCGCCTCGCGCGTGCTCGGCCTCTCGGTGCGCACGCTGCGCAACAAGATCAGGCTCTATGCCGCCTCCGGCATCGAAGTCCCCGCCTATCACGACTAGCGCGCGAAGTGCCGCCGATTGGTGTTGATCATGCTCAGGCGCGAGCCCGGGCGGAATTGCTGCTGTCGTCAAACGCCGCTAATTAGCTTGCTTCCGGTCAAGGGAGCAGCGGCGTGGCAGACGAACAAAAACGGCAGGGACCTCAGGGACCGCGCGGACGGCAGGGCGAACCGGGGCGGCCGGGACCGCAGGGTCATCCGGGCAAGCGCGGGCCGGATGGCGCGCGCGGCAAGCCGGGTCCGCAGGGCAAGGCGGGTCCGGTCGGGAAGGCCGGACCGCTGGGCAAGCCCGGTCCGCAAGGCAAGCAGGGCGAAGCCGGACCGCGCGGCGCGGCTGGTGCACAGGGACCTGTCGGACCGCAAGGGCCGGCGGGGCCGCAAGGTCCGCGCGGCGAGCCCGGCCCGCCCGGCCCATTGCCGTCAATCGAGCAGGTGCTGCCCTGGCTCGATCAGCTGTTCGACGCCTGGGACGAGCGCCGCCGCCAGCGCGAGCATGAAGCCGCCGAGCGCGAGGCGCTCGAGGCAGCCGTGCAGGAGACCGACGATGCGCCCCTCGGTGACGAGGACGAGGACAGCGAAGGTGATCACAGGAAAAAGAAGAAAAAGAAGAAGCACGGCAAGGACTGACAGACGAATCTATTTCGTCCCGTTCTCGCGTCGCGGCAGCATGCCCATGCGCTCGAACTGCCAGCGCATGGCGCGGTACCACAGATAGCCGACCGCTGCGCCGCACAAGGCCAGGATCACGACGTTCGCGCTCGAGAACGAGCCGCTCCACCACGTCATCCACGCAGTCCACAGCAGCGTGAAAACGATGGCACCTGCTTTCAGCGGAAGAAGGGGGCGGCTCATGGTCGTGCTCCGGGGTGTCAAAAGCCCGGCGAACATCATCGCGCGTTGAGACCGCTTTCACCGTGAGCCAAGTCACGGAACGGACGCGCGAGCCGCCTAACCGAAGCGCAGCTGCGAACGTTCCTTCGCCTTTTCCGCCTCGACCTCACGGTCGCGTGCCGGGGCATGGGTGTGCAGCGACGTCAGCAGTCTTCGCGCAGCCTCCGAGACCTCCGCCACCGCACGATCGAAGGCCGCCTCGTTGGCCTGCGACGGCTTGTTGAAGCCGGACAGTTTGCGAACGAACTGGAGTGCGCTGGCGTGGATCTCGTCCTCCGTCGCTTCCGGCTCGAAGTTGAACAGCGTCTTGATGTTGCGGCACATGCAGTCTCTCCTGACCTTTCCCTCAAGGACGACCGGCGAAAACGAAATCCTACATCCTCCCGGGCAGTTCTGCTAAGTTCCGCCGCAACGCGGCCGCCGACCAGAGCCGCACGGGGGAATAAACATGAAAGCTTCTTGCGCGGCACTGTCAGCCATCCTGTTGTCCGTCTCGTTGTCGGCCATCTCGACAGCCGCATGGGCGGCCGATTATCCGGCGCCGAAACAGGGCGACTGGGTCGTCAGGGATTTCAAGTTCCACACCGGCGAGACCATGCCGGAGCTGAAGCTGCACTACACCACCGTGGGTGAGCCCAGCGGCCAGCCGGTCCTGGTGCTGCACGGCACCGGCGGCTCGGGCGCGAGCATGCTGTCATCAGCGTTTGCCGGCGAGCTGTTCGGCGCGGGACAGCCACTCGATGCCTCCAAATACTACATCATCATTCCCGACAATGTCGGCCATGGCAAATCGTCAAAGCCGTCCGACGGGATGAAGACGAGCTTCCCGAAATACAATTACGACGACATGGTCGAAGCCCAGTATCGCCTGGTCACGGAAGGGCTCGGGGTCAAGCACCTGCGGCTCGTCATCGGCAATTCGATGGGCGGCATGCACACCTGGCTATGGGGCGAGAAATATCCGAAGGCGATGGACGCGCTGATCCCGATGGCCTCGCAGCCGACCGAGATGGCGTCCCGCAACTGGATGCTGCGGCGGATCATGCTCGACACCATCCGCAGCGATCCCGACTACAATGGCGGCAATTACACCAGCCAGCCGCGCATGATGAAATACGCGATCACCGCCTACGGCATCGCGAGCATCGGCGGAACGCTGGCCTATCAATCGCAGGCGCCGACGGCGGCCAAGGCCGACAAGATCGTCGACGAGCGGCTGGCCATGCCGATCACGGCAGATGCCAACGACTTCGTCTACCAGTGGGAGTCCTCGCATGACTACAATGCCGGCGAGAAGCTGGAGGCGATCGAAGCGTCTCTGCTGCTGATCAATTCCGCCGACGACGAGCGTAACCCGCCGGAGACCGGCATCACGGACGCTGCGATGACGCGGGTCAAGAACGGCAAACTGTATCTCATCCCCGCCAGCACCCAAACGCGCGGCCACGGCACCACCGGAAACGCAAAATTCTACAGCGAGCAGGTCCAGCAATTGCTGCAAGCCGCGCCGCAGCAAACGATCGAATCTGCGCGCCGCTGATTTTGCATCGCATCACCGGCCGTCTACCCCGCATATTATTTGAGCATGCATTACGCCGGCGGCTCGGGCTTAATCGCATCGATGTACGAATCGACGCGTGAGACAATCACGCGTATGGCACGACACGCGATGAGGAGGATCGCATGCACAGGCTCGTACTGTGCGTTTGGCTGACCGCGCTGACGAGCGCCGCGTTCGCGTTCGACAACGGGCAATATGATCACGTCCCCCCCGACGTCCGCGCCTGGTTCAAGAGCGTGATCGCACCGAACGGCGTGCCCTGCTGCGACGTCTCCGACGGCCATCGCACGGAGTACGACGTGCGCAGTGGCGCCTATTGGGTGCCGATCGAGGGACAATGGATGGAGGTGCCCGAGCGCGCCATCATCCGCGACCGCGGCAATCCGGTCGGTCACGCCGTGGTGTGGTACGTCCGTCACCGCGGCGCCATCATCATCAGTTGCTTCGTGCCGGCGGATGCGGTGTAGCGCGCGATAGCGCCTCGGCGCCGCGCGTGCTAGGTCGGCCGATGGCTTTTTCGAACGACAGAACGCGCGCTGTGATGCGCTTTGTGCTGGCGGCGTTTTACATCGCGGCTGGCATCGCGCATCTCCTTGTTCCCGACAAGCTGCTTGCGATCACGCCGGCCTGGGTCCCCTTCGCAACACAACTGATCCTCATCACTGGCGTCTGCGAGATCGCGGGCGCGATTGCGCTGGTGACGAAGCCGCTGCGCTGGTGGGCGGGCGTTGCGCTGGCGCTCTATGCACTTTTCGTGTGGCCGGCCAACATCAAGCATGCCCTGGAAGGCATCGACCTTCCACCCATCCCCAACAGCTGGCTCTACCACGGGCCCCGGCTGGCGCTTCAGCCGATGCTGATCTGGTGGGCCCTGTACTGCGCGGGCGTGATCGACTGGCCGTGGCGGCGCGACAAAGGGGGATAGCGATCGGGCCGGGAGATGATATTCTCGGGCATTCAATCAGGGAGACCTTCGTGACTGATCTTTGCGCCGAAGACCTCGCCACCATCTATGCCCAGCCGAGCCCGCGCGTGATCGCGAAAGCGCGTCCCGCAATCGACACCCATGCGAAGAAATTCATCGAGATGTCGCCGTTCTGCGTGCTCGCGACATCGGGAGCGGACGGCAGCGTCGATGCCTCACCACGCGGCGGCGGCGTCGGCTTCGTCCATGTCGCCGGCCCCAACCAGCTACTGATGCCCGATCGCTCCGGCAACAACCGGATCGACAGTTTCCGGAATGTCGTCGAGGGCTCGGGCTTCGTGCATCTGTTGTTCTTCGTCCCTGGATTCGACGAGACGCTGCGCGTCGGCGGCCGCGGCACGCTGTCGGCCGATCCGGACCTGCTCGCCTCGATGGTTGAGTTTGGCAAGTCGCCGCGCGCGGTGCTGAACGTCGCCGTCAGCGAAGTCTATTTCCACTGCGGCAAGGCCCTCATGCGCTCGAAGCTGTGGTCATCTGACAAGGTGCCGCGCTCGGTGATGCCGAGCATCGTCGAGGTGGTCCACGAGCAGACCGGCCTTGGTGAGCCGCAGAGTCAGGAGATCGTGGAAGAGCTCTACAAGACGCAGTTGTAGCTGGCGTCCAGGCTGTCGTCCCGGCCTGGTGCGCAATTGCGCACCAGGCCGACACGGAATTGTGGGCAGCGCTAACGCGCCAAACTAATGTCCCTCGCCCTCGAGCCCACCGACGTGCTTCTGGGTGTAGAGTTCGAGGCCGATGCGGCCGATCAGGTCGAGCTGGGTCTCGAGGAAGTCGATGTGGTGCTCCTCGTCGCTCATCAGCTTCTCGAACAGGTCGCGCGTGACGTAGTCCTTGACGCTGTGGCAGTAGGTCGCCGCTTCCTGGTAGAGCGCCCGCGCGCTCATCTCGGCGGCGAGATCGCACTCGATGATCTCCTTGACGTTCTGGCCGATACGCAAGGGATCGAGCACCTGCATGTTCGGGAAGCCGTCGAAGAACAGGATCCGCTCGGTAAGCTTGTCGGCGTGCTCCATCTCCTCGATGGACTCCTTGCGCCAGACCTTGGACATGTCTCGCAGGCCCCAATTGTCGAGGAAGCGGTAGTGCAGCCAATACTGGTTGATCGCAGTCAGCTCGTGACGCAGTGCCTTGTTGAGATAGTCGATAACTTTTGCGTCGCCCTGCATGGTTCACTCCAGCTCTTGCAGTCCAAATCGGCCGTAAACCGAATTTAGAACGCTTCTAAATGAGTTTAAAGACTGGAGCAACCGGCTACGGGGACGCAGCCGGGGAAAAGCTCAGCCAGGGTTGCGGAAGATTTCAGCAGGCCGCGAGGGCGAACTCGGCCGGCTGAGCCGTCTCGTCATTGGCAGCCACAGTGTGGTTGTGCGGGCAGCCGGAGCAGCAGGACGAGGCACAGGGGCCGAGCGCTTCGTCGATAATGGTCTTGATCGTCCGAGCACAGCGGCCGCATTCGGCGCTACAGCCGAGACAACCATAAACCTGCTTTGCATGGCGCACAGCGTCGTCGGACTCGGCGACGGCGGCGCGGATGTCGTCATCGCTCAGCACGTTACAGGAACAAACGATCATGGAAGCGGCAGGCCCTTTGGTGATGCGCCATCATCGATATTTAAGGGGCCGGCCGGATGCAAAAGGAAAAAGCGGAATTTGAAGCTATTCCAAACTAGCCCGGAACAGCCTAGAACGGCTCTAAAATAGGGCCTTGCGCTGGATCAAGATTGCGGCGGATCTAGTCGCCCCCGCCGCCTCCACCATCGCCGCCGCCCCCGCAATCTCCGCCACTACTGCCGCTATCGCTGCTGGAGCAGCTGCCGCTGTCGGCCGGGCTGCCGGAACTATCGCTGGAAAACCAGCTCCCCAACGAGAAGCCGTCGCTGGTGCCCGTGGAGGTGTCGCCACCGCTGTTGCCGCTGGCCCCGGCGCGGGAGCGCCGCTGGCCGCGGTTCTGGAGATGGGTGATCCAGCCGTAGCCGATCGCGGAGACGATCCCGGCAGCGATCAATGCATTTATCATCGCGTTGCCCACCATCACCCTCCCCTGGCTGAGCTGCGGTCCATGCTAATTGGTCGTCCCCAGCAACGGTGCCGTTCATTGATCATTCAATCGAAATATGGAACTTTACCGCCAAAGAGTTCCCGCGTGTTTTGCTCGAAAGGTCAGCCAATGAAGAAGTCGCTCCTGGCAATCGCTGCCGTCGCCGCTGTGGCCCTTAGCGCCGCTACACCAGCCCAGGCGCAACGCGGCGTCGCCGCGGGCGTGGCGGCGGGGATCATCGGCGGCGCCACTGTCGGTGGGGCGCTGGCCTCTCCGTACTATTACGGGCCCGGCCCTGGCCCCGGCTACGCATATGGTCCGGGATATAGCCCGGGCTACTATCCGCCGCGCTACTACGCACCGGGCCCGGGCTACGTCGCCGACGACTATTACGGCGACGGCTGCGTCTGGCAGAAGCAGCGCTTCTGGGACGGTTATGCCTGGCGCGTCCGCCGCGCCAGAGTCTGTGGCTGAAGTCGCCGCAGGCCGGTTCATTCCGGATGCGCCGTTCATCCAGGGGCCTGAAAAAGACCGCTTTTTCTCGTCACAGCTCCGTGTGCGTTTACCGCGGATTGACCATTTGCGCGCTTCCTAGCTGCAAGGCCAGATCCATCAGAGTCTGCGTGAACCTTTGAACCCCGGGCGCTCCTAACAAGGAGCATCCATCTCTCAGGAGAGCTAAGCGTATGAAGAAGACTTTAGTTGCCGCCCTCACGGTTGCGACGATCGCCGGTTCGCTGGTGACCGCCACGCCGTCCGCCCAGGCCCATGACGGCGTCGGCGTCGGCATCGCAGCCGGCCTGATCGGCGGCGCGATCGTCGGCGGCGCCATCGCATCGAGCCGTCCCGCCTATGGTGGACCGGTTTATGTGGCCGAGCCCGGCCCGCCGCCCCCGCCCTGCTACTGGCAGCGCCAGCGCTACTGGGACGGCTACGGCTGGACCGTCCGCCCGGTTCGCGTTTGCTACTGATCTGATCGCACGGCGCTCATGAGCGCCGCGATCGAAGCCCGGCCGAGCACCTCGGCCGGGCTTTTTCTTTTAGCTGGCCCTGCAGCAGCTATCGCGCCGCCTGGATTGAGCGCAGCACCTCTTCGCTTGGCCAGCAATCGACCTTGAGCCCTGCCGACTTCTGGTAGGCGCCCAGCGCAGCGCGCGTCTGCATGCCGGCCTTGCCGTCGATCTTATCCTTGTAGAGTCCGACGCGCGTGAGCCCGCGCTGCATCGCCTCGACGTCCTTGGTTCGCAATTGCTTCGAGGCAGACCACGGCGTCGCGAACGGTTGCGGGCTCGTCATGCGGTCGGCGAGATGGCCGACGAACAGCACGTAGAGATCGGAGAAATTGTATTCCTTGATGACGAAGTAGTTCTTTGTGGTCAGGAAGGACGGGCCGTAGATGCCTTCCGGTTGCAACAGCGAGGCCGGGTGAGCCTGCTCGGCGGCAGTGAGCTTTTGTCCACGCACCGGCACAAAGCCTTCGCGCAGCCACTGGCCGATCGGCTTCGTCACCTCGGGCACGCCGGCGGTGCAATCGACCTTGGCCGGTGCCTGCACCTCGTAAGCCCAGCGCACGCCGCTCTGCCAGCCCTTGTTGACGAGCTGCTGCGCGGCGGAGGCCAGCGCATCCGGCACCGAATGCCAGATGTCGATGCGGCCGTCGCGGTCGAAATCGACGCCGTGCTTGTAATATTCGGACGGCAGGAATTGCGTGAGCCCGGTCGCGCCGGCCCAGGACGAGCGCATGTCCTTGCGTGTCACCACGCCGTCGCCGAGAATTTTCAGCGAGAGGATGAACTCGTTGCGATAGGTGTCCTTGCGGCGGCCGACATAGGCCTGCGTCGCCAGCACGCGCACGAGATCGTAAGGCAGCGTGTAGCGGCCGTAGTCGGTCTCGCGGCCCCAGATCGCCAGCATGACGGTGGCGGGCACGCCGGAGTTTTTCTCGATCTCGGTCAGCGCCTGACGATGTTTTTGGAGCAGCCGCTGCCCCTCGCCCGCAAGCCGCGCGATCGAGGCTTCCCTGACATAGTCGGCCGGCACCTGCACGAACTCGGCCTGCGACGGCGCACCGGTCGCTGGGCGCCCCGGCAGAATGAGATCCGGCAGCTTGTAATCAGGCTCGAGCCCGCGCGTCTCTCGCTCGAACGTCGCGCGCGACACGCCGGCGGCCTCCGCCTCCGGCCACTGCGAGGCGATGAACTGGGTGAAGGCGGCGTCGGCGGCGCGGACGGGCGACAGGCCACAGGTGATAGCGATCACCGCAGCTATGAGCACCCGCCGCATCATGCTGAGATCACCGCGTCAGCTTCTTGTACTTCACGCGATGCGGAATGATGCTGTCCTGGCCGAGCCGGCGCATCTTGTCCTTCTCGTAGTCCTGGAAGTTGCCCTCGAACCATTCGACATGGCTGTCGCCCTCGAAGGCCAGGATGTGGGTCGCGATGCGGTCGAGGAACCAGCGATCATGGCTGATGATGACGGCGCAGCCGGCGAAATCCTCCAGCGCCTCTTCGAGCGCACGCAAGGTGTCGACGTCGAGGTCGTTGGTCGGCTCGTCGAGCAGCAGAACGTTGGCGCCTGATTTCAGCATCTTCGCAAGGTGCACGCGGTTGCGTTCACCGCCGGAGAGCGCGCCGACTTTCTTTTGCTGGTCGGCGCCCTTGAAGTTGAACGACGAACAATAGCCGCGCGAATTGACTTCCCTCTTGCCGAGCAGGATCAGCTCGTTGCCGCCGGAGATCTCCTCCCACACGTTCTTGCTGCCGTCGAGCGCGTCGCGCGACTGGTCGACGTAACCGAGATGAACGCTCTCGCCGACCGTGATGGTGCCCTTGTCCGGCTGTTCCTGCTTGGTGATCATCCTGAACAGCGTGGTCTTGCCGGCGCCGTTGGCGCCGATCACGCCGACGATACCGCCGGGCGGCAGCTTGAAAGTGAGATCGTCGATCAGCATGCGATCGCCGAAACCCTTGCTGAGCCCTTCGAAGTCGACCACGTTCTGACCCAGGCGCTCGGCCACTGGAATCGTGATCTGCGCGGTCTGGGTCTGCTTTTCGCTCGCCTGTTTCAGCAGTTCGTCATAGCGCTGATAGCGCGCCTTGGATTTAGCCTGGCGGGCTTTCGGCGAGGATGCGATCCATTCCTGCTCGCGGGCCAGCGTCTTCTGATGCGCAGCGTCCTCGCGGCCCTCCTGCTCGAGCCGCTTCTGCTTCTGCTGCAGCCAGGACGAGTAATTGCCCTCGTAAGGGATGCCCTTGCCGCGATCGAGCTCGAGAATCCAGCTCGTGACATTGTCGAGGAAGTAGCGGTCATGGGTGACGATCAGGATCGCGCCGGGATAGTTGCGCAGATGGCCTTCCAGCCACGACACCGATTCCGCGTCGAGATGGTTGGTCGGTTCGTCCAGCAGCAGGAGCTCGGGCTGATCGAGCAGCAGCTTGCATAGCGCGACGCGGCGGCGCTCACCGCCGGAGAGTTTCGACACGTCGGCATCGTCGGGCGGACAGCGCAGCGCGTCCATGGCCTGGTCGACCTTGCTGTCGAGATCCCAGAGGCCCTGGGCCTCGATCTCGTCCTGCAGCTTGGTCATCTCGTCGGCGGTCTCCTCGGAGTAGTTCATCGCCAGTTCGTTGTAGCGATCGAGGATGGCCTTCTGCTTGGCGACACCCAGCATGACGTTCTCGCGCACGCTGAGAGCCGGATCGAGATGCGGCTCCTGCTCGAGATAGCCGACGCGGGCGCCCTGGGCGACCCAGGCCTCGCCGTTATACTCCTTGTCCAGGCCGGCCATGATCTTGAGCAGCGTCGACTTGCCCGAGCCGTTGACACCGAGCACGCCGATCTTGGCGTCCGGGTAGAACGACAGATGGATGTTATCGAGCACCTTCCGGGTCGGGTAGCTCTTGGTCAGGCCCTGCATGAAATAGATGAACTGGCGCGCCATCGGTCCCGAAAACCTTCGATTTGAGGAAATTTGCTTGCCGCCGATGTAGCGATCCCGCCCCCAAAGGGCAATGTTTTCCCTCCGTTCACCACGGATGAATACGGGACGGACACCATCCCGCCGCCGATCCGGACAATTGAAACCATCTTTTAATAAATCAGGCCAAAGCTCGGTTTCGCGCGGAAACAGCGCCACCCGCTCAGAATGAACGGGAGCACAGCGAGACAGCGTCATGGCCATGATCGAGACCAATTCCCTTCCCGTTCCGGCGGAAGCCGGCAGCGCCTCCGCGTTCGCCTCGGAGATCAAGGGCTTCTGGAAGCGCTTCTTCGCCACCGCTTTCAACCCCTACCGGCCCGAACTGCATTACATGCGCGGCCCCGGCCCCGCCTGGCGCGCCAAGCACGGCATGAATGCGCCGATCCGGCTCAAGCCCCGCGACCTCTGAGCCTCACCACCTGTCGGACTTTTGAAGACGCGAACGGCTTGCGCACGGTCCTGATTGCGCGCAACCATGGCCTGGTTCCACCTCTCGCCATGGAAGAACGCTGATGACGCGGCTGCGCTGTGCAATTCTCGACGACTATTTTAACCTCGCCCTCGATGTCGCCGATTGGCAAAGCCTGTCCGACCGCATCGACGTCACCGTGTTCAGCCATCCCTTCGCCTCCGAGCAGGCCGCGGCGAGCGCGCTGGCCGATTTCGAGATCGTCTGCGCGATGCGCGAACGCACCGCGTTCCCCAAGAGCCTCTTCGAGAGCCTGCCGAAGCTGAAGCTGCTGCTGACCTCAGGCATGCGCAACGCCTCGATCGACATGGAGGCCGCCAAGGCGCGCGGCGTCACCATCGGCGGCACGCAATATTCACGAGATCCGACCGCGCCCCTCACCATGGGCCTAATCCTGGAACTGACCCGCGGCATCGGCCGCGAGAACGCGCGCATGCATGCGGGCGAGCCATGGCAGGCCTTTGCCGGCGTCGAGATCGAGGGATTGACGCTCGGCGTCGTCGGGCTCGGCAAGCTCGGCAGCAAGATGGCGGGCATTGCGAAGGCGTTCGGAATGAACGTGATCGCCTGGAGCCCGAACCTGACCCCGGAGAAGTGCAAGGACGCCGGCGTCGGCTACGCCACCAAGGAGGAGCTGTTCGCCAAGGCCGATATCGTCAGCATCCATGTGGTGCTGAGCGAGCGCTCGCGCGGGCTGGTCGGGGCCGCCGATCTCGCGCGGATGAAGCCGACGGCCTTCCTCGTCAACACCGCGCGCGGGCCGATCGTGGACGAGCAGGCGCTGCTCGAGGCGTTGCAGCAGAAGAGGATTGCAGGCGCCGGCATCGACGTCTTCTCGGTCGAGCCGCTGCCGACGGACCATCCTTTCCGCAAGCTCGACAATCTCGTGCTGACGCCGCATCTCGGCTACGCCACCGAGGATGGCTTGCGCATCCATTATGGCCAGATGGTCGAGGCGATCGACGCCTTCACCAAGGACAGCGAGTTGCCGCGGAAGCTGGCCTGAAGCCTCAGGCCGCCGAGCGGTGGCTGGTGGGCTGCCGTGCCGCATCGGCAAAGCCGCCGCGCCAGGAGGCATGCGCCGGCAGCCAGCCGAGCTCGCGCTTGGCCTTACCGTTGGATGCTCCGCGCACCTCCGTCATCATTGCAACCATGTGCTCGCCCGCAAGCAGGCGCCCGAGCCAAGCGGGAATGTGACGCGGCGGCTTCGCACCAAGCAGTTTGGCCAGCGCGGGCAACCAATCCTTCACCGGCGCCGGATGATCGTCGACGATATTGTAGATGCTGCTGGCGCGTCCGCGTTCGAGCGCGGCAAGCGTGGCAGAGGCGGCATCTTCGGTGTGAATGAACGACCACGTGCCGCCGCCATCGCCGATCACTGGCACACGCCGGTGACGCAGCTGGTCGATCATCGCCGGCGAGAGCGTTCCGGTGCCAGGTCCATAGAAGAATCCATAGCGCAGCACGATGCCCTCCGGCTTCGTCGAAGCGCTGACGCTTCGCTCCAGATACCGGATTGCCTCAAGCGTGCGTCGTAGCTCTCGCGGCGGATGCGGGTCGAGCTCATCGGTCTCGGTCTTCACCGTTCCCCCGGCGCGACTGAAGGTCCAGCCGCAGAAGCTTTGCGCGATGAAGCGCCTAGCGCCGGCCTCGCGTGCGGCGTTGAGCAGATTGTCGGTTCCGCGGGTGCGGAGCTCGTTGGTTCGCTTGAAAGCCCGATCGAAATGCCGGAGGTCCGTAGCAGCCGCGAGATCTGTCATCTGGTGGATGACGGCGTCGGGCTTTGCCGCAATCACCGCAGCGCGCATACTGTCGGCATCGAGGCCGTCGGCGACGACCGGCTCCGCACCCAATCGCCGCACAAGCTCTGTTTTCGCCGCACTCCGTGTCGTGCCGATCACCGAATGACCCGCGGCGACCAGCGCCGGAACAAGATACTGACCGACCGCGCCGGTCGCGCCCGCAACAAGGATGCGCATCCTGTGCTCCTCAATTCGTTGCAATCCTCCCGGACGTAATCGAGGTGCGGAGCCGTTCAAGCATGCGCAAGCGCGACATGCGCGCATGGGTCAAATGACGACGGCGCGTGACCGAAGATCACGCGCCGTCATCAGATCAATTCTTGCGAAGCCGGTTCAGCGCACGGTGACGGGCGCGGGCAGCGGCGGCACCACTGTCGGCTGGGTGCCTCCGACCGGGCCGGCCTGCGCAGCCATCGGCGCGGGGCCGGCAGCGCCGGGCACGGGCGCGGCGGATGCGGTCGCAGTTCCCGGCGGCGGACCACCCGGCATCACCACCACGCGGGTGCCGACCTTGACGCGATCGAACAGGTCGGAGACGTCCTCGTTCAGCATGCCGATGCAGCCGGAGGACACGAACTTGCCGATGGTCGAGGGCTGGTTGGTTCCGTGAATGCGGTAGACGGTCGAGCCGAGATACATGGCGCGGGCGCCGAGCGGATTGCCGGGACCGCCGGCCATGAAGCGCGGCAGATAGGGCTGGCGCTCGATCATCTCAGTCGGCGGATGCCAATCCGGCCACTCGGCCTTGCGGGTGATCTTCTGCACGCCGGTCCAGGTGAAGCCGTCGCGGCCGACGCGAACGCCGTAGCGGATCGCACGGCCATTGCCGAGCACGTAATAGAGATAGGTGTTCGGGGTATCGACAATGAGCGTTCCGGCCGGCTCCTTGGTCGCCAGCGAGACCTCCTGACGGCGCAGGTTCTGCGGCAACTGCGCCGGAGCGGCGTCGGGCTGCTCTTCGGGCGGCAGCGAGGCGATCGCCATCGGCCGGCCGTCGGCGCCAACGGGCGGCTGACCGGCCTGGACCGTTCCGGTCGCGCCGGGACCACCGACCGCCTCCGGCGGACGCAGGCCGTCACTGCCGGGCGCCTGACCCGGACGATCGGCGTAGATCACCGCAGGCGGGCCGGCGGGGCGGCCGTAGCGCGGATCGTCGGGCGACGTCACGGGACCCTGCGGCGGCGCGGCCGAGTACACGGGGGCGCCTGCGGGACGGCCATAACGGGGATCATCGGGCGACATCACCGGACCCTGCGGCGGCGCGGCGGAATACACCGGGGGAGCGCCGGCTGGACGACCGTAGTAGCGCGGATCCGGGCCGGGCGGCGGCAGCGCCGCCTGCGGCATCGAATCGTCTTCATCGTCCATAGCGTCGAAGTTCGGCGCGCGGTCGCCGGGCCGATATTCGGCCGGCGCGCCATAGCTCGGCGCCTGCTGGACCGGATAGCTTTGGGCCTGCGCGAGCGAGGTTCCCGCCGCAGCGACTGTTGCGGCAGCGCATATCGTCAGAAAATGTTTGATCATCATCGCTCTTGTATAGTCCCCGGGCCCCGTCCGGACCGTTAACGGCCAGATGACCGAAGATAGCGGCACATTCAAGACATTGCAGGCGGATTTGTGCCTGATTTGCCGATTTGTGATCCGCAAGACTACCGTTGCCTCCTTGCATCACGGGACGAAAATCAGCCCACGACTGAGATTGCCGGAGTCGCCGGCTCCGTTTTTTACGGAACGGCGGGGAATCGTTGCGGTATGTTCGAATCAGCCTGATTCGCCCCCGCTTTGAGCTTCGATCCCCGCGTGGCGAACGCGGCAAGCAGTACCGTCACCGCGTTCAGATGGCTCATGGGCCCTGGCCACTTCGCCGCCGGGGCGGAAATTCGCAATCCCTCGATGCTTCCCGGCTTTCGCTTCCTGTTTGCCGCGATCCTGCTGTCAGCTTCCATCCTGGTATTCGGCCTGGGCGCCGCCGCGCTGCTGCGGGCCAGCCACGAGCAGTATGTCAGCAACCCCTCCTGGCGGAATGGTCCGCAGGAGCAGGTGTTTGCACAAGCTCCCGAGCCGGCCCAGCCCGTGCTCGCGGTTCTGCGCGCCGAGCCGGAAGCAGCCACCGATCCGGCGCCGTCGCTGCGTGACCAGGTGCCGACGATCGGATTACCGGCGAACGAGCCCGAGCCGGTCTTCGCGCTGACGACCGAGACCGACCGTCAGCCGCCGCAGGTCGTTGCAGCTCCGGCTGACGTCCCGACCGAACCGGCCAATGCGGAGACCAAGGCCGAGACGACGACGGACGACGCCACGCCGGTCTCAAGCAACACGCTTACTCCGGCCGACGCCAGCGCATCCATCGCCGAGACCAAGCCCGTTTCGATCGCTCTCACGAGCAAACCAGCACCTACCGCCCCCAGCGGAGCCTCGGCTTCGTCCTCGTTCGACATGGCGAGCGCGAAGTTCGCCGCATTGAACGACCCGGCGACCACGGCCTGGAAGGATCCGCCTGCGAAGGCCAAGGCCGACTCTAAGGCCGACAGCAGTTCGCCGGAGAGCAAGGCGACCAAGCCGCGGGCGCATCGCGTGAAGAAGCGCCGCCGCATCGTCCGGCGTCCGCCGCCGCCGGTTCAGCAACTCGATCCGTTCGGGCAGCCGCAACCCACGCTCGCCGCAACGACCACGCGCGCACGTCAGTAAGGTTACGCCGGGCCGGTTGCGATCGGCGGTCCCTTTTCCTGGCCCCATTCCGACCACGAGCCGTCGTAGAGCGCGGTGTCGGTGATGCCGAGGCGATAGAGCGCCAGCGTCAGCACGCCGGCAGAGACCCCGGAGCCGCAGCTCGTCACGATCGGCGCATCGAGCCTGACACCGGCGTTCGTGAAGGCGGCGCGGAGATCATCGAGTGGCTTCATCGTGCCGGTCGCGGCATCGAATAGGAGATTGTAGGGCACGTTGCGCGCGCCGGGGATATGGCCGGAGCGGATGCCCGCGCGCGGCTCCGGCGCCCGGCCCTCGAACCGGTCGGCGGCGCGCGCGTCGATCACCTGCTCGGCACGGCTTTCGATGTTGGCGATCAATTGCTGCATGCTGCGCACGCGCTTTGAATCATAGCTCGCCTTGAATGTCGCTGGCTTCGGCTTGACCTCGCCGCTCTCGACCGGACTCCCCTCGGCGCGCCACTTCTTCAGGCCGCCATTGAGGATGCGCACATTGCCATGGCCGAAAGCCAGGAACATCCACCACGCGCGGGGAGCAGCGACCCAGCCGCCGGCATCATAGATCACGACGGTGTCGGCATTGGAGATACCGAGTTGGCCTGCGTCGCGACCGAACTGCTCGGCGGTCGGATACATGTGCGGCAGCGGGTTGGAATGGTCCGAGACCGCATCGACGTCGAAGAACACCGCGCCCGGCAGATGCGCGGCGAGATAGTCGTCCTTCGGCAATGGCAGCACGCCGGGTAGTTTGAAGCTGGCGTCAAGCACCTTGACGTTGGCGTCGTTGATGTGGGCGGCGAGCCATTCGGTGGAGACGAGGGGATCGGTGGGGGTGGTCATTAGGGTGCTCCGGCAATTGTCTCAGTCGTCATGCCCGGGCTTGTCCCGGCCATCCACGTTCTTGCGGCGAAGACGTGGATGCCCGGGTCAAGCCCGGGCATGACGGAGTGTGTGGCGAGAGAGGTATTCACCTCACCCCTTCTTCTTCGGCTCCCACTGCTCCACCGGCCCGCCGGCGTCGCGCCAGGCGGCGTAGCCGCCGGCGATGTGGGCGACGGGCTTGAGGCCCATGTCCTGCGCGGTCTTGGCGGCGAGCGCAGAGCGCAAGCCGCCGGCGCAATGGAAGACGAACTTCTTGTCCTCCTGGAACACCGGCTTCGCGTAAGGGCTCTGCGGATCGATCCAGAATTCGAGCATGCCGCGGGTGCAGGCGAACGCGCCGGGGATGCGGCCGTCGCGCTCGATCTCGCGGGGATCGCGGATATCAACGATGACGACGTCGCCGTTCTTCGAGATCTCGATGGCGTCCTTGGCGGTGAGCGTCTCGATCTCGGCATTGGCCTCGTCGATCAGCGCCTTGATGCCGCGGGTGATGGTCTGGGGCATGTGGTTCTCCCTCTTGTTGTCATTCCGGGGCGTGCGCAGCACGAGTACGGAATCCATTTATCTACACGTGCTGCGGCCCGACGGATTCCGGGTTCTCGCTGCGCGAGCCCCTGAATGACAACAGCTAGTGCGTCAATTCCTTCATCGCACCCTCGAGCCCCTCGATCGTGATCGGATACATGCGGTTGGCGAAGATGCGTTTGATGATCGTGGTGGATTCCGAATAATCCCAGTGCTTCTGCTGCACAGGGTTGAGCCACACCGAATGCGGATAGGTGCGGATGATGCGGTCGAGCCAGACCGAGCCGGGCTCCTCGTTGACGTGCTCGACCGAGCCGCCGGGCACCATGATCTCGTAGGGCGACATCGATGCGTCGCCGACGAACACGATCTTGTAGTCGTGCGGGTATTTATGCAGCACGTCCCAGGTCGGGGTGCGGTCGGTGAAGCGGCGCTTATTCTGCTTCCACACGCCTTCATAGAGGCAGTTGTGGAAGTAGAAATACTCCATGTGCTTGAACTCGCTCTTCGCAGCCGAGAACAACTCCTCGACCTGCTCGATATGCGCGTCCATCGAGCCGCCGATATCGAAGAACACCAGCAGCTTCACCGCGTTGCGGCGCTCGGGGCGCATGTGCACGTCGAGATAGCCGTGATTGGCGGTCTCGCGGATGGTGGTATCGAGATCGAGCTCGTCAGGCGCGCCGGTGCGCGCGAACTTGCGCAGGCGGCGCAGCGCCACCTTGATGTTGCGGATGCCGAGCTCGACATTGCCGTCGAGATCTTTGAACTCGCGCTTGTCCCACACCTTCACCGCGCGGTTGTTGCGGTTCTTGTCCTGGCCGATGCGAATGCCTTCGGGATTGTAGCCATGGGCGCCGAACGGCGAGGTGCCGGCGGTGCCGATCCACTTCGAGCCGCCCTGATGCCGGCCCTTCTGCTCCTCGAGGCGCTTCTTCAGGGTCTCCATGAGCTTGTCCCAGCCCATGGCCTCGATCTGCTTCTTCTCTTCGTCCGTCAGGTATTTCTCGGCGAGCTTCTTCAGCCACTCCTCGGGGATCTCGGCCCCCTCCATGGCGTCGAGCAGGCTTTCCAGCCCCTTGAAGACGGTGCCGAAGACGCGGTCGAACTTGTCGAGGTTGCGCTCGTCCTTCACCAGCGAGGTGCGCGAGAGATAGTAGAAATTCTCGACCGAGTAGTCCGCGAGGTCAGCGTCGAGCGCCTCCATCAGCGTGAGGTATTCGCGCAGCGTCACGGGGACCTGCGCATCGCGCAGAGAAGTGAAGAATTGCAGGAACATGGGTGACAGATTGCCCGTCGGGGGGCGAACGTCAAGGGGCAGAGGCCACGGCTCTGCGCTGGACCGGCAGGCTTTTTGCTCTAGAATTGGCGGTCTCACGGGGTGTTTTTGGGGACGTTTGCAATGGGAATTCTCGCAGCGCTCATCATTGGCGCGATCGCAGGCTGGCTTGCCGGCAAGATTGTCCATGGGGCGGGATTTGGACTGATCGGCAACATCGTCGTCGGCATCATCGGCGCACTTGTGGCCAGCTGGATTCTGCCTCAGCTGCATATCCAGCTCGCAACCGGCACGGTCGGGGCCATCGTGGATGCCACGATCGGCGCGGTGATTGTGCTCGTCATCCTTTCGCTGATAAAACGGGTCTGAAAGCCTGACTGAACCAGGAACGGCCGCCACGCGCGGCCGTTCCGTTTGTTGGACCAGGGGGCCGAAACTGGAATCCCTGGGACGACGACCAACAAGGACGCGCAATGAAATTTACCGGCACCAAGGACTATGTTGCGACCGACGATCTCAAGGTCGCGGTCAACGCCTCGATCGTGCTGGAGCGCCCGTTGCTCATCAAGGGCGAGCCCGGCACCGGCAAGACGGTGCTGGCGGAGGAAGTGGCGAAGGCGCTGAACGCCCCGCTTCTGACCTGGCACATCAAGTCGACCACCAAGGCGCAGCAAGGCCTCTACGAATACGATGCGGTGTCGCGCCTGCGCGACAGCCAGCTTGGCGATGCCCGCGTGTCCGACATCAAGAACTACATCAAGCGCGGCAAGCTGTGGGATGCCTTCACCGCCGAGCAGCGCCCGGTGCTGCTGATCGATGAGATCGACAAGGCCGATATCGAATTTCCGAACGATCTTTTGCTCGAACTCGACCGGATGGAATTCCATGTCTACGAGACCGGCGAGACGATCAAGGCCAAGCAGCGCCCGATCATGATGATCACCTCCAACAACGAGAAGGAGCTGCCGGACGCGTTCCTGCGCCGCTGCTTCTTCCACTACATCAAGTTCCCCGATGCCGACACCATGACCCGGATCGTCGACGTCCACTTCCCCGGCATCAAGAAGCGGCTGGTCGAAGAAGCCTTGCGAATCTTCTTCGAGGTCCGCGAGGTGCCCGGCTTGAAGAAGAAGCCGTCGACCTCGGAGCTGCTCGACTGGCTCAAGCTGCTGCTCAACGAAGACATGAGCGTCGAGCAGTTGCGCGAACGTGATCCGCGCAAACTCATTCCGCCGCTGCACGGCGCGCTGC
Organism: Bradyrhizobium sp. F1.13.3; assembly: GCF_040548265.1. Lineage (NCBI taxonomy): Bacteria > Pseudomonadati > Pseudomonadota > Alphaproteobacteria > Hyphomicrobiales > Nitrobacteraceae > Bradyrhizobium > Bradyrhizobium sp. F1.13.3. The sequence continues at coordinate 242,534 of NZ_JBEPRI010000010.1, read as the reverse complement.
TCAAGAACGAGCAGGACGTGCATCTGTTCGAGCGGCTGGCGTTCCTGAGCCGGAGAGAAGTGTAGGTTCGAGCGCACTCCGCTGCCGCCCCACCTTCCGGTGTCATTCCCCGCGAAGGCGGGAAGTCCAGTACGCCGCGGCTTCTCGACTCAATCATAACCGCCTCTGGAATACTGGATCGCCCGGTCAAGCCGGGCGATGACACCGAGAGTATGGCTCACTCTCTCCACCTCGTCATTGCGAGCGCAGCGAAACAATCCAGGCTGCCTCCGCGGAAAGATACTGGATTGCTTCGCTGCGCTCGCAATGACGGAGCAAGGGCGAGCATCGCCCTCTCCAATTCGCGCTTCAAATCGCGAGGGGCGGACGAAGGTTGTGAGATGGGCCCCGGCTCTGCAGCGCATCGCTGCACCGGATGATGCTTCGCATCGCCGGGGAAGCGCTACGCTGCGTCCGGAGCACGAGACCTTGCTACGCCACCGCGGCGTCCGGTACACGCGCGGCTTCCATCGGCTGCTTGCCGCGGATGAGGTCCGAGGCGCGGTCGGCGATCATCATGGTTGAGGCATTGAGGTTCGCCGAGATCATGCGCGGCATCACCGACGCGTCGATCACTCGCAGGCCTTCCAACCCGTGGACGCGGAGCTGGTCGTCGACCACCGCCCAGGTGGAATCCGCCGGGCCCATGCGGCAGGTGCAGCCGGGGTGGAAGGTGGTGGTGCCGCGTTCGGTGGCGGCGGCCAGGAACTCGTCGTCGGTGTTGATGTCAGGGCCGGGGAAGTCCTCGTAGGCGTAATAGGGCGACAGCGGCGCGCTCTTCAAAAGCCTGCGCGCCAGCTTCATGCCGCCGACGATCACGCGGCGGTCGAGCTCGGCGTCGAGATAATTGGTCTGGATGATCGGCGGCGCGAACGGATCAGACGAGCGGATGCGGACATAGCCGCGGCTCTCGGGGCGCTGCTGCCAGGAGGCCACCGTCATGCCGGGCTCGTCCTCGAGCTGGCCCTGCACGCCTTCCTTGTAGCTCGCAGGCGTAAAGGTGAGCTGGAGGTCGGAGCTGTCCGCGCTCTCGCCGGAGTGCCAGAAGCAATAGACCATGGTCGGCGACAGTGAGAGGAGGCCTTTGCGCGCCGTCGCCCATTTCATGGCCTCGACCCAGAGACGCCAACCGCGACGAAGCTCGTTGATGGTCCTGATGTCTTTGACGCGCGCGACCGTGCGCGGCGCATAATGATCCTGCAGGCCTTCGCCGACCGGCAGCGCGTGACGCACGGCAATGCCGTGGGCCTGCAACAGATCGGGCGAACCGATGCCGGAGAGCTGCAAGAGCTGCGGCGAATTATAGGTGCCGCCGGACAGGATCACTTCCTTGTTGGCGCGGACCTCAACCGGCGTGCCGCCAGAGCCGCCCTTCATGTAGCGCACGCCGACGGCGCGCTTGCCTTCGAAGATAATCTCGGTCGCGTGCGCGTGGGTGTGGACATGCACGTTCGGCCGCTTCATCGCAGGCTTGAGGAAAGCGGTGGCGCCGGAGACGCGCAAGCCCTTGTCGATGGTGCGCTGGCAGTAGGAGACGCCTTCCTGGGTCTTGCCGTTGTAGTCGGGGTTGCGCGGAATGCCGAGGCTCACCGCGCCTTCCATGAAGGCTTCGCAAAGTGGATCGCGCCAGTTCATGGTGGTGACGGTAAGATTACCATCGCGGCCGCGATAAATGTCCTCGCCCTCGCCGACGCGTTTCTCCAGCCGCCGGAAGTAGGGCAGCACGTCGGCATAGCCCCAGCCGCGATTGCCCATCTGCGCCCAGGTGTCGAAATCCATGCGCTGGCCGCGATTGTAGATATGGCCATTGATCGAGGACGAGCCGCCGAGCGTCTTGCCGCGCGGCGCATAGATGCTGCGCCCGCCGGTCCAGGGCCCGACCTCCTGCTGGTAGGCCCAGTTGATACTCTTCATGTGGAAGGTCTTGATGAAGCCGGCCGGCAGATGGATGTAGGGATGCCAGTCGCTCGGGCCCGCCTCGAGCACGCAGACGCTGGTAGCGGGGTCTTCGCTCAGCCGGCTGGTGAGCACGCAACCGGCGGAGCCCGCGCCGACGATCACATAATCAAATCTTTCCATGGTGCCTCGGCCGCCTCTAGCGCGGCTTGTCGTTGAGTTGATAATTCAAATGCGTTCGCACCGTCGGCCATTCGGCCGCGGTGATGCTGTAGACCACCGTGTCGCGCAGCGTGCCGTTCGGCGCGACCTGGTGGCTGCGCAGGATGCCGTCCTGCTTGGCACCCAGACGCTCGATGGCGCGGCGGCTCTGGTGATTGAAGAAGTGGGTGCGGAATTCCACCGCGATGCAGTCCAGGGTTTCGAAGGCGTGGGTGAGCAGCAGCAGCTTGCACTGCGTGTTGAGCGGACCGCGCTGCGCGCTCTTGCCATACCAGGTCGAGCCGATCTCGACGCGGCGGTTGGCGGCATCAATGTTCATATAGGTCGTCATGCCCACGATCTTGCCGCTGCCATCGAGCACGGTGAAGGGGAGCATCGAGCCCGCGGCCTGAAGACCGAGCCGGCGGTCGATTTCCTTGCCCATGTTGTCCGGCGTCGGAATCGCGGTGTACCAGATGGTAGAGAGCTCGCCGTCCTTCACGGCCTCGATCAGCCCCTCGCGGTGCTGATGCGACAGCGGCTCCAGACCGGCATGCTGTCCGCGCAGGGTGATGGGATCAGGCCAGGGCATTTGAAACTCTCTCCTTTGTCATTGCGAGGAGCGAAGCGACGAAGCAATCCATACTGTCACCGCGGACGCATTCCTGGATTGCTTCGCTTCGCTCGCAATGACGGTCACTAGCACCGTTTATTTGTTTAGGAAATTGAGAGGCAATCCGCCGCGCGGCCAGTCCATGGCGATCAGCTCGCCCTTGCCTGAGAGCGTGATGTAGGCGGTCTTCAGCTCGGGGCCGCCGAAGGCGATGTTGGTGGTGACGCGGTCGCCGGTCGGCACCTGCTCGACCAGGGTACCGTCAGGCGCGATCACCGAGATGCAGCCGGAGACGAGGGTGGCGACGCAGACATTGCCGTTCGCTTCGACCGCCAGCGAGTCGAACATCTGGTAGCCGCCGAGGCCGCAGATCGGTTTGCCCCGCTCGCCGCGATAGATCACATCGCGCGGCTTGAGCGTGCCGGGCGCGGAGAGCTCGTAGGCCCAGAGCCGACCGGTGGGCGTCTCCGCGATGTAGACGGTGGCCTCGTCCGGCGACAGGCCGATGCCGTTCGCCGGCAGTATGCCGTGCACGACCTCGACGATCTCCTTCATGCCAGGCTTGAGATAGTACATGCCGCCGACGTCCATCTCGCGTGCGCGGCGCTTGCCGAGATCGGAGAACCAGAGGCCGCCCTGCTTGTCGAACACCAGATCGTTCGGCCCCCGCAGATCGTGCTCGCCGCAACTGGTCACGACGGTTTCGATTTGGCCGGATTGCAGATCGACGCGCTGGATCGAGCCGCCGAGATAATCGTCGGGCTGCGGACCCGGCATGATCATGTTGCGGGTCGGAATCCAGGAGAAGCCGCCATTGTTGCAGATGTAGATCTTGCCGTCGGGGCCGAGGGCCGCGCCGTTCGGGCCGCCCGGAATCTTCGCGACGATCTCCTTGCGGCCGTCGGGATGGATCCGGGTCAGGCGCTGGCCGCGGATTTCCACCAGCACCACCGAGCCGTCCGGCATCACGACCGGTCCTTCGGGAAATTCGAGGTCGGTGGCGAGAACGCGGACGTTGGACATGTGGGGACCCTCCCGGCTGCTTGTTATGACTTGCACGGGATGTCCGGCACGGGCCCCACACGCAAGATTGCCTGCGGTTATGACAAAGTCGCCGGGGCTTGCCAAGCAAGCGGGATGGTATGCCAGCGTTGCGCGCTAATCTCGCACGGGTATCCAAATCTCCAGGCCGCCATTGCCGGTGGCGGGATCGAATTTTTCATCGTAGCGTTCGAAGTTCGGCGCATCGGCAGCCTTCAGGCCGGAGGCCGGCAGCCACTGATTCCAGATCGCGTTGACGGTGCGCCTGATCGAGGCGACGTGGTCGGCGTGGGTGAACACCGCATAGCGCTGCTCGGGGATACGGATGCGGCCGAAGCGGCGCGGCAGCTCGGAGAAATCGTCGACCTCGACGCCGGCGATGTAGTCGAAATTGCCGGCATCGTCGCCGTTGCAGCAGACGCCATAGGCGACCGATCCTACGCGCACGGGAATGTCGGCGACCTCCTGGTGGAAGCGCTGCCACAGTCCAGGAATGGCCGCGCCGTTGTCGCAGGAGATGCGCTCGTTGATGCCTGCGACGAGGAAGGCCTTTGTGGTTTCGAAGCGCGGGGCGGCGAGCTTGTCTGCGATGGTTGAGTCCATGAGGATCGGCTCCTGAAGCTTGAGATGACCGGCGCATTGCGCGGCACGGACCGCTTCGGGCGTGGTGCCGAACTGGTCGCGGAACGCGCGGGTGAATGCTTCGTGCGAGCCGTAATCCGCCTCCAGCGCCAGCGACAGGATGTCCGGCGCGCCGTTCGCAAGACTGCGCGCCGCTTCGGTCAGCCGCCGCGCGCGCACGTACCGCATCACCGGCAGCCCGGTGGCTGCGGCAAACGCGCGCACGATGTGGAACCGCGACACGCCCGATATCGTAGCGATCTCGTCGAGCGTCATCGGCTCGGCCAGATGGCTCTCGACATACCAGAGCGCGCGCTGGGCTGGGTTCATGGCGTTTCTCGTTCGAAGCGCGACCATGATGCACGGAAGTCCGCGGGTTTCGCTTGATCGGTGTTGCGGTCCCGCAAGAGGATAACGCCGGAGCAGCCACTGGCAACGTCCGGGCGTTCATGGCTACACTCGGGACATCCTTGAAACCGCTCACCAGAAAGCAGGAGGAACCGCGTCATGAAAGTCACCGACGTGCGGGCGCACCATATCCGCATCCCCTATGACGCCGGTGTCGCGAGCTTCCGCCAAGGCGCCTCCGCGATCACCGCCCTTGACATGGTGATGGTCGAGGTCAGCACCGACGCCGGGCTGACCGGCTGGGGCGATGCCTTCGCCTATGTCTGCCCCCGCACCACGCGCAGTGCCGTCGAGGAAATGATCGCACCCCAGGCCCGCGGACTGGAGGTTCCCGATGCCGCCGGCATTGCTGCGGTGATGGAGCAGATCCAGCGTAATCTGCATCTGTTCGGGCGTTACGGCATCACCATGTTCGCGATCTCCGGGCTCGACATCGCGCTGTGGGACCTTGCCGCCAAGATCAAGGGCCTGCCGCTGCACCGCCTGCTCGGCGGCACCAGGCGCCCGGCCATTCCGGCCTATGCGAGCCTGTTGCGGATCGGTTCGCCCGACAACATCGCTGCCGAATGCAGGAAGGCGCTCGCCCTCGGCTATGGCGCCATCAAGCTGCACGAGACCACGGCACCGGCGGTGTTTGCCGCGCGCGCGGCGATCGGGCCCGGCATTCCGCTGATGGTGGACATGAACTGCCCGCTGTCAGGCGAAGAGGCGATCGCGTTCGCCAGGACATGCCGCGACGCGCAGCCGATGTTCCTGGAGGAGCCGGTCTGGCCGCCGGAGGATTTTGCGGCGCTCGCCGAGGTCCGCAGCAAGGGCGGGCTCGGCGTCGCTGCCGGCGAGAACGCCTGCACGGAATATCAATTCCGCCAGATGATGGATGCGGGCGCGGTCAGCCACGCCCAGCCGTCGGTGATCAAGGTCGGCGGCATCACGCAATTTCTCAAGGTTGCGGCGCTCGCAGATCGGCTCGGCGTCAAGATCGTTCCGCACTCCCCATATTTCGGCCCCGGCCTGCTGGCGACCTTGCATCTCCTGGCGGGGCGCGGCGACGGGTTGGTCGAGATGTTTTACCTCAAGCGCGAGGCCTGCCTCTGGGGCGGCCGCGCCGATGTCGATGCCACCGGCCATGTCGCGGTGCCGACCGGACCTGGACTCGGCTATGAGCCCGACCGAAGCGTGATGGAGCGATATCGCGTCGCCTGAGCGCGGCGCCTATTTCGCCGCATCCTTCGGCGGCGGCGCATCCTGTTTCTTCTTCACATCCTCCGCGGTCTTCGCCTGCGCGGCCTGGAGATCGCCGAGCATCTTCTGCAAGCCGGCCACCGTCGTCTTCAACGCATCGATCTGGCGCCCCGCGGCATCCAGCTTCTGCTGGTGATCGAGGTTCAGCTTGGTGATAGTCTTCTGGAGGAAGTCGACGTTGCTCTGGAGGCAGCTGGTGCGGCGCTCCATGGTCTTCTCGACGGTGCAGATCTCGATGCCGGGCACGTCCTGCGCGCGGACCGGCACAATCGCCAGCGTAGCGAGCAGCAACATCGCGAAACAGACGCCGGCGCTTCGAAGCAGCATGCAAGTTCCTCGTCAAATCAATCACGGCAATGTGCGCTTTTTGCACGCCGCCTGTCGAGGCTACCACACTCGCACCGCATTCTCGCGTTGAGCTTGCAGCTGTTCCCTCGGACGGGGAGCGATGATCTGCACGCGGAGGAAATGGGCGCTCCTTCTGCGGCTTTGTTTAGGGGAGTTTTTTGATGGCAACGCGCGACAGACGACTGGCGGAATTCGACGGCGCCGGAGAACCGCCGCCTGGCCTTGCAGTCGAAGTGCTGTGCGAGGACCACAGCGGGACTTATCAGCTGCCGTTCGCCTGCCGCTATGTCGAGGGACGCTGGCAGAACCACGCGGCCGGCGTCGCGGTTGAAGCTACCGTCATCGGCTGGCGCGTCCCGCGCATGAAGCATTCGGGCGTAGCCTGAGCACCGGCGTCTGTCTCAAAATGCAACGGTGCCGCGTCCCGGCTTAACCTTCGGAACGCGGCCCGAACGAATCACGTCCGAATCAGCCGTAGGTCCCTGTACGCGTCTGTTCACGGCTAGATGTCGCAACTGGCCAGCGCGCGCATACAATATCTGCGCAGCACGTGAGCAGGCTTAGCCAGCTACGGGCGTCAAAAGTTAACGGCTTCAATGACATGACTGCGGGATGCGGCGGCTGGATGTTCGCTCCCAAAACAGGCAGATGGCACCCGGCCTGCCTAATATTCGACCTCGAGCTCCTCGATCTCGGCCGGCTCGTCCTTGGCCGCCGCGATCCATTCCTTCATCTCCGGCATGGCCATGATGGTATCGGCATAAGCCTGCAGCTGCGGCTCGAGCTTGACGTTATAGGTCACGAAGCGTGTCACCACCGGGGCGTACATCGCGTCAGCCATGGTACGGGTCTCGCCGAACAGGAAGGGCCCGCCCGATTTGTCCAGGCAGTCGCGCCAGATCGCCCAGACGCGATCGATGTCGGCCTGCGCGCGCGACCAGATCTTGAAGCCGGGGAAGTGCCCCTTCAGGTTGACCGGCAGCGAGGCGCGCAAGGTGGTGAAGCCGGAATGGATTTCGCCACAGATCGAGCGGCAATGCGCGCGCTGGATGCGATCCGCGGGCAACAGCCCGGCGTTCGGCATCGCCTCGTTGAGATATTCGGCGATCGCCAGCGTGTCCCAGACGATCGCGCCCTCGTGCCGCAGGCACGGCACCAGGATCGACGACGACAACAGCAGGATTTCGGCGCGCGCCGACGCGTCGTCCGGCGCGGTGACGATCTCCTCGAAATCGAGCCCGGAAAATTTCGTGAGCAGCCAGCCACGCAGCGACCAGGACGAATAGTTCTTGCTGCTGATGGTCAGTGTCGCCTTCGCCATGTGGCCTTCCCTCACGCCTGTGACTCGCACCCTGCCGGACTCTGCGGGAGTGCGCACCGCCTGTGCTTCCCGCGAAAAGAGCAGCAAGCGACGTGCCAATCTTGAGGGCGGCCCATCCCAGGTTTGGCTCCGATATTGCATAGCAGCACGGGGACAGGTGGGCGTTTCAGTATGATGTCGATGTATTATCAGGCCTTTCAGAACCATATGGACCTGACGGCGCCGTGGCGGTCGGGGGCTTCGTCCGCACTCAGATTCCTCAATCTGGTGCCGCAGGGCTTGTCGGATCAGGTCGTCGGCCGTCTGTCGGCCGCGCTTGAGCTGATCTCCCGCTCCACCCTCACCTACCACCGCCCCGCCTACGGCATCGACAGCGTCATGGTCGGCAATCGCGAAGTCGCCGTGACCGAGGAGATCGCTTACGCGACCCCGTTCGGCTCGCTGCTGCGTTTCAAGAAGGAGGGCGTGGGCGAGCAGCCGCGCATGCTGCTGGTGGCTCCAATGTCCGGCCATTTCGCGACGCTGCTGCGCGGCACCGTGAAGACGCTGCTGCAGGATCACGATGTCTACATCACCGACTGGCACAATCCGCGTGACATTCCCCGTAGCGAGGGCCGTTTCGGGCTCGACGACTACACCGAGCATCTCATCGACTTCCTCGGCCAATTGGGCCCGCGCCCGCATATGGTCGCGATCTGCCAGCCCTCGGTCTCGGCGCTCGCGGCCGCCGCGATCATGTGCGAGGGCAACCATCCTTCACGGCCGGCGACGTTGACGCTGATGGCCGGCCCGATCGACACGCGCATCCAGCCTACCAGGGTCAACGAATTCGCCAAAAGCAGGCCGATCGACTGGTTCGAGCAGAACCTGATCAACTACGTGCCGGTGCAGTGCCGCGGTGCCTTGCGGAAAGTCTATCCAGGTTTCGTGCAGCTCACCGCCTTCGTCTCGATGAATCTCGAGCGCCACATCAAGCAGCACATCGATCTCGCCGATCACATCGCCAAGGGCGAGAAGGAGAAGGCGGCCAGCATCAAGACCTTCTACGACGAATATTTCGCCGTGATGGATCTGCCCGCGGAATTCTACATCGAGACGGTCCGCGACGTGTTCCAGGAGCACCTTCTGCCCCAGGGCAAGCTGATGCATCGGGGACGTCCGGTGAACACCAAGGCCGTCAGCCGCATGGGGCTGATGACGGTCGAGGGCGAGAAGGACGACATCTGCTCGATCGGCCAGACGCTGGCCGCGCAAGACCTCTGCACCGGCGTGCGCGCCTACCGCCGCGTCCACCACATGCAGGCCGGCGTCGGCCATTACGGCGTGTTCTCGGGCAAGCGCTGGAATAACGAGATCTACCCGCTGCTGCGGGATTTCGTGCACGTGAATTCGTAACCCGTCAGCCCCTGGCCCGTACGTCACGAGCGAACGCGCATTGCAGTGAGGCGACCGGAGATGCTGGGGCAGGATCTCGACGCCTCTCCTGACCAAACGGCTAGCTAGAGAAACCGCACGTGCCTAATGCACTTGCTTGAGCAGCTCTCTGGCTTCAACGACTTCGGGAAGATTGCGCTCCGCATCGAATTCAGCGAGCACGGGAGCGAGCACCTCGGATACCGCGCCCGCTCGGCCATTTGTCTTGTGCAGGCGTGCAAGTCCAAGGGCGCTGCGCAGCTCGAAAGTCTTCACCCGTTGGTGCCGTGCGATTTCCAGCGCTCGGTTTAGCGCATTTTCGGCACTGGCTAGGTCCGAAGGATCATGACGCAACAAAAGCTCCCCGTAGACGCGATGCAGCTCGGCATCAAGCCAATGCTGACCGGATTGCCCCGCCCATGTGATCAATCCGCTCAAGATTTCCAGCCCGTTTTCGAGTCGGCCCGACTCTGCATCCGCCATCGCGACATGCATCCCCCAAAACGGCTCACAGAGGTAGCAGTCATTCTCGTGCAGCAAGGTCCAGCCGCGACGCATTTCCGTTAGCGCGGCCATTCCGTCGCCGGCACGCCACTTGGCCAGGCCATTCAGGTAGGTGCCGGCGGCCACATACAGCGGCATCGTGTGGTCGCGAGCGAGACCGAGCGCCAGGATCGTCTCTGTTTGCTGCAACATGCCCCCGCATAGTCCGTCGAACACAGCTCGATGAACAAGCGCATTGGCCTGAGAAAGCGCCCGTTTTTCTCCGGAAGCACTTATCGCTTCCACGGCGAGGCGACGTGCGCGAGCGATCCTGCCAAGCGGCCAAAGCACCAGGGCAAGAAACCTCATGATCACGAATGGGAGATCCAGTGCCGAGCCCCTAAACGTCGCGGGATCCGGCTCGTCACCATAGATCTCTAGTGCCTTCTCAAGATGTACTCTCGCGTTCAAGTAGTCGCCCCCGAACCAGCAGGTAACCCCGCCCGTCCAATGTGCAACGACGGCGGCCACCGGTGAGTCCGGTCGCCGTTCAGCGGCGTTCACGATGGCATCCACCAGCGCCCGCATCGGCGCGAGTTCGCCGTGTGTCAGGCAGGCATTGAAGAGACCCGAATGGACTGGCGCAAGTTCAACCGGATCATTGATGTCGGCTGCGAACTGTCGGGCGCGCGTCCATGCGGCTACCGTTTCGGGAGCGCTGTGCCCGAGGCTGCCCCGTAATGCACGGCCATATGCGATTTGAAGATGTAGCCTACTCATCATCCGGTCGTGCTCATCGTGCAGCTCATCGGCGACGGCAATCGCCTTGCCGAGATGTGCAATCGCCTCGGAATAGGCGGAGCGTTTCAGCGCCTGCAGGCCCGCCTTGCGCCACCATTCGAGGGCGACCTCGTTCAGCCCCGCCTCAGTGAAGTGGTGTGCCAGAACTTCCGGCTCAGTCTCGGCGACGACTGGAAACTTCTCGCGCAGGACATCGCCGATGCGCTTGTGAAGCACCTGCCGTTTGCTCTTGAGCAGGCTCTCGTAGGCCGCTTCCTGAACGAGAGCGTGCTTGAAACTATAGTTTGCTTCGGGCGGAGCCCCGCGACGCACCAGCAGTTCGGCCTCTTCGAGTTGTGCTAGCGCAGCGCTCAGCGTCAGATCATCGCGTCCCGCCACATATCTCAGCAGCGCGTATGAAAAATCGCGACCGATGGCGGCGCCTATCTGCGCCAACTCCTTGACTGGGGCCAGCCGGTCAAGCCGCGCCATCAGCGAATCCTGCAGCGTTGCGGGAATAGCGAGCGGCGGGAGCGGATTATCGAGGCGATAGCGCCCGGCATCTTCGACGAGTAGCCCGGACTCCAGCACCATCTTGGTCAATTCCTCGACGAATAGTGGGATGCCATCCGTCCTATCGATGATCTGCTTCATCATCTCGCGTGGCAGCTGGCGACCAACGGCCACCTGTTCGACCAGCGCGCGCGAGTCCTGCCGATCGAGTCGGTCGAGCCGCAACAGACTAACGTTGGCAAGGCCCGACCAGGAGGGCTCGAACTCTGGCCGGGATGTCATGAGCACGAGTATCGGCAGGCCTCTGATCCGATCGACCGCGAGATCGAACAGTTCAAGTGTCGTGGCATCGGTCCAATGCATATCCTCGCAGATAATCAGCAGGGGTTGCTCTCGCGCCAACCCTTCAAGCTGATCCAGAAGGGCGGCAAATGTCTGTCGCCGCTGCTGCGCCGGGCTCAAACTCAGCGGCGGACAATGGTCGCCGGTGGGAATCGAAAGGAGAGCCGCAATGAGCGGTGTCGCTTGGGCGACCTGCTGTGTTCCAAGCGCCAGCATTGCCTCGAGCTTGTCGAGCTTTTGCCCAGGCGTGTCGTGCGACCGGATGCCGGCGGCGCGCTCGAGCTGCGCGACAAAGGGATGGAGCGCACTGTTGATATGGTAGGGCGAACACTGATATCGCACCCGGCGGTGAGCCCCCAACGAGGGGCTTTCGGACAGCGTTGCGACAATGCGCGACTTGCCGATGCCCGCTTCGCCGGAAATCAATACCATCTGCCCCTGCCCCTGCCATGCCAGCCGCTGGCGCGAGAGAGTGAACTCGATCTCATCCCTGCGGCCGACAAAACCGGTCGAGCGTACCGCGCGGACCGCCTCGAAGCGACTCTCGGATGCGATCGCTCCCTCCACCGCCCAGACTGCGATGGGTTCGGCTATGCCCTTGACCTCACGGCGGCCGAGATTGCGAAACGTGAAGAGATCACCAAGCAGCCGGCGCGTCGACGAAGCAACGACGACCGCGCCCGGTTCCGCCAGGCTCTGGAGCCGAGCGGCAAGGTTTGGTGTGTCGCCGACGGTTGCCTGTTCCTCTGACGCATCTCCGCTGATGAGGTCACCGACCACCACAAGCCCTGTCGCAATTGCGATGCGCAGTTCGACCCGTTCGTCGGCGCCTGTTTTGAGCTGCCCAATTGCGGAGATAGTGTCGAGACCCGCTCGCACTGCGCGCTCCGCATCATCCTCGTGGGCGCGAGGATAGCCGAAATAGACGAGTATTCCGTCGCCGACGAACCTGGCTATCCTGCCGTCATAAGCCGCAACGACGCTCGCGCAGGCGGCGCGGTAGGCCCGGATCACTTCCCACATATCCTCGGGATCGAGACGCGCCGAGAGCGCGGTCGAGCCGACCAGATCGCAAAACATAACGGTGAGGTGGCGCCGCTCGGCGTCCTGAGGAGGCGTCGGCGATGCGATCAACGCGGCTGGATCGAGGTCGGCAATAGCACGCAGCATTTTGCGGCGATGGCCTAGCAGGACTCCGAGCTTATCAAAGTCCTCGTCCATCAGTTCGGGGAGGATGCCCACGTCGATTGCATTCTGGGCAAAACGCTCTGCGTATTGCCCAAGCCCCAGTTTGTCGAGCCACTCCGCAATCTGCATTGGCTCCACCGATCGTGTGGTTGGCGGTTAGCAGGATTTTGGACCACGGCGCGGGGACGATATCCCAACATCGCCATGATGGCACGTCTTGTTTGTTGTGCGATAATTTAGGTTACTCAGTACCGACACGGCTTCTAAGCCGGGTCGCCGCCCGATGCGAACGACTCCGCTACCAAACATCGTCTTCACGCAGCGTTGCACGACAGAGGTTGCGATGAGTGGTCACGACTCACTCGGGACCTGGAGCCGAATCCAACGCTGCGGCTTGTGCTCTCGTCATGACGCCAAGCAGACGTTCTTGGGTGAGCACAATTCCTTCATTGCTTGTCCATGCGCGCTTCGTAGTTGCGAGCCATCGTGCCCGCCGCGACTTGGAGCGAAGAACCAACCACCCAACAGCCGGCAACAAAGGCTATCAGGCCATTGGCTGGGTTATGATCAAGGACAAGGATGCTGACGGACAGAGTTGCGGCAATCGCGGCGCCGAACGTTCCGGCCGCGCTCATGATCTCAGCCGGCTCGGAACCATTCCACTCTTCCGAGGTGCTCGAAATCGACTTCCGCGCGACACTGCGAGACAAATCAATTCCAACGTAATAGCTAAAAGCTCCGTAGAGCATCGTTATCAGCACGATCCAGCCGCTTTCAAACAGTCCGCCTTTCTCACGCAACAGGGCCGCACCCACATAGAGGCCGCAAGAGGCCCCAACGGCTGCGAGCCCAATTCTTTCAAGAAGATGGGCCGACCTGATCAGACCGGAACGAGCGATCCGAAGATTGCCGGAGCCCCTCGTTAGGGAAAATGCGCTAGAAATTGCATCACTAATTTTCATTGGGGGTCTCCTTCTTAGGTAAGTAGCGGCCTACCGGCCGACCCCGAATAGAGGCAGCCTCGTGGACGCGTTTTGCGATTGCCTGGATTCCAATTTCTGAAAAATCTGTGCTGAGTGATGGGGCTGGCTTGCTCGTGAGCTAGACGAGAGCCAATCCAAAGCTGCGAGCACGCGGCTACGCAGGCCTTGCATCTCACCCGTGTCTGTCAGTTAAGTCCGGGTGCGGCAATTTCTTGCGGGAGTGATAGCTCGAAAAGAGAGTGATGAAATATGAGACGGTTCACATAACGCGGTTTGCCGTCGCTCTATCCGATCACAATTTCCGGAGGACAAGTCTGCATCGTCGCGAGACCCGGGAGCGCGGGAGCTGAAAGAGCCATCAGTAAACAAGTTGTCCCGCGTCTCGCCGACATCAGATCTATCCACTCATACCATGTTTTGCGCACGTGAATTCCCGAAGCGCGAGCAAGCAATCAGCAGGGTCGGACAAGGCAGCGCGGCTTTGGGAAAGACGTCGGCGCTGCACCAGACCTAAAACCTGGCCATGCCGCTCGCGCCGGAGGCCAAGCCATGTCCGAACTTCCCACCCTCGCTGCAACACCCGCCGCGATCGTCGATGCATTGAAGGCGGTCGCAGGCAATCCGCCGAAGGTGCGCGCGATCTTCGCCAAGGGTCGATGTGTGCGCGGGACCTATGCGCCGTCCGACCACGCGGCAGAGATCACGCGATCGCTGAGCTTCACAAGACCGTCGCGCGTGCTGGCGCGCTTCTCCGTTGGCGGCGGCAATCCCGGGGTGACCGACACCAACAATCTCGTCCTGCGCGGCTTCAGCTTTAGGCTTGGCGACGATGCCCATCGTTCGGACATCCTGACGGAAACCGCTCCGGTGCATTTTGCACGGACGCTCGACCAGATGCTCGCCTTCCTCGAGGCGCGCATCCCAGGCGCGGACGGCAAGCCTGACATCGAGAAGGTCCGAGCCTTTTCCGCGGCCAATCCTGAAACACTGAACCAGGCGAATTACGTCGCGGCACGCCGGCTGCCCGGCAGCTTTGCCGGCACGACCTATTGGGGCGTGCACGCCTTTCCCGCGACGAACGCGAAGGGCGAGACCCGCTTCATCAAGTTCAAGGTCGCGCCTGTGGGCGGTGACGTCACCTTGAGCGAGGACGAAGCCAGGGGGAAGTCGGCCGATTTCCTGCATGACGATCTCGCGCGGAGGATCGCAGCCGGCGATATCCGCTTCAACGTGATGGCCTTGCTCGACCGTCCCGGCGATCCCACCATGGACGTGACCCTGCGATGGCCGGACGAGGACAACCGTGAGCAGGTGCGGCTAGGGACAATCGTCATCACCAGCCTCGAGGCCAACGAGGCCTGCGACGGCTCCATCTTCAATCCGGTCAATCTTGCCGACGGCATCGGCCATCCGCCGGACGAGATCTTTGCCGCGCGCCGCACGGCCTACACGATCTCACTGGCGAAACGCCGGTAAGTTCAAGTCTTGTCCCGTCCGCCATCCGTGTCGCGGCGCCATGCGCCCGGACTGACGCCGACGATGGACGAGAACACCCGCGTGAAATGGCTCTGATTCGCGAATCCGGCCGAGATGGCAATCTCGGACAACGGCAGGTCGCGGACCGACATTAGTTGCTTGGCCGCCTTCACGCGCTGCTGGAGCAGCCATTGATGCGGCGGCAGGCCGGTGGAGATCCGGAATGCGCGTGAGAAGTGGCTGACCGACAGGCCAAGCTCGGTCGCGATCAGCTGCAGCGCGATCTTGCCCGAGAGATCGGAATCGAGCCGGTCACACGCACGCTTCACCTGCCATGGCGCGAGACCGCCGCGGCTCGGTTCTGCGGCTGGCTTCAGCCCACCATAGGTCTGGGCCACATGGGCGGTGAGCGCAAGCATCATGTGATCGACGAAAAGCTGGTTGGTCTCGTCGGGCCTACACAGTCCTTGCCGCAACGAGGCACCGACATGTCGAACGACCTCGTCGTCATGACCGACACCTGGCTCGTAGCTCAGCTCGCCAACGCGCGGCCCGCCCGGTTGCCTAGCAACGCCGTTGAGCGCCGAGCGCGGCAAATAGAAGAAGAGCGAGTGAAACGGCTTGTCGATCACATAGCGCGGGTCGCGCTTGAGGTCGTACAGATAGGTCGCACCTGCGCGAACATCCGCCTTGGTGACACAGCGGCCCTCCTCCCAGCATTCGCAATCCGGATATCGCGGAGTTTCAGGCTGACGAGATAGGCATCTTCCGCAGCCAGCGAGCCGGAAATATCCGGCGTCGGATCGTCGTTGCGGACTTCGGTGACCGCGAGTTCGGAGCTGTGCAGCGAACGCGTGATCAGGACCGGTGCTTGCTCCGAGCGAAGGCCCTGCCCGAGCCTCTGCCCGTAGACGCCTGCTTGTGTCATTTCAGTAAATCCATCCGTAAAGGCACGTCTTCGCCGGCCTTCCCGAGATCCGCACATTATCGGAGATCGCCGGCCGACGGTCCAGCCGCAGCGCATAACACGAGGCTGGCGCGGCAGGCTGTCGCACTGGATCGCGCCGCGATGATTTCATTGTGATTTCAGCGTGATGTCACAGGCCCGGCGCCGCGAAGGACACCATCGTTGACCTCCCCGGCAGATCGCCGCGCGACTCCATCGTGCATTTTGGAAATGATGCGTAGACAGAGAGCCATGCGCTCATGGCCTTCGTCAGGCGGACCATTCCTCGCCCCAGACCTGCACGACGTGGCCCGGCGACACCTCGCGATATTGCCGAACGGGCGGCTGGTAGTCGGGCGCGCGCACCGGGCTTCTGATCTCGTCGTTCGCTACCTCGCGCCTGGTGCCGCGGCGCGCTGGATCCGGCACCGGCACGGCCGCCATCAGCTTCTTCGTATAGGGATGCTGCGGATTTCCGAACAGGGCCGCGCGTGGACCGGTCTCGACGATCTCACCGAGATACATCACCGCGACGCGATGGCTCATACGCTCGACCACCGCGATATCGTGCGAAATAAAGAGATAGGCAAGTCCCATACTGGCCTGAAGGTCCAGCATCAGATTGACGACCTGCGCCTTGACCGAAACGTCGAGCGCCGAGACCGCTTCGTCCGCGACGATCAGCTTCGGTCCGAGAGCGAGCGCGCGGGCAATGCAGATGCGCTGGCGCTGGCCACCGGAGAATTCGTGCGGAAAGCGCGCGGCCATGTCGGCGGTGAGACCAACGCGAACGAGCAGGTCGGCGACCTTCTCCCGCGCCTGCGACGCCGTGGCGAGCCCGTTGGCGAGCAATGGGGCCGCAATCGCCGTTCCCACCGACATGCGCGGATTGAGGCTCGCGAACGGATCCTGAAACACGATCTGCATCTGCTTGCGGAAGTGGCGCAAAGTGCGGGCATTCATGGCCAGCACATCCTGCCCGTCGATCAGGACGGTGCCGCTGTCCGGCTCCGTCAGCTTGAGAATGGAGCGGCCCGTCGTCGACTTGCCGCAGCCGGATTCGCCGACCAGCGCCAGCGTCTCGCCAGCGCGCAAGGTGAAGGAGATGTTCTCGACCGCATGAACGCGGCCCGAGACCTTGCCGAACAGGCCCGAGCGGATCGGAAAGCGCGTCGTGAGGTTGGAGACTTCGAGCAGCGGTCGCTCGGCAATCGAGACCGTATCGGGCGTCTCCGCCGGCTCGTCCGAGGTTCCCGTCAGCTTGTCGACGATCGGAAAGCGCATCGGCCGCGTCCGCCCGTCCATCGAGCCGAGGCGTGGCACGGCGGCGAGCAGTGCCCTTGTGTAGGGATGCGAAGGGGCTGCGAAGATGCGCGAGGTATGGTCGGTTTCCACCGCCTGGCCGCCATACATCACCACGGTGCGATCCGCGATCTCGGCAACCACGCCCATGTCGTGAGTGATGAAGAGGATCGACATCTCCTCTTCCTGCTGAAGCTCCTTCAACAGCTCCAGGATCTGGGCCTGGATTGTGACGTCGAGCGCGGTGGTCGGCTCGTCGGCGATCAGCAGCCTCGGCTTGCAGGCCAGCGCCATCGCGATCATCACACGCTGGCGCATGCCGCCGGAAAAGCGATGCGGATGCTCGTGGAAGCGCGACTTCGCCGCGGGTATCCGCACACGGTCGAGCAGGCGGATGGTCTCGGCCTCCGCCGCCGCGCGCGACAGGCCGCGGTGCTGAATCAGTGCTTCCGCAATCTGGAAGCCGATGGTGAGCACCGGATTGAGGCTCGTCATCGGCTCCTGGAAGATCATGGCGATGTCGTTGCCGCGAACATCCTTCATGCTCGCTTCGGGCAGCGTCAGCAGGTCGCGACCGGCAAGCCGGACACTGCCTTCGACGCGGCCGGTCTCCTTCGGGATGAGCCGCATGATCGAGAGCGCGGTGACGCTCTTGCCCGAACCGGATTCGCCGACGATCGCCACGGTTTCCCGCGAGGCAATATCGAACGATACATCGCGGACGACGGGAATCCATTGCCGCTCGCGCATGAAGGACGTCGTCAGGCCGGAAACCGACAGCACCGGCGACTGCGCGTTGACAGCGACTTGATCAGCTCCGCTTGCGCCCATGCTCATGCCAGTGTCCTAATAGCCACGAGTACGGTCGACACGCCCCGGCAATTCTTCACCGCGGCGGTGACGCGCGATCACGTCCAGCACGAAATCGACCGCCGTGTCCGGCGTGGTCATGCTGGCATTGTGCGGCGTGACCAGGATGCGCGGGTGGCCCCAGAACGGATGGCCTGCGGGCAGCGGCTCCGGTTCGGCGACGTCGAGGACGGCGCCTGACAATGCGCCGCTGTCGAGCGACGCGAGAAAGTCGGCTTCGACCAGATGCGGGCCACGCCCGACGTTGACGAGCGACGCGCCGCGCGGCAGGCGCGCGAACAAGTCTGCATTCAGGATGCCGCGGGTCTCGTCGGTCAAAGGCAGCAGGCAGACGAGAATGTCGGTCTGCGCAAGGAAATCCGGCAACGACTCCATGCCCGCATAACAGGTGACGCCGTCGAGCTCGCGCGGCGAGCGGTTCCAGCCGACAAGCGGAAAGCCGAACGCCGTGAGGCGTTCCAGCACGGCCTGGCCGAGCTGGCCAAGGCCCATCACGCCGACGCGCCGCCGCCTCGCCGGCGTGATCCGGATCTCGCGCCAGACCTGTTCCTTCTGCTGGTTGATGAAGTGCAGGAGATCGCGATGCAGAGCGAGCACCGCCATGGTGACGTATTCGACCATGGTCTCGGCGATGCCGGGCTCCAGCATGCGCACCAGCGGAATGTGTGGCGGAACTTTTGACGCGTCGAACTGGTCGACCCCCGCACCGACCGAGAAGACCAGCTCGAGATTGGGGAAAGTCGTCGCGATGTCGTCCGGCGGCACCCACGCCACGAGATAGCGGACGTCAGCGGGATCGCCGATGTCGGGCCAGAGCCGAAACGGAACATCGGGCGCGCGCTCGGCGAAGAAGCCCGCCCACTCAGCGCCCCGAACCATGTTGGCCTTGTAGAGGACCGTCATGCCGCAAAACCCTCAGAAGGGGCTGACCGGCGCGAGCCGGCGGCCGTCGATCAGGCGCTTGTGGCTGTAGGCCGCGGGATCGACGAGCGGCGTCGCGCCCGTTACGATGTCGGCGGCGAGCTTGCCAGCCGCAGGACCGATGCCAAAGCCGTGGCCGGAGAAGCCGGTGGCGAGGAAGAAGCCGGGCATGGCGTCGACCGGCGAGATGACGGGGATGGTGTCCGGCGTGCAGTCGATCGTCCCGCCCCAGGCTTCCGCGATCTCGATCTCTTTCAGCTCCGGGTTCGACTTGATCAACGAAGCCAGCGCGGCATTGACCAGAGACATGTCAGGCGCGGGATCGCGAACGCGCTCGGTCTCGAATGGCGACGGCTTGTCCAGGCTCCAGCTCGTGCCGCGCATGAGCTGGTCGAAGAAGGATTTGCCGAACGACAGTTTCAAGCCGTTCTTGCGATGCAGATAGGTTGGCCAGAAGGTCCGCGCGTAGCGGAACAGATCGGGCGACAGTTCGACCGTGCCGCGGTTGCGCAGCGCCAGCGTAAAGCCGCCGTCGAGGCGGCGGCGGATGCAATAGAAATCGGTGCCGAGCGCGCCGGAGGTGATCTCCGGCCCCGGCGTGGTCCGGCACGCGGTGGCGTTGACGAGGCCGATCGGCAGCTCGATGCCATGGCGGCGGCAGAACAGCGACGACCACGCTCCGCCGGACAGCAGCACCGATTGCGTGCGAATGGTGCCCTTCTCGGTGACGACGGCGCTCACCCGCCCGCCTTGCGTCTCCAACCCACGCGCGGCGCAGCCCTGATGAATGGTGACGCCGTGTTTTCGCGCGGCGGTCGCAAGCGCCGGCACCGCCATCGAGGGCTCGGCGCGCCCGTCGCTCGGCGTGTGCAGGCCGCCAACCCATGTCTCGGAATTGCCGGGCAGGCGCTCGGCGACTTCCGCCGGCGTCAGAACGGTCGAGTGGACCTGCATCTCGCGTGCCGTTGCGGCCCATCGCTCCCAGCTGGCGAGTTCGTCCTTGCTCTTGGTCAGGAACAGCACGCCGGTACGGCGGAAGCCGGCATCGACGCCGGCATCGTTCTGCATATCCTCCCATAACCGCAGCGCCTCGCGCGCCAGCGGGATCTCCTCACGCGCGCGACCCTGCTGGCGGCACCAGCCCCAATTGCGGCTCGACTGCTCGCCGCCGACATGGCCCTTCTCGACCAGGGCGACGGAGAGGCCCTTCTTCGCGAGGTGATAGGCCGCGGAGACGCCGATGACGCCGCCGCCGATCACGACGACATCCACCTGCGCCGGCAGGCGTTCGTCGCTGTTTATACGGGTGAGCGGCGGGGACATGGGACACTCCAGATATTCAGTTCGATGGAAGCTCGTCGGCTTGTCATGAGATGTTCATTCGCGGATCGAGCGCGTCGCGCAGGCCATCGCCGAGGAAGTTGAAGCTCGTGACCGCCAGCGTGATGGCGACGCCCGGCGCGATCGCGAGCCAAGGCGCGCTGGTGAGATAGATCTGCGCGTTGTTGAGCATGTTGCCCAGGCTCGCGGCCGGCGGCTGGATGCCGTAACCGAGATAACTCAGATAGGACTCCAGCAGGATCGCCTTGGCCACGTTCAGCGTCGCAGCCACCACGATCGGCGCGACCGCGTTGGGCACGAGCTCGCGGAACATGATCCGCAGGTTCGACGAGCCGAACGCGAGTGCAGCAACCGCAAACTCGCGTTCCCGCAGCGAGCGCACCTGGGCCTCGACGACGCGGGCCACCCACATCCAGGCGGTTGCCGCGATCAGCACGGTGGTGGTGACGAAGCCGGGCTCGATGAGCGCCGCGAGCGCAAGCAGCAGGAAGATGGTCGGAAAGCAGAGCATGGCATCGACCAGCCGCATCAGCACCGCACCGACCACGCCGCCATAGAAGCCGGCGAAGGCGCCGACGGCGATGCCCACCGCCATCGCGATCACCATCGCGATGAAGCCGATCGACAGCGAGACACGCGCGCCCATCATCAACCGGGCCAGCACATCGCGGCCGAGTTCGTCGGTGCCGAGGATATGCGCACCGGAAAACGGCGGCGCGAAGCGCTTCATGATGTCGATATAGGTGTCGTCGAACGGCAGGAGGTACGGGCCGAATGCCGAACCGAGGATGAGCAGCAGAATGATCACGGCGCCCGCGAGCGCGAGCCGGTGCCGGCGGAAGCGCCGCCAGGCGGCCTGGCCCGGCGCGAGCTGAACGGTCGTGAGGGCTGCGCTCGTCATCGCCTAGCCCACCCGGATCCTGGGATCGACGACGAGCGAGCAGCGACCCAATCAGCACCATGATCGCCGAGAACATCAGGATGCCCATCACCACGGGATAGTCGCGGTAGCCGATGGAATCGAGGAACAGCCGGCCCATGCCCGGCCAGGTGAACACGGTCTCGGCGACCAGCGCGCCCCCGAGCAGCGTCGGAAACTGAAGGCCGGCCACCGTGATCATCGGCAGCAGCGCGTTCCGCAAGGCGTGAACCGTAAGGATCCGCCATTCCGGCATGCCCTTGGCGCGCGCGGTGCGGATGTAGTCCTGGTTGATCACCTCGAGCATGGAGGAGCGCATGAAGCGGCCCCACATCGCGGTCTCGACCAGCGCCAGCACCAGGGCCGGCGCGATCAGATGATGCAGCAAGTCGAGGAAGGAGCCATCGCCGACGGTCTGCCGGTTGCCGGCCGGCAGCCAGCCGAGCTTCACCGAGAACACGTAGATGGTGACGAGTCCGAACCAGAAGGTCGGGATCGACAGCGCGATCATGGCGCCGACGGTTGCGAGCGTATCGAACAGCGAATAGCGGCGCAGCGCACCGAGCACACCGATCCAGCAGCCGAGCAGGACGGCGATGATGGTCGCGGTCGCCATCAGCTCCAGCGTGGCGCCGAGATGAGAAGAGATCACCGACAGCACCGCCTCGCCGTCGCGATACGAGCGGCCCCAATCGCCCCTCAGCATCCGGCCGAACCAGTCGAGATACTGGATCGGCAGCGGCCGATCGAGCCCGAGCTGCCGGGTAACGCGATCGAGGTCCTCCTGCGTCATCTGCGCGGACGCCGCGAATTGCGAGAGCGGACCGCCGGGCGCCAGATGCAGGATGGCGAAGCCGATCGCGGACACGATCACCAGCAACATGATCGCCTGCGCCAGGCGATTGGCGACGTAACGGGCCATCTCAGGCGATCTCGCGCACCTGAACCATCAAGCCCAGTACCATTCGCGGATGTTCCAGCAGTTGATCGACATGTTGATGTTGGGACGGAAACCCTGGAGCCCTTCCTTCACGCCCTCGGCGATGAAGCCCTGGAACAGCGGCAGGATCGCGAGGTCGTCGCGGATGAGCTTTTGCAGATTGCCATAGGTCGACTTGCGCTGCGTCAGATCGAATTGCTTGGCACCTTCTGCGAGAAGCCGATCCGCCTCAGGGTTGCGATACTGATAGGTGTTGTAGCCGCGGCCACCCTTGGCAGGAATGGCGCCGGAGCCGAAGCGAGGCGTCACGTCGGGGTCGCTGCCCAGCATGAAATTCACCCCCACGATCACCGAATTGAATTTCGACTGCTGCCAGAAATCGCCCCAGATCACGGCCGCCGGCATGTTGTTCACGCGCATCGCGGCACCGATCGCGCGCCAGTCCTGGATCAGCAGTTGCTGGGTTTGCTCCCGCACCGCATTGCCCGACGTTGTGGAATTGGCGAACTCGAGCTTGACGCCGCCTTTCTCGCGCACGCCGCCAGCGCCGCGGACCCAACCGGCCGCATCGAGCAGCGTGTTGGCCTTGGCCGGATCGTATTTGTGCTGCGGCAGTCCCTGCTGGAACGACCAGGCCTGTTGCGGCACGAAGCTTTCGGTCTGCGTCGGCAAGCCGTAGTTCAGCGCGTCGATGATCGCCTGCTTGTTGATCGCAAGATAAAGCGCCTCGCGCACGGTGCGGTCCGCCAACGCGCCGAACTCCAGATTCGGCGCGATGTGCTCCACCGACGACGTCGAGGAGACGAAGATCTTGCGCCCCTTCAGCGTCTTCGCCTCCTGCACGAAGTTCGGCAAAATGCCTTGCAGGCCGGTGTAATCGACCTGCCCGGTACGGAACTGAGTGTAGAGCACGGTGAGATCGGGAATGTATTTGAAGACCACGCGCTCAACGTAAGGTCCCTTGCCGTGGTAACCGGCATGCGCATTCAACTGAATGTGGTCGCCGGGAACGCGCTCGCCCCAGCGGAACGGCCCGGTGCCGACAGGCGCGTTGTGGAACGGCGAGGCGTTCGGATCGGTCACCTTTTCCAGGATGTGCTTGGGCACGATGAAGGTCAGCGATCCCAGGATCGACATATAGGGCGAATAGGGCGCTTCCATGCGCCAGTGAATCTCGTCGGGCGCGACGACCTTGATGTCCTTCACGAGGCTATGGCCGACGCGGCTGCGCGCGCGGAAATCGGGATTGTTGATCAGCTCGAGCGAGAACTTGACGTCCTCGGCCGTGAACGGCGTACCGTCGTGCCATTTCACGTCGCTGCGGAGCTTGATCTTCCAGGTCAGGCCGTCGGCCGACAGGCCGCCATTCTCGAGGGTCGGGACTTCGCGGGCGAGGTCGGGAACGAACTTGCCGTCGGGATCGATGAACCAGAGCGGCGAGAACACCTGCCACCAGATGCCCTGATCGACTTCGATGCCCGGCATCAGGGGATGAAAGACCGTCGGCTCCTGCGACAGCGCCGCGATCACCTGCCCGCGCGGCTTGTCCGGCGGTTGGGTCGGGCGTTCGGTCTGCGCAAATGCGTTGCCCGATAGCGTCCATCCCGCCGCGGCGCCCGCACCGAGCTGAAAGATCTGACGGCGATTCGGATTGCCGAGATGCAGTGCCCCAACGCCGAACTTCCCGGTGTCGTCCGCCATGACCACTCTCCGTTGTCGCACGCGGCACCGTCTCCCGCGCCCCCGAGATCCCCGGCAAGGGACAGGAGTGGGCTTTAGTGCTTCTAAATTTTTCTATCAAAAGTTCATCACGACTAAATACAGCTGTCAATCGCATTGCTAGGATGCGCGACCTTTTCACTTCGACTGAAGCTCCGGACCGTCGTCCTCCGGGCTGAGATGATGCATGGGAGAGCGACATGGATGGTCGCGGCGAGATCAACGATCCGAAGGATGCCCCGGCGATCGAAGCCGACGACGCCGTCGACCAGCGCCTCGGTGAGACCGTGCGGCTGCTGCGCCAGCGTGCGGGCCTGTCGATCCAGGACGTCGCCAACAAGACCGGCCTCTCCAACGGCATGATCAGCCAGCTCGAACGCGCGCGTGCCATGCCGTCGATTCGCACGCTGCGCCTGCTCAGCATCGCGCTCGACGTTCCCATCTCCTATTTCTTCGAGACCACCGATCCCGCCGACGTGCAGCGCTACATCGTGCGCAAGAACAGCCGGCGCCTGCTGCGGCTCACCGCCAGCGGCGTCGTCAAGGAGGCGCTGACGCCGGCAGACAAAGGCCAGCTCGAACTCTACGAGCTCACGCTCAATCCCGGCGCCTCGTCCGGCACCGACTTCCTGCAGCACACCGGCGAGAAGGCGGGCTATATCCTCTCCGGCAGCCTGCGACTGTGGCTCGACAACCAGGCCCACCTGCTCGAGGCCGGCGACAGCTTTCGCTTTCCGAGCATCGTGCCGCACATGTTCGACAACCCGACCCAGCAGACGGCGCGCGTGATCTGGGTGACGACGCTACGCCAGACCGATTCGCCGGCAGGTTGAAGCACCACCACCCGACACCACCGCAAATTGCCCCTCGACGCCGCCGCGCGGAATCTGTAGCTGACATCTGTAGCTCACGTGGAGCCGGACATTGACAGGGCGGACACGAGGGGTCCGCGACTGACGCGCTGGTGTGAGACCATGAAACTCAGGGGGCTTCTGACACTCGCGATGGCCACGCAGGTCATCGTGACCGCGGCGGCTCTCCTCGTCTCCTATGCCGCGACCGGAATCGGGTTCGGCATTGCTCAGATCGTCGCCCTGCTCGCAAGCGGCGCCACTGCCGTCCTGCTCGCTCGTCTGTGCACGCGCGCGATCGAAATGGCGCAGGAAAAACGCGCCGCCGCGTTACTGACCGAGCAGGCGCGGGCCAGCGCACAGATGACGCAAGCCGTCATCAAGACCGCGCTCGACGCCTTCGTTCAGACCGACCAGAACGGCATCGTGCTGGAATGGAGCCTTCAGGCCGAGGCCTTGACGGGATGGACGCGCAAGGAGGCGCTCGGCACCGACGTCGTCAACCTCCTCATTGCCGAGCCACTGCGCGACGGCTTCAGGCAACGCATGATGCGGCTGCTGCCGGAACTGTCGGATACGCCGATCGGCATCCGGTTCGAAGCGACCCTGCTGCACCGGAACGGCGACGAGATCCTGATCGAGGCGTCCAGCACGGCGCTCCACATCGGGGGTCGCACCCTCATCAACAATTTCGTCAAGGACGTCACCCGGAAGCGCGCCGCCGAGGAGCAGCTGATCCAGGCCCAGAAGATGGAGGCGGTCGGCCAGCTCACCGGCGGCATCGCGCACGAATTCAACAACATGCTCACCGTGATCACGGGCACGATCGAGATCCTCGCCGACGCCGTGAAGGACAATCCGCCGCTCGCGACCATCACCAAGCTGATCAGCGACGCCGCCGATCGCGGCGCCGCGCTGACGTCGAGCCTGTTGTCCTTTGCCCGCAAGCAGGCGCTCAAGCCGGCCGAGAGCGACATCAATGAACTGCTCGAAGAGCTCGCAAAGCTGCTGCTGGCAACCTTCGACAAGAAGATCGAGATCGTGACACGGCTCGACGGCAACGTCTGGCTCGCCCTCGTCGATCGCGGCCAATTGAGCTCGGCGCTTCTCAACCTCGCGATCAACGCCCGCGACGCGATGCTCGATGGCGGCAGACTGACGCTGACGACGCGCAACGTCGTGTTCGGCGTCCGCGAGGCCGTGGCGGTCGGGGCCGGCTATGCCGGCGACTATGTCGAGATCGAGATCGCCGACACCGGCACCGGCATTCCGCCGGCCATTCTGGAGCGGATCTTCGATCCTTTCTTCTCGACCAAGGACGTCGGCAAGGGCACGGGGCTCGGGCTCAGCATGGTGTTCGGTTTCGTCAAGCAGTCCGGCGGCGGCATCAAGGTCTCGTCCGAGGAAGGACGCGGCACGATTTTCACGATCTACCTGCCGAAGGCGGAGGCGAGCACGCTTCGCCCCGCCGCCTATGACGAGCGCAAGGTCGTGGGCGGGACGGAAACCATCCTTTGTGTCGAGGACGACCGCGACGTCCGCCAGTACGTCACGGTCCAGCTCGAAAGCCTCGGCTACAAGGTCATCCCGGCCGCCAATGCGGCCGAGGCACTGGCCATCGCGGCCGAAGGCACGCCCTTCGACCTGCTATTCACCGACATCGTGATGGCCGGCAGCTTGAACGGACGAGAGCTCGCCGACGAGATGGTGGCAGCGCACCCCTCGCTGCGGGTGCTTTTCACGTCGGGCTATGCCTACGACGCCCCGCATTCGCAGGGACGCGCCACCAAGGGCGCGCCGCTTCTGACCAAGCCCTACCGCAAGGCCGAGCTCGCGCGCATGCTGCGCCGCTCTCTCGACACCGCTGTCGACGACGCGGGCGATCCGATCCCGACGCCCTATTCCGTGCAGGCTGATCTCGAAGGCTTTCTGCGCAGGCAGGCGGCTGAACGCGACGGGCATTAGTGCGAGTCTTGCGCATGGACAGCGCATGGCTGCTGCGCAACACTCCGTCTCAGTTACAATCCCATTGGAGGCGAGCCATGACTGCACTCGAAAAAGGCATCACCGCGAACGGTACGGGGTATGGCGGCAAGACCTGGAACATCCTCGGCCAGGTCTACTTCCCGAAGGCGGTCACCGAGTCCACCTTCGCGTTCGAAACCAACAGCGATCCCGGCCAGTTCGTGCCGGTGCACATCCATCCGACCCAGGGCGAATTCATCCTGGTGCAGGAAGGCACACTCGACCTCAAGCTCGACGGCAAATGGGTGAAGGCTCATGCCGGCGACCTCGTGCGCCTGCCGCGCGGTATCCCGCACGGCTATTTCAACAAATCCGACAAGCCCGCCCGCGCGTTGTTCTGGGTCTCGCCGATGCAGAAGCTGGAGGCGCTGTTCAACCAGCTCCATGACCTGACCGACCCGGCCGAGGTCGTGCGCATCTCGGCGCTGCACGAGGTCGACTTCCTGCCGCCCGAAGCCAACGACTAGGCTACGATCCCCCGACCGACGAATCGTTGGGGGAACCGGCCATGCCTGCACGACGTCAACTCCTCGCAATCACCGCGGCGCTTGGGCTGCTCCTTACGACGTTCGTCCCGAGCCGGGCGCAAACGCTCACGGCCAGGCAAGCGGAAGCGCTTGCCTCCTACGAGCGTGCGCTCGACGACTTCAAGGCGATCCTGGCCGAGCGGCGCCGCCAGATCGAGGCGAAGCAGCCGCTGCCGAACCTGCCGGGCCAGGCGCTGTATCTGGCACGCGTCGCCGTGATCAGTGCCTACAAGGATCTCACCGACGCCATGCCGTCGCGGATCGGCAGGCCCAACAAGTTCGAGATACCTCCGGCCTATTTCGATGCCGACATCGAGCCGCTGGTGGACGAATACTCAAAGCTGTTCGAGATCATGGAAGCGCCGCCGGCCGGCGCGCAGAACTCGGGGACGCCGTTCAAGGACGTCGTCGATCTCGCGGTCGCGATCGCGCGCGCCAAGGGGCTTGCGCCTGACCACGCCGAAGCCGCGGGCCGCATCAGCCTCGGGCTGTTCTTCGCCGAGACCAACGGCAAGCAGAACGTCCGCAACGGGCGCTCGAACACCTATATGGGCAGCTTCCAGACCGGCCCGTCCGAGGACCGCAACGGGCGCAGGAAATGGGAGGCCATCAAGGCCGAGATCGCGGCCGCCGATCCCGACTTGAGCGCGCGCGATGACAAAGAGGAGGCGCGGGCCCGCGGCACCGATTATCGCTTCAATCACTGGACCAATGTGCGCGACGGCCTAATGAACGCGCATGCGGATGTTTTCCGGGATATCCCGGGAATCGTGAAGACGCTGCCCGACCCGATCGACCAGATGAAGCTGTTCGAGCTGATCCAGATCGTTCCCACGCCGACGCGGTCGGCGCTCAAGTCCGGCGATCTCCTGAACTACAGGGTGTCCAGTCCGACCATCATGAAGCACCTGCGCAACAACAGCATTTTTGCTTTTGGACAGGCCGACCGGGCGCGCACCTCCGCAAGCTTCCGCGAGATCCTCGCGGCGATGTGGCTGTTCAAGCGGAAGTTCGAGAAGGCGATGGCGAAATACGCAGAGATCAAACCGCGCTGAGGTCGCGGTTTGCGACATCAAACGCTCATGGCGAGGAGCCCGCCAAAGCGGCGTCTCGAACCATGCAGACCGAGCACGTTCGGCAGCCTCCCAGCTGTTCGTATCCGATCGCACTGGCCCGTCCTATTCGGTGCGGATCGGCGTGTCCTTCAGGCCGTTGTTATCATAGGCTTTGCGTAAGGTGCCATTCGTCACCGCCTCGTTCATGAACTTGGCGACGAAGGTGAGCGCTTGGGGATGACCGAGCGGCACAGCGACTGCGGTGACGGTCTTCTTGAAGGTTTCGTCGAGCACTCGCGTGCCCGGAATCCTCTGCGCCATCTTGTTGAGCTGGTCGCGCGACAGCGCGAAGGCGTCGATCTCGCCGCTCTTCAGGAGGCCGAAGATTTCGTCGTAGGTCTGATAGCCCGTGACCTTCGCGTTCTTCAAATGCGCGACCGCGCCGCGCATGGTGGTGGTGGCGTTGACGGCCGCGACCTTGATGCCGGGCTGGTCGAGCGTGACGAAATTGGTGACGCTCGAGCCGGGCTTGACGATGTAGGTGGCGTCCGCGACCTCGTAGATCGGGCCGAACATCATCCTGGACTCGCGCTCGGGGTCCTTGGGCAGCCAGGTGACGTCCTAAGCACCTTTTTCAAGAGTGCCTTTCGACGCCGCATCGGTGATCTGGCCGGAATTCTGGTGCACGACATATTCGATGGGCACGCCGAGCTGCGCAGCCATCTCCTTGCCGAGATCGACGGGAACGCCGGCATAGCCGGCTTCGGTCTTGGTGGACCAGAACGCGCCGCCCGCCGGGCTGATCGCGATCGCGACCCGCAGCTTGCCGGTCGGCGCGATCTCGTCCTTCAGACCATCGGCTAGCGCGGGCATGGCAACCGCCGCTGCGAGAACGAGGCCGGCAAGGACCGACTCAAGCACCGACTGGAGAGACGTGGGCATGTCATGATCTCCCGACCTTTTCTTCTTTTATTCTTCTCTTGTTCGTCCCGACTACTCCGCGTGCCGCCGCAGGGCCTTTGACATTATTCTGGTCGATCCTGCGCGCGATGAAAAGCGGTTTGTGATGGCAAAACTGCCAAAGGCCACAGCGCAGGCTGTAGCACAAGGCCGACGACTGCCATGGCTATGGTGTTCCACGTCCGGGCATTTGTTGGTAGCCTCCCGCCCCGACAGACAGCAACCGGGGGCCACCGAATGACCTGCGCGAATCCCGCATCTCCCGCACGGCGCAACGGAGCGTGGAGACATGTCGGGCAGGCACTGGCCGCCGCGATGGCGGTGGCCGCGCTCACCGGCTGCGAGGACAAAAATACGTTCGTCGCGCCGCCCCCGCCCAAGGTGGACGTGGCCGCGCCGGTGCAGCGCCCGGTGACCCGCTATGTTGAGGCCACTGGCAACACCGCGCCGGTCAAGAATGTCGATCTCGTCGCGCGCGTGCAGGGATTCCTGCAATCGATCGACTACCAGGACGGCGCGTTCGTCAAGCAAGGCACCCAGCTGTTCACGATCGAGCCCGAGACCTACAAGCTCAAGCTCGACCAGGCGCAGGCGGCCGAGGCCGGCGCGCAGGCCTCGCTCCGGCAGGCGGAAGCCGATTACAAGCGGCAGAGCGATCTTGTGCAGCGGCAAGCGGCCTCGCAAGCGACCTTGGACAACTCGACCTCGAACCGCGACAACGCACAAGCCAACCTCCAGCAGGCCCAGGCCAATACCCGCCTCGCCGAAGTCAACTACGGCTACACCAAGGTCAGCGCACCATTCGACGGCATCGTCAGCGCGCACATGGTCTCGATCGGCGAACTCGTCGGGGTCTCCTCCCCGACTCAACTCGCCTCCATCGTTGCGATGGACCCGATCTATGTGAACTTCACCGTCAACGAGCAGGACGTGCTGCGCATCCGTGCCGAGGCCGCTCGCCGGGGGCTGACCGCCGCCGACATGAAGCAATTTCCGATTCAAGTCGGTTTGCAGACCGAGGCCGGCTATCCGCATGAGGGCAAGCTCGACTATGTCGCCCCGACCCTCACCCAGTCGACCGGCACGCTCGCGGTGCGCGGTCTCGTGCCCAACGACAAGCGGGTGCTGCTGCCCGGCTATTTCGTCCGCGTTCGCGTGCCCTTCACCCAGGAGAAGGACGCCCTGCTCGTGCCCGACACCGCGCTCGGCAGCGACCAGGGCGGCCGCTATCTCCTCGTCGTCAACGGCGGCAACGTCGTCGAGCAACGCAAGGTGCAGATCGGTCCCGTCGACAACGGCCTGCGCGTGATCGAAAGCGGCTTGAAGCCGGACGATCGCGTGGTGACCGCAGGGCTGCTGCGGGTGATTCCGGGCCAGAAGATCGATCCGCAGGTGACGAAGATCGAGCAGCCGCAGGCGTCTGCCAAGTAAGTAGGAGCGCCAGCCATGATCTCAAAGTTCTTCATCGAGCGGCCGGTCCTCTCGAACGTCATCGCGCTGCTGATGATCCTGATCGGCGGCGTCGCGCTGTTCAACCTCGCGATCGCGCAATATCCCGATGTGGTGCCGCCGACGGTGCAGGTCACGACGCGCTATCCCGGCGCCAGCGCCAAGACCGTGATCGACACCGTGGCACTGCCGATCGAGCAGCAGGTCAACGGCGTCGAGGACATGCTCTACATGCAGTCTTACAGCGGCTCCGACGGCACCTATACGCTGACCGTGACCTTCAAGATCGGCACCGACCTCAACTTCGCGCAGGTGCTGGTGCAAAACCGCGTCTCCAGCGCGCTGTCGCAACTGCCCCAGTCGGTGCAGAACCAGGGCGTCACCGTGCAGAAGCGGTCGACGTCGATCCTGCTGTTCGTGACGCTGACCTCGCCCGACAAGACGTTCGACAGCCTTTATCTGAGCAACTACGCCACCATCAACCTCCGCGACGAACTCTCGCGCCTGCCCGGCGTCGGCAACGTCACCGTGTTCGGCGCCGGCCAATATTCGATGCGGGTGTGGCTCGATCCGAACAAGCTGCAGGTTCGTGGCCTGGTGCCGCAGGATGTCATTCAGGCGATCCAGCAGCAGAGCCAGCAGGTCTCCGCCGGCCAGGTCGGCGCACCGCCGACACCGTCGGGACAGGCGTTTCAGTATACCCTCAACGTCAACGGCAGGCTCGACGACACCACCGAATTCGAGAACATCATCGTCAAATCGGGCACCAGCGGCGACGTGACGCGGGTGCGCGACGTCGGCTGGGTCGAGCTCGGCGCGCAGACCTACAGCCAGATCTTCTCGCTGAACAAGCAGCCGGCCACCGGCATCGGCGTGTTCCAGTCGCCCGGCGCCAATGCACTCCAGGTCGAGCAGGCCGTCGAGAAGAAGATGGCGGAGCTTGCAAAGGCCTTCCCGCAAGGAATGAAATACGACACGCCGTTCGACACCACCAAATTCGTGCAGGCCTCGGTGCACGAGGTCTACACGACCCTGATCGAGGCCGGCCTGCTGGTGCTGGTCGTCATCCTGGTGTTCCTGCAGGATTGGCGCGCGATGCTGGTGCCGGCAACCACGGTGCCGGTCACCATCATCGGCGCCTTCGCCGCCATGGCGGCGCTCGGCTTCACCATCAACATGTCGACCCTGTTCGCGATCGTGCTCGCGATCGGCATCGTCGTCGACGACGCCATCGTCGTGGTGGAGGGTGCTGCTCACAACATCGAGCAGGGCATGAATGGCCACGACGCCGCGATCAAGGCGATGGACCAGCTGTTCGCGCCGATCGTCGGCATCACGCTCGTGCTGATCTCGGTGTTCTTGCCGGCCTCGTTCCTCGCGGGCCTCACGGGCCGGATCTATTCGCAATTTGCACTGGTGATCGCGGCAACCGCGCTCTTGTCTGCTATCAACGCCGCGACGCTGAAGCCGACGCAATGTGCGCTCTGGCTGCGGCCGACCGTGCCGCCCGAGCAGCGCAATTTCTTCTACCGGGGTTTCAACGCGGTCTATGATCACGTCGAGCGTGGCTACACGAGGCTGATCGGCTTCCTGTGCCGGCATGCCACGATCTCGGTCGCATTCGCGCTGGTGCTGATCGGGATCGGCGGCTACGGGCTGTCGCGAGTGCCGACCGGCTTCCTGCCGATCGAGGACCAGGGCTATCTGATCGCCGCCGTGCAACTGCCGGACGGCGCCGCGCTGGAGCGGACCCAGAAGGTGCTCGACAGAGCGAGCGAGCTGATCAAGGACACGCCTGGAGTCCAGCAGGTCATCACCATCGCCGGCATCTCCGCACTCGACAACAGCGCCAGCCTTGCCAATGCCGGTGTCGCCTACATCATCCTGAAGGACTGGGACGCGCGCAAAGGACCGGGCGAAGATCTGCGCTCGCTGGTCTACGGGCTGAACGACAAGCTCGCTGTGATCATGGAGGCACGCACTTTGGTGCTGCCGCCGCCGCCGATCCAGGGCATCGGCAACGCGGCCGGCTTCTCGATGCAGGTCGAGCTGCGCGACGGCAACAGCGATTTCGCCAAGCTCCAGGCCATCACGGGCGCGATGGTCTCCAACGGCCAGAGCCAGAGCGCGCTGCAGCGCGTCCAGTCCTCGTTCCGCTCCTCGGTGCCGCAATTCAACGTCGAGATCGACCGCATCAAGACCCAGACGCTGCACGTCACGACGGACCAGGTGTTCGCGGCGCTGTCGACCTATCTCGGCTCGTCCTACGTCAACCAGTTCAACAAGTTCGGCCGCGTGTTCCAGGTCTACACCCAGGCCGATCCCGCCTTCCGCGTCACCGAGCGCGACATCGCCAACATGATGGTGCGCAACTCGAACGGCGACATGATCCCGATCGGCACCGTCGCGACGATCACGCCGGCCACCGGCCCCTCGCTGATCAGCCTCTACAATCTCTATCCGTCCTCGACCGTCATCGGCCTGCCCGCGCAGGGCTACTCCTCCGGCCAGTCGCTGAAGCTGATGGAGGAGATCGCGGACAAGACGCTGCCGCCGGGCACCGGTTACGAATGGACTGCCATGTCCTATCAGGAGAAGGCCGTCTCGAACCAGATCTACTGGGTGTTCGGGCTCGCCATGCTGCTGGTCTATCTCGTGCTCGCCGGCCAGTACGAGAGCTGGTACGCGCCGATCTCGGTCATCCTGGCGGTGCCGCTGTCGTTGCTCGGCCCCATGCTGATCCTCAACGGCCTGAAGATCGACAACAACCTCTATTGCCAGATCGGCCTGATCCTCTTGATCGCGCTCTCGGCCAAGAACGCGATCCTGATCGTCGAGGTCGGGCTCGAGCTGCACGGCCGCGACGGCAAGCCGGTGCTGGAATCCGCCATCGAAGCTGCGCGCGCCCGCTTCCGCCCGATCCTGATGACGTCGTTCGCCTTCATCCTCGGCGTGGTGCCGCTGGTCCTCGCAACCGGCGCCGGCGCCAGCGCGCGCAAGTCGATCGGCATCACCGTGTTCTCGGGCATGCTGGCCTCGACCTGCCTCGCGGTGCTGTTCGTGCCGGCGTTCTTCGTGGTGGTGCAGCGCTTCGAGAATTGGCGTGCGTCGAAGAAGACGTCCAAGACGGTGGCAGTGGCCGAGGTGAAGTCCTAGGCTTTCTCCGTGGAATTCGGCCGCGCCTCGCCGCTTGAGACCAGCAGCACCGAGACCTTTGCCTGCCTGAGCACGGCGTCGGCGACGCCGCCAAAGGAGAGGTGATCGGCCTGGATGCGATCGACGCCCATCACCACCAGATCGACGTCGGTGGTCTCGATCTCGCGCAGGATCGCCGCTTCAGGCGCCCGGTTCGCGCGCAAGGTCGTGGTGATGTCGACTTCGTAGCGGGCGGCGAGATCGCTAGCGTCCTTCAGGATACCGGCCTCCTGGCTCAGACCACGAGAGGCGCCGCGTTGCGCGCCCTTGTCGCGCGTCGTCGCGACATAGATCACCCGGAGCGAGCCTGATCCCGCCTGCGCCAG
This sequence comes from Bradyrhizobium sp. F1.13.3, assembly GCF_040548265.1. Lineage (NCBI taxonomy): Bacteria > Pseudomonadati > Pseudomonadota > Alphaproteobacteria > Hyphomicrobiales > Nitrobacteraceae > Bradyrhizobium > Bradyrhizobium sp. F1.13.3. Next base: position 208,280 of record NZ_JBEPRI010000010.1, on the reverse strand, counting down.
CGCGACCGCGACCTCGGCGCCGCGCTTGGAGACGCCGCTGCCGGAGACCGGAACGAGGATGTTGAGCGCCTCGGGCATCGGCTGCTTCAGGTGCTTGCCCTTGGCCGCGACGATCGCGAGCGGCCCTTCGAACTCCGCTCCAATATCCTCGATCTTGCGGTCGAATCGATCCTTGGTGGCCGCGACCTTGTCGATACCGACGACAAGGAGATCGAAGCCCTTCTTCGCTTCGTCTCCTATCGTCTCACCGAGCCCGGATTTGCGGACTCGCGTCGTGACATCGACGTTGCGGACATCCTGGTCACCGCTCGCTGATACCGCTTCAGCCGCCTTCTTCACCACCGCTTCGGGGCTTTCTTCCTCGTCGCGGCCCTTCTCCTGCTCCTTGGCGCGCTTGCCGATGTGCAGCACGGTGATCGGCAGGCCACGCATGCCCGCGATCAGGCCAGCGATGTGGGCGGCGAAGCTGGCATTGACGCTTTCGTCCACTGCCAGCAAGGGACGTTCGAGATTGGCGACGAAGCCGCGCTTCTCGAACTCCTCGCGCTCCAGGCGCTCCCTCTCCTCCTCGCTCATCGGCAGCTTCGCCAGCGCCGCGCGCAGCATCGGCGGCATTGCCATCGTGGTCACGATCGCCATGGTCACGATCATCGTGAACAGGTTCTGGCTGAGCACGCCGATCGAGAGACCGATGGTGGCGATGATGACCTCGGTCGAGCCGCGCGCGTTCATCCCGCTTGCGAGCGCCAGCGACTCCCGTGTGTTCAACCCGCCCACGGTTCCGCCGATGAAAGCGCCGCCGAACTTGCCGACGCTGGCGATCACGACCAGCAGGCCGGTGAGCATCAGCAGGTTGGGATCGCGGAGCACGGTGAGGTCGGCGCTCAAGCCGGCCAGACCGAAGAACACCGGCATGAAGAAGCTGGAGATCAGCCCGCGCAGGCGCTCGTCGATCTGCCGCGTCAGGATCGGGGACTCGCCGACCAGAATGCCGGCGACAAAGGCGCCGAGCACGGTGTGGACGCCGATCAGATGCGTGATCAGCGCCATCGCGCACATCATCAGCAAGATCACCGTGATGACCGGCGCGGTGCTGACGAGATTGTCGTTGGCCCAGCGGATCAACTGGAATGCGAGGCGGCGGCCGATGGTGAAGCTGATGGCGAGGAAGGCCAGCGTGCCCAGCACGGCTTTCGCCACCGAGGCGATATCCAGCGTGCCGTGCGAGGCCAGGCTGAAGATGACGGCGATGATGATCCAGCCGATGGTGTCGTCGATGACGGCGGTGGCGACGATGATCTGACCGACATTGCGGCGCATGAAGTTCATCTCGCGCACAACCACCGCGACGATCTTCACCGAGGAGATCGACAGCGCCGTGCCCATGAACAGCGACGCAACCAGGCGGGCTTGCGAATTCGGCAAGAGTGAGTCGGGCAGGAACTCGCCGAGCGCGAAGCCGCAAGCGAAGGGCACGAGGATGCCGGCGATCGAGATTGCGATCGCGGCCTTGCCGACCTTCCTGACCAGCTTGAGGTCGGTCTCCATGCCGGTCAGCAGCAACAGCAGCAGGATGCCGAACTGCGCGATACCGTCGATCATCGCTTTCTGCTCGGGCGTCTTGGGGAAGATTGCGTGCTGTGCGTCAGGCCAGACCCAACCGAACAGCGAGGGACCGAGCAGGATGCCGGCGAGCAGTTCGCCGATCACCGAGGGCTGGCCGAGGCGCTGCATGATCTCGCCGAGACCGCGGCCGACCGCGATCAACAGCACGATCTGCGCCACCAGCAGGAATTCCGACGGACCGGCCGATTTGCCGCCCTCGGCGCTGGCCGCAACGGTGGTGAGGACAAGCGCCGCGGGGACAAGGCCGACCGGTCGGAGCAGGCTCCACTGCATGCAGGAATTTTACCCCTTCATCTGCCCCGGCGAGGTGCCGGGATGACGGGGATAGAACCCGCGGCAGGCGCAGCAGGTTCCTGTCGCTTGCAGGTGGTTAGGGAGGCAACACCAAAAAGCGCGAAAACAACCCCATGCACAGTAGAGATGGGGTTGAAAAGGCTGGAGAAAAATTTGTGTGCGCCGAAGCCAGAATTTCGTCTTTGCCGAAATTGCTTGCTCCGTCGGGCAAAACACTGGCATGATGGCATCATCGGCAGACTAAGCGAGCCGCCGCCACATCCGCCGTCATTGCGAGCGCAGCGACTTGTCCGCCGAAGCTTTAGCGAAGGCGGAAGCAATCCAGAGTCCCTCCCCGGAAGGATTCTGGATTGCTTCGTCGCTACGCTTCTCGCAATGACGCGGTTGAAACGGGCGCGCGCCTCACGCAGATCCCTCACACCGCCTGCGGTGTCCTGATCTCGCGCGGGAGAATGATCGCGGCTGCGATCGCGAGCAGGCAGAGTGCGGCGAAGGCGTGCAGCATGGTGACGAAACCGCCCTGCTCGTAGAGCCAGGCGACCAGGCCGACCGAGGCGCCGGCCGCGGTGAAGCCGATGAAATAGCGCACGGCATAGGCGCGCGAGCGCCATTCCTCGCTGGTGTATTTGCCGACCATGGCATCGTTGACCGTGACCTGCCCGAACGCGCCCATGACGATGCCGATCGAAACCAGGATCAGCGGCAAATTGGACAGGCTCGCGGCCAGATACAGAAACGGCGCCAGCATGAAGGACAGCGGCAGCGCCACTGTCTTCAGCGAGTAGCGGTCGAGCAGCCGGCCGATCGTGTACTGCGTCATCGCGCCGAATACGTAGACGCAGGCGGCGATGACGCCGAGCAGCGCCGGGCTTTTGGTGAGATCGGCAAGCCGCTCCGCGAACAGCTTTGGCAGCGCCACGGTGACGGCATTGAACGTGGTGGAGATCGCGATCACCACGATCAGCAGCGACAGAATCACGCGCCACATGTCCTGCTTGGCGACCCGCGCCTGCGCTGCCGCCTGCTTCGAGCCCTTGCGGTCCTCGTGCACGACCATCATCGCAAAGGCGATGCCGATCAGGATGGTGACGATGCCGGGTACGATGAAGGCGAAGCGCCAGCCGAGATATTGGCCGATCACGCCGGTGACCAGCGCCGACGACGCGACCCCGAGATTGCCCCAGACGCCGTTGATACCCATCTCGCGGCCGAGCCTGTCAGCGTAGGACACAATCATGGCAGTGCCGACGGGATGATAGATCGAGGCAAAAATGCCAATCGCGAACAGCGCCGCGCCGAGCTGCGCCGGGGTCTGCACGAAGCCGACCGAGATCATGGAGGCGCCGATGCCGACGAAGAAGATCAGCATCATGTGGCGGCGGCTCCAGCGATCGCCGAGCCAGCCGGTGAGCAGCGAGCCCGCGCCGAAGGCGACGAAGCCCGGCGTCGCGTAAGGCAAGAGTTCCGAATAGGCCATGCCGAGCGCCGGTCCCATGATGATCACCGCGGCGGCGAAAATCAGCATCGCGTAATGGTCGATGAAATGGCCCGCATTGACGAAACTGATCACCCGGCTGGGGCTGTTCATGGGAATCCTCTCCTGCTCCGAAATGAGTTATATGTCTTGGGCATGACGGGATGCTGCCAATGACTGTCGTCGAGACGCCAATCCTCCGGGCGGTCCGAAGCAACCATCGCTCCCCTGCGGGCGTGCATTTGGTCGCGCGCGACTACCCCAAGGGCATGCGGATCGCTCCGCATATGCACCGCGAGGCCCAGCTGATCTATGCCGCCAAGGGCACCATGCAGGTGACGACGCCGGCAGGGCGCTGGCTGGTGCCGCCGGACCGCGCGGTCTGGGTGCCGGCCGGGCTCCAGCACGCCATCGATTTGCTCGCCGACATCGAGATGCGCACGCTGTATTTCGACCTGTCCTGGCTGAAGCGCGAGCAGCGCCATGAGGGACTGACCAAGGAATTCGTGGTGCGGGTGTCGCCGCTGCTGAACCAGGCGATCCTCGCACTGTTCGACGCGCGCAATACCGAGGAGCGGACTGATCTGCTGGTTCGCCTGGTGATGCTGGAATTGGTCCAGGCCGAGGATTCCGCGACCTTCGTGCCGCTGCCGCACGAGCCGCGCTGCCGGCGCGCGGCCATGATCGTGCTCGACGATCCCACCGGCCTGCACGACATCGACACGCTGGCGCGCGAGGTCGGAACATCAGCGCGCACGCTGTCGCGGCTGTTTTCCACTGAGACGCAGCTGAGCTTCAAGAGCTGGTGCCAGCGCGCAAGAATTGCGGCGGCGATCCAGCGGCTGTCGACCGATGCCAACGTGTCGGTGAAGCAGCTCGCGACCCAGCTCGGCTATGCCAGCGTGCCGGCGTTTTCCGCCGCGTTTCGCCAGGTGACAGGGCGGACGCCGACGGAGTTTGCGGGGAGGTAGGGCCGCGAACGTTCACAACACAAGAGGTCGTCATGCCCGGGCTTGTCCCGGGCATCCACGTTCTCTGGGGTGCCAACGAAGGTCGTGGATGGCCGGGACAAGCCCGGCCATGACGATGTGGAAGCTGCAGCGCCCCAAACTTTCATGCGCAATTGCCTCGCCGTGGCGGGGCATGACAGCAATCCTGGATCGCACACCCCCCGCTAAACTTGCCAAAATCCCCCGCTTGATTGTGATCGGCTTCCGCCCAAATCCCGTGTAAGATTCCCGCATCGCACAAACCCGACACGAAAGCCCCGATGGCCAACGCCTTCTTCTCCGACCTGCTCACCACCATCTCCGAGCGCGGCCGCACGCTGCTTCGCCGCGGGGATTCTGCCGACACCAAGCCGGACGCCGATGGGCTCATCGAGCTCTGCGGCGCGCTGCTGTCGGGCCGGGGCGAAGCGTCGGGCACCGCCATGGCGCGTGAGGTGCTCGACATCTACCAGGACCTGGATGCGGCGGGACGTCGCGCCTTTTTCGAAGCCCTGGTGCGCGATTTCGGCCCGGATCGGGAGCGCCTGTCCAAGGCGATCGAGACATGGCGCGCCAAGCCGGCCGACGAGGATGCCAGCGCCCTTCATTTTGCCTCCGAGCCGCGCCGGCAGGAGCTGATCCGCCGCCTCAACCGCGCGCCCGGCGGCACCGGCGATCTCGTCAAGATGCGGGCCGATCTGCTCGACATGATGAACGGGCATACCGATCTCGCCGCGCTCGATCGCGATGTCTCGCATCTTCTCTCGTCATGGTTCAACAGGGGGTTTCTCGTGCTGCGCAGGATCGACTGGTCGACGCCGGCCAACATCCTCGAAAAGATCATCCGTTACGAAGCCGTGCACGAGATCAGCGACTGGGACGATCTGCGCCGCCGCATCGATCCGGTCGACCGCCGCTGTTACGCCTTCTTCCATCCCGCGATGGTGGACGAGCCCCTGATCTTCGTCGAGGTGGCGCTGACCGAGACGATCCCCGGCGCGATCGCGCCGCTGCTCGCGGTCGATCGCCCCTCCGTCCCGATCGAGCGCGCCCGCACCGCCGTGTTCTACTCGATCTCCAACACCCAGCGCGGTCTCGGCGGCATCTCCTTCGGCAGCTTCCTGATCAAGCAGGTGGTGGAGGAGCTGCGCCGCGAACTGCCCAAGCTCGACAATTTCGTGACGCTGTCGCCGGTGCCGGGCTTCATGCCATGGGTGAAGCAGGACAAGGACCTGCCGCTGTCGGACGAGGACCGCGAAGTGCTGAAGCGGCTCGACGATCCCAAATGGTTCGAGAACCCCGAGACCACGACACTGCTGCGTGGCGTGATCGAACCGCTCGCGGCGCACTACTTCCTCAAGGCGCGCACGCCCAAAGGCAAGCTGATCGACTCCGTCGCCCGCTTCCATCTCGGCAACGGCGCCCGCCTCGAGCGCATCAACTGGTTGGGCGATCTCTCGCCGAAGGGCGTGCGCGAGTCCGCCGGCGTGATGGTCAACTACCTCTACCGCCTCGACGACATCGAGAAGAACCACGAAGCTTATGCGAATGACGGCGAGGTCGTGGCCTCGAGCGCGGTGAAGAAGCTGCTGAAAGGCGAAGGGCGGCGGCTGCTGGATATGCGGCTGTCGTAGCTATGCTGTCGTCCCGGCGGAGGCCGGGACCCATAGCCACTAAACGCAGTTTGATGAAGACTCGGAGTTGCCAACTCAATCCATAACCTCTCCCTGGGGTTATGGGTCCCGGCCTCCGCCGGGACGACACTGAGTTTGGGCCGCAGCGCGGCCTACTCCGCCAGCGCCTTCATCTCCTTGTAGAGATCCGACTTGCCTTCGAAGCCGATGCCTGACAGCTCCGGCATGGTGATGTGACCGTTCTCGACCCGGACGCCGTCGGGGAAGCCGCCATAGGGCTGGAACAGGTCGGGGTAGCTCTCGTTGCCGCCGAGGCCGAGGCCGGCTGCGATGTTGAGCGACATCTGGTGGCCGCCATGGGGGATGCAGCGGCTCGGTGACCAGCCATGAGTTTTCAGCACCTCCAGCGTGCGCTGGTATTCGCACAGGCCGTAGGACAGCGCGCAGTCGAATTGCAGCCAGTCGCGGTCGGGGCGCATGCCGCCGTAGCGGATCAAATTGCGGGCGTCCTGGTGGCTGAACAGGTTTTCGCCTGTCGCCATCGGGCCCGGATAGAATTCGGCGAGGGCTGCCTGCAGCGCGTAGTCGAGGGGGTCGCCGACTTCCTCGTACCAGAACAACGGATAATCCCGCAGCATCTTGGCATAGGCGATCCCGGTCTCGAGATCGAAGCGGCCGTTGGCGTCGACGGCGAGCTGCGCGTCCTTGCCGATCTCCTTCAGCACCGCCTCGATGCGGGTGCGGTCGTCCTCGATATCGGCGCCGCCGATCTTCATCTTCACGACGTTGTAGCCGCGATCGAGATAGCCGCGCATCTCGCCGCGCAGCATCGAGAGGTCCTTGCCCGGATAATAATAGCCGCCGGCGGCGTAGACGAACACGCGCGGATTGGCTTTGACGCCGTGACGCTCAGCCAGCAGGCGGAACAGCGGTTGTCCTGCGATCTTCGCCACGGCATCCCACACCGCCATGTCGATGGTGCCGACCGCGACCGAGCGCTCGCCATGACCGCCCGGCTTCTCGTTGGTCATCATCGCGCCCCAGACCTTGTCGGGGTCGAGATTGTCGCCGGCCACGTTCAACAGTGATTTCGGATCGGCCTCCAGGATGCGAGAGGCAAAGCGCTCGCGGATCAGGCCGCCCTGCCCGTAGCGGCCGTTGGAGTTGAAGCCGTAGCCGACGACGCGCTTGCCGTCGCGGACGAAATCGGTGACGACCGCAACCAGGCTCGTCGTCATCTTGGTGAAATCGATATAGGCGTTGCGGATCGGCGAAGAGATCGGTTTCGTGATCTCGCGGACGTCGACGATGCGGACGGACATGGGCTTGGCCTTTCATTTTCGTCATTGCGAGAAGCGAAGCGACGAAGCAATCCAGACTGCCGCCGTTGAAAGATTCTGGATTGCTTCGCTTCGCTCGCAATGACGGAGAAGAGAGCGTTCGCAATGACGAGGAGAGAGCGCGCTCCTACTTCTTATCCCTGAAATACGGCTCGACCGGGCCGTGCACCTTGATGGTCAGCGGGTTGCCGTGGCGGTCCTTGGCGTTGCCTGCGGTGACGCGGACCCAGCCTTCGCTGATGCAGTATTCCTCGACATTGGTCTTTTCGACACCCTTGAAGCGGATGCCGACGTCGCGCGCCAGGATGTCCGCGTTGTAATAGGGGCTGTTCGGATCGACCGAGAGGCGGTCCGGAAATTCGTCGCTCATGATTGTCTCGCTCATAACAGGGTCTCGATTTGCTGCCGCAATCCTTCGGGCCGGGCGGTCGGTGCGTGGCGCGCGACCACCTTGCCGGCGCGATCCACCAGGAATTTGGTGAAATTCCATTTGATGGAGGCGCCCAGCAGGCCGGATTGCTGGCGTTTCAGGTACTCATACAACGGATGCGCATTGCTGCCGTTGACGTCGATCTTCTCGAACAGGGGAAAGGTGACGTCGTAATTGGTCGAGCAGAACGCCTGGATCTCGCTCGCCGGTCCAGGCTCCTGCGCACCGAATTGGTTGCAGGGAAAGCCGAGCACCGAGAAGCCGCGCGGATTGAGGTCGCGATGCAGATCCTCCAGCCCGCGATATTGCGGCGTGAAGCCGCATTTGCTCGCGGTGTTGACGATCAGCAGCACCTGTCCCTCGAAGCTGCGCAGGGCGACTTCTTCGCCGAGAAGCGAGTTGGCCTTGAAGTCGTAGATCACCGACATCGCTAACCCACGGGGTCGATCGGCGACGGCGGCACGCCGCCCGCCTCGATCGCCTCGCCTGCGAGCAGGCAGAGATCCTCGCGATAGCGGCCGGACACGATGTGCACGCCGACCGGCGCCTTGCCGACGAGCCCGGTGGAGACCACGAGGCCAGGCAGGCCCATGAAGGGAATGGCGATCTGCGGCAGCTGCGCTTCCCACACGCGGTTGAAGGAGTCGTCGTCCTTGCGGTCGAGATGATCGGGGAACGGCAATTCGCCGGAGACCGGCGTCAGCAGCACGGCATAGGTCTCGAAGAACAGCATCCAATCGCGGGTCAGCGTGGCGCGGCGGGTCAATGCCTTGGCGTAATTCGCCTGGTCCATTGGCGTGACTCTGGCGCGGTTGCCGCGCAGGCACGCCAGCGCGCCGGGATCGCCTTCACGCTCGGCCATCTCCAGCTGCGCCTCATAGCCGTCGCCGAGCCAGAGCTTGATCTGCCACTCGACCGCTTCGCGCATCGGCGGGGTGTTCTCGATTGTCTCGACGGTCCAGGCGGCCCGTTCGAGCCGCTTGCCGGCGTCGATGACGGCGGCCTTCACCTCGGGCGCGGTGGCCAGGCCGTCCGGATTGAGACACAGCGCGGCGCGCTTCGGCCGCGCGGGGCCTTCCAGCGGCGCGGGCACGAACCAGGGGTCGCGGATGTCGCGGGCCGACATGGCCGCGAGCGAAATCCTGATGTCGTTGACGGTGCGGGCCAGCGGGCCCGACACCGCCATGATCTGCGGCCCGATCGGGCGCTCCGGCAGGGCCGGATTGAAGGCCGGGATGCGGCCGAGCGTCGGGCGCAGACCATGCACGCCGCAGGCATAGGCGGGATAGCGGATCGAGCCCGCAATGTCGGTGCCATGGGCGATATGGCCGATGCCGGCCGCGACCGCCGAGCCGGCGCCGCCGGAGGAGCCGCCCGGCGTCAGCGAGGCGTCGCGGGGGTTCTTGGTGTCGCCGTGGACCAGATTGGTGGTGAACCAGCGATAGGAGAAGGCCGGGCAATTGGTGCGCCCAAGCAGAACGGCGCCGGCTTTGCGGAAATTGGCGACCACCGGATTGTCCTCGCGCGCGATCAGATCGCGCTGCAGTTTCAGGCCGTTGGTGGTGGCAAAGCCCTCCTGGTCGACATTCGCCTTGATGGTGACGGGCACGCCGGCCAACGCGCCGGGGTCCTCCCCCCTGGCAATGGCGGCATCGACGGCGTCGGCCTGCTTGAGCACGTCCTCCGGCCGGTGGTCGATCACGGCGTTGAGGCTGGGATTGACGGCGTCGAGCCGGGCCAGGCCGGCCTGCGCGGCCTCCCTGGCGGAGACCTTTTTGGTTTTGACGAGGTTGGCGAGGTCGGCCGCCGACAGGCGCCAGAGATCTTGCATGGCTTGCTCCGTTTAACCGGCGTCTTTTAGCCCCGGGAACGCGGCAAAGCCATGCGGATTTCGCAGGGACGAAGGGCGAGAGCCGGGTGAGGCTCATTCCCCGTCATTGCGAGCGAAGCGAAGCAATCCAGACTGCCTCCGCGGAAGCAGTCTGGATTGCTTCGTCGCAAGGGCTCCTCGCAATGACGGGGAGAGAGTCGGGGCTCAATGCCGCGTGGCGGACTGGTCCGGGATGTCCAGCAGGGCCTCGGTGAAGGGGAATTCGAGCACGATCTCGCCTTCGCGGTCGGTGACCTCGATGACGGCTTCGAGCAGGGCCGGCTGGGTGCCTTCCGATCGCAGCACCTCCAGAATCATCTGGCGGGCAACCTCCCAGGCACGGTCGGGATTGCGCAGATCCTCTCCCTCAGGATCCACGATCAGTTCGTTGCCGATACGGGTGTTGAAGAAATATCTGGGCATCACGAAGTTCCAGTTGGGTCGCCTGTACCGGATTGAAAGCTGCACTGCACTCACAACTGCTTTATCAGGACAGGGTTCGCGACCGAATGCGCCATGCGCAAGGCAGCATCACCAGCAAGTATTGTTCCGCCAGCATTTTTCGCGCCGCAACATGGGCTTCTCGGGAAAATTTCACTGGCGAACTTTTCCACCCGCACTAACTTAGGGGTTGGGCGGATACGTCCGAATTCTCGAAAATGGAGAGCCGAAATGGCCTGGAAAGCCCCGAAGATCGTCGAAGTGCCCTGTGGCATGGAAATCAACATGTATGTGAGCGCCACCCGCAAGTAAGTGGCTGGCGATCTGCGTTCAGCGCAGGTGGGTCTTTCGGTCACGGCAGGTTTCCGAACGACGGAAACTGTGTTGGCCTGAGATCCACCTCGCAGCGTTCCTTCCAGGAGACGGATCATGCTTCGCGTCGTCGTCCTGGGCGCCGCAGCCGGCGGCGGAGTGCCGCAATGGAATTGCGGCTGCGAGGGCTGCCGGACGGCCCGTGAAAACGGCCAAGAGCTGCAACGGACCCAAGCCTCGGTCGCCTTCAGCGGCGACGGCGAGCACTGGTTCCTGATCAACGCCTCCCCCGACCTCCGCCAGCAATTGAATGCGACGCCACAGCTGCATCCGAAGGCAGGCGCGCTGCGCCATACGCCGATCGCAGGCGTGATCCTGACCAACAGCGAAGTGGATGCGGTGGCAGGCCTGCTGTCGATGCGCGAGGGCTCGCCCTTCACGGTCTATGCGCATGAGAAGGTGCTGGCGATTCTGAAGGCCAACAGCATCTTCAACGTGCTGAACGAGAAGAACGTGCAGCGCCAGCCGGTCGAGATCAATGAGCCGTTCGAGCCGCGGCTGCCGGACGGGGCGCGCTCAGGACTTGAGGTGCTGCCCTTCGCGGTCTCGGGCAAATCGGCCTGGTACCTAGAAGGCAAGGCGCATCCGGGCGGCGACACCGGCGAAGGCGATACGCTGGGGCTGAAGATCACCGACAAAGCGACCGGCAAATGCTTCTACTTCATCGCCGCCTGCGCCGAGGTCACCGACGCGCTCAAGACCGAGATCGACGGCGCCGCGCTGGTGTTCTTTGACGGCACGGTGTGGCGGGACGACGAGATGATCAGGGCCGGGCTCGGCCACAAGACCGGCAAGAGCATGGGCCATGTCGCGATGTCCGGCGACCACGGCGCCATCGCGCGGCTCGCCGACCTCACTCTCGACAGGAAGATATTTCTGCATATCAATAACTCGAACCCGGCGCTGCTGCCCGCTTCTCCCGAGCGCAAGGCCGCTGAAGCGGCGGGCTGGCAGATACCCGCCGACGGAACGGAGATCGTGCTGTGAATGCCGCGTCACTGACTGGAATGACCGCGCTCTCGATCGGCAAGGACATCAGGCTCAACTCGGCCGAGGAGCTGGAGGCGACGCTGCGCCATATCGGTGCGACGCGCTATCACAGCCTGCATCCGTTCCATAAGCTGCTGCACGGCGGCAAGCTGAACAAGGGCCAGGTCCAGGCCTGGGCGTTGAACCGTTACTATTACCAGAGCACGATCCCGATCAAGGACGCGGTGGTGATCTCGCGCTTCCGCGACCGCGCCACGCGCGTGGAATGGCGCCATCGCATCGAGGATCATGACGGCGATATCGGCTCCGAAGGCGGTATCGAGCGCTGGCTGAAGCTGACCGACGGCCTCGGGCTGGACACGGCCTACGTGGAATCGACCGAAGGCATCCTGCCGGCGACGCGCTTTGCGGTGGAAGCCTATGTGCACTATTGCCGCGAGAAGTCGCCGCTGGAGACGATCGCCTCCTCGCTTACCGAATTGTTCGCGCCGAACCTGCACGAAGTGCGCATTGCCGGAATGCTGGAGCACTACGACTTCGTCAATCCTGACATCATGAGCTACTTCAAGCGCCGGTTGGCGCAGGCGCCGCGGGACGCCGGCTTTGCGCTCGACTATGTCAAGGCGCATGCCACCACGCCCGAGCAACGCGCGTCGGTCTGCAACGCGCTGATCTTCAAGACCAACGTGCTCTGGGTGCAGCTCGACGCGCTCCAACACGCCTATGTCGAGGGCCACATTCCGCCGGGCGCGTTCGTGCCCCAAGAACACCAAAAAGCGAGCTGAGGAACAAGCGATGGCCGGGCCGCGTCACATCAGCGTCAGCGAGACCAGCCGGCCGGTTCTGCCGCGGCACGCCAAGCTGAAATATGACGAGACGCGAAACGTCTGGGTGATCCTGGCGCCCGAACGCGTGCTGGCGCCGGACGAGATCGCGGTCGAGGTCTTGCAGCTCTGCGACGGCGAGCGCAATGTCGGCGAAATGTCCGACCAGCTCGCGGCGAAATACGCCGCGCCGCGCGAGGCGATCCTGGCCGACGTCATCGTCATGCTGCAGGATCTCGCCGACAAGGGCTTTCTCACGGAGGCCCGGGAGAAAACGTCATGAGCGATGTGCTCGGCAATCCCACCATCCCGCCCGATGCCAGCGACAGCCTCGCGGTGCTGGAGAAGCAGCGCTCGACGGCAGAGACGTTCGGCATTCCGCTCGCCGTGCTGCTCGAGATCACCCATCGCTGCCCGCTGCAATGTCCCTATTGCTCCAACCCGGTCGAGCTCGACCGCTCGGGCAAGGAGCTGACCACCGAGGAATGGAAGAAAGTCCTGAGCGAGCTCGCCGAGATCGGCGTGCTCCAGGTGCATTTCTCCGGCGGCGAACCGACCGCGCGCAAGGACCTGGTCGAGCTGGTCAAGCACGCCAGCGACGTCGGCCTCTACACCAACCTCATCACCTCGGCCGTGCTGCTGACGCGCGAGCGGCTGAGCGAGCTTGCCGATGCCGGGCTCTGCCACGTCCAGATCAGCTTCCAGGGCGTCGAAGAAGCCCTCGCCGATCGCGTTGGCGGTTACAAAAACGGGCACCGCAAGAAGCTCGAAGTGGCAAAATGGACCCGCGAGCTCGACCTGCCGCTCACCGTGAACGCGGTGATGCACCGGCAGAACCTGCACCAGCTGCCTGAGATCATCCAGATGTCCGTCGATCTCGACGCCGACCGGCTCGAGGTCGCCAATGTCCAGTATTACGGCTGGGCGCTGAAGAACCGCGCCGCGCTGATGCCGACGGTGGCGCAGCTCGACGAGTGCACCCGCATCGTCGAGGAGGCGCGCGAGCGGCTGAAGGGCCGGCTAACGATCGACTATGTCGTGCCCGATTATTACGCGCTGCGGCCGAAGAAGTGCATGGGCGGCTGGGGCCGGCAGTTCTTCAATATTTCGCCGGCCGGCAAGGTGCTGCCCTGCCACGCCGCCGAGAGCATCACCGGGCTCGACTTCGAATCGGTGCGCTCCAACCATTCGATCGCCTGGATCTGGCAGAACTCCGAGGCCTTCAATCGCTATCGCGGCACCGGCTGGATGAAGGAGCCGTGCAAGAGTTGCGAATTCCGCGAGATCGATTTCGGCGGCTGCCGCTGCCAGGCCTTTGCGCTGACCGGCGACGCCGCCAACACCGATCCTGCCTGTGCGCTGTCGCCGCTGCACGAGACCATCTTCAAGCAGGCCGAGCGCGAGGCCGAGGGCGAAACCAACCGCTTCCTCTATCGCAATTTCGCCGGCGGCACTCTGGAATCCGGGAATGATGCCTGACGCCGACGCGGCCAGCTCAGTCAAGCGCGCCGATCCCTTTGCGCCGCTGACCTCCGAAATGCTCGACGTCGGCGACGGCCACGAGCTTTATGTCGAGAGCGTCGGCCGCACCGACGGCCTCCCCGCGGTCTATCTGCATGGCGGCCCCGGCAGCGGTTGCCAGCCCGACCATCGCCGGCTGTTTGATCCCGACCGTTTCCATGCCGTGCTGTTCGACCAACGCGGCTGCGGCCGCAGCCGGCCGAAGGGATCGCGCCAGCACAACACCACGCAGCATCTGATCGCGGACATGGAAAAGATCCGCGAGAAATTCGGCGTCGCGCGCTGGATGGTGGTCGGCGGCTCCTGGGGCGCGACGCTGGCGCTGGCTTATGCGCAGGCGCATCCCGCGCGCGTCTCCGGAATTGCGCTGCGCGCGACGTTTCTCGGCACGCGTGCTGAAGTCGAGATCGCCTTCACTTCGCGCCTGTCGCAATTCTACCCCGCGCTCTACGAGGATTTTCTGAGCGTGCTGTCGCTGGAGGAGCGCGCGCGGCCGGTGGAAGCCTACTATCGCCGCATCCTCGATGCCGATCCGGCCGTGCATGGCCCGGCCTCGCGCGCATGGCACGACACCGAGCGCGCCTTGTCGGAGCACAAGGCGGCAAAGACGCGGATCGACCTGGCGTCGCTGAACGTGTGGCGCACATTGCCGGCGACGCCGTTCATGGAGGCGCATTATTTCGTGCAGGACAGCTTCATGACGGAGAACCAGTTGTTGCGGAACGCCGGCAAGCTCGACGGCATTCCTGGCATCATCGTTCAGGGCCGCTACGATCTGTTGTGTCCTCCCGAGACATCGCAGGCGCTCGCGAAAGCGTGGCCGGGTTCCGAGATTCGTATCGTGGAAGAAGCCGGCCATTCGCTCTATGATACCGGCGTGCGAGACGCGGTCATGAAGTCGATCGCGGATATCGCCTCGAAGATCTCGCGATAGTAGGACAACAAGAAAATGCCGCTCGCCGGGAAAGGCATGCTGCTGACGTCGATGAACGTCGACGTTTCAGATGAAGCCGATTTCAATCGCTGGTACGATCGCGAGCATCTGGAAGAGCGCGTTGCGATCGAGGGTTTTCTGGAGGCGCGGCGCTATGTCGCGCACGCCGCCAATCCCAAATATCTCTCGCTGTATTCGACCGCGACGCTCGACGTGCTCGACAGTCCCGCCTACCGGGCGCGACTCGCCAACCAGACTGAATGGTCGCGGCGGAGCATGGCGCATTTCAAGGACATGCTCCGAGTGGTCGCCCGCATCACGATCAGCAATGGTACCGGACGTGGCGCGGCGCTCGGGCTCGTGCGGCTGCGGCGTACGCCGGACAATGCAGTCGCATGGCGTGACGCACTGCAAGACAGGCTGACGCCGGAAAAGCACGACGGCATCATCTCGATGCATCTGCTCGAAAGCGAGCCGGAACTGTCGGGCGCGACGGCGGACATTCCGGCGGTGCGCAACGAAGGCGCGCGCGACTGGTTCGTGCTGATCGACGGCACGCATGTCGGCGCGGTCTCCGCCGTGATCGCCGCGCGCTTCACCGGCCCTGCCGCCGCGCCATTCCCGCTTCCCGTGTCGGTCGGCACCTACAGCCTGATGTGGGACCTCGCGAAGAGCGACATCGCGCGCAACTAACCCATCGGACGCATCGCAACATGCTGCACCGCACGCATCTCGCGCGACCATTAATGATGTGCGCGCTGGGCTCCCATGAAAGCCGGTGATCCCCCAAATTTGCCGTTGTACTTCGGAACGGTTCTAATAAGCTAACCCAATGACGTCATTCAAGATCGCCGCGCGTTAGCGTTCGCCAAGCTCAAGAAAAGGCCGCGGGGTCTTTGAGCCTGCGCGGACAGGGTAGGAATGAAACCGACCGATATTGCGGCCCCCGACTACTTTCACAAAGTGGTCGATTGCCAATGGGCCTGTCCTGCGCACACTCCCGTTCCCGAATACATCCGACTGATCGCCCAAGGCCGCTACAGCGACGCCTATATGATCAATTGGAAATCGAACGTGTTTCCCGGAATTCTGGGACGCACCTGCGATCGTCCATGCGAGCCGGCGTGCCGCCGCGGACGCGTCGAGGAGACGCCGGTCGCGATCTGCCGCCTGAAGCGCGTCGCCGCCGACTTCAAGGACGACATCACGCAACGCCTGCCGCGGCCCTCGGCCAAGAACGGCAAGCGCGTTGCATTCGTCGGCGGCGGTCCCGCTTCGCTGACGGTGGCGCGCGATCTCGCGCCGCTCGGCTATCACTGCACGGTGTTCGATGCCGATCCGAAAGCCGGCGGCATGATGCGCTCGCAGATCCCGAAGTTCCGCCTGCCGGATTCAGTCATCGACGAGGAGACCGGCTACATCCTGGGTCTCGGCGTCGACTTCAAGGGCGGCCACCGCATCGAAAGCATGAAGGCGCTGCTCGCGGAGAAGTACGACGCGATCTTCGTCGGCTCCGGCGCGCCGCGCGGCCGCGAGCTCGACATTCCCGGACGCAAGGAAGCAGCCGCCAACGTCCATATCGGCATCGACTGGCTGTCCTCGGTCTCGTTCGGCCATACCGACAAGATCGGCAAGCGAGTCATCGTGCTCGGCGGCGGCAACACCGCGATGGATTGCTGCCGCACCGCGCGCCGCCTCGGCGGCGAAGAGGTGAAGGTCGTCGTGCGCTCCGGCTTCGAGGAAATGAAGGCCTCGCCCTGGGAGAAGGAAGACGCGCTCCACGAGGACATCCCGATCCTCAACTTCCTCGTGCCCACAGCCTTCGTCCACGACAACGGCAAGCTCACCGGCATCACCTTCCAGAAGGTGAAGGCCGAATACGACGCCAAGGGCCGCCGCAACCTCGTGCCCTCGGGCGAGCCGGACCAGACCATCGAATGCGACGACGTGCTGGTCGCAGTCGGCCAGGAGAACGCCTTCCCCTGGATTGAGCAGGACTGCGGCATCGAGTTCGACAAATGGCACATGCCCAAGGTCGATCCGCAAACCTTCGTCTCGACCAATCCGAAAGTGTTCTTCGGCGGCGACGCCGCGTTCGGGCCGAAGAACATCATCTGGGCGGTGGCGCAGGGCCATGATGCCGCGCTGTCGATCCACAAAATGCTCTCGGGCGAGGACGTCACCGAGCGGCCATTGCCGGAGGTGCACGTCTCCTCGCAGAAGATGGGCATCCACGAATGGAGCTATGACAACGACATCTCCAACGACAAGCGCTACAAGGTGCCGCATCGCGACAAGGTGATCGCGCTGAAGGACATCCGCACCGAGGTCGAGCTCGGCTACGACGTCAAGCTGGCGCTGGGCGAAGCCCATCGCTGCCTGAACTGCGATGTCCAGACCGTGTTCTCGACCTCGCTCTGCATCGAGTGCGATGCCTGCGTCGACATTTGTCCGATGGATTGCATCACCTTCACGGACAATGGCGAGGAAGGCGATCTCCGTCAGCGCCTGAAAGCGCCCTCGCTGCATCCGGACCAGGATCTCTATGTGTCCAGCGATCTCAAGACCGGGCGCGTGATGATCAAGGACGAGGATGTCTGCCTGCATTGCGGGCTGTGTGCCGAGCGCTGTCCCACCGGCGCCTGGGACATGCAAAAATATTTGATCGAGATGACTCACGCAGGTTCAGCATGTCCGACAAAAAGCCGATCAGCAGCGTAAACGACTTCGTCGTCCGCTTCGCCAACGTCAACGGATCGGGCTCGGCCAGCGCCAACGAGATGTTTGCGCGCGCGATCCTGCGCCATGGCGTTCCGGTGAGCCCGCGCAACATCTTCCCCTCCAATATCCAGGGACTGCCGACCTGGTACGAGGTGCGGGTGACCGAAGACGGCCATCTCGGCGCGCGCGGCGGCGTCGACATGATGGTCGCCATGAACCCGCAGACCTGGGACAAGGACGTCGCCGGCATCGAGCCCGGTGGCTATCTGTTCTACGATTCCACCAAGCCGATGCCGTCGACGAAATTCCGCGACGACATCACCGTGATCGGCGTCCCCCTGACCGCGATCACCAACTCGACTTACACCGATCCGCGCCAGCGCCAGCTGTTCAAGAACATCATCTATCTCGGCGCGCTCTCGGCGCTGCTCGACATGGATCCGAAACTGATCGAGCAGCTGATCGGCGAGCAGTACAAGGGCAAGGAGAAGCTGCTCTCGTCCAACGTCCACGCGCTGCATCTCGGCCGCGACTGGGCGCTCCAGAATCTGAAATGCCCGACCGGGCTGCGGGTGAAGAAGTCCGACAAGGTCGGCGACCGCATCTTCATCGAGGGCAACAGCGCCGCCGCGCTCGGCGCCGTCTATGGCGGCGCCACGGTGTGCGCTTGGTATCCGATCACGCCGTCCTCGTCGGTGGCGGAGGCTTTCACCGCCCACTGCAAGAAGTACCGGCACGATCCCCAGACCGGCAAGGCCAAATACGCCATCGTGCAAGGCGAGGACGAGCTGGCTTCGATCGGCATCGTGATCGGCGCCTCCTGGAACGGCGCGCGCGCCTTCACCGCGACGTCCGGCCCTGGCATCTCACTGATGACCGAGTTCATCGGCCTGTCATATTTCGCCGAAATCCCGGCCGTGATCATGAACATCCAGCGCGCCGGTCCCTCGACCGGCATGCCGACCCGCACCCAGCAATGCGACATCATCGCCTGCGCCTATGCTTCGCATGGCGACACCAAGCATGTGCTGCTGTTCCCGGAGGATCCCGCCGAGGCGTTCGAGTTCGCGGCCGCGGCCTTCGATCTCGCCGAGCGGCTCCAGACCACCATCTTCCTGATGCTCGACCTCGACATCGGCATGAACCACCGGCTCTGCCGGCCGCTGAAATGGGACGATTCCAAGCAATATGACCGCGGCAAGGTGATGACCGCGGAGATGCTGGAGGAAGGCCGCGACTTCGGCCGCTACCTCGACGTCGACGGCGACGGCATTCCCTACCGAACCTATCCCGGCACGCATCCGACCAAGGGCTCCTATTTCACCCGCGGCACCTCGCGTGATCGCTATGCGCGCTACTCCGAGGAAGGCTCGGTCTACGCCGACAACATGCAGCGCCTGATGCGCAAGTTCGAGACCGCGCAGGATCTGGTGCCGCGGCCGCTCCAGGCCAATGCGGAACGGCCGACCAAATACGGCGTGATCTATTTCGGCTCGACCACGCCGGCGATGGACGAGGCGATCGGATTGTTGGAGACACGAGGCCATCAGCTCGATCGCCTGCGCATCCGCGCCTTCCCGTTCCATTCGAGCGTGGCGAGCTTCCTCGCCGAGCACGATTTCGTCTACGTCGTCGAACAGAACCGCGACAGCCAGCTGCGCCAGCTCATCGTCAACGAGAACGGCATCGACCCGGTGCGGCTGGTGCCGATCGTGCATTACGACGGCTCGCCGATCACCGCCCGTTTCATCGCGAAAGCCATTGGCGACCACCAGGATCACCTTAAAGTGACCCCGCTCCGCAAGGCCGTGTCATGACCTACATCGCAAAGCCGAAATTCCACCATCCCGGCCTCAAGAAGAACGAGCTCGGCTACACCCATCGCGACTACGAGGGCAAGATCTCGACGCTGTGCGCCGGTTGCGGTCACGACTCGATCACGGCCTCGATCATCGAGGCCTGCTATGAGCTTTCGATCGAGCCGCACCGGGTCGCCAAGATCTCGGGCATCGGCTGCTCGTCGAAGACACCCGATTATTTCCTCGGCAATTCGCACGGCTTCAACTCCGTGCACGGCCGCATGCCCAGCGTGCTGACCGGCGCCAACCTCGCCAATCGCGACCTGATCTATCTCGGCGTCTCCGGCGACGGCGATTCCGCCTCGATCGGCTTCGGCCAGTTCGCGCATTCGATCCGGCGCGGCGTCAACATGACCTACATCGTCGAGAACAACGGCGTTTACGGTCTGACCAAGGGCCAGTTCTCGGCGACGGCCGACCGCGGCTCGAAGTCCAAGAAGGGCGTCACCAACACGGACAACGCCATCGACCTCGTCGCCATCGCGCTGCAGCTGGGCGCCACCTTCGTCGCGCGCTCGTTCTCCGGCGACAAGACCCAGCTCGTGCCGCTGATCGCGGCCGCGATCGGCCACAAGGGCGCGTCGTTCATCGACGTCATCAGCCCCTGCATCGCCTTCAACAACCACGCCGGCTCGACCAAGAGCTTCGACTATGTCCGCGAGCACAATGACGCGGTGAACCGGCTCGACGTGCTGGTCGGCCGCGATCCGATTGCGGTGGATTACGCACCGGGCACGGTGCAAATGGTCGAGCAGCATGACGGCAGCAGGATCGCGCTGCGCAAGATCGACGCCGACTACGATCCGCACGACCGGCTCGGCGCCCAGACCTTCCTGCAAAAGCACGCCGCAAAGGGACAGATCGTCACCGGCCTGCTCTATGTCGATCCCGACGCGGAAGATCTGCACGAGCATCTCAACACGGTCGAAACGCCGCTCAATACGCTGGAAGCGGACACGCTCTGCCCGGGCTCGGCGATGCTTGACAAGTTCAACGCCAGCCTGCGGTGATTGCTACCGCGCCGTTGCGGGCTGCCGGACGCGTACGGTGATCTTCTCCGACACGATGGGCGGCTCGAACGGATAGTGCTTGGCATCGCCCAGCACGAGTTGCAGCGTGTGGGTCCCGGGCGGAAGCTCGAGCAGCGTTTCGGTCTGCCCTGCCCCGAAATGCAGATGCGACTTGTCCTGCAGGATCGGCTCCTTGGGATCGATGGGGTCGTTGACGTCGATCAGCAAATGATGATGACCGGCATTCTGATACTCGTCGCCGGCATGGGTCACACCCATGTTGCGCAAGCCGAACCGGACCCAGAATCCGCCGCGGACCTTCTGCCCGTCATGCGGGGTGATGAAATAGAGCTTTGCGTCCTTGGGAGCTATCTTGCCTTGCGAAAAGGCCGTCGCCGGAAGCAATGCGAGCGCCGCCGCCAGTGCGACGCAACGAAGGATCTGCATCAAACCAACTCCTCCACTCAAGGGCTGAGCGCCACGCGGAAGCCGTGCGTCGGATAACGAACATGGGTGTCGTAGCCATCGCGGTTGGACGGCCGCACATATCTGGAATCGTTCTTCCAGGAGCCCGAGCGCAGGACATGGGCGCTGCAGTCCCCACTGCTCCATGCCGAGCCGTCGCCGGGCGCGCCCTGATAGGTCTTGTGCCAGCAGTCCTCGACCCACTGATCGACACCGCCGCCCATGTCGTGGAGCCCGAACGGATTAGGCCTGAAGCTGCCGACCTTCGCTGGTTGCTCGGCCGCGAGATCACCGCAATCCTTGCAACCGGCCATGCCCGGCTGCAGCTTGTCGCCCCACCAATATTTGGTCTGCGTTCCGCCCCGCGCGGCATATTCCCATTCGGCTTCGCTCGGAAGCCGATAAGTCTTCTTTGTCGCCTGAGCGAGATAGGCCGCATATTGCTGCGCGTCGGTCCAACTCACATTACTGACCGGCGCATCGTCCTTGCCGATGGCCGTGAAGCCGCACGCCTTTGCAGCGGCGCACTCGTTCCATTCCTGCACGGTCACCGGATATTTGCCGATCGAGAACGGCTTCACCGTCACCTGATGGACAGGACGCTCGGTCGGGTCGTCGTTGCTTCCCATCGCAAAGCTGCCGCCGCGGATGGCGACCATTTCGGGTTCGCGGACGGGAATTGGCGATGGAGTTGGCGCCGGAGCGGGCGACGGGGATGACGAAGCCGACGAGGGAGAAGGCTGCGGCGTCTGCGGCGCGGCTTCGCGCGGCGGAGGCTGCGGGCTTGGCGATGCGGCAGGAGAAACGGTAGTGACGGCGGCCTGCTCGCTCACCCTGCCCGGTGTCTGAGCCAGCAGATACCACAGCACACCGGCGGCAATCACCGACAGCGTGATACCCAGGAGAAAGATCAGAGTATTCTCGCGCCGCCCCCGCGTCCTGCCGACCGCGTCTGCATCCGGCAGCACTTTATAGACGCGCACGGGATCGGTGATGTTCTTGACCTTGCGGTCCCCGAGCGACTCGTAACCGCACACGACCTTGTGCTTGATCTGCTCGTAGATCGCGCCGGAGATAAAGACCTGGCCTGGTTCGGCGATGCCCTCGATGCGCGTTGCGATGTTGACGCCGTCGCCGTAGACGTCGTCCGGCTCCACGATGACGTCACCGAGGTTGACGCCAATCCGGTACTCGATCCGGGTCTCCTTCGGAAGCGAGGCGTTGCGGCCGATGAGATTCTGCTGGATGACGATGCTGCATCGGACGGCCTCGACCGGACTGTCGAAAATCGCGATGAAGCCATCGCCCGTCGTCTTCACCAGACTTCCATTGTGCTCGACGATGCTGGGCCGGATGAGATCCCGCTCGATCCGCTTGACGCGGACGTGCGTGCCCTCCTCGTCGGCCTGCATCAGGCGGCTGTAGGAAGCGATGTCACCGACAATGATGGCCGCGAGGCGACGAGGCATAGGGCCGTGCGAAGGCGGCTCGTCATTCCCGGATCTGAAGTTGCGAATTTCGCCCATCGCGGGGGGACTCCACAAACTTACAAGGCAAGCCCCAGCCTACGACCGCCAGAGGCGATCGTCTGTGAAGGCTATCACATCGATGACGTCGGGTAATCTCGTAAGAACCGCAGGGCGTCAGGTTCCGAAAGGCGAAGGGGTCACGTCGAATGAACCTTCATGACCCCACCGATGACTAAAGCCCGGCGTGGAACTGATCACCTGGCTCCGCCCAGCGATGATCCTGTCAGATGTGCGGACGTTGAACGCGTCGCACCCGGGCCGCGTCTACAGCGTACAGCTCAGCTGCTGCACGCGAGGCCATCATGAAGCTTTCTCTTTTTGCTGCCGTCTTCCTTGCCGCGCTTGGCGGCGCTGCTTACGGCGAAGAGGCCGACGATATCCGTGAGGCCAGCAAGGCCGAAGCCGAGACCTTCAACGCGCGCATGTATGCGGGTGCACCCGGCAACAAGGCCTATGCCTGCTTCGTGCGGCGCTACGATGCCGAGCATCTGGCGCGCCATCCGAAGCAGAAGGTCGCCTCGATGAAGTTGCTGATCTCGGCGGAATTGGACACGGAGGACAAGCAGCTCCACAACTCCTTCCGCCTGGGATTCAGATATCGTCACCGCTCCGGCGATTTCGATTCCAGCGGCTCCTGTCATCACGCCGTGTTCACCAAGAACGGCACCGAAATCCGCCTCGGTTGCGGCGTCGACTGCGAGGGCGGCGGCATCGGCGTCGCGCTCTCAAAGGACGACAAATCGGCGATCGTGCGGCTGGCGCAGGTCAGGGTCTGGCAGAACAACAAGCCGGATGAGGATGCCGAACTGTCACTGGTCGCCGGGGCCGACGACGGGATTTTCCGCCTAGATCGAACGGACAACAAGGAATGCGCCTCACTCGTGACCGACCGCAAGGAACTCGCCGCGCTCCGCCACAAATGATATGTGTCCGGCGCAATCGAGGGAGATCATCATGAACCGGCGGAACATGTTGTGGAGCGCCGTCTCGGGTCTGGGCGCGGCGCTTGGCGCCTCCAGCGCGAAGGCCGCGACCGAAGCCGGCACGGGCAATAAGCTGAAGGTGGTCTATCATTTGAGCGATGCCGAAAAAGTCAATTTCGTGCTCGGCAACATCCAGAACCATATCGACGGCGTCGGCGGTCCGGACCATGTGACGATTGCGCTGGTGATCCACGGGCCGGCGCTGAAGGCGTTTCACTCGGCGCAAGCCAACCCTGACATCAGCAAGCGCGTCGGCGATTTCTCCAAGGATGGGGTCGAGCTTGCCGCCTGCGGCAACACGATGAAGGCGCAGAACGTCACGCTCACGGATCTCCTGCCGGGCTTCGTCAGCGCGGAGAAAGGCGGCGTGGTTCGTTTGGCCGAGCTCCAGTCGCAGGGCTATCTCTATCTGCGGCCGTAGGGGCGCGGGAGGCGCCGCTACGTTGTCCGTCATTGCGAGCGGAGCGAAGCAATCCAGTCCCTCCGCGGAAGCAGACTGGATTGCTTCGTCGCAAGGGCTCCTCGCAATGACGGCGGAGCGGGTTGCGCGAGCGAGTGCCACTGCCTCGCAACGCGCTTGACTTACCCATAACTCCACGGTTATGAATGTATCCATAACTCATAGGTTATGAATGTATGCCCGCTGCCGCTCACGACCTTCTGTTCAGGACGCTCGCCGACCCGACCCGTCGGGCGATCTTCGAGCGATTGTGCCGCGAGGGCGAACAGACGGTTGGGGCCCTGACGGCACTGTCGGGCGTGTCCCAGCCGGCGGTCTCAAAGCATCTCGGCGCGCTGAAGCAGGCTGGCCTCGTGCGCGACCGGCATCAAGGACGGCAGACGCATTACAGCGCCCAGCCCGGCGCGCTCAATCCGCTGATCGACTGGACCAGCCAGATGGCAGGGTTCTGGCAGAACCGGCTCGACGCGCTCGACGATCTCCTGAAGAGGATGGACCAATGAACGAATCCACGGCCGAAACCCGATCTGTCGTCGTCGAGCGCGAATTTGCCTTTCCGGCAGAGCGGATCTGGCGCGCGCTGACGCAGCCGCATCTGATCGAGGAATGGCTGATGAAGAACGACTTCAAGCCGAACGTGGGCCACCGCTTCAACCTTCGCGGCGAGTGGGGCGGCGTGCTGGACTGCGAGGTCCTCACCATCGAGCCGCAGAAGACGCTCGCTTACACCTGGAATTTCTCGCATGACGACGCGGCGTTCGATCTCAAGAGCGTCGTGACCTTCACGCTGACGCCGACGGGCGCAGGCACTCACTTACGTGTCGAGCAAGCGGGCTTCAGCCCGACGCAGAAGCAGGCTTTTGGCGGCGCGCATGCCGGCTGGAAGCAGTTTTTCGCCAAGCTGGACGAACTGCTGGCAAGGGCAGACTAGCTCGGCCACCGGCCTTCATTCGATCATCTCAAGAGGAGGTTTCATTGACCGGAAACATGTGGGTTCGGCAGATCCATCGCTGGCTGTCGATCGCTTTCACGCTGG
This sequence comes from Bradyrhizobium sp. F1.13.3, assembly GCF_040548265.1. Classification (NCBI taxonomy): domain Bacteria; kingdom Pseudomonadati; phylum Pseudomonadota; class Alphaproteobacteria; order Hyphomicrobiales; family Nitrobacteraceae; genus Bradyrhizobium; species Bradyrhizobium sp. F1.13.3. Next base: position 183,478 of record NZ_JBEPRI010000010.1, on the reverse strand, counting down.
CCGTCATCGCCAACATCGTCGCCATGACCATGCAGCTCCAGGCCATCTGGATCGGCTTTCTCGCGCTCGTCCCGTTGATCCCGTTGCTCGCGACCGGGCTCTATATGTTCGCGCAGCCCTATCTCGGCCGACGCGACGGCACGCGACAGGAGGCGTGATCGTGACAAAGGCCGCGACCGCGACAAAGAAGGACGCGAATGGATCGTCGCCCTCCAAGCTGATCGACGGCAGGATCAAGGAGCTCGGCGACTGGCGCGGCGACATGCTCGGGCGAATCCGTGCCCTGATCAAGGAGGCCGATCCTGATGTTGTCGAGGAATGGAAATGGCGCGGCGTGCCGGTGTGGGAGCACGACGGCATCATCTGCACCGGCGAGACCTACAAGGCCGTGGTGAAGATGACGTTTGCCAAGGGCGCCGCGCTGGAGGATCCCGCCGGCCTTTTCAACTCGAGCCTCGACGGCAACGTGCGCCGCGCGATCGATATTCGCGAAGGCGAGAAGATCAACGAAAAGGCGTTGAAGGCGCTGATCCGCGCGGCCGTGGGGCTGAATGCGTCCAAAGCCAAGAAGAAGCCAGCGAAACGTTCCGGATAGAACAGCCGTTGTAGAGCCAGAACGCTTTCCTTCTTCCCTTGTGGGAGAAGGTGGCGCGAAGCGTCGGATGAGGGGTCTCTATCGGCACAGGAAACGTGGAGAGATACCCCTCACCGCAGTGAGCTTGTGTCTCCCGGCGTCGCCGCCCTCTCCCACAAGGGGCGAGGGCACATCAACGCGCATTGCTCCGCATTGTCAGCAGCGTCAGGCCGCCGCGGTGATCGGGCGGGGGCTCACGACATATTCGCGCAGCACCTTGTCGTTGGCGTCGACCTCGATCAGCGCAACGTCGTAGGTCCAGAGATCGGCCAGATGCTGGAGCACGCGCTTGGCGTCGGTCTCGTTGAGCTGCGCGCCCTTGATGACATGGTGATGCAGGATCAGCCGCCGGTCGCCGGAGAGATCGACGTCGACCACCTCGATATTGGCGTCGATGTAGCCGACATCGTGCTGCCGTGCCAGCTCGCGCCGGACGCGGCGGAAGCCGCGCTCGTCGTGAATGGCGTCGACCCGGATGCCGGCGCGTTCCTCGGGATCGTCATGCAAGTGGAACATGCGGAGGTGCCGCATCAGCTTCGGACTCAGGAACTGGGCGATGAAACTCTCGTCGCGGTAGTTGGCCCAGACGTCGCGTAGCACGCCCATTACGTCGTTCTTGCCGGCGATGTCCGGGAACCACTCGCGGTCCTCGTCTTCCGGCCGGGTGACGATGCGCTCGATGTCCTGCATCATGGCGAAGCCGAGCGCATAGGGGTTGAAGCCGGAGAAGCGCTGGTCGTCGAATTCGGGCTGGAACACGACGTTGGTATGCGACTGCAGGAATTCGAGGAAATTGCCGTCGCTGATGCGGCCCTGCTGATGCAGCTTGGTCATGATGCGATAGTGGACGTAGGTCGCCGTCCCCTCGTTCATCACCTTGGTCTGGCTCTGCGGATAGAAATATTGCGCGATGTGTCGGACGACGCGCAACAGCTCGCGCTGCCAGGGCGCCAGCCGCGGCGCACTCTTCTCGAGGAAATACAGCAGGTTTTCCTGCGGCAGGCCGAGCAGCTTGCGGCGGCGCTCGATGCTGAGCGCGGACCGGGTCTTGCTCTTTCCCGCCGGCACGGTGCGCCAGAGGTCGTTGAAGACCTCCTCCTCATGCTGGCGGCGGCGCCCTGCCCGCTTCTCTTCGGCGCGGAGATCGAGCTTCTTCTTGCCGGGATAGCGGTCGATCCCGTGCGACATCAGCGCGTGCGCGGCATCGAGGGTGCGCTCGACCTCGACGCGGCCGTAGCGATCCTCGCATTGCATGACGTAGTTCTTGGCGAAATCCAGATAGTCCAGGATGCCGTCGGCGTCGGTCCATTGCTTGAACAGATAGTTGTTCTTGAAGAAATGATTGTGGCCGAAGGCGGCGTGCGCGATCACCAGGGTCTGCATCGTCGCCGTGTTCTCCTCCATCAGGTAGGAGATGCAGGGCGAGGAGTTGATCACGATCTCATAGGCGAGCCCCATGAGGCCCTTGCGGTATGAGGCCTCGTGATATGCAAAGTGCTTTCCGAACGACCAGTGTTTGTAGAACAGCGGCATGCCGACGGACGAATAGGCGTCCAGCATCTGCTCGGCGGTGATCACCTCGATCTGGTTCGGATAGACGTTGAGCCCAAGATCTTTCGTCGCCACCTCCTCGCAGGCATCCGTGATGCGCTGCAAGGTGTGGAAATCCCAATCGGCGCCTTCGAACAAGCGTTCCGTCATGGAGCGGCTTTCTCCTGGGCAGTGTCGCGGCGCTGGAACAGATCGTGGAACACCGGAAAAATCTCGCTGCGCTCGCTGACCTTGCGCATCGAGAGCGGCGCGCCGCTGTTGCGCAGGCGCTCGTAGAGGGTCCAGAGCGAGGAATCGGACAGATCGAAGGCGCTGCCGCCGGACTCGCCGACCTCGAGGTAGGCGAAGAATTGGCAGACCGGCAGGATCTTGTCGGTGAGCAGCATGCCCGCGAGTTCGCCGTCGGAATAGGAATTGTCGCCATCGGAGGCTTGCGCGGCGTAGATATTCCAGTCCGACGGGCTGAAGCGTTCGCGCACGATCTCGTGCATGGCCTGCAGCGCGCTTGAGACCAGCGTGCCGCCGGAAGCCGGGCCGTAGAAGAAAGTCTGCTCGTCCACCTCCTCGGCGCGATCGGTGTGGCGGATGAAGACGATGTCGACATGCTTGTAGCGGCGCTTCAGGAATACGTAGAGCAGCATGTAGAAGCGCTTGGCGAGATCCTTCATGTGCTCGGACATCGAGCCCGACACGTCCATCAGGCAGAACATCACGGCCTGGGCAACGGGCTTGGGCACCGTCTCGAAGCGGCGATAGCGGATGTCGAGCGGATCGATGAAGGGAATGCGCTTGGACCTCGCCTTCAGTTTTTCGAGCTGGGCCAGCAGCACCAGGCGCTCGTCCTCATCCGCGCATGCGGCGATGGCGGCTTCCAGCTCCTCGATCTCCTCCTTGCTGGGACGCTTGAGCGCGATACGGCGCGCCATTGCGCGCCGAACCGTCCGGCTCACCGAGATGTTGGAGGGCGAGCCCGACGTGGTGTAGCCGGCGCGCTGGATGCCCTCGCTCTCGGTCTGCGCGATCTTGCGCTTGGCGAGATCGGGAAGTTCGAGATCATCGAGGAAGAGATCGACGAATTCGTCGCGGCTGAGCACGAAGCGGAAGGCGTCCTCGCTGTCGCCTTCGCCGGGACCGGAATCCTTGGCGCTGCCCTGGCCGGAGCGCTGGAGATAGTCGCCCTCGATGAACTTCTTGTTCCCGGGCAACACCATGTCGCGCGTTCCGCCGTCGCGGCGGAAACGCGGCTCGTGCATGCCGTCGAGCGGAATGGTGACCTCGCCACCCTCCAGGACGTCCTTGATGTCGCGTTCCTGCGAGGTCTTCTTGACGGCGCCCTGCACCAGGGATTTGGCCCGACGCAAGAACCGCTGCCGGTTCTCGAGACTCTTGCCGCCTGGATTCAGGCGCCTGTCAATAATGTGAATCGGCACTTTTCCATCCGCCTCAACCGGCCTGCTTCACGCGCATGTACCATTCGACGAGCCGGCGAACCTGACGCTCGGTGTAGCCGCGCTCCACCATGCGTGCGACGAACTCGCCGTGCTTCTTCTCCGTCTCGCCGTCCTTCTTCGACCCGAAGGAGATGACCGGAAGCAGGTCCTCGACCTGGGAGAATATCCGCTTTTCGATCACATCGCGAATCTTCTCGTAGGAGATCCAGGTCGGATTCTTGCCACCGTTCTGGGCGCGCGACCGTAACGAGAATTTGACCACCTCGTTGCGGAAATCCTTCGGGTTGGCGATGCCCGCCGGCTTCTCGATCTTGGTCAGCTCCTGGTTCAAGAGTTCGCGGTCAAGCAGCTGGCCGGTGTCGGCATCCTTGAAATCCTGGTCCTCGATCCAGGCATCGGCGTAGTCGACATAGCGGTCGAACAGGTTCTGGCCGTAATCCGAGTAGGATTCGAGATAAGCCTTCTGGATCTCGTTCCCGATGAACTCGGCATAACGCGGTGCAAGGTCGGCCTTGATGAATTCGAGGTAGCGCTTCTCGACTTCCTCGGGCAGCTGCTCGCGCTTGATCGATTGCTCCAGCGCGTACATCAGATGCACGGCGTCGGCGGCGACTTCCTGCGGATCGTGGTTGAAGGTCGCAGCCAGGATCTTGAAGGCAAAGCGGGTGGAGACACCGTCCATGCCCTCGTCGACGCCGGCGGCATCGCGATATTCCTGGACGCTGCGCGCCTTCGGATCGGTCTCCTTCAGGCTCTCGCCGTCGTAGACCCTCATCTTGGCGTAGGTCGTGGAATTTTCGTGCTTGCGCAGGCGCGACATCACCGAGAACCGCGCCAGCGTCTCCAGCGTCGCGGGCGCGCAAGGCGCGGCCGCGAGCTCGGAGCCCTGGATCAGCTTCTCGTAGATCTTCTGCTCTTCCGTGATCCGCAGGCAATAAGGCACCTTGATCACGCAGATGCGGTCGATGAAGGCCTCGTTGTTCTTGTTGGCCTTGAAGCTCGACCACTCGGCCTCGTTGGAGTGCGCGAGGATGACGCCGGTGAACGGGATAGCGCCGATATTCTCGGTGCCGATGTAGTTGCCTTCCTGCGTCGCGGTGAGCAGCGGATGCAGCATCTTGATCGGCGCCTTGAACATCTCGACGAACTCGAGCACGCCCTGGTTGGCGCGATTGAGGCCGCCGGAATAGCTGTAGGCGTCGGGATCGTTCTGCGCGTAGGTTTCGAGCTTGCGGATGTCGACCTTGCCGACCAGCGAGGAGATGTCCTGGTTGTTCTCGTCACCCGGCTCGGTCTTGGCGATCCCGATCTGGCGCAACCGCGACGGCTGGATCTTTGCGACCCGAAACTGGGAAATGTCGCCGCCGAAGGCTTCCAGCCGCTTGTAGCACCACGGGCTCATCAGGCCGGTGAGACGGCGGCGCGGAATGCCGTATTTCTCTTCCAGCATCGGGCCGAGCTGATCCGGATCGAACAGGCTGAGCGGGCTTTCGAACACGGGCGAGAGCTCGTCGCCGGCCTTGAGCACGTAGATTGGATGCACTTCCATCAGCGACTTGAGCCGCTCGGCGAGCGAGGACTTGCCGCCGCCGACCGGACCGAGCAGATACAGGATCTGCTTGCGCTCTTCGAGGCCCTGCGCCGCGTGACGGAAGAAACCGACGATGCGCTCGATGGTTTCTTCCATGCCGTAGAAGCCGGCGAAGGCCGGATAGGTGCGGATCGTGCGGTTCAAAAAAATACGGCCAAGGCGTGGGTCCTTGGCCGTGTCAATCGTCTGGGGCTCACCGATCGCTGCTAGCAGTCGTTCGGCCGCGTTCGCGTATTTCATGGGATCGCTTCGACACGATTCCAGATATTCCGCCATCGACATGTCGTGTTGGCTTCTCGCCTCGAACGACTTAGCGAAAGCGTTGAATAGAGAATCGTTATACATGATCCCTCTCCGCGTGAGTTCCGCTACACAATTGAACGAAAGCAGCGACCGGACCGTTCCTTAGCGCCACTCTCGAATCAGCGTGAGCACATGACGATCATTCGACACCCGGGCGCCTTCTCGGCGCAACGCACAACGTAGGCACAGGGTGAGTTACGAACAGGCACCTGCCTGATATTTGAGCGAATCTTTGTCTATATTGGCTCATTTCCAGAAAATGTCACTCGCTCGCAACATCCGGGCATTACCGGGGATGCGTTCATCCGGCGCTGCATCATAGCCGTCTGCGAACGGCGGCGAAGCCTTGGGTGCCGCGTTCATCTTCCTGCTGCAATGCGGTGCGTGGACCGCTGGCGGCGTGACAGTCGCGGCAAGCGCGCAGCAGTGTATCAAAATCGGTCGCCAGGCCCTCCGACCGGATGACGATGCGGTCGTCCCTCACGCAGCGGGCCAAGCCGCGGATGCTGCTGAGCTGCCGCTGCAGAGCCGGCGTCGGGGTCAGCACGATCACCTTGCGCCCGCGGCGTTCTTCAGCCGAAATCTCCGCGATCGAGTCCCACAGCAGAAATTCATTGCCGATGCGGAGATCGCGAATGCCGTAGGGGGTGACGATCACCACCGATCCCCGTTCGGCGGGGAGCACCCAGATCAGCCCACCGGTCATCAGGGCGAACACCACCACGCCGGCATAGCCGAGCATCGTGTCGTAATGGCCAAAAGCATTCCACCAGCCCAAGGCGAGCGTTGCGCTGAGCAGCGTCATGGCGAAGCCCGTTACGACCAGCAGCCGCAGTCGGGTCGTACATGGACCGATTTCGAGATCGTGGGACGCATCGACGCATCCGGTCGACGTGACCGATCGGGGTCTGTCCGTGACAGCGAGCGCCGGACGGTCATGATGTGCTTGCATGCCTTCCCCCAGCATGGCCATTCGCGACCGAGCCACAATGCATCAGGCGGACCGGAATCCGCTGATGAGTACTCCGCGCAGCCGCTAGCGGCGAGGCGAGGCTGCTGACGTTACACAACGAGGCCCGGCCGATTCCTCACGGCCGACAACCCTTTACGCAACTTGCGCTACCTCTACGCCGATCGCCATGATCGCGACGGAGTTACACTGGAGGATATGACGCCCATACCCTTGATTGGTTCCCTCAAGGAAGCATGTAAGCTAGAGGATAGCGCGTCAGGACCGGCGCGGAAACCCCTCGCCCGCAGGCTTGGAGATAAATTAGCATCATGAATCCCGTCAAAGAACTGGAAAAGCACGGACAAGCCGTCTGGCTGGACTTCCTGGCCCGTGGCTTCATCGCCAAGGGCGACCTGAAGCGGCTGATCGACACCGATGGCGTCAAGGGCGTCACCTCCAACCCCTCGATCTTCGAGAAAGCGATCGGCAGCTCGGACGAGTACGACGCGCCGATCGGCAAGGCCTTGAAGCGCGGCGACCGGTCGGTCGCCGACCTGTTCGAGGCCGTCGCGGTCGAGGACATCCAGAACGCCGCCGACGTGCTGCGCCCGGTCTACGACCGCCTCAAGGGCGGCGACGGCTATGTCAGCCTGGAAGTCTCGCCCTATCTGGCGATGGACACCAGCGGCACGGTCACCGAGGCGCGGCGGCTCTGGAAGGACGTCAATCGCAAGAACCTGATGGTGAAGGTGCCGGCAACGCCGGAGGGCCTGCCGGCGATCGAGACCCTGATCGGCGACGGCATCAGCATCAACATCACGCTGTTGTTCTCCAGGGACGTCTATCTGCAGGTCGCCGAGGCCTATCTCGCCGGTCTGGAGAAATACGTCGCAGGTGGCGGCGACCCCTCGCACGTGGCGAGCGTGGCGAGCTTTTTCGTCAGCCGCATCGACTCGGTGGTCGACAAGCAGCTCGACGACAAGATCGCCCGCGCCAACGACCCGAGTGAGAAGGAACGGCTCGCCGCGCTGAAGGGCAAGGTGGCGATCGCCAATGCGAAGGTCGCCTACCAGGATTACAAGCGCCTGTTCTCGGGTCCCCGCTGGGACAAGCTCGCGGCCAAAGGCGCCAAGCCGCAGCGCATGCTGTGGGCCTCGACCGGCACCAAGAACAAGGACTACAGCGACGTTCTCTATGTCGAGGAATTGATCGGTCCCGACACCATCAACACCGTGCCGCCGGCGACGCTCGATGCGTTCCGCGACCACGGCACCCCGCGCGACAGCCTGGAAGAGAATGTCGACGACGCCAGGCGCGTGCTGGAAGAGCTGGAGCGTTCCGGCGTCTCGCTCGATGCCATCACCGAGGAGCTCGTCAAGGACGGCGTCAAGCAGTTTGCCGACGCCGCCGACAAGCTCTATGGCGCGGTCGCCCACAAGCGCGTCACCGTGCTCGGGCCCGCGATCGACCGCCAGCTGCTCTCGCTCGGCGACGGTCTCGGCAAGGCCGTGGCCAAGAGCACCGAGGAATGGCGTGCGTCGGCAAAGATCCGCCGGCTGTGGCAACGCGACAAATCGGTCTGGACCGGCACCGACGAGGACAAATGGCTCGGCTGGCTCGACAGCGCCGCCAAGGCCGACGTCGCCGACTATGAGGATTATGCCAGCCGCGTGAAAGGCCAGAAATTTTCCGACGCCGTCGTGCTCGGCATGGGCGGGTCAAGCCTCGGGCCGGAGGTGCTGGCCGAGACCTTCGGCAAGAAGCCCGGGTTCCCGAAGCTGCACGTGCTGGATTCCACCGATCCGGCGCAGGTGGGGGCGATGGAGGCCAGGATCGACATCGCCAACACCGTGTTCATCGTCTCCAGCAAATCCGGCGGCACCACCGAACCGAATGCGATGAAGGATTATTTCCACGAGCGCGTCGCGCAGGCCGTCGGGCCGAAGGTCAAGACCGGCCATCGCTTCATTGCGGTCACCGATCCCGGATCGTCGCTGGAGAAGGCGGCGAAGACGCTGAACTATGCGCGCATCTTCCACGGCGAGCCCTCCATCGGCGGACGCTACTCAGTGCTCTCGCCGTTCGGCCTTGTGCCGGCGGCAACCGCGGGCATCGATATCAAGACCTTCGTCAAGCATGCGCTTGCGATGGCCCGCTCCTGCGGACCGGACGTGCCGCCAGCCGAGAACCCCGGCGTGCAGCTCGGCCTTGCCATGGGCCATGCAGCCCTCGAAGGCCGCGACAAGGTGACGATCCTGTCGTCGAAGAAGATCGCCGATTTCGGCGCCTGGGCCGAGCAGCTCATCGCGGAATCGACCGGCAAGGACGGCAAGGGCCTGATCCCGATCGACGGCGAGCCGCTGGGCGAGCCCGCGGTCTACGGCAATGACCGGCTCTTCATCGACATCCGTATCGAGGGCGAAGCGGACGCCGCCCATGACTCACAGCTTGCTGCGATCGAAGCGGCCGGCCATCCCGTCGTGCGCATCGTGATGAAGTCGATCGACCATCTCGGCCAGGAGTTCTTCCGCTTCGAAATGGCAACGGCGGTGGCGGGCAGCATCCTCGGCATCAACCCGTTCGACCAGCCGGACGTGGAAGCGGCCAAGATCAAGACCCGGGAGCTCACGGCGTCGTTCGAGAAGACCGGCTCGCTACCGGCCGAACGGCCGGTGGTCAGCACCACCGAGGCTGATCTCTACACCGACGAGACCAATGCCGCGGCCCTACGCGCCGCCGGCGCCAACGGCGACCTCACCTCATGGCTGAAAGCGCATCTGTCGCGCTCCAACCATGGCGATTACGTCGCCCTGCTCGGCTACATCGCCCGCGACAAGGCGACGATCGACGCACTCCAGGCCATGCGGCTCGAAGTCCGCGAGAAGCGACATGTCGCAACCTGCGCCGAGTTCGGACCGCGCTTCCTGCACTCGACAGGACAGGCCTACAAGGGCGGCCCCGACAGCGGCGTGTTCCTCCAGATCACCGCCGACGATGCCAAGGACTTGCCGGTGCCGGGTCAGAAGGCCAGCTTCGGCGTCATCAAGGCCGCGCAGGCGCGCGGCGACTTCGACGTGCTCACCGAGCGCGGCCGGCGCGCGCTGCGGGTCCACCTGAAGGGTGGGCTCAAGAAGGGTCTCGCGGCGCTCAATGCGGCGCTCAACGACGCACTGAATTAAGGGAATTCCTCAAATGCAACTCGGCATGATCGGCCTCGGCCGGATGGGCGGCAACATCGTTCGCCGGCTGATGCGCCAGGGACATTCGACCGTGGTCTACGACAAGGACGCCAAGGCCGTCGCGGGCCTTGCCGCAGACGGCGCTGTCGGGTCGGCGACGCTCGAAGAGTTCATTGCGAAACTGGAGCGGCCGCGCACGGCCTGGGTGATGCTGCCGGCCGGCCACATCACCGAGACCACGATCAACACGATCGCGGGCGCGATGCAGGACGGCGACGTCATCATCGACGGCGGCAACACGTTCTGGCAGGACGACGTGCGCCGCGGCAAGGCGCTGAAGGAGCGCGGCATCCACTATGTCGACGTCGGCACCTCCGGTGGAGTCTGGGGCCTCGACCGCGGCTATTGCATGATGATCGGCGGCGAGAAACAGGTGGTCGATCGGCTCGATCCGATCTTCGCCGCGCTCGCGCCCGGCGCCGGCGACATTCCACGCACCGAGGGACGCGAGGGGCGCGATCCCCGCATCGAGCAGGGCTACATCCATGCCGGCCCCGTCGGCGCCGGGCATTTCGTCAAGATGATCCACAACGGCATCGAATATGGCCTGATGCAGGCCTATGCCGAAGGTTTTGATATCCTCAAGAACGCCAACATCGAGGCCTTGCCGGCGGATCATCGTTACGATTTCGATCTCGCCGATATCGCCGAAGTGTGGCGGCGCGGCAGCGTGATCCCGTCCTGGCTGCTCGATCTCACCTCGACCGCACTCGCCGACAGCCCGGCACTGACGGAGTATTCCGGCTTCGTCGAGGATTCCGGCGAAGGACGCTGGACCGTGAACGCCGCAATCGACGAGGCCGTGCCGGCCGAAGTCCTGACCGCGGCGCTGTTCGCACGTTTCCGTTCCCGCAAGGAACACACCTTCGCCGAGAAAATTCTCTCAGCGATGCGAGCCGGCTTCGGCGGCCACAAGGAGCCGAAACAGCCGGCTGCTTCGAAGCCCAAATAGCGAGCCGAAGTAAAACGTAACAAGCGAAGGCCAATAGTTCGTGACAAAAGACCCGCAGCCAAAGCGCAAGCCGGAAAATTGCGCCTTCGTCATCTTTGGCGTGACCGGAGATCTCACCCATCGGCTGGTGATGCCCTCGCTCTACAATCTGGCGGCCGAGAAAATGCTGCCGGAGAAATTCTGCGTCGTCGGCGTGGCCCGCAAGGGCCAGTCGGATGACGAATTGCGCGACAGCCTGATGAAAGGCCTGCGCGAGTTCGCGACCCGCCCCGTAGACGACGTCGTCGCCCGGCAGCTCCTGCAATGCGTCACCTTCGTCGAGGCCGACGCCAAGGACCCGCCGTCGTTCGACCGCCTGCGCGCGCATCTCGATCAGCTGGAATGTTCGGAAGGTACCGGCGGCAACCGGCTGTTCTACCTCGCGACCCCGCCGGCTGCGTTCGCGCCGACCGCGCGTGAGCTCGGCCGCACCGGCATGATGAAGGAGAACGGCGCGTGGCGGCGGCTGGTGATCGAAAAGCCGTTCGGCACCGACCTCGCCTCCGCGCAAGCGCTGAACGGCGAACTGCTGAAGATCATGGACGAGCACCAGATCTACCGGATCGATCACTATCTCGGCAAGGAGACGGTGCAGAACATCCTGGTGCTGCGCTTCGCCAACGGCATGTTCGAGCCGATCTGGAATCGCAACCATATCGACCACATCCAGATCACGGTGGAGGAGAAGCTCGGCGTCGGCCATCGCGGCGGCTTTTACGACGCCACCGGAGCGCTGCGCGACATGGTGCCGAACCATCTGTTCCAGCTAATGTCGCTGGTCGCGATGGAGCCGCCGGCGCGTTTCGACGCCCATTCCGTGCGCTCCGAGAAGGCCGAAATTCTGACCTCGATTCAGCGTCCGAGCGAAGAGGAGGCGCTGAAGAGCTCGGTGCGCGCACAATATCTCTCGGGGCGCATCGGCGACGACGAGATCCCGGACTATCGCAAGACCGAGGACGTCAAGCCCGGCAGCACCACCGAGACCTATGTCGCGCTGAAGCTGATGATCGACAATTGGCGCTGGGCCGGCGTACCGTTCTATTTGCGTACCGGCAAGGCACTCGGCCACAAGCGCACCGAGGTCGCGATCAAGTTCAAGCAGGCGCCGCTGTCGATGTTCTCAGGCACGGCTGTCGATCGCCTCTCGCAGAACTTCCTCACCATCGGCATCGCACCGACCGAGACCATCGAGCTCCAGTTCAACGCCAAGGTCCCGGGGCCGAGCGTCACCATCGACGGCGTCGAGATGAAGTTCCGCTACGGCGACTATTTCCGGGCCGATCCCTCGACCGGCTATGAGACGCTGATCTACGACTGCATGATCGGCGACAACATCCTGTTCCAGCGCGCCGACGGCATCGAAGCCGGATGGCAGGCGGTGCAGCCATTCCTGGACGCCTGGAAGAAGGCGGGCAGCAACGGCATCGAGACCTATCAAGCCGGCAGCGACGGCCCCGCCTGCGCCGATGAATTGCTCCGCCGCGACGGCCGAAGCTGGCGTAAGTTTTCGTGACGGCGGCCGAACAGCCGAAGCTGATCGTCGAGGCCGACGCCGAGGCTCTCGCGCGGGCCGCGGCCGAACGGGTGATGGCGCGAATCGCGGCCAATTCCGGGCGGATCGCGATCTGCCTGACCGGCGGCTCCAGCCCAAAGAGGCTCTATCAGCTGCTCGGCAGCGACGCCTGGCGCGAAAAGATCCCGTGGGAGCGCGTGCACTGGTTCATCGGTGATGAGCGCTTCGTGCCCGAAAGCGATCCCCTCAACAACATGGCGGTGGCGCGCGCGACCTTCCTCGATCGCAACGCGCCCTCCGGCCATGTTCACCCGATCCCGACCGCGGCCAACGACCCTGATCAGAGCGCCGAGGCCTATGCGCGCGAGCTGCAGTCTTTCTACGGCACTGCACGCCTGGATCCGGCACGGCCGCTGTTCGACATGGTTTTGATGGGCGCGGGCCCGGACGGCCACACGGCTTCGCTCTTCCCAGGCTACCCCGCGATCGGGGAGACGGAACGCTGGGTGGTCGGCGTGCCCAAGGCCAATGTTGCCCCCTTCGTGCCGCGGGTCTCGCTCACCCTGCCCGCGCTGGCGTCCTGCCGCGAAATGCTGTTCGAGATAGCGGGGCACGACAAGCAGCCGATCTTGACGCGCCTGCTCAATGGCGAGACTCTGCCGGCTGTACGCGCGCGCTCGAATGGCGAGACCGTCTGGCTGGTCGACCAAGCCGCGCTTCCGGAGGGAATTCGTGGCGGGCGTTGAAGCACCTTGTGCATTGATCGTGATGGGCGTGTCGGGCTCGGGCAAGAGTACGGTTGCAAAAGCGCTCGGCGAGCGCCTCGGCTGGCGCTTCGAGGACGGCGACAGCTTTCATCCCGCCAGCAATGTCGAGAAGATGCGGGCCGGCCATCCCCTCACCGACGAGGACCGCTGGCCCTGGCTCAATGCCATTGCCGACGAGATCGCGCGGGTCTGCGACAAGGGCGAGCACGTGATCATCGCCTGCTCGGCGCTGAAGCATACTTATCGGGACGTGCTCCTGCGCGGACGCGACGACGTCCGCTTCGTGTTCCTGAGGGGCACGAAGGAGCTGATCGCCGCCCGCCTCGCGCAACGCAAGGGGCACTTCATGCCGCCCGGCCTGCTGACGAGCCAGTTCAACACGCTGGAGCCGCCGGAGGCTGGCGAGCACGTGATCACCGTCTCGATCGACGAATCCGTGGAAGCGATCGTGGACGGCGCGGTGCGGCAGTTGAAACTGGGCGGCGCGAAACGCTGAGGCCAAACACCCAAGGGACCGCCATGACAAAAATCTCACTCGTCGTCTCGGACGTCGACGGTACGCTGCTGACCAAGGACAAGACGCTGACCGACCGCGCGAGGTCCGCGGTGCAGCGTTTGCACCAGGCCGGCATCGGCTTCACGATTACGTCGAGCCGCCCCGCGATCGGCATGCGCTTCCTGATCGAGCCGCTGGCGCTCTGGCTGCCGGTCGGCCCGTTCAACGGCTCCTCGATCGTCGACCCCGAGATGAATCCGGTCGAACAGCATCTCATCCCGGCCGGCGCGGCCGAGCGAAGCTTGCAAATTCTCCGGGACTTCGGCGCCGACATCTGGCTGTTCACCACGGACCAATGGCTGATCGACAAGCCTGATGGCCAATACGTCGCTCACGAGCAGCACACGATCCGCTCCGATCCCACCATCGTGACGGACTTCTCGCCCTACCTTGCGAGCGCCTGCAAGATCGTCGGCGCCAGCGCCGATGCAGCTGGCCTCGAAGCTTGCGAGAAGGCGATGCAGCAGGCGCTCGGCAGCGAGGCGACCGCCGTGCGTTCGCAAACCTATTATCTCGACATCACCCCGCCCGGCTTCGACAAGGGCACATTCGTGCAAGCCATGGCCAAGCGCCTCGGCATTTCAACGGACGCAGTCGCCACCATCGGCGACATGCAGAACGACCTCGCAATGTTCCGCGTCAGCGGCACCTCGATCGCGATGGGCAATGCGGCCGACAACGTCAAGGACCAGGCGACCCACGTCACCGCGTCCAACGAGCAGGACGGTTTTGCCGAGGCGATGGAGATGATCTTGAAGCGGAACGGAGTCGCCTAGGTCACTACTTCGACCGCTGCATTGCAGGCTTCTGGCTGCCCTGCCTTGCCGCCGACAGATTATGCGCGGTGTTGACCAGCGCGATATGGGTCAGCGCCTGCGGGAAATTTCCGGTCTGACGCCTGGCGCCTGAATCATATTCCTCGGCCAGCAGCCCGACATCGTTCGCGATACCGACCATGCGGTCGAACAGGATCTGCGCCTTGTCGAGATCGCCCGACAGCACATGGGCATCGGCCAGCCACAGGCTGCAGGCGAGGAAGGCGCCCTCGATCGGCTGCTTCTCCTCGGACATTTCGCGCGGATCGTGCCGCAGCACGAAGCCGTCAGGCATCATGTGCTTTTCCATCGCCGCGATGGTGCCGCGAATGCGCGGATCCGACGCTTCCAGGAAGCCGACGGACGGCAGCAGCAGCACGCTGGCATCGAGCAGCTTCGAGCCGTAGGACTCCACGAAGGCATTCTCCTCCGCGTCGAAGCCCTGGTTGCAGACGTCGCGATGAATGGCGTCGCGCAAGGTGCGCCAGTGCAGCAGCGGCGCCTTGAAGCCGAAGGTCTCGGCGCTCTTGATGCCGCGGTCGAAGGCGACCCAGGCCATCACCTTGGAGAAGACATAGTGCTTCGGCTGTCCGCGCCGCTCCCAGATGCCATGATCGGGCTGGTCCCAGACTTCGGCGAGATGCTTGAGCACGGCGCATTCCAGCGCCCAGCTCTCGTCGTCGAGCTTGAGCTTGGCCATCCGCGACTGGTGGAAGGCGTCGATCAGTTCGCCGTAGACGTCGAGCTGGAGCTGCGCATGCGCGGCATTGCCGACGCGCACCGGCTGCGCGCCCTCGTAGCCGTCGAGCCAGGTCGCCTCCCATTCCAGCAGCCGCCGCTGGCCCCAGATGCCGTACATGATCTGCATGTTCGACGGCGAGCCTGCCGCCGCGCGCAACAGCCAATTGTGCCAGGCCGAGGCTTCCTCGGTGTAACCCGAGTTCATCAGCGCCAGCAGCGTGAAGGTGGCATCGCGCAGCCAGCAGAAGCGGTAGTCCCAATTCCTGGCGCCGCCGAGCTTCTCCGGCAACGAGGTGGTCGGCGCCGCGACGATGCCGCCGGTCGGACCGAAGGTCAGCGCCTTGAGTGTGATCAGCGAGCGCACGATCAGGTCGCGATAGTCGCCATCGCGATTACAGTGGCTGCACCAGTCCTGCCAGAATTTTTCCGTCTCCTGGAGCGCGAGCTCCGGGTCGATCGGCGGGGGCGGCTCGAGATGCGAGGGGCCGTAGGTCAGCACGAACGGTACGGTCTCGCCGGCCTTGACCTCGAAATCGGAAACCGTGGTCAGATCCTCACCGCGGGTCTTCGCCGGCGTCCGCAGCACGGTCATGTCCTGGCCGGCGACCGCCAGCAGGGAATGGTCGATCCGCCGCACCCACGGGATGTCGACGCCGAAGCCGAAGCGGATGACGAGCTCCATCCGCATCTTCACCGTGCCGCTGACGCCGCGGACCAGCCGCACGATGTCGGAGGCCTTGCCGCGCGGCGGCATGAAGTCGATCAGCGCAACCGTGCCGCTGTCAGTCTCAAAGCGCGTTTCGAGGATGAGGGTGTCGCCGAGATAGCGGCGGGACGTCGCGGTCAGGTCCTCGCCCGGCGCGATCAGCCAGCGGCCGTTCTTGTGCGTGCCGAGGAGCGCGGCAAAGCAGGCGTCGGAATCGAAGGCCGGCCAGCACAGCCAGTCGATCGAGCCGTTGCGGCCGACCAGCGCCGCGGTCTCGCAGTCGCCGATCAGCGCATAGTCCTCGATTTTCTGAGACAATGTCGTGCGAGCCTCGAAAACGGCGTCCTGGACGACCCGGCGATCAACGCCCGCCGGGCAACGAGCGTTCGCGTGTGGCGGCCTTCAAGGCCGCGAGATCGACCTTCGAGGCGATCTTGTCGAGCGTCACTGGCAGGCGCTGGCGCCAGTTCGGATGCTCGTCGATCGTGCCGGGAATGTTCGGCTGGTCGATCACGCCGAGCAGATCCTCCAGCGACACCGCAAGCAGCCGCGAGGGCGTGCGCGACAGGAAGGCGAGCACCGAATAGACATCATTGGCACGGATGCCGTTGGCACGCAGGATCTCGTCGAGCAGGCCGAGCGCATCCCAGCGGGCCTGATCGTTCTCGCCGGGATCGAGCCCGAGCGAGCGCTTCATCTTGAGATCGCTGAAGGAGCGCCAGCCGGCATAGGTCGACAAATCATGGGTGTTCAGCGTCACCAGCGCGTTGGGCCGGTAGTGATCGACGGGCCGGAAGTGACCGGCATCGTCGCGCTCGAACATCATGACAAGGTAGGACCAGATGCCGAAATCCTGCATGGTCTCGCGAAATCCTTCCGGCACCGTGCCGAGGTCCTCGCCGATCACGATGCACTTATGGGCCGCGCTCTCGCGCGCCACGGTCGCCAGCAGCGCCTCGAACGGCATCTGCACATAGGCGCCGTTGTCGGGCTTGAAGCCGCGCGGCACCAGATAAAGCCGCTTCAGGCCCAGCACGTGATCGAGACGGATCGCCCCGGAATGGCGCATCGAAGCCGCGAGCATATCGGCGAACGGCACGAAGGATTGCGCCTCCAGGCCGCCGGCATTGAAGCCGGCGAGGCCCCAATCCTGGCCGACGGTGTTGAGCACGTCCGGCGGCGCGCCGACGGCGAGATGACGGGAGATCGCCCCCTGCTCGTTCCAGGCATCGAAGCCGTTCGACTGCACGCCGACGGCAACGTCGAGATAAAGCCCGACCCGCATGCCGAGCTGGCCGGCCAGCTCCTTGGCCGCATGCAACTGGCTATCGGCCGTCCATTGCACGAATTCGACGAACTCGACCTCGTGCTTGTCGGGCCCGCTGCGCAGCTCGGCGCATTTCGCCTCGTCCGGCTGCTGCCATTCCATCGGCCATTCCCACCACGGCGCCGCGAAGCGATGACGGAGCACCTCGAAGCAGGCAAAACGGGACAACAGCGGGGCGCGAGCCGCGCGGAAGGCGTCGAACTGGTTGCGGCGGACGCCGCTCGCGGTTTTCACGAAGCTGTCGAAGGCGGCACGCAAGGCCAACCATTTCAAGGCCGCCATGTCCGGATACGGCACACGATCGCCTTTACGGAGCCGCGCGGCGGTCGCGGCCGCGTCGGGGACGAGGTCGGGAGAAAATTCCGGGATCGCCTCGACGTCGATATAGAGCGGATTGAGAAACAGCCGGCTGTTCGGCGAATAGGGGCTGCAGTCCGCCGGATGGTCGTCGAACAACACATGTAGGGGATTGAGCCCGACGCCGTCGGCCCCCAACTGCTTGGCGAGCCGGACGAGACCTGCGAGGTCGGTGAAATCGCCGATGCCCCAATTGCGGTCCGAGCGGACGCTGTAGAGCTGCACGGCAAGCAGCCAGCCGCGGTCGAAATCGCCGCCAAAGGCCCGCTCCGGCGCCACGATCATCGGCACTTCTTCGGTCACGCCTTCGGCATCGGTCAGCGTCAGGCGGTGATAGCCGAGCGGCAGGCCGGCGGGCCAGGCAATCACGGGCTCGCGCGTCTCGCCTTGCGCGATCAAATTGCCGTTGCCGCTGATCTTCCATTTGAGCGGCGGCGTACCGATCGTCACCAATTCGGTGCGCGGATGTCCCAAGGCGCGCACCACCACGGGCCCGCCGACGAAGCGGTAAACCCGCTTCTCCGGCAGGGCGTCGAGGATGGATTTGAGGGCCACGGGATCGGTGACCCGCAGCTTTCCGAGGGCATCGACGAATTCGGATTGAACGCCCTTGATCCGGGCTTGAGCTAAAAGATCCATTCGGCACGCAGCTTGCAGGCCATTTTTTGGCCGGGGGCATCGATTTTAACGAGGTCGCGGAAGAGGTTAGTCAGGGTTAACTCGCGAGCCGCGCCTGCCGTTCCCAACGGAACCAATGACACACAAGCGGCTTTCTATAGTGGTATCAAGCGTAGGTTCCCGGCAAGGGAAACGGGCTCCTGCTTTCTTGTCAATGGCATCACCGTGAACAAGACAATTCAAACTGTCGAGAGTGCCGCAGCGGGCAGCACTTTCCTCATCGAAGACGTCTATCCCCTGATCGACGGCGGGCGCTTCCCGGTGAAGCGGATTGCGCGCGAACCGGTCGAGGTCTGGGCCGACATCTACCGCGACGGCGACGCCGTGATCGGCGCAGCGCTGATCTGGCGACAGGAGCAGGACCGCGAATGGCAGAGCGAGCCGATGATCCCTCACGGCAATGACCGCTGGTCCGGCGCGTTCACACCCGTCGAGCCCGGCAAATATGTCTATGCGATCGAAGCCTGGACCGACGAGTTCGCGACGTGGTCGCACGGGGTCGCGCGCAAGCAGCGCTCCGGCGCCGACGTCACGCTCGATGCGATCGAGGGCGCCGGCCTTCTGACCAAGGCGCATGGCGCGCAGCAGGACGCCGCCGCTCTCATCGTCAGGCAATGCGAGGACTATCTTCAAACCGGCGACGTTGCCCCCCTGCTGGCAACCGAGCTCGGCGAAGCCATGGCCGAGAGCCAGTCGCGGCCTGATCTCTCGCGCTCGGCGCTATTCCCGCTGTTCGTCGACCGCGACAAGGCGCGCTTCGGCGCCTGGTATCAGATGATGCCGCGCAGCCAGAGCGTGGTGCCGGGACAGCATGGCACGCTCCGCGACTGCATCGCGCGCGTGCCCGACATCGCCGCGATGGGCTTTGACGTGCTCTACTTCACGCCGATCCACCCCATTGGCCGCACCCGGCGCAAGGGCCGCAACAACATGCCGGTGGCGGGCGACGGCGATCCCGGCTCGCCTTATGCGATCGGCGCCATCGAGGGCGGGCACGATGCGCTGCACCCCGAACTCGGCACGATCGAGGATTTTCGCGCGCTGGTCGCGACCTGCCTGGAATACGGCCTCGAGCTCGCGCTCGACTTCGCCGTGCAATGCTCGCCGGACCACCCGTGGCTGACGCAACATCCGGAATGGTTCAAATGGCGCCCGGATCGCTCGGTGCGGACGGCTGACGGGCCCTATTCGGATATCGTCATCCCCGATTTCACGTCCGTCGACCGGGCTGGACTGTGGAACGCGTTTCGCGACGCCATGCTGTTCTGGATCGACCACGGCGTCACCATCTTCGCCATCGACAATCACGACACCGCGCCGCTCGCCTTCTGGGAGTGGCTGATCCGTGACATCCGCCGCCGGCATCCCGAGGTGATCCTGTTCTCCAAGACGTTCGCGCGCCCGAAGTTGATGAAGGGGCTCGCCAAGCTCGGTTTTGCACAATCCTTGAGCTATTTCCCCTGGCGCACGGCAAAGTGGGAGGTGGAGCAATATCTCGGCGAGCTGACGCGCTATCCCGAACGTGACTTCTATCGGCCGAACCTGTTCGTGAACACGCCCGATCTTTTGCCCTATCATCTCCAGGGCGGCGAGACATGGGCGTTCAAATCCCGCCTCGCGCTGGCGGCGACCTTGTCCGGCAGTTACGGCGTCTACAGCGGATTCGAGTTGCTGGAGCACGACGCGGTCCCCGGCCGCGAGGAATATCTCGACTCGGAGAAATACCAGATCAAGCAGCGCGACTGGAACAAGCCCGGCAACATCAAGGCCTACATCACGGAGCTCAATCGCATCCGCAATGAGAATGCTGCGCTTCAGCAGACGGCGAACCTGCGCTTCCTCGGCATCGAAGACGGCGAGACGATCGCCTTCGTCAAGGAAGCGACCGACCCAGCCAACATCGTCGTGGCCGTGGTTGCGCTCTCGCGCGACGTTCGCGAATTCTGGTTGCCGCTCGGCGACGTCACGGTTGACGCCGGCGGGAAGCGACACCATGTGTCGGCACTCGAAAACCTCCTCACCGGCGAACAGGCCCGCATCGAATGGGGCGGGATCAGGTTGCGTATCGATCCCGAGCGCGATCCGGCGCTGCTGTTCCGCTGCCTGGCGTAAGGGCGCACGCCATGAACGTATTGTCTTCCGTCGACACCAAGAAAGCCGAGGCTGCCGAGATCGTGGATGAGCTCTGGTACAAGGACGCCATTATCTATCAGCTCCACGTCAAGGCGTTTGCCGATAGCAATCAGGACGGTATCGGCGACTTCGCCGGGCTGACCGAGAAGCTGCCTTATCTCCAGGAGCTCGGCGTCACCGCGCTGTGGCTGCTGCCGTTCTATCCTTCGCCCGGCCGCGACGACGGCTACGACATCGCCGACTACGGCGCGGTCAATCCCGATTTCGGGACAATGAAGGATTTCAAGCGCTTCATCCAGGAGGCGCAGAAGCGCGGCTTGCGCGTCATCACCGAGCTCGTCGTCAACCACACCTCGGACCAGCACAATTGGTTCAAGCGCGCGCGCCGCAGCCCTCCGG
Source organism: Bradyrhizobium sp. F1.13.3 (assembly GCF_040548265.1). Lineage (NCBI taxonomy): Bacteria > Pseudomonadati > Pseudomonadota > Alphaproteobacteria > Hyphomicrobiales > Nitrobacteraceae > Bradyrhizobium > Bradyrhizobium sp. F1.13.3. The sequence goes on along the minus strand of NZ_JBEPRI010000010.1, from coordinate 162,774 downwards.
GCTCGAGCGCCCGCAACTGGTATGTCTGGAGCGACACCGACCAGAAATACCAGGGCACGCGCATCATCTTCACCGACACCGAGAAGTCGAACTGGACCTGGGACCACGAGGCCGGCGCGTTCTACTGGCACCGCTTCTTCTCGCACCAGCCGGATCTCAATTTCGACAATCCCCGCGTCGTCAGCGCCCTGATCCAGGTGATGAAGCGCTGGCTCGACGCCGGCGTCGACGGCTTCCGTCTGGACGCCATTCCCTATCTCTGCGAGCGCGAAGGCACCTCGAACGAGAACCTCCCGGAGACGCATGCCATCATCAAGCGGCTGCGCCACGAGCTGGATTCCTACTCCAAGGGCAAGCTGCTGCTGGCCGAGGCCAATCAATGGCCGGAGGACGTGCAGGAATATTTCGGCCGCGGCGACGAGTGCCACATGGCCTATCACTTCCCGCTGATGCCGCGCATTTACATGGCGATCGCCCAGGAGGACCGCTTTCCGATCACCGACATCCTGCGCCAGACGCCGGACATTCCGGCGAGCTGCCAATGGGCGCTGTTCCTGCGCAACCATGACGAGCTGACGCTGGAGATGGTGACCGACGTCGAGCGCGACTATCTGTGGACCACCTACGCCAACGATCCGCGCGCCCGCATCAATGTCGGCATCCGCCGGCGCCTTGCGCCGCTGATGGACAACGACCGGCGCAAGATCGAGCTGATGAACTCGCTGCTGCTGTCCTTCCCGGGAACGCCGATCATCTATTATGGCGATGAGATCGGGATGGGCGACAACATCTATCTCGGCGATCGCAACGGCGTGCGCACGCCGATGCAGTGGAGCCCGGACCGCAATGGCGGCTTCTCGCGCTGCGACCCTGCCCGCCTCTATGCGCCGCTGATCATGGATCCCGTCTACGGCTATGAATCAGTGAACGTGGAGGCGCAGTCGCGCAGCCTGTCCTCGCTGCTCAGCGCCACCAAGCGCCTGATCTCGGTGCGCAAATCGACGCTCGCCTTCGGCCGCGGCACCATGACCTTCATCCGTCCGGCCAACCGCGCCGTGCTGGCCTATGTCCGGCAGTACCGCGACGAGGTGATCCTCTGCGTCGCCAATCTGTCGCGCGCAGCCCAGGCGACCGAGCTCGATCTGTCGCCCTGGAAGGACCGCATCCCGCAGGAGATGCTCGGCCGCACGCGTTTTCCGGCGATCGGCGAACTGCCCTACATGGTCACGCTGGGGCCCTATGGCTTCTACTGGTTCCAGCTCGCCGAGCGCGACAAGTCCGAGCCGGTGACACCGCGCGCTGTGCCGGAATTCGAGACGCTGGTGGTGCCGGTGAACTCGACCTGGGTGTCGCTGGCGCGCGAGCGCGGCGTGTTCGAGCATGAGGTGCTGCCGGGCTTCCTGTCGCGCACACGCTGGTATCCGGAGCACAATCCCAAGCACATCAAACCGACGCTGACCTCGGCGGTGCCGTTCTGCGACATCGGCGACAACAGGCCCTGGATCGCGTTCTTCGAGGCGGCGCAGGGCGACGTCACCACGCGCTACGTGCTGCCGATGCAGATCGAATGGGTTCGCTTCGACCGCGAACGCTTCAATCCCAGGGCGCTCGCCGCCGTACGCCAGGGTGCCCGCGAAGGCACGCTGCTGGATGTGGCAACCGAGCAGATCTTCATTGGCCTGTTCCTGCGCAATCTGTCGCAGAACCTGGTGGTGGAGGAAAACAATCTGCGGCTGGAGTTCAAGGCGACCAGCCGGTTTGCCGAGTACACCATCAAGGAGCCCGAACGCATCCGCGCGATCGAACAGTCGAACAGCACCGCGCTGGTCGACAACCAGTATGTCGCCAAGATCTATCGCCAGCTCGAAGCCGGTATCCATCCCGAGATCGAGATCGGCTCCTATCTCACCGAAATCGCCCGCTTTGCCAATACGCCGGCACTGCTCGGCAGCGTCGAGCTGGTCGAAGACGACCGCCGCAGCGCGGTCGGCGTGCTGCACGCCTATGTCGAGAACCAGGGCGACGGCTGGGGCGTCACCGCGGGCTATCTCGACCGCTATATCGACGAGCAGCGGGTGCTGCCTCCGGGCGAGATGCCCCGCGAGACCCAGGAGCAAGCGCCCTATCTGCACTTCATTACGCAGATCGGCCGGCGGCTCGCCGAGCTGCATGTGGCTCTGGCCGCCGCAAAGCCCGGCGATCTCGCGCCGGAGCCGATTGGCTCCGCACAAATCAAGCGCTGGTCATCCGAGCTCAAGGCACGGGCCGAGCGCGTCTTCGAGCGGCTGGCCGCCAGCACCGACGGCCTGCGGGAGGCGGATCGACCGCTGATCAATCAGCTCGTCGCGGAGCGCGCGTCCCTGTCCGGCCGGCTCAATGCGCTATTACCTTCCGAGATCGGCGGGTTGAACATCCGTCATCATGGCGATTTCCGCCTCGGGCAAACTCTGATCGTGAAGGACGATATCTTCATCATCGACTTCGACGGAGATCCGCGTTTGCCGCAGGCCGACAAGCGGCGCAAGCTGCCTGCGGCGCGCGACGTTGCCGGCCTGATCCGCTCGATTGATCTTTCGGTTAACGCGGCGCTCCATCGCGCGCTCACGGGCGCCTCCGACGAACAGGGCCGGCTTACGGCTGCGCTCGACGAATGGCGCGAGCGCACCACCGCGACGTTCCTCACCGCCTACCGCGACGCCATGACCGATCGGCGGCTGTGGCCGGAAGATCCGCAATCCGCGGCAGGCCTGTTAAGCTTTTTCCTGCTTGATCATGCGTTTAAGGAAGTAGAGTACGAGCTGTCCAACCGGCCTGAGGGGCTCCATGCGCCGCTGTCCGGACTGCTTCGCATTCTGTCCAGTATCGAGAGCGAAGCCCATGCCTAAACTCCCTGCCGAGGCCTATGCGATCATCGAGGGTCGCCACTCCGATCCCTTCCACTATCTCGGGCTGCATCCCGAGGGCGACAAGAGCGTGGTGCGCGCGTTTCTTCCCGATGCTTCCAACGTCGAAGCGGTGGGCGAGCACGGCGAGGTGGCGAAGCTCGATCGCGTCCATGATTCCGGCCTGTTCATCGGCGCTCTGCCGAACGGCGCGAAGCACTATCAGCTCCGCGCGAAGTTCGGCGACAACGTCATCGAATTCGAGGACACTTATCGCTTTCCGCCGATCCTGACCGATTTCGACCTCTATCTGCTCGGCGAAGGCACCCACCAACGCCTTTACGACAAGCTCGGCGCACATCCGATGCGGCTCGAAGGCATCGATGGCATCGGCTTCGTGGTGCTGGCGCCTAACGCCCGGCGTGTCTCCGTGGTCGGCGACTTCAACTTCTGGGACGGGCGGCGCCATCCGATGCGGGTGCGCGGCGCGGGCTATTGGGAATTGTTCATCCCGCACGCCAAGGCCGGCGACCACTACAAGTTCGAAATCATCGGACCGCATGGCCATCTGCTTCCGCTGAAGTCCGATCCGATGGCCTTCGCGAGCGAGGTGCGGCCGAAGACCGCTTCCATCGTGTTCGACGAAGCGCATCTGCCGCGGCCGCGACCGGCGCCCGACGGCATCAACGCGCTGTCCGCGCCGATGTCGATCTACGAGGTGCATCTCGGCTCGTGGCGGCGCAAGAACGGCGATGAATGGCTGACCTATCGCGAGCTGGCAGAGCAGCTGCCGGCCTACGCCCGTGACATGGGCTTCACCCATCTCGAATTCCTCCCCGTCAGCGAGCATCCCTTCGATGGCTCGTGGGGCTATCAGCCGACCGGCCTGTATGCGCCGACCAGCCGCTTCGGCACGCCGGAGGATTTTGCCGCGCTGGTCGATGCCTGCCACCGCGAGGGCGTCGGCGTGCTGCTCGACTGGGTGCCCGGCCACTTCCCGGACGATCCGCACGGGCTCGGCAGTTTCGACGGCACAGCGCTGTACGAGCACGCTAATCCGCTCCAGGGCCGTCACCTCGATTGGGGCACGCTGATCTACAATTATGGCCGCACCGAAGTGACGAACTTCCTGGTGTCGAACGCGCTGTTCTGGCTTGAGCGCTACGCGATCGACGGACTGCGCGTCGACGCCGTCGCCTCCATGCTCTACCTCGACTACAGCCGTCCGCCCGGCGCGTGGATTCCGAACCAGCATGGCGGCCGGGAGAATATCGAGGCGATCGCGTTCCTGCGCCGCTTCAACACCGAGCTGTTCGCGCGTTTCCCGCAGGCGACCACGGCCGCCGAAGAGTCCACCGCCTGGCCGCAGGTCTCGCGTCCGGTCGAATTCGGCGGGCTCGGCTTCGGCTACAAGTGGAACATGGGCTGGATGCACGACACGCTGAACTACATCAGCAAGGACCCGATCCACCGCAAGCATCATCACGGCGACATCCTGTTCGGCCTGCACTACGCCTTTTCGGAAAACTTCGTCCTGCCGCTGTCGCATGACGAGGTCGTGCACGGCAAGCGCTCGATCCTGGGGCGCATGCCCGGCGACGAATGGCAGCGTTTCGCGAATTTGCGCGCCTATTACAGCTTCATGTTCGGCCATCCCGGCAAGAAGCTGCTGTTCATGGGCGCCGAGATCGCGCAAAGCCGCGAATGGAATCACGACCAGTCGCTCGACTGGCACTTGCTCGAGTACAAGCCCCATTCAGGCATCCAGGCGCTGATCCGCGATCTCAACCGGCTCTATCGCGCGGTGCCCGCCCTGCACCAGATGGACTGCGAGCCGGCCGGCTTCGAATGGCTGATCACCGACGACGCCGACCGCAACGTGTTCGCCTGGCTGCGCAAGGGATTTGACGAGCAGGCCCGGTGCATGGTGATCGTCAACTTCTCACCCAACGTCTATCGAAACTACCGCGTTCGCGCGCCCTTCGGCGGCAAGTGGAAGGAAGTGTTCAACTCGGACTCCGCCCATTACGGCGGCAGCAATGTCGGCAACATCGGCGAAGTCCACGCCGTCAATGGCGAGCTACGGCTCACCATTCCGCCGCTCGCCGCGATCTTCCTCGTTCCGGAAAGCTGAACGATGCGCCTGACTGCTGGATCGCCCGCACGCCTCGGCGCAAGCTGGGACGGACGCGGCACCAATTTCGCGCTGTTCTCCGCCAACGCGCAGAAGGTCGAGCTGTGCCTGTTCGACATGCAGGGCCGCCGCGAACTCGAGCGCGTCGAGCTGCCGGAGCGCACCGAAGATGTCTGGCACGGCTATCTCAACGACGTCTCACCGGGCCAGCTCTACGGCTACCGCGTGCATGGCCCCTACGAGCCCGAGCAGGGCCACCGCTTCAACGCCAACAAGCTGCTGCTCGACCCCTATGCCAAGCGGCTTTCCGGGCGGTTGGTCTGGAGTGACGCGCATTTCGCCTATCGCACCGGAAGTCCGCGCGAGGATCTGTCGTTCGACCGGCGCGACAACGCGCGCGGCATGCCCAAGGCCGTCGTCGTCGACGAGACTTTCAACTGGGGCCGCCGCGAGATCCGGCCCAACATTCCCTGGGAAGACACCATCATCTACGAGGCTCACGTCAAGGGACTGACACAGAAGCGCGACGACGTGCCGCCGAATTTGCGCGGCACCTATGGCGGCCTGTCCTCGCCCGCGATGATCGAGCACCTGAGGAAGCTCGGCGTCACCACGGTGGAGCTTCTGCCGGTGCACAGCTTCGTCGATGACCGCATCCTGGTGGAGAAGAAGCTCGCCAATTACTGGGGCTACAACACTTTGTCCTTCTTCGCGCCCGAGCAGCGCTACGCCCAGGACAACGCCCTCGATTCCTTCCGGACCACGGTCGCACGCCTGCACGATGCCGGCATCGAGGTGATGCTCGACGTCGTCTACAACCACACCGCCGAGGGCAATCACCTCGGCCCGACGCTGTGCTACCGCGGCATCGACAACGCCTCCTATTACTGGCTGAACCGCGAGAACCCGCGCTATTACGACGACTTCACCGGCTGCGGCTCGTCGGTGAACCTCACCCACCCGCGCGTGCTGCAGATGGTGATGGATTCCCTGCGCTACTGGGTCGAGGTCTGCCACGTCGACGGCTTCCGTTTCGACCTCGCCACCACGCTGGCGCGCGGGCCGAACGGTTATGATCGCGGCAGTTCGTTCCTGACCGCGATCCGCCAGGACCCTGTGCTGGCAAGCGTCAAGCTCGTCGCCGAACCCTGGGACCTCGGGCTCGGCGGCTACCAGGTCGGCGCATTTCCCTCGCAATGGTCGGAATGGAACGACCGTTACCGCAGCGCCATGCGCCGCTATTGGAGCGGCGAAGGCAGCCTGATCGGCGACATCTCCAGCCGCATGACGGCGTCCTCAGACCTGTTCAACCACGATGGACGGCGGCCGCGCGCCAGCGTCAACCACATCACCGTGCATGACGGTTTCACTCTCGCCGACCTCTTCAGCTACAACGAGAAGCACAACGAGGCCAATGGCGAGGACAATCGCGACGGCTCCAACGACAACCACAGCAACAATTGCGGTGTCGAGGGCCCGACCGACGATCCCCAAATCGTCAGCTTGCGCCGACAGCTTCGCAAGAACGTGCTGGCCTGCCTCATGCTGGCGCAGGGCATCCCGCTGATCCTCGCCGGTGACGAGGTCGGGAATTCGCAATCGGGCAACAACAACGCCTATTGCCAGGACAACGAGGTTGGCTGGGTCGGCTGGGACAATCTCGGCAAGGACGGCGACGACATGGTCGATTTCGTCGCCGAACTCGCCGAGATCCGCCGCCGATTCTCGCAGCTTCGCAGCCATCGCTGGCTCGACGGCCGCCCCAAGGACGGCATCTCCTATGGCGCGCTGTGGCTGACGCCGGCGGGTGACGAAATGACGGAAAGCGACTGGAAATTCCCGGAAGGGCGGTTTCTCTCCTATGTGATGGGGCCGATGGAACCGGGCAGCGCGGCGATCTTTATCGTACTCAACGCAGCCCCCGAAGAGATCGCATTCAAATTGCCAAAATTGACCGAATACAAGAGCTGGCAGCAAATCCTGAACACGACCGACGCCAAGCTGAACACGGTCGACTTCCTGCCCGGGAGCGACAGCAAGGCGCCGCCGCGCTCCGTGCTCGCTTTCGCGGGGGCGCTATGAGGCCATCCTTCGGGGCGAGGCCGACGAAGGACGGCGTGTCGTTCCGGCTGTGGGCGCCTGCCGCGCGCCGCGTCGATCTCCTGCTCGACCGACGACACGCGATGCAGCGCCGGCAGGATGGATGGTATGTCGCCGACATTGCCGACCTGCCCGTCGGCAGCAACTACAAATTCAGGATCGACGACGAGATCGACGTGCCCGATCCGGCGTCTGCATTCCAGCCCGACGACGTGTTCGGCCCGAGCGAGGTGATCGATCATGACGCCTTCGCCTGGCGCGCATCCGATTGGCGCGGCCGTCCCTGGGAAGAGACGGTGCTGATCGAGACGCATGTCGGCACCTTCACTGCGGAAGGCACCTATCGCGCCATGATCGACAAGCTCGATCATCTCGTCGCGACCGGCATCACCGCGGTCGAGCTGATGCCGCTGGCCGACTTCGCCGGTCGCCGCGGCTGGGGTTATGATGGCGTGCTGTGGTACGCGCCCGACAGCGCCTATGGTCGTCCCGATGATTTGAAGACGCTGATCGACGAAGCCCATCTGCGCGGGCTGATGGTGTTCCTCGACGTCGTCTACAATCATTTCGGGCCCGAGGGAAATTACCTCGGCCGTTACGCGCCGGCCTTCTTCACCGACGCGCACACGCCATGGGGCAGTGCGATCGATTATCGCGTGCCGCAGGTTCGCGCTTTTGCCGTCGAGAACGCGCTGTCGTGGCTCAGCGACTATCGCTTCGACGGCCTGAGGCTCGATGCCGCCAATCACATCATGGCGATCCCCGGCGAGCAATCGATGCTGCAAGACCTCAGCGTCGCCGCGGGCGAGCTTGCCAAGGCGACGGGGCGGCATATCCATCTCGTGCTGGAGAACGGCGACAACCGCGCGAGCCTGCTCGACGCCGCGCAGGAGCCCCCGAACGGTAAATATCGCGGCCAGTGGAACGACGACTACCACCACGTCTGGCACGTGATGCTGACGGGCGAGCTGGCCGGCTATTATGCGGACTATCAAACGCCGCGGCTCGATCTCGCACGTGCGCTCGCCTCCGGCTTCGTCTATCAGGGCGAGATCTCTGAATTCTGGGGCAAGAAGCCGCGCGGCGAGAAGAGTGACGCGCTGCCGCCGGCAACCTTCGTCAACTTCCTGCAAAATCACGACCAGATCGGCAACCGGCCGCTCGGCGACCGGCTCGAAAGCCTGGCATCGCCCAAGCAGATCGAAGCCGCACTCGCGGTGACCCTACTCGCGCCGATGGTACCGATGCTGTTCCAGGGCGAGGAGTGGGGCTCCACCGCGCCCTTCCCGTTCTTCTGCGACTTCCAGGGCGGACTGGCTGATGCCGTGCGCAAGGGGCGCAAGCACGAATACGCCTGGGCCTATGAGACGTACGGCGACGAGGTGCCCGACCCGCTCGATCCGGCAACGCTGCAATCGGCCGTGCTCGACTGGACCGGTCACACGCCGGAGCAGGGTGCACGTCTCGCGCTGGTGCGCGAGCTGCTCGCACTCCGCCACAAGGAGATCGCGCCACGACTGAAAGGCGCGCGGTTCGGCGATGGCGCCGTGGCCGATAACGGCCTGCTCACCGCACATTGGCACATGGGAGATGGCACGACGCTGCGCCTCGTGGCCAATCTCTCCGACAAGGACATTGCGTATTCCGACGACGGCGTGGGGACCCTGATCTGGGGCGGCGCGACCAGCGACCGGCTTGCGCCCTGGTCGGTGGTCTGGCGCCTCGGAGGGTGACATGCCTTCAGCCGTTCCTCTCGCAACCTACCGGCTTCAGCTCACCGCGGAGTTTGACTTCGACAAGGCCGCCGCGGTGGTGCCTTATCTGAAGGCGCTGGGCATCACGCATCTCTACACCTCGCCGGTGATGAAGGCCCGCAAGGGCTCGACCCACGGCTATGACACCGTCGATCACAGCCAATTCAATCCGGAGCTCGGCGGCGAGGCCGCCTTCGCGCGGTTGAGCGAGGCGCTAACGCAGAACGAGCTCGGCCTCATCATCGATTTCGTACCGAACCATGTCGGCGTGCACTTTGCCGACAATCCCTGGTGGCTGGACGTGCTGGAATGGGGCCAAGCCTCGCCGCACGCCGTTTCCTTCGATATCGACTGGGATCAACTGGCTTTCCGCGCCCGCGGCGGCGTGCTGCTGCCAATCCTCGGAGCGTCCTATGGCGAAGCGCTCGAGAGCGGCGATATCGAGCTGCGCTACGATCCCGACGAAGGTAGTTTTTCCGCCTGGTATTTCGAGCATCGATTGCCGATCGCGCCGGAGCGCTATGGCGAGATGCTGCGGATGATCGTGAAGGAAGCCGACGCCGCCGAGACCGAGGCCGGCAAGCGCCTGCTGTCGCTCGCGGCCCGCTACACGGGACTGCGCCGTCCCAACCGCAAGGAAGCGCCCGGCTTCAAGGCGGAGCTTAGGGAGATCGCAGGCAGTGCCGATATCATCGCGCGCGGCCTCGGCGCCTATCGCGCCGCCAAGGACCGCCCCGCGCAGACGCTGGCGCTGCATCATTTGCTGGAGCGCCAGCACTACAAGCTCGGCCACTGGCGGCTTGCCTCCAGCGACATCAACTATCGCCGCTTCTTCGACGTCAACGGGCTCGCCGGCATGCGCGTCGAGGATCCCGGCACGTTCGCCGCCACGCACCGGCTGGTGAAGCAACTCATTGCCGATGGCAAACTGCAAGGCATCCGGCTCGACCATATCGACGGCCTGCGCGATCCCGCGCAATATTGTCAGCGGCTGCGCCGGCTGGTGCGCGACGCGCAGGGCACCACAAAGCCGTTCTATACGGTGATCGAGAAAATCCTGTGCGAGCACGAGCGCCTGCCGCATTTCGCCGGCGTCCAGGGCACCACCGGCTATGAGTGGATGAATGCCATCACTCACGTTCTGGTCGACGCCAAGGGGCTGGAGGCCCTGGACGAGACCTGGCGGCAGATCAGCAACCGGTCGCCACGGCTCGCGCCTTACGTCAAGGACGCCAAACGGCGCGTGCTGGAGACGTTGCTGACCAGCGAATTCACGGTTCTGACGCGCCTGCTTGCGCGCATCGCCAACGGGCACTATTCGACCCGCGACTTTTCAGCCGACAGCCTGCGGCAGGCGCTCGAACTCTACGTGCTGCATTTCCCGGTGTACCGGACCTACCTGACGACAAGCGCGCCAACGGCGAACGATCGCAAGCTGATCGACGACACCATCGATGCCGCTCGCCGGCAATGGTTCGCCGCGGACGAAGGCATTTTCGACTTCCTGCGCGACGCGCTCACCATGGATTTGCTCAAGCCCGGCCGTCCCCCGCACAGCGCCCCGCGCGTGCGTCGGTTTGCGCTGAAGGTGCAGCAATTCACCGGGCCGATGATGGCGAAGTCGCTGGAGGACACCGCCTTCTATCAATTCCACCGGCTGCTCGCCCTGAACGAAGTCGGCGGCGATCCCGCGAGCAAGGGCCTCACCATTCCCGCTTTCCACGAGATCATGCAGACCCGCGCCAGGGAATGGCCGCAGGGGATGACGGCGACCGCCACGCACGACACCAAACGCGGCGAGGACGCCCGCGCGCGGATCGCTGCCTTAAGTGAAATTCCCGGCGAATGGACCAGTGCCGTGTCACGCTGGAAAGTCCTGAACGCACCGCACCTCGCGCTCGACGGCAATCTGCGCGCTCCTTCGGCCACGTTCGAATACATGCTCTACCAGACCCTGCTCGGCGCCTGGTCCCTCCGGGTGCCGGCCGATGCCGGTTTTGTCGAGCGTATCCAGGCCTATGCGCTCAAGGCCGCGCGCGAGGGCAAGGAGGAGACCAGCTGGCTCAACCCGCACGAGGCCTATGAGAACGGCGTCAAGAGCTTCATCGCGAAGATCCTCGATCCCGCGCTGTCAGGCGAATTCCTGGAGGCGCTGCAAACCCTGGCACGCCGCGTCGCGCTGCTCGGCGCGCTGAATGCGCTAAGCCAGCTCACGCTCAAGGCGACACTCCCGGGCGTGCCCGATTTCTATCAGGGCACCGAATTCTGGGACCTGTCGCTGGTCGATCCCGACAACCGCCGCCCGGTGGATTTTTCCGCGCGACAGGCGGCGCTGGGCACGCTGGACAATCCGGATTGGAATCATCTGATCAAGAGCTGGCCGGACGGCCAGCTCAAGCTGGCCTGGACGCGGCACCTGCTCAAGCTGCGCAATGAGCTGCCCGACGTTTTCGCGCGAGGCGACTACCAGCCGCTTCCGGTGCGGGGCGCACATGCTGACCATGTCGTGGCCTTTGCCCGCCGCCACGGCCGCACTGCTGCGATCGTCGCGGTCGGGCGCCACTTCGCTCCTTTCACGCAAGCAGGACGCGAATGGCCGGCGTTTGAGGGATTCGACGCCACCATCGACGTCACAGGCTACAACGTGCCGGGCTTCGCCGGCAACGATCTGCCGCTCGCGCAGGCGCTTCGCGGTTTTCCCGCTTCGGTCATCCCGGCGCGCCCCGCGGATGCGGCGAAGCCAGTCCGACAGCGCAGCCGCGCTTGAACGCTAGCCTTTCGCGTCTTTGCCCAACAGCAGCTGGCCGCGCTTGCGGATCGTGGCCTGCGCCATCTCCGCAAAGCGCTGCAGCAGCCAGGGCAGCACCACCTGCACCTTGACATGATCGTCGCCAACGTCGACCTGCCCCGTTGCGATCTGCCCGAGCGCGCGGATGCGGAAGTTCATGCTGTCGCCGTTCCAGCGCTCCTCCTCGACCTGCATCACCGGAATGCTGGCGGCAGCGCGGCCGAGCCCTGTTTTGAGACGGCGCACCGCTTCCTCGCGGCCGAGGCGGTGGGGAATGGAGACGACAAGCGGTGCTGACATGGCTCTGCCCGGTTAGTGATTGAACCTCACATAATCATGCCCGCCAGTGCCACAAAGGTTCCATGCAAGTGGAGCGTGCAACCGGTGTTTCATTGGGGGAACTTTAAAACCTGCGGCAAGTTGCCCTCGCACAACGGGACAGGTTGCAACGACCCTTCCAACGAAGGGCTGGAGGAGATTTCGCATGTCTATCGGTACGATTATTCTGATCATTTTGGTCATCGCGCTGCTCGGCGGCTTCAGCGGCATCGGCGGCGGCCCGTTCTACGGCACCGGCTATTACGGCGGCGGCGGTCTCGGGCTCGTCATCGTGATCCTGCTGATCCTGCTGCTGCTGGGACGGATCTAGCCGGGTTCGGTAGGGTGGGTTAGCCGCAAGGCGTAACCCCCCTCTTTCTTTCCGCGTCAACAGAAGGGGTGGGTACGCTTCGCTAACCCACCCTACTTCTTTTTATCCGCCAGCTTCTTGATCGCTGCCTTGATCGACACGGCCGCATCGTCATAACCATCCCACGCCTTCGACCGCGGCAGCAGGCCGGGCACGCTACGCAGCGTGTAGCGCTTCGGATCGAGATCGGTCTTCACCTGCGCCCAGGTGAGCGGCATCGACACAGTGGCACCGGCGCGCGCACGCGGCGACAGCGGGGCCACCGCCGTCGACATGCGATCGTTGCGCAAATAGTCCAGGAAGATCTTTCCCATTCGCAGCTTCTTCGACATGTTGAGCAGATAGCGCTCGGGATTGTCGTCCGCCATCCACTGGCAGACACCTTGCGCGAAGGCCTTGGCTTCTTTCCAGCTCACCTGGTCGCGCGCGCCATGTCGCAGCGGTACCACGACGTGCAGGCCCTTGCCGCCGGTGGTCTTGCAGAAGCTCTCCATGCCGATGTCGGTCAGCCGCTGCCGCATCTCCTTGGCGGCCTCGACGACGTCGGCGAAGACGACGTCGGGCGCGGGATCGAGATCGAACACCAGCCGGCCCGGAGTATCGTAGGCGTAAGGCGCGCAATTCCAGGGATGCAACTCGACGCCGCCGATCTGCGCCACGGCCGCGAGCCCCTCGATGCGATCGATCTGCAAATAAGGCTTGCGGTCGCCGGAGACCCGCGCGAGCTCCAGGAGGTTCGACGTGCCCTGCATGGCGTGGCGCTGGAAGAAGCATTCGCCCTTGATGCCGTCAGGGGCGCGGATCAGCGAACATGGCCGGCCCTTCAGGTGCACGATCATCCACTCGCCGACGGCTTCGAGATAGCGCGCGAGATCCAGCTTGGTGACGGGATCGCCATTGCCGTCGTCCGGCCAGAGCTCCTTGTCCGGCTTGGAGATGACGACACCCATCACTTCGGCACTGCCACCTTGCGCCGTTCGTGCGCCGGTCTTCGCTTGCGCGCGCGGCTTGGCACGCCGCTTGGTCGAGGGCTCGGCAAGCTCGGTATCGACCGGTGTCTCGGCCTCGACCTCCTCCGCCGGCTTGTCCTGCCGCAGACCCTTGAAGGCGGCCTGGCGGATGTTGCCGTCGGCAGTGAAGCCGGCGAACTCGATCTCCGCCACAAGCTCCGGCTTCAGCCAGTGCACCTCGCGCGCTTTTTTCGGTGCGTTCTTGCCGCCAAAGGGGCTTTGCTTGGCCTCCATAGCCTTCAAGGACGGCATGATGCGCTTGACCTTGTCGGCGCCGAAGCCGGTTCCGACCATCCCGACGAAGGCGAGATGATCGCCGCGGTGCACGCCGGCCATCAGCGAACGGAATTTACCATTGGTGGTCTTGTAGCCGCCGATCACGACCTCATGGCCGGCACGGCATTTGGCCTTGGTCCAGCTTTCTGTCCGCCCCGAACGATAAGGTGCGTCCAGCTTCTTCGACACCACGCCCTCGAGCTCGAGCTTACAGGCCGATTGCAGCACGGCGTCGCCGCCGCTTTCGAAATGCTCGACATAGCGAATCTGGCTCGATTTTTTCTTGCGTGCCTCCAGGAGCTCCTTGAGGCGGTCCTTGCGCTCCCCGAGCGGCAGCCGCCGCAAATCGAGGCGTTCGACGAACAGGAGGTCGAAAGCGAAGAAGATGAGCTCGTCGGTCTTGCCGTCCGAGAGCGCCGCCTGAAGCGACGAAAAGTTCGGTGCCCCATTGTGGTCGAGCGCGACGATTTCGCCGTCGATCATCAAATCCGGCAACGCGCCCGCTTCCTTCGCGATGCTTGCGAATTTTTCGGTCCAGTCGAGGCCTTTGCGCGTCTTCAACGTCGCCTTGCCGCCCTCGACCCGCAGCTGCACGCGGTAGCCGTCGAACTTGATCTCGTGGCACCAGCCATCGCCACCCGGCGGGCGCTCGACCGAGGTGCAGAGCTGCGGCGCGACGAAATCCGGCATCTCCGCCTTCTTCGCGGTCGTCGCGGTTGTGGCTTTCTTCTTTGCCGTCTTGCCGGTCTTCAACGCCGCGCGGGGTGCCGGCTTGACCGTGCGCTCTTTCGCCTCGTCCGCCCGGTTGGACTGCCAGACCGCGTCGGCCTTGGCCTTGGTGCCCTTCGCCAGCATGAACGGTTTTGGCGCCCGGCCTTTGCCTCCGGCGATCTGCTCCATCGCACGGCCGGAGGCGACCGACTTGTCCTCCTCGAGAATGTCGTTGTCTGCGCCCTCGCGGACATGTTCGTCGCGATGCTTGATCAAGAGCCAATTGGTCCGCTTGCCGCCGGTGCGGTCGTTGCGCATGCGCACCAGGACCCAGCTACCGTGCAGCTTCTCGCCATGCAGGGTGAATTTCAAATCGCCCTTCTTGAAACCGCGTTCGGGATCTTCGGATTCCCAGGTGCCGCGGTCCCACAGCATGACCGTGCCGCCGCCGTATTGGCCCTCCGGAATCGTACCCTCGAAGTCGCCATAGTCGAGCGGGTGGTCCTCGACCTCGACGGCCAGCCGCTTGTCGTGCGGATCGAGCGAGGGCCCTTTCGTCACCGCCCAGGACTTGAAGACGCCGTCGAACTCGAGCCGCAGATCGTAGTGCAGCCGCGAGGCGTCATGTTTCTGGATCACGAAGCGCCGCTGCTTCGATTGCGCCACCGCGGTCTTTCCCGACGGCTCCGGCGTCTTCTCGAAATCACGTTTCTGTCGATACTTGGAGAGCTTTTGCAGCACGACTGGTCCCGGATTCTCTTTCGGCGTGGAAGCCTATCACGGCCCGCACCCCACCCGGAACCAAAACCCCGCGGGACGGTTGGGGTTCCAAACTGACTCGAAGACGCTGGAGAACGGAATGGCACCGCGCGCCTATTGGAAGGGAACGTTGAAGCTCTCGCTGGTCAGTTGCCCCGTTGTGCTTTATCCGGCGACCACCGCGGCCGAGAAGACGCGGTTTCACATGATCAACCGCGAGACCGGCAACCGATTGAAGCAGCAGATGATCGACGCCGAGACCGGCGACGTCGTCGAAAGCGACCAGAAGGGACGCGGCTACGAGCTGCGCAAGGGTAAATACGTCGAGATCGAGCCGGAGGAGCTCGAAGCGGTCCAGATCGAGAGCAACCACACCATCGACATCGAGAGTTTTGTGCCGAGCGACGAGATCGACCAGCGCTATCTCAACCATCCCTACTACATCGCGCCCGACGGCAAGGCCGCAGTCGATGCCTTTGCCGTGATCCGCGACGCCATGAAGGACCAGGATCGCGTCGCGCTCGCCAAGATCGTGCTCACCAATCGCGAGCACATCATCGCGATCGAGCCGCTCGGCAAAGGTCTGCTCGGCACCACGCTGCGCTTCCCCTACGAACTGCGCGACGAAGACCAGTTCTTCGACGATATCAAGAGCCCGAAGATCGCCAAGGACATGGTCGAGCTCGCGGGCCACATCCTCCAGACCAAGGCTTCCCATTTCGATCCCAGCAAGTTCAAGGACGACTACGAGAACGCGCTGAAGGCCCTGGTGAAGCGCAAGGCCAGCGGCAAGACGATCGAACTGCCGGAGCCCGAGGAGAAGCCGAGCAATGTCGTCAGCCTGATGGATGCGCTGAAGCAGAGCCTGAAGGGCCGCGGCGGGAAGAAGACCGCGGCGAAGTCCCATGCGCGCCGGGCGTCGGGGCGAACGCGCGCCGCGAAGAAGACGCATCGGTCGACGGCGCGCCAGAGGAAGGCGAGCTGACCTGCTCCGTCATTGCGAGCGCAGCGAAGCAATCCAGTATCTTTCCGCGGAGGGATTCTGGATTGCTTCGCTGCGCTCGCAATGACGATGTTGATGCAGGCTTGCGCCGCCATTTCGGTCGTCATGCCCGGGCTTGTCCCGGCATCCACGTTCTCGGGTCCCCCACATCAGGACGTGGATGGCCGGGACAAGCCCGGCCATGACGGATCGTCGCACGTGGGCAGCCTAATCCGCCGACTTCAGTCGATACCCAATCCCCGTCTCCGTCAGCACATATTGCGGCCGTTCCGGATCGGCTTCGATCTTCTGCCGCAGCTGGCGGACATAGACGCGCAGATATTGTGCATCCGTCAGTTCGTCCCAGAGCTCCCTCAGCAGGAAGCGGTGGGTAAGCACCTTGCCGGCGTGCTGCACCAGCACGCGCAGGAGGTCATATTCCTTCGGCGACAGTTTGACGTCGCGCTCGCCGACCTTGACGATCCGGCGCACCAGATCGACCGAGAGATCGCCGGCACGGAACACCGGGCGCTCGCCCTGGATCTGAAGCTGGTGCCGCAGCGCGGCGCGCAGGCGCGCCAGCAGCTCGTCCATGCCGAACGGCTTTGTCAGGTAATCGTCGGCGCCGAGATCGAGCGCCTCCACCTTGCCGGCCTCGTCGCCACGGCTCGACAGTACCACGATCGGCACAGCTTCATTGCGGGCGCGGATGGTGCGCAACAACTCATGGCCCTGGATGTCGGGCAGGCCGAGATCGAGGATGATCAGCGCGGGACCCTCGCTGAGCTTCTCCAGCGCGGTCTTGCCGTTCGACGCCTCCAGGATCTCATAGCCCTGCGTCGAGAGCCCCATCCGCAGCAACTTGCGGATCGGCGGCTCGTCGTCGATGACCAGCACTTTGATCGGGGCAGCGCTCATGCGGCGGTATCCAATGCGCGGGTCCGGGCCGGAATGGGCAGACGGATGGTCAGAACCGCACCGCTCCGGTCGCTGCGATTCGCGGCCGAGATCGTGCCATGCATCGCCTCGACGAAGCCGCGGGAAATGGCGAGCCCGAGCCCGGTGCCGGGCCGGACATGGTCACCCTTCTGCACGCGATAAAACTTGTCGAACACGCTCTCGAGCTCCTCGGACGGAATGCCGTCGCCCTCGTCGGCAATCTGGAGCACCACATGATCGCTGTCGCGCCGGCTGCGAATCGAGACGGTCGCGTGGGGCGGCGAATATTTGGCGGCGTTGTCGAGCAGGTTGAACAGCACCTGCTCGAACAGCACGGCATCGAGCTGGAGCATAGGAAGGTCTGCGGCCAACTCCAGCTCCACCTTGTGGGCGGTGAGGATCTTGGCTGCACGCCGGAGCGCGCTGCCGACGATCTCTCCGAGATCGTGCAACGCAGCGTTGGGCACGATGGCGCCGGATTCGAGCTTGGTCATGTCGAGCAGATTGGCGATGAAGCGGTTGAGCCGTTCGGATTCGTCGATAACCGTCGCGAGCAGGTCGCGCTTCTCGGTCTCGGAGAGCGCGCTGGCGAGATCGCGCATGGTCGAGGCCGCACCCAGCACGGATGCGAGCGGTGTCTTCAGGTCGTGTGAAATCGAGGTGAGCAATGCGGAACGTAGCCGCTCGGATTCGACGGAGCGCTTGACGCGATCGACGTCCTCGACCAGCAGCACGCGCTCGATCGCCAGCGCGCCCTGATCGACCAGCGCGTCGAGCAGCCTGCGCTGGTCGGGCGTCAGCAAGGGACCTGTGCGGTCGTCGTCGATGCCGATGACGCCGATCGGGCCGCGCCCGGTGCGCATCGGCAGGAACAGCCGTTTTGCACCCGGCAGCGTGTCCGAGCCGCGGCCTGCAGGGCGATCATTGCTCCAGGCCCAGTTGGCGGCGGCAAGGTCGGCCTGATCAAGATCGTCCTCGGGGGGATAGCCCGACTTCACCGTGAGCAGGCCCTCGTCCGGCAACAGCAGCACCACGCGGACTTTCAGCATCAGCGCGATCTGGTAGGCGGTCGCCCACAGCACGTCGTCGAGCGTGCCGGTGCCGGCGAGCTTGCGGCTGAAAGCATAGAGCTGCTCGGTGGTCCGGATGCGGCCGATCGCAGCATCGGCCTGGGTACGTACCCGCCCCGCCACGTTCGACACTACGAACGCAATCAGCATGAAGAAAAAGAACGCCGCGACATTGGTCGGATCGGTGATGGTGAAGGTATAGACCGGCGGCAGAAAGAAGAAATTGTAGGCGAGCGACGCCGCGACACTCGCAAGCAACGACGGCCACAATCCGTAGCGCACGGCAACCGTCACCACGGCGGTCAGAAACATCAGGTCGACGTTCTCAATGCCGAAATAGGGCTTGATGGCCACGGCGGCAGCGAGGCCAAGCGCGGTGATCCCGAGTGCCTTCAGGTAGGGTCGCGCATCGAACGGGTCCGATCGCGTTGCGGTCTGCACCGCCGTCTTCGGCGCCGGCTCGCTCGTGAGTTCGTCGCCAGGAATGACATGTACGCTGATATTCCCGGCGCGGCGCACCAGATCGTGCACGACGGAGCCGCGCGTCATCTCGAACCAGAGCGAGCGCGTCGACTTGCCGATCACGATCTGGGTGACGTTGTTGCCTTGCGCGAAGTTGACGACGTCGTCGGCGATGCGGCGGCCGACGCCCGGAATCGTCAGCGCCTCGCCGCCGAGCGATTCTGCGAGCCGCAGCGTATCGGCCAGCCGGTCGCGCTCCTCATCGGACATTTGCAGGGAACGCCGCGTCTCGATCGACACCGCAATGAACGGCGCGTGCAGCCGGTCGGCCAGCCGCTTGGTGTAGCGAACGAGGCTGGCCGCGCACGGATCTTCGCTGATGCAGACGAGGATGCGCTCGCCCGCGGCCCAAGGACCGGCGATCGCGTTCGCCTGCATGTGAGTGAGCAGCTGCTCGTCGACCCGTTCGGCCGTGCGCCGCAGCGCGAGTTCGCGCAGCGCGGTCAGGTTGCCGGGCGAGAAATAATGCTCCAGCGCCCGCTCGGCCTGCCTGGGGACATAGACCTTGCCCTCTTTCAGCCGCTGGATCAGGTCGTCAGGCGTGAGGTCGATCAGCTCGATGGCGTCTGCGCGGTCGAACACCGAATCCGGCACGGTCTCGCGTACCCGCACATGGGTGATCTGGGCGACGACGTCGTTCAGGCTCTCGATGTGCTGGATATTGACGGCGGTGTAGACGTCGATGCCGTGGGACAGCAGTTCTTCGACATCGAGATAACGCTTTGGATGGCGGCTGCCGGCGGCATTGGTGTGAGCGAGTTCGTCGACCAGCGCGATTTTCGGCCGGCGCGCGATCACGGCGTCGAGATCCAGTTCCTCGACAATCTGGCCGCGGTAATCGAGCTTCTTGCGCGGGATCACTTCCAGCCCGCGCACCAGCGCCTCGGTCTCGGCCCGGCCATGGGTCTCGACGAAGCCGACCACGACGTCGATGCCGGCCTTGCGCTTGGCGTGGGCGCTTTGCAGCATCTCGTAGGTCTTGCCGACGCCGGGAGCGGCGCCGACGAAGATCTTCAGCTTGCCGCTCACGCCTTCCTCCCGGCGCGCAGCTTCCAGCAGCGCCTCGGGCGAAGGACGTTGTTCGGGATCGCGGCGCTCTCGGACCATCAAGTCAATATAACATCCGCGCGGGCCTAGCCTAGACTACTTCGTGGCACGATCGAGCGCGAGATTCAGAGCCAGCACGTTGACGCGGGGCTCGCCGATCAGGCCGAGCAGACGGCCTTGGATGTTGGAGGCCACCATTTGCCTGACCTGATCCTCCGGCACGTTTCGCGCCTTTGCTACCCGCAGCACCTGGAATTGCGCCGCTTCCGGCGAGATATCCGGATCGAGGCCACTGGCTGAGGTCGTCACGAGGTCGACCGGCACGGCGGCATTCGGATTCTCGCCCTTGAGCTTGTCCACATCATCCTTCAGCCGGTCGGCCAGCGCCTTGCTGGTCGGGCCGAGATTGGAGCCGCCCGAATTGGCGGCGTTGTAGGGCGCCAGCACGGTCTTGGTCGAATCGCTCGGATCAGGGGCTACCGTCGCCGAGAGGCGGCCGTGGAAATATTTGTCGTCCTTGAACTCCTGCCCGATCAGGGCGGAGCCGATCACCTTGCCGTCCTTCTCGATCAGGCTGCCCTGCGCCTGCACCGGGAAGATTGCGCCGGCAATAGCGGTCATCGCGAGCGGATAGGCCAAGCCAGTGATGGCGGTGAGCACCAGCAGCAGGACAATGGCGGGGCGGATTTCTCTGAGCATGTTAGGTCTCCAGTTATTTCGCCATCTCGAGCGGAGCATCCCTGCCGTCGTTCCGGGGCGATGCGAAGCATCGAACCCGGAACCTCGAGATTCCGGGTTCGCCTCTCCGAGGCGCCCCGGAATGACAGAGAGATTCGCTCCTCGCAATGACGTTAAGCCAGGTGCAAGGCAACGACGACGAGATCGATCGCCTTGATACCGATGAAGGGAATGACGATGCCGCCGAGGCCGTAGATCAGCAGATTGCGCCGGAGCAGTGCGCCCGCGCCGACCGCACGATAGACGACGCCCTTCAGCGCCAGCGGGATCAGGGCGATAATGATCAGCGCGTTGAAGATGATCGCCGACAGGATGGCGCTCTGCGGGCTCGACAGGTTCATGACGTTGAGCACGTTGAGCTGGGGGTAGAACGCCAGGAACATCGCCGGGATGATCGCGAAATACTTCGCGACGTCGTTGGCGATCGAGAACGTGGTCAGCGCGCCGCGCGTCATCAGCAGCTGCTTGCCGATCTCGACCACCTCGATCAGCTTGGTCGGATTGGAGTCGAGGTCGACCATGTTGCCGGCCTCGCGAGCCGCCTGCGTGCCCGTGTTCATGGCGACACCGACGTCCGCCTGCGCGAGCGCCGGCGCGTCGTTGGTGCCGTCGCCGCACATCGCCACCAGCTTGCCCTTGGCCTGCTCGTCGCGGATCAGCTTGAGCTTGTCCTCGGGGGTCGCTTGCGCCAGGAAGTCGTCGACGCCGGCTTCCGCTGCGATCGCGGCGGCCGTCATCGGATTGTCACCGGTAATCATGACGGTGCGGATACCCATGCGTCGCAGCTCGGCAAAGCGCTCGCGGATGCCGCCCTTGACGATGTCCTTGAGCTGGATGACGCCGAGCAGCTTGCCGTCCCTGGCGACCGCCAGCGGCGTACCGCCGGCCTTCGATATGTCGTCGGCGATGGTCTGGATCTCGCGGCCGATGTCCGAGAACCCGGCGGGCTGGATGGAACGAGCCGTGTTGCCTGAGGCGACCGCCAGCGGTGCACCGCCACCGACATAGTTGAGGATCGCATCGACCGCGCCCTTGCGCACCGACGAGCCGCCGGCAGCGACACCGCTCATGCGAGTCTGCGCCGTGAATGGGATGAAGGTGGCTCCCAACTCGGCCATGTCGCGGCCGCGGATGCCGTATTTCTCCTTGGCCAGCACCACGATCGAGCGGCCCTCCGGGGTCTCGTCGGCGAGCGAGGCGAGCTGGGCCGCGTCCGCGAGCTCCTGCTCGGTGACGCCGCGCACCGGGCGGAAGGAGGTCGCCTGGCGGTTGCCGAGTGTAATCGTTCCGGTCTTGTCGAGCAGCAGCGTGTCGACGTCTCCGGCGGCCTCGACGGCACGGCCGGACATCGCCAGCACGTTGAAGCGGACCAGGCGGTCCATGCCGGCGATGCCGATCGCCGACAGCAGCGCGCCGATCGTGGTCGGGATCAGCGTGACGAACAGCGCGACCAGCACGACCACCGAGATCGAGCCGCCGGCATAGGCCGCGTAGCTCGGGATGGTGACGGTGGCGAACACGAAGATGATGGTGAGGCCGGCCAGCAGGATGTTGAGTGCGATCTCGTTCGGGGTCTTCGCCCGCTCGGCGCCCTCGACCAGCTTGATCATGCGGTCGATGAAGGTCGAGCCCTGTGCTGCGGTGATCCGCACGCGGATCCAGTCGGACAGCACCTGGGTGCCGCCGGTCACTGCCGAACGGTCACCGCCGGATTCGCGGATCACGGGTGCGGACTCGCCGGTGATGGCGGCCTCGTTGACGGACGCGACGCCCTCGATCACCTCGCCATCGGAGGGAATGGTATCGCCGGCCTCGACCAGCACAACGTCCCCCACCTTGAGGCTGGTGCCCGGCACGAGATTGAAGGCCTGGCCGGCGCCGGCCAGCAGCTTGGCCTGGCTCTCGGTGCGGGTCTTGCGCAGCGATTCCGCCTGCGCCTTGCCGCGGCCTTCGGCCACGGCCTCGGCAAGATTGGCAAACAGCACCGTGAACCAGAGCCAGACGATGATCTGGAAGGTAAAGCCGAGATTCGCGCCGCCCGTGACGAGATCGCGCAGGAAGATCACAGTGGTGAGCGCGGCCACGATCTCGACCACAAACATCACGGGGTTCTTGATCATCAAGCGCGGATCGAGCTTGGTGAAGGACGCGCGGATCGCAGGCACGACGATCTTGGGATCGAGCATCGCCGAGACGGACGCGCGTTTTTGCAGTTTCATGGTATCCATGGAGGTCACTCCAAAACAATCAGAAGGCTGTCGATCAGAACACTTGCTGTTCAGAAGATTTGCTGTTCAGAACACTTGTTGTTCAGAAGATTTGGCCGGCGTTCATCGCGAGATGCTCGACGATGGGACCGAGAGCGAGGGCAGGGAAGAAGGTCAGGCCGCCGATGATCAGGATCACGCCGACGACGAGGCCAACGAACAGCCCGCCGGTGGTCGGGAGGGTACCCGCGGACGGCGGGATGGATTTCTTGGCGGCCAGCGAGCCCGCAATCGCCATCGCCGGGATGATCATGAAGAAGCGGCCGACGAACATCGCGCTTGCCAGCGTGAGGTTGTAGAAGAAGGTGTTGCCGGTGAGGCCTGCGAAGGCCGAGCCGTTGTTGCCGGTCGCCGAGGTGAAGGCATAGAGCACCTCGGTAAAGCCATGCGGGCCGGCATTCGCCATCGAGGCGACCGCCGCCGGATAGACCACGCCGACCGCGGTCCAGCCGAGGATCATCAGCGGCAGCACCAGGATGGCCAGCATTGCCATCTTGACCTCGCGCGCCTCGATCTTCTTGCCGACATATTCCGGCGTGCGACCGACCATCAGGCCCGCCACGAAGATCGCGAGGATGACGAACAGCAGCATGCCGTACATGCCGGCGCCGACGCCGCCGACGACGATCTCGCCGAGCTCGATGTTGATCAGCGGAATCATGCCGCCGAGTGCGGTGAAGCTGTCATGCATGGCGTTGACAGCGCCGCAGGAGGCGGCCGTCGTGATCACGGCGAACAGGGAGGACGCCACGATGCCGAAGCGAACCTCCTTGCCTTCCATGTTGCCGCCGGTCAGGCCGAGCGCGTGCATGGTCGAAGTACCGTTGGCCTCCGCCCAATAGGTGATGGCGACCCCAGCGAGGAACAGCACGCCCATCACGGACAGGATTGCCCAGCCCTGGCGCTGGTTGCCGACCATACGACCGAACACGTTTGTGAGCGCGGCGCCAAGCGTGAAGATCGACAGCATCTGAATGAAGTTGGACAGCGCGGTCGGGTTCTCGAACGGGTGCGCCGCGTTGGCATTGAAGAAGCCGCCGCCATTGGTGCCAAGCATCTTGATCGCGACCTGCGAGGCGACCGGCCCGACCGCAATGGTCTGCTTGGCGCCTTCGAGCGTGGTGGCCTCGACATAGTCACCAAGCGTCTGTGGCATGCCCTGCCAGACCAGGAATAGCGTGTAGACGATACAGATCGGCAGCAGTACGTAGAGCGTACAGCGCGTGACGTCGACCCAGAAATTTCCGATCGTGCGCATTGAGGCGCGCGAGAAGCCGCGGATCAGCGCCACCGCGAGGGCGATGCCGGTCGCCGCCGACAGGAAGTTCTGGTGCGTCAGGCCAAGCATCTGCACGAGATAGGAGATCGTGCTCTCGCCGCCGTAGTTCTGCCAATTGGTGTTGGTGATAAAGGAGATCGCGGTGTTGAAGGACAAATCCGCGGCGACCGCCGACTGCCCGGCCGGATTGAACGGCAGTACATCCTGCAGCCGCATCACGCCATAGATGATGAGGAAGCCGCCGACGTGGAACAAAAGCATGGCGACCGTATAGGTCAGCCAATGCTGCTCGCGCTTCTCGTCGACGCCGGAGAACCAGTAGATGCCGGCCTCGATCGGACGCAGCACCGGCGACAGGAAGGTCCGCTCGCCGTTGAACACGCGCGTCATGTACCAGCCGAGCGGTTTTGTCAGCGCAACGATAATGACGCAGAAAAGAATGATCTGGAGCCAACCGATCACAGTCATGGAATTAACCCTTCAGGCTTCGTAAGCACGATCAGAACCGCTCGGGCCGCAGCAGCGCGTAAGTGAGGTAGAACAGGAGACCGAGCGAGACGGCACCGGCGAGCGAATAATCGAAGATCATGGTCCGCTCCCTCAAAGCCGTTCGCAGGCGTAGGTGTAACCGATCGCGAGCGCGAAGAAGCCGAAGCCCAGCGCCAGCATCAGAATGTCCATCATGGAGATACTCCTCGTTGCGCCCTTGATTTCGGTGCAACCGTTTTCTTGGGAGACCCGGTCGGCGCGTGAAAGGAATGCCGGTGCATTTCCACGGGGCCTACCGGGACTTTTGACCGGGCTGAAGTGCCACCGCGGGGATAGGTTTTCGAGACGAGGGCCGTGGCGAAGTTATAGGAATCGCATAAAGGCCGGCGGCGGTCCGATGCCCACACTTATGAAATCGCTATATCTCCCGCCCCGTCCCCATCTCGTTTTCAAATGCCGTTTTGGCCATCTTGGAGAGGCCGGCCGACTGACCGACGCCAATCCAGGAGGCCTGACATGACCGCCGCCCGCCGACACCACGAACCGCCGTCACTCAGCGACCGCTTGCGCAGCACGCAGGCGATGACGCGGCCCTTGATGCTCGACATCATCGCGCACGCCTGCCGTCGCTTCCCTTCGCTTGGACAAAGCGAACGCACCGCACGCATCATGCGCTTGGTCGATGTCGAGGCCTGGGCCGATGCCGCGCTGGCACTGATGGAGCTGGAGCTGCCACTCTGGCAGGTCCGCCGCATCGCCTATGACGAGGGCGAATGGCACTGTGCTCTCTCGCGCGAGCGCGAATTGCCGGACTGGCTCGACGCCGCGGTCGAAGCCCACCACGCCGATCTCGCGCTCGCGCTGCTGTCGGCCTTCGTCGAGGTCGAGGCATCGATCCTGGCCGTCTCGCGTCCGAGCGTTCCCACTGTTCGTTCCGCGCCTGACCCGCTCTATGAGCCGGTCGGCTGCGAGAATTTCGGCTAGTGGGGCGCGGTCCTGACGCTCGTCATCACACTCGTGGCGCGCGGGCTCGGAGCATAAGCCCTCACGCCATCGACCGCGAATTGACCATGGCTGCCTAGGAGGCGAGCAACCGGCTCCGCAGCGCGGTCACGATGCCCGGTTGAGGGTGCGTATCCCCTCGGAGAGGGCGTGGCCAAAAACACCCGGCCGATCTGGCGAAATTTCGCGGAACCGTGTAGATCGGGTTCATGAGCACCAGCAACGTCAACGTCGTCGCCCATCCCCTGGTCCAGCACAAGCTCTCCCTGATGCGGGAGAAGGACCGCTCGACCAAGAGCTTTCGCGAGATCCTGAACGAGATCGGGATGCTGCTCGGCTACGAGGTGACGCGCGACCTGCCGCTGGAGCTGGTCGAGATCGAGACGCCGATTGCGCCGATGCGGGCGCCCAAGATCGCCGGCAAGAAGCTCACGCTGGCGCCGATCCTGCGCGCCGGCGTCGGCTTCCTCGACGGCATGCTGGCGCTGATGCCCTCGGCGCGCATCGCCCATATCGGACTCTACCGCGATCCCCAGACGTTGCAGGCCGTGGAATATTACTTCAAGGCGCCGCAGGACCTGTCGGACCGCACCGTGATCCTGATGGACCCGATGCTGGCGACCGGCAACTCGGCCTGCGCCGGCGCCTCGCTGCTGAAGGCGCGCGGCGCCCGCGACATCCGCTTCGTCTGCCTTCTGGCCGCGCCTGAAGGCGTCGCGCAGTTCCAGAGCGAACATCCCGACGTGCCGGTCTGGACCGCCGCGATCGATGAGCGGCTGAACGACCACGGCTACATCGTGCCGGGGCTGGGCGACGCCGGCGACCGGATGTTCGGCACCAAGTAGACAGGTTCGCGCGGTCGGGTTAGTCCGGTTGTCATGAGCGCCAACGTATTTTCGCTGCAAACACTGATCCGGACCGAAGCCGCCGCCGATCCGGCCTTCGTGTTCGACGGCACGCCGGTCTCGCGCGCGGAATTCTCGGAAAAGATCGAGCAGACCGCCGCCTGGCTTGCCGCGCAGGGTATTGGCAAGGGCGACGTCGTCGCGGTCTGGCTGGTCAACCGGATCGAATGGATCGCGCTGCTGTTCGCCGCCGCCCGGCTCGGGGCAATCGTCGCCGCCGTCAATACACGCTACCGCAGCGCGGAGGTCGCTCATCTCCTGAAGCTGTCCGACGCCAGGCTGATGGTGATCGAAGCCGCGTTCCGCTCGATCGACTTTGCCGCTATTCTCGCTGACGTCGCCAAGGACGAGGTGCCTGCGCTGCGAGAACTCGCGGTAGTTGGCGGGGATGCGATCCCCGCACATTGGCCGTGCGTGCGCTTCGATGCCTTCGACAAGCCCTATCCGCCGGCTCCCCCAGCGGATGAGGACGTCGATCTGCCTTTGCTGCTCTACACGACATCGGGCACCACCAAGGGACCGAAGCTTGTCGCGCATTCGCAGCGCACGCTGGCCACGCACGCCGCCTCCGTTGCCAAGGCGCTAAAACTCTCGCCGCAGCGCCATGCGCTGCTGGCCATGCTGCCGTTCTGCGGCACCTTCGGCATGACGAGCCTGCTCGGCTTCATCGCAGCGGGCGCGACCGTCCATGCGCTCGACGCCTTCGAGGGCGCGCCGGCGCTGAAGATTCTCCGCGAGTACGGGATCACCCACGCTTTTGGCTCGGACGAGATGTTCCGCCGCATCCTCACCCTCGCCGACGCGCTGCATCCGTTTCCGCAGCTCGAAATCTGCGGCTTTGCCGCGTTCCAGCCCGGCTGGCGCGAACTCGCCGCGGAGGCCGAGGCGCGCGGCATGCCCCTGTTCGGCCTCTACGGTTCGAGCGAGGTGCAGGCGCTGTTCTCGATCGCACGCGCGAGTGACGCCTTCACCGATCGCATCGAGGGCGGCGGCTGGCCGATGTCGCCGGAGGCCAAGGTCCGTGTGCGCGACACCGAGACCGGCGAACTCGCCGCTCCAGGTGTCTCCGGCGAGATCGAGATCCGTGCGCCGTCACGCTTCCTCGGCTACTACAACAATCCCGACGCGACGCGCGACGCCATCACCGCGGACGGCTTCTTCCGCACCGGGGATATCGGCCGGCTGCGCGGCGACGGCTCCTTCGTCTACGAAACCCGCGCGGGCGATGCCATGCGGCTCGGCGGCTTCCTGGTTGCGCCCGGCGAGATCGAGGACGAGCTCAAATCGTGCGCTGGCGTGGCCGACGCCCAGGTCGTCGCGGTCGATCTGAAGGGAAACGCCCGCTGCGTTGCCTTCGTGATCCCCATCCAGGACCCCCACCACGAGCCGCCGCGGCAGGACGCGTTGATCACGCGCTTGCGCGAGCGGCTCGCCGGCTACAAGGTCCCGGCGCGGATCTATGTCGTGGAGGCCTTCCCCGTCACCGACAGCGCGAATGGCGTCAAGATCCAGCGCGCCCGGCTTCGGGCTATGGCGATGGAGCGGATCGCTGCTGAATAAGCACGGCCACTGGGCTAGCGCGCGAACTCGTCTAGGCCAAAAGGTCGCGCGTTAGCTAGTATGACTTGGCCAGTCCAAGCACCTTTTCCGCAATGAAGCTGAGCGCGAGCTGCGGGCTGACCGGCGCGATGCGCGGGATCAGAACTTCGCGCAAGTAACGCTCGACATGGAACTCCTTGGCATAGCCGAAGCCGCCATGGGTCATCACCGCCTGCTCGCAGGCATGATATCCGGCCTCACCCGCAATGTATTTCGCGGCATTGGCGGCGCCGCCGCAGGGCATGCCCTTGTCGTATTGCCAGGCCGCCGACATCACCATCAACCAGGCCGCCTCGAGCTCGACCCAGTTTACGGCCAGCGGATGCTGAATGCCCTGGTTCTTGCCGATGGGTCGGTTGAACACCACGCGGGTCTTGGCGTATTCAGTCGCGCGCGACAACGCGAGCTTGCCGAGGCCGACTGCTTCCGCTGCGATCAGGATGCGCTCCGGGTTCATGCCTTCGAGGATGTACTGGAAGCCTTTGCCTTCTTCGCCGATCCGGTCTTCCATGGGGATCTCGAAGTCCTCGAAGAACAGCTCGTTGGAATCGACGATCTTGCGGCCCATCTTCTCGATCTCGTGGACCTCGATCCTGTTGCGATCGAAGTCCGTATAGAACAGGCTCAACCCATGCGTCGGCGAGCGCACGTCCTCCAGCGGCGTGGTGCGCGCCAGCAGCAGGATCTTGTGCGCGACCTGCGCGGTCGAGATCCACACCTTCTGGCCGTTGACGATGTAGCGGTCGTTCTTGGCCACCGCGCGGGTCTTGAGCTGGGTGGTGTTGAGGCCGGTGTTGGGCTCGGTGACGGCGAAGCAGGCCTTCTCACGACCCTCGACCATCGGCGGCAGCATGCGCTTGCGCTGTTCCTCGGTGCCGAACACGACCACGGGATTGAGGCCGAACACGTTGATGTGCACCGCGGATGCGCCGGACATGCCGGCGCCGGATTCGGCGATGGCGCGCATCATGATCGCGGCTTCGGTGATGCCGAGCCCGGAGCCACCGTAGGCCTCCGGCACGCAGATGCCGAGCCAGCCGGCGTCGGCCAGCGCCTTGTGGAAGTCGTGCGGAAAACCGCCGTCATGGTCCTTCTTCAGCCAATAGGCATCAGGAAAGCCTTCGCAGATCTTCGCGATCGCGTCGCGAATGGCCTCCTGCTGATCGGTGAGCGCGAAATCCATGATGGTCTCCTTGTTGGGAACCGCGCCCGCGCAATCTCCCCGCCTCTTCGCGTTTCCCACGCGAAGGCCGTGGCCCATTGCTGTGCCCGGACGTGCCCTCGCTTGCGTTCTTTAGCTCGAAAAACGGGGGACAGATACGTGAATTTGCCTGCCAACTGTGTGTACCATGCATGGGATCATGCAGCGCGACGGTGCGAGCGCGCTGTTATTTCGCAGGGAGGAAGACCGCGATGGCCGGACTTTATTTCGAGGAGTTTTCCGTGGGCCAGGAGTTCAGGCATCCCCTGACGCGGACCGTCACGGAGATGGACAACACCATGTTCAGCCTGCTGACGCTCAATCCGCAGCCGCTGCACATCGACGCACATTTTGCGGCCCAGACCGAGTTCGGCCAGCGCATTTTCAACAGCCTTTACACCCTCGGCATCATGATCGGCATGACGGTCTATGATACGACCATGGGCACCACCGTTGCCAATCTCGGCATGACCGACGTCACTTTTCCGAAACCGGTCTTCCATGGCGACACTTTGCAGGCGACGACGAAGGTGCTTTCGTTGCGGGAATCCAAATCGCGCCCCAAGGCGGGCATCGTCGAGTTCGAGCACCACGCTCTCAACCAGAACGACGAGATCGTCGGCAAATGCCGCCGCATGGCGATGATGCACAAGAGGCCGGTCTGATGCGTTCGATGCTGTTCGTGCCGGGCGACTCCCCGCGCAAATTCGAGAAGGCCAGCGAAGGCAACGCCGACGCGCTGATCATCGATCTCGAAGATTCCGTCGTCACAGACAAGAAGCCGGAGGCGCGCGGGTTGACGCTGGCGATGCTGAAGGGCCGCAACAAGCCCCATCAGCTCTATGTCCGCGTCAACGCGCTCGACACCGGCATGACGCTCGCTGACCTTGCCGCGGTGATTCCAGGCAAGCCCGACGGCATCGTGCTGCCGAAATCGCAGGGCGGCGACGACGTGCGGCAGGTCGCGACCTGGCTGGAAGCTTTGGAAGCTGCGGCTGGTATCGCAATCGGCTCAACACGCATCGTCTGCGTCGCGACCGAAACCGCAGGATCGATCTTCGGGCTCGGCAGCTATAAGGGCTGCTCCCCTCGCCTCGCGGGCCTGATGTGGGGCGCGGAGGATCTCTCGGCCTCGCTCGGCGCTACTGAAAAGGCGTCAGGCGGCGTGTTCCACAGTCCTTATCGCCTGGCGCGCGATCTCTGCCTGATGGCGGCCGCCGCGGCCGAGGTCGCGCCGATCGACACCGTCTATACCGATATCGACAATCTGGCGGGGCTCGAACAGGAAACGCGCGCGGCGCGGCGCGACGGTTTTTCGGCGAAAGCGCTGATCCATCCCAAGCACGTCGACGTGGTCAACGCGGCGTTCGAGCCGACCGAGGCCGAGCGCAATTGGGCGGAGAAGGTGATCGCGGCGTTCGCGAACAATCCGAACTCCGGCACGCTGCGCCTCGACGGCCAGATGATCGACAAGCCGCATCTTCGTGCCGCGATGAAGATCCTCGGCCAGAGCTAGATCAGGACGCCGCGCTGCGACAGACGGGATCGAAGCCGCTCTCAGCATCGTCGTGGCCGGGCTTGTCCCGGCCATCCACGGGCTTCCACGCAACCGGCGCCCAAGAACGTGGATGCCCGGGACAAGCCCGGGCATGACGAAGCGACAACGTCCCGCCCCTCACTTTCCCGCAAGCGGGGAGAGGCGAAGACAATCAGACGATCTTGATCGACATGTCCGGCAGGCCGTCGAGCTTGCACAAGAGCACGTCGCCCTTCACGACCGGGCCGACATTCTCCGGCGTGCCGGAATAGATGATGTCGCCGGCCTTGAGCTCGAACGCTTCCGACAGTTTTGCGATCTGTTCGGCCACGCTCCAGATCATCTTGCTGAGATCCGAGCTCTGCTTGACGGTGCCGTTGATCGCCAGCGAAATGGCGCCCTTGTCGAAATGACCGGTCTTGCTGGCCGGGTGGATAGGCCCGATCACCGCGGCGTGGTCAAAGCTCTTGCCTATCTCCCACGGCTTCTTCTCCGCGGCCATCCCGTTCTGGAGATCGCGCCGGGTCATGTCGAGGCCGAGCGCGTAACCATAGACATGGTCGAGCGCCTTCTCAGCCGGAATGTTGGAGCCGCCGGACTTCAGCGCGGCGACCAGCTCGACCTCGTGGTGATAGTTCTTGGTCAGCGACGGGTAGGGATGATCGGCAACCTCGCCCACAGCGACGTTCTGGATTGCGTCGGTCGGCTTCTGGAAAAAGAACGGCGGCTCGCGGTTCGGGTCCGAGCCGCGCTCGATCGCGTGCGCCGCATAGTTACGCCCGATGCAGTAGATGCGGCGGACCTGGAACACCTGGGTTTCGCCGACGATCGGAATGGTGACCATCGGCACCGGAAAGATCGGCTTCAGGCCGGCCTGCGCCGCAGCCGGCGCAACTTCCGCGATTGAGGCAGCACTCGCCGCCGCGGCAATTGCGAGCAGCTCCCGTCGCGTTGCTGAGATCTCTTTCATGTTTGCGCTCCCTTTTTATGTTCGTTGGGCGCATCATGCGCGCCGAGCCGCCTGATAATCAATATTCAGTATGCCAGCAATGCTGGAACCGGCACGTCGTCCAATTGAGAACACGCCGTCTGCGACCGAGCCTTCCCACCCCGGCTCCCCTTCGCCCTAGCATGGAACTTGCATAAATTCTGGGCGACATGGACGCCGCATGAACCTCATCAGCCTCGATATTCGCATGCTCCGGTCGCTGATCTCCGTGGTCGAGACCGGCAGCATCACTGAGACCGCGCGGCGGCTGGGCCGCACCCAGCCGGCGATCACCCTGCAATTGCAGCGGCTGGAGGAGCTCACCGGGAAACAATTATTCGAGCATGCAGGCCGCCGGCTGACGCTGAGCGAGGACGGCACCACGGTTCTCACCTACGCCAAATCCATCCTGCGGTTGCATGACGAATTGATTTCGCAACTGGCGTCGCAGGAGATCGAGGGTCAGGTCGTGCTCGGCACGCCCGACCTCTATGCCGCCTTCATGCTGCCGCAGATCCTCAGCGTGTTCCGAAAATCCTTCCCCCGCGTCCAGGTCGAGCTCAATTGCGCGCTCTCGACGCCGCTGGTGGGCCTGGTCAAGCGCGGCGATGTCGACATCGCGCTCGTCACCCGCATGAACGATTTTACGGGCGGCCAGGTGGTACGGCGCGAGCAACTGGTCTGGATGACCGGCGAGCAGTCCGCCGCGCACCAGGAACGGCCCATTCCGCTGGCGTTGCTGCCGCCCGGCAACATCTATCGCGACTACGCGATCGACACGCTGGAACGCGCGAATTTGCGCTGGCGCATCGCCTGCGTCAGCGAAAGCGTCGGCGGCCTTCAGGCGGCGGCCTTCGCCGGCATGGCCGTGACCGTACTCGGCCGCAGCGCCCTGGTGCCGGCGATGCGCGAGATCGGCCCGAACGAGGGCCTGCCGCCATTGCCGAAGATCGAGCTGCTGCTCTACAAGTCGAGCGCCGCGACCTCGAAGGCGGCGACCGCCTTGCACGACTACCTCGCGCACTATCTCCGCCTCGACGAGGAGCTCAGCGGCCGCGGCGACCCGATCGAGCTGTCCTGAGCTTCAAACCTTCGCGCGCGCGGCACTTTCGCGGAGCGCCAGTGACGGCCAGAACGCCGCCCATGGCTGGGCCTCTTCGAACGCAGCCGCGATGCGGAAGATCGTAGGCTCGTCGAGCCAGCGCGCAACGATCTGAAGGCCGATCGGCATTCCATCGCGATCGAAGCCGCAGGGCAGCGTCGCCGCCGGAAGGCCGGCGAGATTGATCGGCCAGGTGAAGGGCGACCAGCCCAGATGCGGATCGACCTTGCCGCCGTCGATCGTGTCGACGCCGAGGCGGCCGGCCTCGAACGCGGTCACCGCGACGGTCGGCGTCACCAGCGCATCGACGCGTTCGAAAAGCTTCAGGAAGCCGCTGCGAGCCTGGCCGCGGCGATACCCCGCTTCGATATAGTCCGTGCCGCTGTAGCGCCGGCCGGCACTGATGACATCGAGATAATCTGCTTCGGAGCTGGCGAGATCAGCCGTGCTCTTGCTCGCGACCGCGGCCGCCTGTTCGGTGAAGGCGATCGGCTTCAGCGTGTGCTCGAGGATGCCGGGATCAAGGCCAGGACCATCCATGGTGACCTGCGCGCCGCAGGCATCCAGAATGGCCAGCGCCTTGCCGAACGCCGCGCGCACATCGGGACTGACGGCGGCGTAGCCGAGATCGACGCTGGCGCCGATACGAATGCCGTTCAACGGCTCGGCATTCGCATCGAACCGCCGCGCCGCAACCGGCAGGCTCGCGGGATCGCGCAGATCGTAACCGGCGATGATCTCCAGCGTCAGCGCGGCATCCGCGACCGTGCGCGTGATCGGCCCGGTATGCGCGAGCGAGCCCCAGGACGGTGGCGAGAAGCCGGGCGAACGGGGCACCAGGCCAAAGGTCGGCTTCAGCCCGAACACTCCGCAAAAGGACGAGGGCACGCGGATCGAGCCGACGCCGTCGGTTCCGATCGCGATCGGACCGCAGGCGGCGGCGACGCCCGCCGCCGCGCCGCCGCTCGATCCGCCGCTGGTGCGACCGGGGTTCCAGGGATTGCGCGTGGTGCCGGTGACCAGGCTGTCCGCCGTCAACTTGTAACCGGACTCGCAGGTCGTGGTCTTGCAGGTGATTATGGCACCCGCCTCCTTCAGCGCCGAGACAACCGCCGCATCGACATCGGGCACGAAGGCCTTGTTCATCGGCGAGCCACCATAGGCCGGCACGCCTGCGACGAAGACCAGATCCTTGATCGTGACGGGTACACCGGCGAGCGGTCCCTTGGCATCGCCGGCGCGCATCTCCCTGGTGAGACGATCGGCCTCCGCCCTCGCCTGCTCGTACATCGGCGTCACCACCGCGTTGCAGGCCTCGTTCGTCACCTCCAGCGCGGCAATGGTGTCGTCGACGACATCGCGCGGAGTGAACGCCTTGCGCCGGTAGCCGGCCAGGATCTCGGTTGCAGAAAGCGAGCCAAGGCCAGTCGGCGCCGGCGGGAAGGCCGTTCGGCCGGAACCATCAGTCATCATCAACCCTAAAAGTGCTAGCTGAGCGCCGCGTCGACGGCGCGCTTGGCCATGACCGTGACGAGATGCGCACGGTAGTCCGCTTCGGCATGGATGTCGGAGGTGAGACCGTCGGTGTCGATCCTGATCGCCGCGATCGCGGACGGATCGAAATTTCGCGACAGCGCTTCCTCCATCGGGGGAACGCGGAATACGCCGGAGCCCGCTCCGGTCACGGCCACGCGAACGCCATCGGCGAATTTCGCCACGAACACGCCGACCAGCGCATAGCGCGACGCCGGCGCCTTGAACTTGGCGTAGCCCGCCTTGACCGGCACCGGAAAGCGGATCGCCGTGATGATCTCGCCTGGTTCAAGCGCGGTCTCGAACAGGCCGCGGAAAAACCCGTCGGCCGCGATCTCGCGCGTGCTGGTGACGACGGTCGCGCCAAGACCGAGCACACCTGCCGGATAATCGGCCGCCGGATCGTTGTTCGCGACGGAGCCGCCGATGGTGCCGCGGATGCGCACGGCGGGATCGCCGATCATCGAAGCCAGCGCGGCAAGACCTGGAATCTTTGCCTGCACCAGCTTCGAGGCGGCCACCACCGCATGTGGCGTCATCGCACCGATGGTGATAGCGGCGCAATCGTCGGTGATGCCCTTCAGATGTCCGAGCCTCGACAGGTCGACTAGGGCAGGCGGACTGGCGAGCCGCTGCTTCAGCGTCGGGATCAGGGTCATGCCGCCGGCGACGAGCTTGCTGTCCTCGATCGAGGTCAGCAGTTTGGCAGCGTCGGGAATCCGGTCCGGCTGGTGATAGGCAAACGGCTTCATTGTCATCCTCCCTATTCAGCAGCGACCGGCAGCGACGCGTTTTGCAGCAGGCGCCAGATCCGGTTCGGCGTCGCCGGCATGTCGACGTGGGTGACGCCGAGATGCGACAGCGCATCGACCACCGCGTTGATGACCGCCGCCGGCGAACCGATGGTGCCGACCTCGCCGCAGCCCTTTACGCCCATCGGCGTGTGCGTGCACAGAGTCGAATGGGTCGCGATTTTCATCATCGGCATGTGGTCGGCGCGCGGCATGCAGTAGTCCATCAGCGAGCCCGACAGCAGCTGGCCCGAGCCCTCGTCATAGACCGCGTTCTCATAGAGCGCCTGACCGACGCCCTGCACGATGCCGCCGTGCAACTGGCCCTCGACAATCATCGGATTGATGACGGTGCCGACGTCGTCGACCGCGGTGTAGTTGACCAGCGTCACCGTGCCGGTTTCCGGATCGATCTCGACCTCGGCAATGTGGCAGCCGCCGGGATAGGTGAAGTTGACGGGATCGTAATAAGCCTGCTCCTCGAGCCCCGGCTCCAGCACTTCGAGCGGATAGTCGTGCGGCACGTAGGCGGCACCCGCGATCTCCTCGAACGTCTTCATGCGGTCGGTGCCCGCGACCGAGAATTTTCCGGCCTCGAAGTGAATATCCACTTCGGCTGCTTCGAGCAGATGCGCCGCGATCTTCTTGCCTTTCGCAACCACCTTGTCCGTCGCCTTCGACAGCGCCGCGCCGCCGACTACCAGCGAACGCGAGCCGTAGGTACCCATGCCGAACTGCACGCGATCGGTATCGCCGAACACGATATCGACATTGTCAAACGCGACGCCGAGCTTTTCCGAGACGATCTGCGCGAAGGTCGTCTCGTGGCCCTGGCCGTGATTGTGGGTGCCGATCATGACCGTGACTTGGCCGGTCGGATGCACCCGCACCGTGGCACTCTCATAGAGCCCGCCGCGCGCGCCCAATCGTCCCGCGAAGCGCGACGGCGCGAGGCCGCAGGCCTCGACATAGGTCGAGTAGCCGAGCCCGCGGAATTTGCCCCTGCGCGCCGACTCCGCCTTGCGGATACCGATGCTCTTGACGTCGGCCGCGACAAGAGCGCCGTCGAGACACCCCATCGGATCGCCGGAATCGTACTGCACCAGCACCGGCGTCTGATACGGATAGGCCTCCTTCGGGATCATGTTGCGTCGGCGGATCTCCACCCGGTCGATCCCCATCTCGGTTGCCGCGACGTCGACGATGCGCTCCAAGACGAAAGTCGCCTCGGGTCGGCCGGCGCCGCGATAGGCGTCGACCGGAACGGTGTTGGTGAACACCACCTTCACGTTGCAGTAGATGGCAGGTGTGGTGTAGACGCCGCCGAGCAGCGGACCGTAGAGATTGGTCGGAATGTTCGGTCCGAAAGTCGAGAGATAGCCGCCCATATTGGCGAGCGTGTTGACACGGAAGGCCAGAAACTTCCCGGTCTCGTCCAGTGCGAGTTCGGCCTCGGTGACGTGATCGCGGCCGTGGCGATCGGAGACGTAGCCTTCGGAGCGGCTCGCCACCCATTTGATCGGCCGCATCACGCGCTTGGCGGCCCAGGTGATCACGGCCTCCTCACCGTAGTGGAACTGCTTGACGCCAAAGCCGCCGCCGACATCGGGCGCCACCACGCGCAGCTTGTGCTGCGGGATGTTCAGCACCAGCGCACCCATCAGGAAGCGAACGACATGCGGGAACTGGCTGGTGGTCCACAGCGTGAAGCGATCCGTGCCGGGCTCATATTCGGCGATCGCCGCGCGCGGCTCCATCGGGTTGCCGATCAGACGGTTGTTGACGAGGCTGAGCTTCGCGACATGTGCCGCTTTCCGGAACGCGGTCTCGACCGCGGCCTTGTCGCCGAGCTCCCAATCGCAACAGATGTTGTTCGGAACGTCGTCGAACAGTTGTGGCGCGCCGGGCCGCACCGCTTCGAGCACGCCGACCACCGAGGGCAGCACCTCGTAATCGACAGTCAGCAGCTCGGCTGCCGCACCGGCCTGCGCCGGCGTCTCCGCGACGACGAAGGCGACCATGTCGCCGACGAAGCGCACCTTGCCCTGCGCCAGCATCGGGAACGGCGGCTCCTTCATCGGCGCGCCCTTGGCATCCGTGATACCCCAACCGCAGGGCAGCGATCCCAGATTGTCCGTGGCGGCATCCTCGCCGGTAAGAACCGCAATGACGCCAGGCGATGCGAGTGCCGCACCCTTGTCGATGCCGCGCAGGATCGCGTGTCCGTGCGGCGAGCGCACGAACACACCCGCCGTCATGCCGGGCCGCTTGATGTCGGAGACGTAATTGCCGCGGCCGGTGAGGAAGCGCTGGTCCTCTTTCCGCTTGGGTGAAGCGCCGATCCCGATCACATTGCCCATGGTCACTCTCCCTTGGCGGCGTTCATGGCGGCAGCGCCAGCCATGACCGAGACGACGATGTTCTGATAGCCGGTGCAGCGGCAAATATTGCCTTCAAGGCCGTGGCGGACGTCGGCTTCCGTCAGGTCCGGCTTTTCGGTCGCGAGCGCCACCGCCGTCATCAGCATGCCGGGCGTGCAAAAACCGCATTGCAGACCGTGATGCTCACGAAACGCTTCCTGCATCGGATGCAGCTGGTTCGAACCGGGCGCACCTTGCAGGCCCTCGATGGTGAGCAGCGCCGCACCGTCGAGCGCAGGCGCCAGCAGCGTGCAACTCTTCACCGGCAGGCCATCGAGATGCACGACGCAGGCGCCGCATTGGCTGGTGTCGCAGCCGATATGGGTACCGGTGAGATTCAGCCGCTCGCGCAGCAGCTCGGCAACCAGCGTCGCCGGCTCGACCTCGACAGTTGTCGGCCGTCCGTTGAGTGTGAAGGATATCTGCACGATCATACTCCTGTGCGCGACGGGTCTTTAGGCGAGTGGAAGCGCGCTGCCGGTGGCCCATGTGGCCATCACGACGTCGCCGACGGTGAAGGGATCCGCGAAGAAGGTCTTTTCCGGCACGTAGGCGACGAACGCGTCATCCGGCACGGTGTCCAGCATGACCTTGACGAAATAGCCCTGGTACTCGATCGCAAGCACGCGGCTCGGCAGCGACGTGGAGCAGCCCGGCGGCAGCTCCCTGCCCGGCCGGACCAGCGCGACATCGTCGCGACGCACGGCGATATCGATCCTGTCACCGACGCTGACCGTGGACCGCGCCTGAAGCGGGACCTCGATGCCGTCAGGCGCGGCCTGCGCGAGCGTAAAAGTCGAACCGTTGACCTTCTCGACGCGCCCCGACAGGACGTTCTGCCCGCCCATGAATTCGGCGACGTAACGATCGTGCGGATGGGCATAGACGTCGCGCGCCGCGCCCGCCTGCTTGATTCTGCCCTGCTCCATCACCACGACCAGATCGGCGAGCGCGATCGCCTCGAGCTGGGTGTGGGTGACGTGGATGAAGGTGATGCCGAGCTCCTGCTGCATCCGCCTAAGCTCCTGGCGCATCTGCACGCGGAGCTGTTCGTCGAGGGCGGACAGCGGCTCGTCGAGCAAAAGTACCCTCGGCTCGGTGATCGCGGCGCGCGCCAGCGCCACACGCTGCTGCTGGCCGCCGGAGAGCTGGGCCGGCAGGCGGTCGGCGAATTGCGTCAGACGCACCTTCTCGATCATGGCATCCGCAGCGCGCAGACGATCGGCCTTCGACATGCCGCGCACGCGCAAGGCGAACGCGATGTTGTCGCGCACGGTTAGGTGCGGGAACAGCGCGTAGGACTGAAACATCATCGCGGTGCGCCGCTGCACCGGCGCGAGACCGACGACGTTCTGGCCGCCGATCACGATCTCACCCGCACTCGGGTCTTCATGCCCCGCGATCATGCGCAGAATCGTGGTCTTGCCGCAGCCGGACGGGCCGATGAAGCAGCAATAGGCGCCGTCGGCGATCTTGAGATTGACGCCGTCCACCACGTTGGTGACGCCGTCAAAGCTCTTGCAGATGCCCGCCAGTTCGATATCGCCGCGATCGCTCTTCATTCCCAGCTCAACCCTTTGTGCTGCTGCCGCGCTTCTTCTGGATCAGCACGATGCTGCCCAGGCTCGCGCCGATGACGATGAAGGAGACAATCGTCGTCACCGTGCCGAGCGCGTAAAGCGAGGGGGACGTGACGTTCAGGGTCATGCTCCAGATCTCCAGCGGCAGCGTGTTCAGTGAGCCCGCGGTCTGAAGGCTACGCGCAAACTCGTCGTAGGAGAGCGTGAAGCCGAACAGCGCGACCGCGACCAGGCCGGGCGCCAGTACCGGGATCATCACCAGCCGGATCGATTGCCAGCGGCTGGCGCCGAGGTCGTAGGCCGCCTCCTCCCAGACGTGGTTGAAGCGCGACATCACCGCAAACATCACGAGCACGCCGAACGGCAGCGTCCAGGACAGTTGCGCGCCGAGCGCCGAGGTGTACCAGCTCGCATTGAGCCCGAGGGCCTGGAATAACAGACCGGTGCCGAGGCCGAGCACGAGACCGGGCGCGACCAGGCTGCCGATCATCATGTAGAACACGACGGTGTCGCCGCGAAAGCGCTTGCGAAAACCGAGACCGGCGAGGAACGAGACAACCACCGTGATGACGGTGACAATGACGGCGAGCTTGATCGAACGATCGAACGAGCCCTTGACGTCGCCGGTCCGCACCTGGGTGAAGAGATCGACGAACCAGTGTAGCGACTGTCCCTTCATCGGGAAGACGAGGCCGCCGCGGATGTCCTGGAACGACAGGACGTAGATGCAGAACATCGGGCCGTACAGCGCGATCACATAGAACCCGAATAGCGTCGCCAGAAGATAGAACGTCCACGGCCGGCCGCCCTTGCTCGGTGCTATCGCCTTGGTCGTCGCGGGCGCGACCATCTTTGACATGTCGGTTTTGGGCATGTCGGCGAGAACCGCGCTCATCGCGTGATCTCCTGCCTGATGTCGACGGTGCGCAGGATCAGCGAGACGATCGCGACCAGCACCAGCGTCAGCAGCACGGCGCTCGCGGCTGCGGTCGGATATTGCAATACACCGACGTCCTCGTAGAACGCGCTGACCACCGAGGCCGAGCCGCCGCCGGACATCACCTTGACCACGAAGAAATCGCCCATCACGATCGAGACGACGAAGATGGTGCCGAGCGCGATGCCGCTCTTGGACATCGGGACCACGATCAGGCGCATGATGTCGAAACGGCTGGCGCCTGCATCGATCGCGGCCTCGATCAGCTTCTTGTCGATCCGTGCCATGGAATTGAAGATCGGCACGATCATGAAAATGGTGAGCTGATGGACATAGGCGATGACCACCGCGAGGTCGGAGAACAGCAACACTTCAAGCGGCTGGCGGATCACACCGAGCCCCAGCAGCACCTGGTTGATCAGGCCTTCCTTGCCGAGGAGCGGTATCCAGGAAATCATCCGGATGATGTTCGAGGTCCAGAACGGTACCGTGCAGAGCAGGAACAGACCAATCGCCAGCAGTTGGTTGCGGACGTGGAAAACCAGGAAGTATGCGACGAAGAAGCCAATGATCAGCGTGAAGATCCAGGTCAGAACCGTGAACTTGATCGTCGCCAGATACAGCTTCAGCGTCAGTGCCGAATGCAGCACCTCGACATAGCTTGCGAGCGTGAAACCCGGCGTCAGCCCGCCAAAGCCGTCAGTGGCGAAAAAGCTCGCCGCCAGCACGACCAGGATCGGCGCCACGAAGAACGGCACCAGCACCAGCACGAGCGGCGACACGTAGAGCCAGCCGGCGAGATTTGCGTGTGGTGAGGTTTGAGCTGGACTAAGACTTGGCTGCATGTCGGCAAACGCCTCGAAGTCGATCTTTTGGCACCGGCGCATCGTCGCGCCGGCGCTTCGTTCACGTCAGGGAAAGCAGGTTTCAGGCCACCTTGAAGTCGTTCCAGCGCTTGTTCATGTAGGCGGCTTCGTCCATCAGCGTGTTCCAGCAGGAGATGTTCTTGACGCGGTCGAGGAACGAGCCGCCGTCGCGTTTGGTGCCGCTCTTCTCCATCGGGACGCCATAGGGGTCGTTGACCACCTCGGGCGCGGGCTGGCCCTCGTACCAGAACGCCCATTCGGCCGGCGTGAGGAATTTCTTCGCAGTCGAAGGCACCGGGCTGTAATAGCCGTAACGCGCGACGAAGCCGCCCTGCCAGCCCGACAGATACCAGTTGAGATATTCGTAGGCCGCGTCCAGCTTCTTGCCCGAGAGATGCTTCATCAGGCCCATGCCGTTGCACCAGCCGCGATAGCCT
This sequence comes from Bradyrhizobium sp. F1.13.3, assembly GCF_040548265.1. Taxonomy (NCBI): domain Bacteria; kingdom Pseudomonadati; phylum Pseudomonadota; class Alphaproteobacteria; order Hyphomicrobiales; family Nitrobacteraceae; genus Bradyrhizobium; species Bradyrhizobium sp. F1.13.3. Next base: position 121,441 of record NZ_JBEPRI010000010.1, on the reverse strand, counting down.
TCCTTGCCGTTCTTGATGTTGACCGGCGCGTAGACGCAGGGGATTTCTTTCACGCGCACCGCGGCAACCGCCGGCGACCACATCGACTGGATCACCACTTCGCCCGCCGCCATCAGCTGCACCGACTGGTCGAAGGTGGTCCAGGTCGCGCGGAACTGGCCCTGCTTCTTGAGCTCGATCAGCTTGTTGCAGGTGAAGTCGATCTCCTCCTTGGTCATGTTGCCCTTGTTGCCGTACTTGATCAGGCCGGCGCTTTCGAAGCAGAGCGCGGCGTCCATGATGCCGATCGCGGGCACGTCGAGGATCGCGGCCTTCCCCTTGAATTTCGGATCGATCAGATCCTTCCATTCCGTGACTTCATGGCCGACGAGGTCGGGGCGGTAGCCGATGGAGTCGGCGTTGTAGACCTGTGGCAGGAACGTCGCCCATTCCGTGACGCCGTCGTTGAGGTCGGTCGAATCGGGCTTGGCGATATACATGGCCTCGTAAGGCGAGATGCCCTGGCGCGGGATCTTGTGACCGTCGATCTCGCCCTTGGTGAAGATCGGCAGGATGTTGTCGAACTCCTTGACCTTCTTGACCTCGATGCCCTGGATCACGCCGCGCTTGGCGGCGAGCTTGGCCTGCCAGCCCTCGAGATCGGCGATATCGACCGTATTAGGCTGGCTTATGAAGCGGTTGATGGCGGCGGAGGTGTCGAGGTTCTGCATCGTTACCTTGAAGCCGAGATCCTTGGCCGCCTGGTCACCGATCGCCTTCACCACCGAATAGGACACGCCGACATGGCGCAGCTCGATATCCTTGATCTCCTGCGCCCAGATGGTCGGGAATCCGCGGATCGCGTCCGATCCTGCGGCCGCGCCGGCCACCGCCGCGGCGCCCTTCAACAGCGTGCGCCGGCTCAGCTTTTTCGCAGACTTGTCGCTCGTCCCCGCCGGATTGGCAGTGGATGTCCCCTTGTCCCTGTCAAGCATGGCAACCCTCGTTGGCTACGATGAACGCTCGCACCGATCGCCATTGACCGGCTGCGATATGATCGATTGCACAGGAGGCTATGGGCGGAACTTTGCGAAGTAAAATTGGAAGTAAAAATTCGCGCTATAAGGGAGGCTAATGGTTCGGACGGCTGCATTTGCTTTTGGCAGCACGCATAAGAAGGCGTCAGGACGTGCATACAAGACGGCGAATGCGGCGCGGCGGACTTTTTCACGCAGCACGTGTGACAAGGCTTGCGCTGCTCGCGGCCGGAACATCGTGCGCGGCGCACGCCGGCGCCGTGTCGATCGCACCTGCGGGGCTGCAAGCGATCGGCACCGTCGATCCCCGCTTCCAGTCCTACAACATCGAGATGGTGGAGCTGACCGGCGGGCGGTTCTGGAAGCCTTATCCGCAAACGATGCGCACGCGGGTTGACAAGGATCGCTACAGTTACAGACCTCCAATCGATCTCGGCAACACGCGTCTGCGCAAGCTCGCGGTGGCGTTGTCGCCGGCGTATCTGCGCGTGAGTGGCACCTGGGCCAATGCGACGTTCTTCGCCGACACCGCGAATGCGCCGGCTGCACCGCCCCCGGGATTCGACGCAGTGCTAAGCCGCGCGCAGTGGCGCGGCGTCGTCGACTTTGCGCGCGCGACTGGTGCGGAGATCGTCACCTCCTTTGCCATCAGCCCGGGCAGCCGCGATGCGGATGGCCTTTGGAGGCCGGATCAGGCGCAACGCCTAATCGACTATACGCGTTCGCTGAGCGGCCACATCGCCGCCGCCGAATTCATGAACGAGCCGACGCTCGCGGCGATGAGCGGAGCGCCGCGAGGATATGACGCGAAAGCCTATGTTCGCGATTTCGACGTCTTTCGCGACTGGATACGGCGCGCGGCGCCGGAAACACTGATCGTCGGCCCGGGCTCGGTCGGCGATTCCACGTCCTCTTCCGCGTCAAGTATTCGCACCCGCGATCTGCTTGCCAATTCCGGAGCCGACGTCGATCGCTTCTCGTACCATCACTACAACACGATCTCACCACGCTGCGGCGGCCGCGATGAGCCGGCACGCGCGTTGTCCGAAGAATGGCTCGCCCGAACCGATGCGACGCTGTCGATCTACCGTGGCCTGCGCGATGAATTCGCGCCGAGCAAACCGATCTGGCTGACGGAAACCGCCGATGCCGCTTGCGGCGGCAACCGCTGGGATAAGACTTTCCCCGATACGTTCCGCTATCTCGACCAGCTCGGAGGCCTGGCCAAGGCTGGCGTTCAAGTGGTGATGCACAACACGCTGGCCGCGAGCGATTACGGATTGCTGGACGAGAAGACGTTCCGCCCGAGACCCAATTATTGGGGCGCGCTGCTCTGGCATCGGTTGATGGGCACGACGGTGCTCGGCGCAGGCGCAGCGATGGCGCCCGGCCTCCATGTCTACGCGCACTGTCACCCGTCGATGCGCGGCGCCGTGACCGTGCTCGCGATCAATATCTCGCGCAGCGCAACGCGCACGATCATGTTACCGCTGTCCGCCAAACGCTACACTTTGCAGGCAGCAGGACTGAATGGTGCAACCGTGCAACTGAACGGCAAGACGCTCGCGCTGACCGACGAAGATGGGCTGCCGCACCTCGCCGCGCGCAAGACTGCGGCCAGCGCAGTGCGCCTCGCGCCTGAGACCATCACCTTCCTCGTCGTCCCGGGCGCTGCGAACCCGGCGTGCCGATGACCGCGTTCAGGATCTGAGCGAGTCCCGCGCCGTCTCCGGCGCCATCAGGGTTGCGACGATCGTGATGATCGAGAGCGCGATGATGTAGACCGACACCGCCCAATAGGAACCGGCCCACGCGAGCAACGCGGTTGCGATCAGCGGCGAGAAGCCGCCACTGAGCGCGGCGGCAACGTTGGCTCCCAGCGATGCGCCGCTGTAGCGCACCTGAGTGCGGAACAGCTCCGGCATGAAGGCAGCCTTCGGCCCGAACAGCAGCGCATGCGTCAGTGTCATCGTGACGACGAGCGCGAGCGTGATCAGGGCCGGCTCCCTGGTGTCGAGGAACCAGAACAACGGAAACGCCAACGCCACCGAGAACACGCCGCCGGCGAGATACAGCGCTTTGCGGCCGAAGATGTCGGACAGCCAGCCGGCGAGAGGCAGCGTCGCGAGCTCGACGAGTGCGGCATAGACCACCGCATTTAGGATCACCTGCCGCGGCAGGCCGAGCTGCGTCGTTGCATAGACCACGGTGAAGACAGTGAGGAGATAAGCGAGCCCGACTTCGGACACGGTGATACCGACCGCCAGCAGGAAGCTGCGCCAATCGCGGCGCAGGACTTCCAGCGCCGGCTGCGCCAGCACCTCCTTGCGCTCGAGCACCTCCTTGAAGTGCGGCGTCTCCGCGAGTTTCAGCCGCACGATGAACCCGACGCCGACGAGCAGGATGCTGATCAGAAACGGCACGCGCCAGCCCCAGCTCAGGAAGTCCGCTTCGGGCAGCTGCGTCATCAGACCAAAAATGCCGGTGGAGGCGGCGACGCCGACGGGGAAGCCGATCTGCACCAGGCTGCCGTAGAAGCCGCGGCGGTTGCCGGCGTGCTCGGCCACCATGACCACGGCGCCGCTCCACTCGCCACCGAGCCCGATGCCCTGGACGAAGCGCAAAATGACGAGGAAGATCGGCGCCCAGACGCCGATCTGGCTGTAGGTCGGCAGGCAGCCGATCAGGAACGTGCCCAGTCCCATCGCCATCATGGTCGCGACCAGCATCTTCTTGCGGCCGAGCCGGTCGCCATAATGCCCGATGATCGCGCCGCCGATCGGCCGCGCGACGAAGCCGACCGCATAGGTCGAGAACGCCGCCAGCGTGCCGACGAAGGGATCGAAGCTCGGGAAGAACAGCTTGTTCAGCACCAGCGCCGCCGCCGTGCCGTAGATCAGGAAGTCGTACCACTCGATCGCGGTGCCGAGCGCACTCGCCCACACCACATGCGCCGTCGTCGATTTCTCCCTCGCCGTGGAGATCCCCGATGCTGCCGTCATTACCATCCGCCCCAAAATTCCAGGTGGCATCATGGCTAAACGTTGTGGCGGTTGCAACTTGTGGGAGTGTCAGGTCTCCCCAAATCACGATGCGAGATTTTCGCGCCACTGCCTCCTCACCGTCGTCCCGGCGAAGGCCGGGACCCATAACCACAGGGAGGAGCTTGGCGAGGACCGGTGCTCCGGTACTGCGACCGCCCGGCAGCGATAGATCACGCGGTATGGGTCCCGGCCTTCGCCGGGACGACGTAGTCCGTATTCGCCATTGACAAACTTATTCGCCATTATCTAATTTATCTGCCAGAACAACCAGCCGCGCCAAGCGGCCCAAAAAGAGAGGGAACGACGATGAGAGGGCTTTTGGCCTGCGCCATGCTCGCGGCCATGACTTCGGTTGCCATGACCACCGTTGCGAACGCGCAAATCTCCGACGACGCGGTGCGGATCGGCGTGCTGACGGATCTGTCGAGCTGGGGCCGCGACAACAGTGGGCCGGGCTCCGTGGAGGCCGCGAAAATGGCGGTGGAGGAGTTCGGGCCCACCGTGCTCGGCAAGCCGATCGAGATCATCAGCGCCGACCACCAGATGAAGACCGACGTCGGCGTACAGATCGTGCGCGGCTGGTTCGACAACGGCAAGGTCGATACCGTCGTCGACATCCCAAATTCCGGCATCGCGATCGCCGTGCACAACATGGTGCGCGAGCGCAACAAGGTTGCGCTGCTCTCCGGCCCCGGCGCGAGTTCGCTGACCGACGAGCTTTGCAGCCCCAACACCGTGCATTTCACCTACGATACCTACGCGCTGTCAAAGGTGACGGCCTCCGCCGTGATCAAGGAAGGCGGAAAATCCTGGTACTTCATCACCGCCGACTACGCCTTCGGCCAGCAGCTCGAGAAGGACGCCACGCGCTTCATCAACGAGATGGGCGGCAAGGTTTTGGGTGGCGTGAAGCACCCGACCAATACGGCCGATTTCTCCTCCTTTGCACTCCAGGCGCAAAGCTCGAAATCGGACGTCGTCGCCTTCGCCAATGCCGGCCAGGACACCGACAATGCGATCAAGCAGTCGGGCGAGTTCGGCCTGGTCCAAGGCGGACAGAAACTGGTCGGCCTCTTGATGTTCGACACCGACGTGCATGCGATCGGCCTCAAATCCGCGCAGGGCACCTACATGACCACCGCGTCGTATTGGAACATGGACGAGGCGACCCGCGCATGGTCACGGAAATTCTACGAGCGCACCAAGGTGATGCCGACCATGATCCAGACCGGCGTTTACGGCTCGGTGCTGCATTATCTCAAGGCCATCAAGGCCGCCGGCACCGATGATCCCGCCAAGGCGATGGCCAAGATGCGCGAGCTGCCGATCGAGGATACATTCGTCCATGGCGGACGCTTGCGCGAGGATGGCCGCGTCATTCGCGACATGTATCTCGCCAAGGTGAAAACACCCGAGCAGTCCAAAGAACCCTGGGATTATCTGGAGATCATCAAGACGGTGAAGGGAGAGGACGCCTTCCGCCCGGTCTCCGAGTCCAAATGTCCGCTGCTGAAGAAGTGAGGCCCGCATGACCGGCAACGAGCGCAACGCAGGCGAAACCTATGAGTGCGATGTGCTCGTGGCCGGATCGGGCTGCTCCGGCATGTCGGCCGCTATCACCGCACGCTATCGCGGCCTCGACGTCCTGATCGTCGACAAGGAGCCGCGATTCGGCGGCACGACCGCGCGGTCCGGCGGCTGGTTGTGGATTCCCGGCACGTCGCTGGCAAAGGCTTACGGCATCGAGGACACGCCGGAGCAGGCGCGGACTTACCTGCGGCACGAAGCCGGCAACAACTTTGACGCCGCGCGGGTCGATGCGTTCCTGAGCGCCGGGCCCGAGGCGGTCGATTTTTTCACCAGCAAGACGGCGCTCCGTTTCGACATGCCGCTGGTGTTCCCGGACTACCACGCCGAGGCGCCCGGCGGCACCCAGGGCGGTCGTTCGATGGTGGCACGCCCGTTCGACGGCCGCGAGCTCGGCGGCCAGATCAAGACCCTCGGCATGCCCCTGCCCGAGCTGACCGTATTCGGCATGATGCTCGGATCCGGCAAGGACATCGTCCATTTCATGCGCGCGACGAAGTCGCTGACCTCAGCGGTCTATGTCGCAAAGCGCCTGTCGCGGCATCTGATGGACGTGCTGCGCTACGGCCGCGGCATGACGCTGACCAACGGCAATGCGCTCGCCGGGCGCCTCGCGAAATCCGCGCAGGACATGAAGATTCCGATGTGGCTGTCCGCGCCGGTACGCGAGCTGACGGTCGAGAACGGCACTGTCACCGGCGCCATTGTCGCCCGCGAGGGACGCGACGTCCGCATTCGTGCAAGACAAGGCGTCGTGCTCGCTTGCGGCGGTTTCCCGCATGATGTCGAACGGCGCAAGAAGATGTTCCCACACGCGCCGACCGGCAACGAGCACTTTTCGCCGGGACCGACCGGCAACACCGGCGACGGCCTCCGGCTTGCCGAGAACGCCGGCGGACACATCGAGGACCGCCTGCCGAACGCGGCAGCCTGGGTCCCGGTCTCGGTCACCAAGCGCAAGGACGGCTCAAACGGCGTGATGCCGCATTTCATCGACCGCGCCAAACCCGGCGTGATCGCGGTGATGCGTGACGGCAAGCGCTTTGCCAACGAGGGCAATTCCTATCACGACTTCGTCCAGGCCATGGTCAAGGCGGCGAAGCCCGGCGAGGAGATCGCGGCCTACCTGGTCTGCGATCACCAGACCCTGCGCAAATACGGCCTCGGCTGCGTACCGCCATTCCCGATGCCGCTGGGTCATCACCTCAAGACCGGCTATCTCATGCGCGGCGAGACGCTGGAGGCGCTCGCGGCAAAGGCGGGCATCGACAGCACGGCGTTCGTCGGGACCGTCAAGCAGTTCAATGCGACCGCACCACAGGGACATGATGCGGCCTTCGGCAAGGGCTCGAGGGCCTATAACCGCTACCAGGGCGATGCGCTGCACGGCCCGAACCCCTGCGTCGCCCCAATCGAGAACGGCCCGTTCTACGCTATCAAGATGGTAGTCGGCGATCTCGGCACCTATGCCGGCATCGTCACCGACGAGAATGCGCGGGCGCTCGATGCTGAAGGACGGGTGATTCCCGGGCTGTATGCCGCCGGCAACGACATGGCGAGCATCATGGGTGGCAATTATCCCGGCGCCGGCATCACGCTTGGGCCGGCGCTGACCTTCGGCTACATTGCCGGCCGTCATCTCGCCGACAGCGCCGCCAAGCGCAACGCGGCGTAAGCGAGCCGCACGCCAGGAGGCGCATGAAAAGAGAAAGCCGCGGCATCCAGTCGATCGAGGTCGGCGGAGAATTGCTCCGCGCGCTTGCGAGATGCGGCGAGCCGATGATGCTGCGCGATCTCGCGCGCGAGGCCGGCATGACGCCGGCCAAGGCGCATCCCTATCTCGCCAGCTTCTCCCGCATCGGCCTGATCGAGCAGGACGAGACCACCGGCCGTTACGAGATCGGCGCGCTGGCGCTGGAGCTCGGCCTGATCAGCCTGCGCCGCCTGTCCGGCGTACGCATCGCAGGACCGAAGATAGCGGCGCTCGCAAGTCAGATCGGGCATGCGGTCTCGCTCGCGGTCTGGGGGACGCACGGCCCGACCGTGGTGCAGCTGGAAGAACCCGGCCAGCCGGTGCATATCGTGATGCGGGCCGGTTCGGTGATGGCGCTGCTGGAGACAGCCACGGGCCGGGCTTTTGCCGCCTTCCTGCCGGAGAAAACCATCAACGCCGCACTCGAAAGCGGCCTCGATCGTCACGGCGTCGGCTACAATCCGAAACGCACCGTGAAAGGCGCGAAGCTCGCCGACATGCTCACCGAGGTCCGCAAGCACGGCCTCGCCCGCGCGCTCGGCGACCCCCTGCCCGGCGTCAACGCATTCTCAGCGCCCGTGTTCGACCATTCCGGCCATGTCGCGCTGGTGATCACCGCGATGGGGCCGGAAGGCACGTTCGATGCCCGCTGGGACAGCCCCATCGCCCACGCGCTAAGCGACTGCGCCGGCGGGATCTCGAAGCGGCTGGGTCACGGGATAACGGCTGCGGCGGAGTGAGGGGCTCGCTGCCTCATCCGACCTCCGCTGTCATGCCACGCGAAGGCGGGGCATCCAGTACGCCGCGGCACCTCGGTTCACCGCGGGCGTCTTGGCGTACTGGATCGCCCGGTCAAGCCGGGCGATGACAGAGAATGGGTCCGCCCTACTTGTCCCTCACCGGCACCGTGTAATTCAGGATCAACCGCCCACCATCCGGATAGATCGTCTGTCCCGTGATATACGACGCATCGTCGCTTGCCAGGAACGCCACGACGGAGGCCACCTCGCCCGGCTCGCCGCCGCGGCCGGCCGGCGTGCGTGACATTACGGTTTTGCGGGCATCCTCCGAGGTGTAGATGGACGATGCCACCATGTCGGTCAAAATCGTGCCCGGCCCGACAGCGACGACGCGAATATTGTGCGGAGCCAGCGCGACGGCGGCCACTGATGTGAGCTGCTTCATGCCGCCCTTGGACATGGCGTAGGTGGCAAGCGCCGGGATCGCCAGCAGCGCGTTCACCGAAGACATGTTGATGATGACTCCGCCGCCGCTACCTTGCGCAATCATCTGCTTCGCCGCCGCCTGCACGCCGAAGAACGCGCCCTTCAGATTGATGCCGATGATCTCGTCAAATTCTTCTTCGGAAATCTCCAGGAGGTCCCGGTTGCGGGCGACGCCGGCATTGTTGACCATGATGTCGAGCCGGCCGAACTCCTTTGCGGCAGTTGCGACCAGCTGGTCGACATCGGCGCGCTTTGCGACATTGCCGACGACAGTGCGCAAGGCCTCCGGCCGTCCGAGCTCGGCAGCCGTCGCGGCCAAGCCATCGGCATCGACGTCCGAGATGACGACTTTGACGCCGTCGTCCAGGAATCGTTTCGCGCAAGCCTTGCCGATACCGCGCGCCGCGCCGGTGATGGCGGCGACCTTGCCGGATTGTTTCATGGTCTCACTCCAGAGTATCTGCTTCGACAGCAGACTGTCGCCGGGCGAGAAACCCGGCTCAGGCCGCCGCGAAGCCGAGATGAGCACGGAACCGGTTCTTGATAAAGACAGCATCGCGCGAGGGCAGCGAGCGCGGCGGATTTTCGGCCAGTACCTTGATGACAAAAAGCCGCGGGCCATCGGCCGTCTCGTCGAGCTGCGTCGCCAGACGTGCCACCTCCTCGAGCGTCCGCACGGTTCCGGTCGCGGCAAAGCCGCAGGCCACAGCAATCGCGGTGAGATCGACGCCGCGCCCGGTGTGGCTGGCCTGCATCCCGGTCTCGCCAAAATGCTGATTGTCGATCACGACGATGTCGAGATTGCGCGGGCGTGCGACGCCGATGGTCGCCATGCCGCCGAGGCCCATCAATTGCTCGCCATCCCCGGTCAAGGCGAGGACGCGCTTTCCCGGCTGGGCCTGCGCGAGGCCAAGCCCGATCAGCGCGGCGCCGCCCATGGCGCCCCAGAGATAGAAATTGCCGTCGTGGTCGCCGACCGAATGAAGGTCATAGGTCGGCGAGCCGAGGCCGGAGACGACCAGCGTGTCCTTGCGATTCTTCAGGAGCGCGGCGACCGCGGCGCGGCGATCGAGTTGAGCTTGCATTGGCATCACCACTTCTTCTTGCCGATCAGGCGCTGCCCGATCAAAACGGCAATCTGCTGATCGGATTCGTAGGCAAGCGGCGCGGCCGATTCGACCGTCTCGATCAGATCCTCTCCTGTCTCCGCGCGCATCACCTTCAGGCCGATCGCCTCCAGCGAGGGCTGGGTAGCCCGGCTCATCGGCACCTGCCAGGGATTGAACTCGGCCCATTCGCCGCGCATCGTCACCAGCATCAGCAGTGGAAATCGTCCGATTGCCGACAGCGACAGCATGTTGATGCAATTGCCGACCCCGCTCGACTGCATCAAGAGCACGCTGCGCTGTCCACCGAGCCAGGCGCCTGCGGCGATGGCAACGCCCTCCTCTTCCGTCGTCAGCACGTTGGTGGTGACGTCGCGGTCGGCCGAGAACAGGCTGATGAGCTGGCTGTGGCCGGCATCGGGGACGTAGGACATCTGCCGCACGTCGGCGGCTTTCAGGATGCGGTAGAGCTCGGACGGCCAATCGTCTGCGCGCGTGTCGGGATTGGATTGAAGGCTGTGCACCGCTTGTCTCCGTGATTTCGAGCGGCACTCTAGCGATGTTCAGGCCCGAAAGCTCTGACCGTCTGGCGCGATCAGGTATCGAGGGATTGTATAGCTGCCTCTTCCACTGCCGGTGGGACAGCGCACGATGCGCATGGCTGCGCCCTCTCCCTTGCGGGAGAGGGCATCACCGCTGATAGATACAAACTCATTTGGGTGAGGGGTATCTCTCCGTGCACTCATCCGCATCTATATGCGCGGAGAGATACCCCTCATCCGGCGCTTCGCGCCACCTTCTCCCGCAAGGGGAGAAGGAAGAGGAGCCATCGGCAGCTTCTCGAGCTCTAGCCAAACCGACGCGGCCGCAGTCCGGCATGAAACCAGGTGATCATGGAATAGATGTCATAGACGGGCAGTCCAACTTCGGCCTGCAAAGCTGCCGCATAGGGCGGCATGTTGGTGCATTCCAGCACGATCGCGCCGACATCCGGGTTCCTGGCGACCAGCTCCTTGCCGGCCTCGACCACGTCACGTTCGGCTTGCGCGATGTCCATGTCGTCCTTCTCGGCCTTGATCAGGACGCGGAAGAATTCCTTGCCGCGCTCGGTGCCGACCAGCGGCGTATCGAGCGGCACGCCGGCACCTGCGAGATGGGCCGGCGTCAAGGTCGAACCGGATACCGTGACGAGGCCGACGCGCTTGCCCGGCGGCAAGGTCGCCTGCACCCACGGCACCTGCATCAGTGACGAGGTCGCGACGGGAACGCCGACCGCGGCTGCGATCTCTTTCTGGAACAGCGAGAGGAAGCCGCAATTGGTGGTGATGGCTTCGGCCCCGAGCCGCACCAGATCCTTTGCCGCATCGATGAAATCCGGGAGCAGACCGGCGGCGCCCTTCAACACCACCTTCTCCGGCGAGGCACCGCTCACCACGCGGTAGAGCACGGGAAATGGCCAGGTGGTGCCGTTGCCCATGTCGCCGGGAATGCGGGGAAAGCGCGCCTCCAGCATCAGGATGCCGAGCGGCGCTCCATAGATGGCCTTGCCGCCGCGGGCGATTCGGGAGGACGAGTTGGCTGGAGCGGTCATGATGCGGTCTCAGAGAAAACGATCGGGCGAAAACGGCGCGAGCGGAATTTCCGGCGACTTGCCGCTCAGAAGCTGGGCGACGAGACGACCAGTGCGCGCCGAGCCGACCAGGCCGATATGGCCGTGGCCGAAGGCATAGACGATGTCGCGCGAGGCCCGCGCGTAACCGATGCAGGGACGTCCGTCCGGCATGCTCGGCCGATGGCCGAACCAGGTCTTGATACGCGAAGCCGGAATGTCCGTCGGCAGTTTTGGGAACATGCTGAAGAGGTTGTTGCGCAAAATCTCGGCGCGCTTCCAGTTCGGCTCGGCCTCGAGGCCTGCGATCTCGACCGTGCCAGCGGCGCGCAAACCCTTGTCGGTCCAATTCACCACCATCTTCGCATCCGAGGCCATCATCGAGCTGCGCGGGCCCGTTTCCGGATTCTCGATCATGACGTGATAGCCGCGCTCGGTCTCCAGCGGCAGCGGATCGCCGACGGACGCCGTGAGCCGCTTTGAATGCGCACCGGCGGCAATCACCGCGGCATCGCACGCAATCTCGCCGGTCTCCGTGACGACGGCGACTAACTTGCCGTCGTTGAGTCTGAGGCCTGTCGCCTTGTTCCGCACAAGCTTGGCGCCGCTTGCCAGCGCATGTTGCGCGAGGGCCGCGACATAGGCTCCGGGGTCGCGGCAGCGCCCGGCCTCTTCCACCACCACGCCGAAAGTGTAGCGCGGATGCAAATCGGGCTCGCGCTGACGCATCTCGTCGGCCGAAAGCTCCAGCCATTCGACACCAACGCGTTTGCGCACGCGCCAGCCGAGATCATTGTCGAAATTGCCGCGCGACGGGAAGACATGCATCACGCCGTTACGCTCGATCAATTCAGGAACGCCCGCCTCCTCCGCGAGCTTCTTGTGCAGCAGTGGCGCGTCCTTCAGAAGGTCGCGTAGCGCAAATGCCGTCGTCTCGACCCGCGCCTCGGTCCAGCCCGAGAGCAGATATTTGATCAACCAGGGCAGCACCTTCGGCAGATAAGACCAGCGGATCGCGAGCGGTCCAAGCGGATCCATCAGATAGAAGGGCACCTTCTTCCAGACGCCGGGCTCGGCCGGCGGGATCACCGAATGCGAGGAGAGCCAGCCGGCATTACCGTAGCTCGCCGCCTGTTCGCCACCGGGCTCGCCCGGATCGATTAGCGTGACGCGATGGCCCTCGCGTAGCGCTTCGATGGCGCTGATCACGCCGACCGCGCCAGCACCGATGATGGCGACGTGGCGGCCCTCCGACATCGCTTAGGCCTTCACCGCAGGGGCAAAGTCCTTGCCGACCGACATCGCCCGCGGATCGATGATGCAGTGGAGGATCGACGGCTTGCCCGAGGCGAGCGCACGCTCGAACGCCGGCGCGAACTCTTCCGTGCGCTCGACGCGCTCGCCGTGGCCGCCGAACGCTTTCGCGTACATCGCGAAATCCGGGTTCTTGAGCTGGGTGCCGACCACGCGACCGGGATAGTCGCGCTCCTGGTGCATGCGAATGGTACCGTATTGCGCATTGTCGACGACGATAACGACGAGGGCTGCATCGTACTGCACGGCGGTCGCGAATTCCTGCCCGTTCATCAGGAAGCAGCCGTCGCCGGCGAACGCGATAACGGTGCGATCCGGATATTGCCGTTTCGCGAGCACCGCCGCCGGCACGCCATAGCCCATCGAGCCCGAGGTCGGCGCGAGCTGCGAGGCAAAGCTGTGGAAGCGATGATGGCGATGAATCCAGCCGGCGTAGTTGCCGGCACCGTTGCAGACGATGGCGTCCTTGGGCAGGCGATCGCGCAGCCAGGTCATGACTTGGCCATACTGGAACGTGCCCGGCAGCTCGCGCGCCTTGTCGGTCCAGGCGAGATAATCGGAATGCGCCTTGGCGGCCTCGCCCTTCCAGGCGACTGCGCCGGCGGACTTCAGCGTCTCGACCGCGGCCGCGAACGCGGCGGGCGTGGCTTGTATCGCGAGTGCCGGCTGATAGACGCGGCCGAGCTCTTCCGAACCCGGATGCACGTGGATCAGCTTCTGCTGCGGAGTCGGAATATCGAATAGCGTGTAGGACGAGGACGGCATCTCCGACATACGGCCGCCGATCAACAGAATGACGTCGGCGCCGTCGATGCGCGCCTTCAGGCCCGGGCTCGGGCCGATGCCGAGATCGCCGGCATAGTGCGAGTGATCGGCGTCGATCAGCGACGCGCGGCGGAACGAGGTCGCGACCGGCAGGTCGAACCGCTCGGCAAAGCGCGCGATGCTCCTGGTCGCCTCATCGGTCCAGCGCGAGCCGCCGAGAATGACGAGCGGCGCCTTGGCGCTGGCAAGCATGGCGCCAACGCGCTCGATATCGGCAGGCGCCGGCCAGCTCACCGCCGGCTCGATCCGCATGGCGTCCGCAACGGCAGCAGTCTCGGTCAGCATGTTCTCGGGCAACGAGATCACGACGGGACCGGGACGGCCCTGCATGGCGACGCGGAAGGCGCGCGCGACCAGTTCCGGAATCCGGTCGGGACGATCAATCTCGACCGCCCATTTCGCCATGGTGCCGAACACCGCCTTGTAGTCGAGCTCCTGGAACGCCTCGCGCTCGCGCATGCCGGTGTCGACCTGACCGACGAACAGGATCATCGGCGTGGAATCCTGCATCGCGATGTGGACGCCATGGCTGGCATTGGTGGCGCCGGGGCCGCGGGTGACGAAGCAGATTCCGGGGCGGCCGGTGAGCTTGCCATACGCCTCCGCCATCATTGCGGCCCCCCCTTCGGCGCGGCAGATCATGACGTCGATCGGGCTGTCGTGCAGCGCGTCGAGCGCCGCAAGGTAGCTCTCGCCCGGCACGCAGGTGACACGCTCGACGCCTTGCGCGACGAGCTGATCGATCAGGATCTGGCCCCCGGTGCGGGTGTTGCGAATGGTCATGACGGCTCCCTCAAGGCTTTGGCGATGCGTTTCGCAGCTTCGCGAAAAATTTTGTTCCGGGCTGGCGTAGGACAGCCGGAAACAAGGTGCAAGGCCGAAACCGCTGCCCGGCATTACGGCCTCGTCATGCCTCTCCGGCAAATAGCGGCGGCAGCCATGCCTCTCTCGGACGTCGACCGGGGAGCAGGCCCCCTTGCCATCATGCCCCTTTGCGCTGCCGCGCGCTCGCCAGCAGCACCAGCATGAACGAGGCCGCCGTCATCAGTGTCGAGATCGCGGCGATGGTCGGGTCGATCTCGTCGCGGAGCGCGGTGAACATGCGCTTGGTCAGCGGCTGATACTGGCCGCCGGAGATGAACAGCGCGACGATGGTCTCGTCCATCGCCGAGATGAAGGCGAAGATGCCGCCTGCAACCACGCTGGACTGGATCTGCGGCAAGGTCACCGCGAAGAAGCTGCGCAGGCGGTTCATGCCGAGGCTACGCGCCACCATTTCCTGCGCCGGATCGAAGCTTTGCAGGCCCGCCAGCACCGAGATGATGACGTATGGCAGGCCCAACATGACGTTTGCCAGCACCAGGCCCGGCAGTGTCGCGACCAAGCCGACTTTGGCATAGAGGAAGAAGATGCCCACCGCGGTGATGATGATGGGCACGACCAGCGGCAACAGCAGCATCATGTGGATCAGCCGCATGATGCGCAGCTTCGACTGGTTGATGGCGTAGGCGGCGGCGACGCCGAGCGGCGTCGCGATAACAACGGTCAGCAGCGCGACCGTCAGCGTCACCCGCGTCGCCTGCATCCAGGCCGTGCTGGAGAAATACTGCTGATACCAGCGCAGCGAGAACGACGGCGGCGGAAAGGTCAGAAAGCGCGCGCTGGAGAAGGAGATCGGCGCGATGATCAGCACCGGCAGGATCAGGTAGACCAGCACCAGCGCGCTGATCATATAGAGTGCGATCCGGGCGGGCGACAATCGCATCATTTCTGCCCCAATATGCGATCGAGCGAGATGAAGCGGCTGACGGCGAAAAAGATCGCGAGCACGCTGACGAGCAGCACGACGGCGACCGCGCTCGCAGCGCCGAACTGGTTGTAGAGCTCGACGTTGCGGCTCACCAGCATCGACACCATCACCGTGCGGCCGCCGCCGAGCAGTTCCGGCGTGATGTAGAAGCCGAGACAGAGCACGAACACCATGGTGCAGCCCGCGAGCACGCCCGGCAACGACAGCGGCAGAAAGACGCGGACGAAAGTGAGCGACGGGCTCGCCCCCAGGCTGGCGCCCGCCTGCATCAGATCGGACGGGATCTTCTGCATGGTGGCGTAGAGCGGCAGCACCATGAACGGCAACAGGATGTGTACCGTCGCAACCACCGTGCCGAAGGTGTTGTGCACCAGAGCAAGCGGTTCGCCTGTCACGTCGAGATAACGCAGCAACTGGTTGATCACGCCGGTGCGCTGGAGCAGCGCCAGCCAGGCATAGGCCCGCACCAGCACGCTGGTCCAGAATGGCAGCACGACCAGCGACAGGATGAGGATGCTCCACCCTTTCGGCACCGAATTGGCGAGATATGCCACGGGATAGCCAAGCAGCAGCGCGATTCCCGTGACCGCGAGGCTGATCTCGAAGGTCAGCGCAAAGCTTCGCCAGTAGATGTCTTCGGTAAAGACGCGGCGATAATTCTCCAGCGTGAAGCCGTTGTGGTAGATCGACTGCCAGGCGAGCCAGCCGACCGGCAGCACGATCAGAGCCAAGATCACCAGCAGCGCCGGCGACACCAATGCCAGCATCAGCGCATGCTCGCGGCGCTGATGCTTTTGCGATGGATCTGGCACGGATATCGTCAACGCAGCCTCGCTTCGCTTACTTCTGCATGAACGACGCCCAACGCTTCTCGGCGGCTTCGCCCGCCGGCGAGGACCACCAGGCGTAGGACATCAGCGCCTGCTTGGCCGCATTGGCCGGCTCGCTCGGCAATTGCGCGGCGCGCTCGGGCTTGATCACGTTGGCCTCGAACGCCTTTGGATTTCCCGGACCGTAGTCGATATGCAGCGGCAGATTGGCCTGGTGCACGGGATCGACGGCCTCGTTGAGAAACTTGACGGCCGTCTCGAGATTCGGCGCGCCCTTGAGGATGCAGAGCGAGGTGCTTTGCAAAACGCCCTGGTTGTAGGTGAAGGCGACCTTGGCGCCCTCCTTGGCGACCGCGCTGACGCGGCCGTTCCAGGCCATCTCCATGTCGACCTCGCCGTCATTGAGAAGCTGCGCCGACTGGGCGCCGGAGGTCCACCACACCGTGATATTCGGCTTGATTTCTTCCAGCTTCTTGAAGGCGCGGTCGACGTCGAGCGGATAGAGCTTGTCGGGCGCGACGCCGTCGGCCATCAGCGCCGCCTCGAGCGTCGCGAACGGGTGGTTGCGCAGTGCGCGACGGCCGTGAAATTTCTTCACGTCCCAGAAGTCGGCCCAGCTGTTCGGCGCCTCTTTCGGGAATGTCTTCTGGCTGTAGGACAGAACGCTGGAATAGAACTCGTAGGACACCGAGTACGGACTACGATAGCCCTCCGGCATCGCCGCGCCGTTCGGAATCTTCGAGAAGTCGAGCTTCTCGATCAGCCCCTGCTCGCCGCCACGCAGGCAGTTGCCGGTCGGAGTATCCACGACATCCCAGATCGGCTTGCCGCTGCCGACTTGCGTCTTGATCGCGGGCCAGGCGTCGGGAATGGAGTCCTGGTTGACGGTGATGCCGAGCTTCTTGGCGGAGGGATCGAGGATCGCCACCGTCTGCGCCTGCTGGTAGGCCCCGCCCTGCGAGACGAAGGTGATCTGTTCGGCGGCGGCGATGCCGGTTGTTGCAAACAATCCGAGCGATCCGCCCAACAAAGCGTAGCCAAATCGAAAATCTCGTTTCGTCGTCATCCTCGCCTCCTCTGTCACCAATTAAATTCACTGACCGATCGCATCGAGAAACTGGTACCAGCCGGCGACCATGCGCACGGCGGGCTCGCGCAACGGATAGAACGGGATAGCTTTCAATCGCCGCGCGTCGAGCAGTCCGACCTCTGGCGTCTCGCCGCGCACGAAGGCGGCGAGATAGCGGCCCATCAGGCTCGACATCGCCACGCCCGCGCCGTTGTAGCCCATCGAGAACAGCGTGCGGTCGTCGATGCGGCCGATATGCGGCACCGAGTCCAGCGTCATCGCGACCAGGCCCGACCATTTGTAGGCAAGCGGGATATCGGCAAGGTCGGGGAAGATACCCACCATCGCCTTGCGCAGCGCATCGAACGCGGCTGCGGAGTCCTGCTTGCCGAAGGCACCGCGGCCACCGAAGATCACGCGATTGTCGACCATCCGGAACCAGCGCATCATGCGCTTGGTCTCGGTGTAGGTGCGGCCCGCCGGCATCAGCTTGCCCGCCAGATTGCGCGGCAGCTTTTCGGTCGCGATCATGGCGCTGCGGAACGGGATCAGCGTGCGCTGCATGTTCGCGGTCGCGCCGGTGAGGTCGGAGTAGCTGTTGGTGGCGATGATCGCCTGCTTTGCCCGCACCGCGCCTTGCGGCGTTTCGGCGACGATGCCGCCGTTCTCGTGCCGGAGGCTTACGACCGGCGATTCCTGGTAAATCGGCACGCCGCGGCGCGCCACGCCTCCGGCGAGGCCGCGCAGATAGTTCAGCGGATGGATGCCGCCGGAGCCGGGATTGAGCACGCCGCCGACGAAAATGTCGGAGCCGGTCTCGTCGCGCACCTGCCCCTTGTCGAGGATGCGGACCTCGGCACTCCCCATCTCGCGCGTCATCCAGTTGGCTTCGTCTATCGCGGCCCGGAGCGTCGTCTCGTTGTGCGCCGCCTTGACCTGGCCGGAGCGCGTCAGATTTGCGCTGGTGATGTCATATTCGGCGACGAGCTCCTCGACGATGTCGATCGATTCATGCGCGATCTCGTACATGCGCTGCGCCACGGCGCGGCCGTGCACAGCGTCGATGTCGCGGAACGAGAGGCGGAATTTTGCGGTGATCACGCCGCCATTGCGGCCACTCGCGCCCCAGCCCGGGCGGTTGGCCTCGAGCACGATCGGCGACAAACCGCTTTTGGCGATGTGGTGTGCCGCCGACAGGCCGGTATAGCCCGCCCCGATGATCACCACATCCGCCTGCTGCTCGCCCGACAGGACCGGAAACTCGCGCGCCGGCTCCGCCGTGGCGGCCCACAGCGAATTGGCCGATGGCAGCGCGTTCCAGTCCCGTGTCATGCCGCCGCTCATGCCCTACGCCGCCGGTCCGATGGCCGCATCGGCAAGCGCTTTCAATGTCGGGAAATGGAAATCTGGCTTGGTCAGCGTCTCCACGGCCGGTGTACCGCCAAAGCCGGCCATGCCCTGACGGCGCTCGATCCAGCACACCTTGTAGCCGAGTTTCCGCGCGATCCCGATGTCGTGATACTGGCTCTGCGCGACGTGCAGGATATCGGACTGCTTGTAGCCGAAAGCGGACTGGCGGCCCTTGTTGTAGGCGAAGAACTCCGGATCTGGTTTCGCAACGCCAGTCTCGTCGGCGCACACGGTATCGTCGAAGGGATTGCCGAGCGCATGCGCGTAACAGGAGAGCGCGACGCGGTCGGCGTTGGTCATGGCGACCAGCCGAAATTTGGTGCGCAGGCGCTTCAAGGCCTCGACCGAGTCCGGGAACGGTCCCCAGCGCAGCACCGCGAGCTGGAAAACGTCGCAGGAGGCGTCATCGGCCTGCAGCCCGAGCTCCTTGGCGAGATAGCGATAGACATGGAACATCACCTCGCTCGAACGCTCATGGTGCTTGTCGCGGCCACGCTTATAGGATTCGAAGATCTTGTCGTCGCTGAGCTCGGCCGGCGATTTGCCCGAGATCCTGCGCACCGCGGAGAGCACGCCGGTCTCGAAATCGATCAAGGTGCCGACGACGTCGAAGGTGAGAACCTTGAAATTGCTGAACGAGGCTGCTGACGACATTTTTGGCTTCTTCTCTCGGTTGGACAAGACTTAGGTTCAGTCCCTCACCCTGGGCACGATGATGGTGTCCTCGGGATGAAGGGTCACGGTGAGACTGCCGCCGAGCGGCGGGATGCGGCTGTAGGCTTCGTGGTGGCTCGCCTGGCGCAGGCTGAGCACGATGCCATCGGCGAGCGCGAGGAAGATGCGCAGGCTCTCGCCCTGATAGACGATGTCGGTGACCGTTCCGGTGAGCCGATTGCAGGCGGTGTCCTGCGCGCCGTCGTCGATCAGCAGCTTTTCGCTGTGCACGGCGAGCATCAGCGAGTCTCCGTCAGGAATGGCGCGGGCGCTGCGCAGAAGGACATTGCCGAGTGCAACGCCGGAGGCATCGATGCGCCGCACCGGCAGCATCGTAGCTTCGCCAATGAAACTCGCGACGAAGGAATCAACGGGATGATCGTGCAGCCGCTCGGGCGCGTCGATCTGGATCAGCCTGCCGTCCTTCATCACGGCGACGCGGTCGCTCATGGTCAGCGCTTCGCGCTGATCGTGGGTGACGTAGATGATGGTGGCGCCGATGCGCCTGTGCAGCGTGCGCAGCTCGATCTGCATGGATTCGCGCAGCTGCTTGTCGAGCGCGGACAGCGGTTCGTCCATCAGGACCAGCCGCGGCTCGAAGATCATGGCGCGTGCGAGCGCCACGCGCTGGCGCTGGCCGCCGGAGAGTTGCGCGATGCCGCGCTCTTCGTAGCGGGCAAGGCCGACCATCGAAAGTGCCGCGCGTACCTTGTCCGGCCAGGCCGCCTTCGGCAGCCGTCGCGCGCGCAAGGGAAAGGCGACGTTCTCCCCGACGCTCATATGCGGGAACAGCGCGTAGTTCTGGAACACGACGCCGATGTCGCGCTTGTGCGGCGGCATCCAGGTGACGTCACGACCGCCGAACAGGATCGTTCCGCTCGATGGCAGGATGAAGCCGCCGAGGATGCCGAGCAACGTGGTCTTGCCGGAGCCGGAGGGGCCGAGCAGCGAGACGAATTCGCCGGCGGCGACATTGAGGGACACGTCGTCGAGAGCGCGAACGGCGCCATAGGCCTTGCTCGCGGATCTGATCTCGACGCTTTCCGCTCGTTTGTCCAACGATCGACCTCGCCATGTCCCTACAATGGCGTGCCTCACTGCGCGCCATAAGCCTGCTTTATAGACAGGAAATTTGAGTACTTACGGTGGAAGCGTGCACCGCACCACCTCTTCGCTCGCAAGCCCTGTCTTTAGGCTGTGATAGCGATGACACCAGACTTGGCAAAACTCGGCAATTGCCAAATTCTCACCTGGCTCATAACATGGTGTTATGCCCGAGCTGCGCCGGATGCTGCCCTCAAGTAACGCCCTGTTCGTCTTCGACGCAGCGGCGCGCAATGGCAGCTTCACGGCGGCTGCCGCAGAACTGAACGTCACCCAGCCTGCGGTGAGCCGGATGCTGGGCCAGTTCGAGGACCATCTCGGCGTGCGCCTGTTCGACCGCAAGGCGGGACGCGCGGTGCTCACCGAGGAAGGCGAACTCTTGTATCGCCGCGTGCTCGAAGGCTTTCGCAGCATTGAGAGCGGGTTGGTCGAGATCGAGCGACGCCGCAAGGGCACCGAGACGGTGACGCTGTCGGTCTCCTCCGCCTTCACAACGCATTGGCTGATGCCGCGGATCGACAAGCTGCAGCGGCAATTCCCGCAGGTCGATTTGCGCTTTCAACTGATCTCCGGCGCGCTGCGCGGACCGGTGGAAAATGTCGATCTCGGCATGCGCTTCCGCGATCGCGAGGAGCCGTCATCCGGCGGCACGCTGGTAATGAAGGAGGTCATGCTGCCGATGTGCAGCCCAGCCTATCTCGGCGAAACCGATCCCGCCGAGGGCAACACCATAATTCGGCTCGCCGAGACGCCGGGCGACTGGGCCGCGGATTACGCATCGCTTCTCACCGGGCGCCGCGGCGCGGCCAAGGCGCTGAGCTTCACGGACTATGCCGTCGTGATGCAGGCCGCCCTGCTCGGCCAGGGCATCGCGCTCGGTTGGCTGACGGTCGCCTCGCACTGGCTGTTGACCGGCGCGCTGGTGCCGGCCTCCGACACGCTCACCACCACACGCCGCATCTGCGAATTCCTGCCACCGCGCAACCGGCCGATGCGCCCCATCGCCGCCGAGATCCGCGACTGGATCATCGCGCAGATGCAAGGCGAGATTGCCGCGATCGACCGGCTCTATCCGAAGCTCGGCGCGATGGCCGCGTGCTACTGATGCTCGATCGCGCGGATTGCGCCGCGCAGCTCGGCGAGACCGCGGAGGCGGCCAATCGCGGTGTAGCCGGGATTGGTGCGCTTGGTGGCGGCGAGATCGTCCAGCATGCGGTGGCCGTGGTCGGGACGAAAGACGATTTGCTTGTCGGGCGAACGTCGCGCGTTCTCCTTCAGCAGCGCCTTCAGCACCGCGACCATGTCGACGTCACCGTCGAGATGATCGGACTCGTAGAAGGATAGGCCATCCCCCTCGCGCTTGGTCGCGCGCAGATGCGCAAAGGCAATACGCGGACCGAAGCGTTCGGCCATCGCGGGAAGATCGTTCTCGGCGCGCACGCCGAGCGACCCCGTGCACAGGCAGATACCATTCGCCTTTGACGGCACGGCATCGAACAACGCCTGATAGTCATCGGCGCTGGACGCGACGCGCGGCAGGCCGAACAACGGGCGCGGCGGGTCGTCCGGATGCAGTGTCAATGAGACCCCGAGCCGCTCGGCGACGGGTGTGACGCGGCCCAAAAACTCGGCGAGATGCTGCCGCAGGATTTTTGGCGTGACGTCGCGATAGGTTTCGAGCCGGTCGCGGAATTGCGGGATGGTCATGGGCTCGGTGGTCGAGCCCGGCAGCGCGCTGGCGATCACCATGACGAGGTAATCGATATCGGCCTGGCTCATCTGGTCGAACAGCTTTTTCGCGCGAGCCTGCTGCTCCGGCGAATACTCGGCGGTCGCGGCCGGCCGCTTCAGGATGTGCAGCTCGAACGCAGCAAAGCGATCCTGGTCGAAGCGCATGGCACGGGCGCCGTTCGGCAACTCCCATTCGAGATCGGTGCGGCACCAATCCACGACCGGCATGAAGTTGTAGCAGATGATCTTGATGCCGGAAGCGGCGACCGCCTCCATGCTGGCGATCCAGGTCTCGATCGAGCGCGTTGCCTTAGCCCCGAGACGCTTGACGTCGTCGGGGATCGGAATCGATTCCACCACCGACCAGGTCAGCTGCGAGCGGCCGGGCTGGCCGTTCTCGATGAAGTTCTTGCGCTCCTCGACAGCCTTGCGTGTCCAGGCTTCGCCAATCGGCACCTGATGCAGTGCCGAGACGATATCGCTCGCCCCGGCCTGCCTGACATCATCCAGCGACACGGGATCATCGGGCCCGTACCAGCGCCATCCCTCGAGCATCATAAGAATTCTCCCCGGATCAGTTCGCGGTCAGCACGACCTTGACGCTCTGCGAGCGGTCGAGGGCCAGCCGCAGCGCGTCCGGCGCGGTGGACAGCGGCCGCTCGGCGGTGACCAGAGACAGCACGTCGACGCTGCCGTCCGCAATCAGCTCCACCGCCGTCATGAACTCGAGCCCGAAGCGGAATGAGCCGCGCAGGTCGATCTCCTTGGCCATCACCGCATTGGCCGGTACCGGAATCTGGCCACCCGGCAAATTGCCGATCTGCACCACCACGCCGCCGCGCCTGACGATACCGATCGCACTGGCAAGGCCTGCAGCCGTGCCCGAGACTTCGAAAGCGACATCGTAGGGGCGCGACGCGGCCTGCGCCTTCAGGCCTTCCTCGCCGGCTGCGACATTCTCGACGTGTGAGGCGCCGAGCCGGGTCGCAAAGGCCAGCGGCGCCGGCGCGATGTCGGCCACTGTGATGTCTGTCATGCCGGCGCGGCGCGCGGCAAGCATGGTCAGAAGCCCGATCGGACCGGCACCGAAAATGATGCCGCGCTTGCCTTCGATGTTGCCGGCACGCGCCACCGCGTGCAGGCAGACCGCGAGCGGCTCCGCCAGCGCCGCGGCCTGATAGGACACATGATCGGGGATCTTCACGCACTGCGCCGGGATTGCGTCGAAGTAATTGGCAAAGCCTCCCTGCATGTGCGGCGTCTTCGAGGCCGAGCCCATGAAGTAGATATTTTCGCAGAGGTTTTGCCGGCCTTGGCGGCAGGCGACGCAGTGGCCGCACCAGCGCGACGGGTTGACGGCGACACGGTCGCCGACCTTCAGGTTCGCTGCGGAGCCCGCGATCTCCACGACCCCGCCGGAGATCTCGTGGCCGAGCACCAGCGGCGACTTCACCACGAAATCGCCGGTCCGGGCATGACGGAAATAATGCATGTCCGAGCCGCAGATGCCGCCGGCGCCGAAGCGGATGCGCACCATGCCTTCCGCGAGCTTGTCGAGCGGATGCTCGACCATGCGCAGATCTTCGGGGCCAAACAGGGTTGCGGCGAGAGCAGTTGAGGTCATTTGGAAAGTCCCATGTATTTCGGCAGCCAGAGGGTCAGTTCGGGAATGTAGGTGATCGCGAGCAGCGCGAGCATCAGCGGCACCAGCCAGGGCAGGATCGCCACCGTCGTGCGCTCGACCGAGAGCTTTGCGACGCGCGCGAGCACGAACAGCACCATGCCGAGCGGCGGATGCAACAGGCCGATCATCAGGTTCAGCGTCATGATCAGACCGAAATGGATCGGGTCGATGCCGAGCTTGAGCACGATCGGCAACAGGATCGGCACCAGAATGGTGATCGCCGCCGTGGTGTCGATAAAGCAGCCGACGAACAGGATCAGGACGTTGGCGAGCGCCAGGAACACCCATTTGTTGTGGGTGATGCTGAGCATCCAGTCCGACAGCATCTGGGCTGCCTGCGACACCGTGAGCAGCCAGGCGAAGATCGAGGCGGCCGTGACGATGAACAGAACCGACGCCGTGGTCTCGATGGTGTCGAAGGTCGCCTTCGCCACCGTCTTCATTGTCATGGTGCGGTAGCGCACGAGGCCGAGAAAGAGCGACCAGATCACGGCGGCGACCGCCGCTTCCGTCGGCGTGAACCAGCCGAGCGTCATGCCGCCGATCAGGATGACCGGCGCCATCAGCGCCATCACCGCGGAGAAGTCGAAGTACCAGTCCATCGCGAGCAGCACGACCAGACCAATCCCAACTGCCCAATTGGTGGAGAGACCGGCGACCGTCAGAAGCCAGACAGCCATCGGGAAGCTCAGTACGACGAGGATCTCGAGCCCCGCCGACCCCAATTGCGGCCAGGAGAACGGCGTATCGTTGCCCCATTTGTTCTTGTGCGCGAAATAGGTGACGGTAGCCATCATGAGCAGCGTCAGCACGACGCCTGGAATGACACCCCCCAGAAACAGCGCGCCGATCGAGACATTGGCCATCATGCCGTAGATCACGAAAGGCAGCGACGGCGGGATGATCGGCCCGAGCGTCGCCGACGCCGCGGTGACACCGACGGAGAATTCCGTCGAGTAGCCGTGGTCCTTCATCGCCTTAATCTCGATGGTGCCGAGACCGGCGGCATCCGCGATAGCGGTGCCGGACATGCCGGAGAAGATCACCGAGCCGATGATGTTGACATGGCCAAGGCCGCCCCGCATCCAGCCGACCAGCGCGACGGCGAACTTGTAGATGCGCCCGGTGACGCCGGCGATGTTCATGAGATTGCCGGCCAGGATGAAGAACGGCACGGCGAGCAGCGGAAAGCTCTCGACGCCGGCGATCATGCGCTGTGCCAGCGTGACGTCGGGAGTCACGCCGCTGACCAGGATGTAGAGCAGCGACGACGCCGCCATGGCAATCGCCACGGGTACGCCGAGCAGCATCAGGACGAGAAAGCCTCCAAGCAACAGCAACATGGGATTACCCTTCAAAACCGTCGTAGGCGCCGGGACGTTCGAGGATCGAATAGCCCTGTCGCAAATGTTGCACGGCCACCTGCAGAGAGCGCACGAACATCAGCACGAAGCCGAGCAGCACCGCGTAGTAGACGTAGTCCTTGGGAAGATTGATCGTGGTCATGGATTCGTCGCCGATGATCTGGATGTAGACCCAGACCAGCTTGATGGCGTAGCCGAAGAAGGCGATCCGGATCAGGTCGATCACCGTCGACAACGCCCGCGCCACGAGGTGCGGCAGATAGCGATAGAGCAGGTCAACCTGAATGTGCCGCGACAGCCGCACGCACATCGAGGAGCCGATGAAGACCACGCCGATCAGGCAGTAGGTCGCGATCTCCTCGGTCCAGGCGTAGCTGTCGTTGAGCACGTAGCGGGTAAAGAACTGGAGGAAGACGGCGAGCGCCATTACCCAGAAGATCGCCAGCGCGACCCAGTCCTCGAAAGCGTAGATGCCGAGATCGACCTTGGGTGCCGCCTCCTCCTCGAAGGTGTGGGCGATCTCGTCCGCGGTGATCTGCCGGTGCGTTTCGGCGGTGGACATGGGTGTGCTCCTCAAACTGATCACGTCGTTCCGGGATGGTGCGCTAGCACCAGACCCGGAACCTTCGAGATTCTCAGGTGCGCGATTGCGCACCGTAGTTCGGTCCTGCGGACCGCCCCGGGATGACGATACGTCGTTACTTCACCGCCTGAATGCGTTCCCAGTCGGCCTTGCGATAGCCAAACGTCTCGAACGCGACGTTCTTCAGCACGGTGTCGCGGAACTCGTTCTTGTCGACCTCGGTCACGGTCAGGCCCTTCTCCTTGAAGAAGGCGACCAGCTTGGCCTCGTTCTGCTTGATCTCCGCGGTCGCCTTGGCGGCGGCCTCCTGCGCGACGTCGGTGAAGATCTTCTTGTCCTCGTCGCTGAGCTTCTTCCAGAGCGCGCCGGCCACTACCGTGTTGAGATGGTCGACGATGTGGCCGGTCAGCACGATGTGCTTCTGCACCTCGTAGAACTTCTTGGCCTCGATCGTGGTCAGCGGGTTCTCCTGAGCCTCGACGGTGCCGTTCTGGAGCGCGAGATAGACTTCGGCGAACGCGATCGGCGCGGTGTTGGCGCCGCAGGCGCGCGGCATCGCCAGATAGGCGGGAACGTCGGGCACGCGCATCTTCAGGCCCTTGAGGTCGGCACAGGTCTTGATCGGCTTGTTCGACGAAGTCTGGCGCACCCCGTAATAGGTCACCGCGACGATGTGGTGGCCGCTCTTGTCCTCATAACCCTTGGTAAGCTCCTTGAAGATGTCGCTCTTGGTGTAGGCGAGCAGATGATCGGCATCGCGGAAGGTGTAGGGATAATAGGTAACGCCGATCGGCGGAAAGCTCTTCGCGGCGAAGCTTGAGCCGGAGATGATGATGTCGACCGAGCCGAGCGAGAGGCCCTGGTTAATGTCGGCTTCCTTGCCGAGCTGCGACGCCGGATAGACGTCGATCGCATAGCGCCCGTTGGTGCGCTTGCCGATCTCCTGCGCGGCCCAGACCGACGCGGTGTGGAAGGGCTCCGAGGTCTCGTAGACGTGGGCCCATTTCAGCTTGGTCTGCGCCATGCCGGCGCCAGTCGTAGCAATCATCGCCGCGGCCGAGACCGCCACCACCATTGTCATCTTTTTCAACACTGACTTTTCCTCCATTTTTCAAGTCTACTTCTTGTTCGCCCGCCTGAAGTGGACGCGGGCCGCCCAATCTCATCGCCGCCGCGCGCTGCCGCTTTTGGCCCGCTTCTTCAGCGCTCGCTCCGGTTTTGCCGGCGTTACCGGCGAGCCTGCCGATCGGCCGCGTGCCGAAGACGATCCTGCCGCGGTCTCGGCGCCAAAATTCTGCGCAAAGCGCTCCTGGGATCGTGCGAGATGATCGCGCATCGCATCGCGCGCGGCCTCGGGATCATGCGCCGTGATCGCGTCGCGCACCGCGCGATGCTCGTCGAGCGCAGTGCGCCACGTGCCCGGGCTCTCGAAATAATGCGCAAGCTGCGCGAAATAGGGATTGAGGCGCTGGTCGAACAACTCGCCGACCACGCGCACCAGAACGGCATTGCCGAGGCTTCCGGCGATCGCGACGTGGAAGGCGCGGTCATGGACCATCGAGGCTTCGCCGGGGTGTTCTACATTCTCCATCGCGACAAGGGACGCATCGATGCGGGCAACGTCGTCCTTCGTCGCCACGCGCGCGGCTTCTTCGGCAATGGCGCTTTCCAGGAACTCGCGGGCGCGCAGCAGCTCGAACGGGCCCTCGATGACGGAAGCAGGCGCGATCGCGGCAACGGCCGCGGGCTCGATCACATAAATGCCGGAGCCGACGCGGATACGGAGGCGGCCCTCGACTTCAAGCGCGATCAGGGCTTCACGCACCGTCGGCCTGGAAATCTTGAGTTGCTCGGCGAGCTCGCGTTCGGTCGGCAAGCGGCTGCCGACCGCGTACTCGCCGCTGTCGATCAGGTTTCGCAATTGATCGGCGACCTGGCGATAAAGCCGTCTCGCCTCCACAGCTTCCAGCGGCACGCTGGTCCTCCCGAAAAGGGTCACGCCGGCAGCTCTCGCTGCAGGCAGCCCGCCAATTTTGGAAAATTGGTCTTACCAATTGACCGCAGCATTGACCGAGGACGGGCGCCATGTCAAGCAGCGGCCAAACAAGGGGAGAGACGACCATGCGCCTTGATCCAACGCGCCTTGGCCGCGCCAATCTCGACCGGCTGCCACCACGTATCCGCCGCCCGGCCTACGATCGTTCGCGCGTCACGCCCGGCATCGTGCATCTCGGCCTTGGCGCGTTTCATCGCGCCCACCAGGCCGTCGTCATCGACGATTGCCTTGCGGCCGGCGCCACCTCGTGGGGCATCGTCGGCGCCAGCCTGCGCAGCCCTGACACACGCGACGCCCTCGCCCCGCAGGATCATCTCTATACGGTCGCCGTCCGTGCCGCCGAAGGCACCGAGCACCGCATCATCGGTTCGCTGCTCGACAGCGTGGTCGCGCGCGAGAGCCCGGCACGATTGGTCGAGCGAATGGCCGATCCCGCCATTCGCATCGTCTCCCTCACCGTCACCGAGAAAGGCTATTGCCACACGCCGCAGACCGGCGATCTCGACGAGCGGCATCCTGATGTCGTGCACGACCTCAACAATTTCGACGCACCGCGCTCGGCACCCGGCTTCATCATTGCAGCGCTGGCGCGCCGGCGGGCCCTGGGCGCCCCGCCCTTCACTGTGCTGAGCTGCGACAACCTCGCCGCCAATGGCCACACCGTGCAGCGGATCGTGACGCAATTCGCCGCGCTGCGCTCGAAGGATCTCGGCAAGTGGATCGCGGATACCGCGGCCTTCCCCTCGACCATGGTCGACCGCATAGTGCCGGAGACGACGGATGGTGACCGCGATGCGGTTTCATCGGCGCTCGGTTTGCGCGACGCATGGCCCGTCATGACCGAGCCGTTCACGCAATGGGTGGTCGAGGACCGTTTCACGGCAGGCCGGCCCGATCTTGCCGCTGCCGGCGTCGAGCTCGTCAACGACGTCAAGCCGTTCGAGCTGATGAAGCTGCGGCTGCTCAACGCCAGCCATTCGGCGCTGGCCTATCTCGGCTATCTCGCCGGCTACGAGACTATCGCCGACACCATGCAGGATCCGCATTTCGCACGCCTCGCCGCGCAGGTGATGGAAGAGGCCGCGGTGACGCTGACGATGCCCGGGGGCACCGATCTCGCCGCCTATCGCGCCTCGCTGCTCAAGCGCTTCGCCAATCCGGCACTGCGTCACCGCACCTGGCAGATCGCGATGGATGGCTCGCAAAAGCTACCGCAGCGCCTGCTCGGCGCGATCCAGGATCGTCTCGCCAGGAACCTGCCGATCGCGACGCATGCGCTCGCGGTGGCCGGCTGGATGCGCTACGTCACCGGCCGCGACGAGAAGGACCGCACCATCGACGTGCGTGATCCGCTCGCCGCCGAGTTCGCTGGCTTGGCGCGCGAGGCAGGTCCCGTCGCCGAACGATTGGCGCCCGCGCTGCTCGGCGTCGGAAAAGTGTTCGGGCCGCTGGGCGCGGAGCCGCGCCTGCGCGAGGCCGTGACCGTGGCGCTCGGCCGACTCTATAAGGATGGCGCGCGGCGTGCGGTGGAGACGCTTGTCTCAGCGTGACCACAAAACGGGCAGCAATGCTGCATTGCGGTCCAGATCGAACGGAAAGTCGACGGAAGTCGCGCTTGATTTTTCCCTGTCATTGCCCCACCCGAGAGGCATGGCAAAGGACAACAAGGTGATCGCCGCGAACGCAGCGTTCTACGCCGCCTTTTCGACCGGCGATTTCGACGAAATGGAGCGGATGTGGGCGGACGATGACACCATTTCCTGCATTCATCCCGGCTGGCCGGCCATCATCGGCCGGGCCACGGTGATCGGAAGCTGGCGCGACATCCTGCAGAGTCCGGAACGCCCGCAGATCGTCTGCGCGGAACCGCAGGCCATTGTCGATGGCGATAGCGCGCGCGTGCTCTGCATCGAGATCGTCGACGGCACGGCATTGGCCGCTGCCAACCATTTTCGGCGCGTCGGGGACGACTGGCGCCTGGTGCACCACCAGTCGAGTCCGATCGCGCAAATTGTCGAGCAAGCTGAGGACGATAGAGCGAGCCACCGCGTCCATTGAGGGCGCCCGGCCCGCAAGCACATTCTACTGTGCATGGGGTTGTTTTTCAGTTTTTTGTTCTGGCGCCTCACCCGAGCCCGGACAGATCATCCAGCACGACCCGCGCCTGGCTAAAATCGTCGTCCCGGAAGAACATGCTTCTGGTGATGAGCACGGGAATGTTCGCCCTTGAGGCTGCGATCAGGCCGTTGGCGGAATCCTCGATCGCGACGCAGTCGGACGCGTTGAGCTTCAGCCGCGCCAGGATTTCGAAATAGACGTCCGGCGCAGGCTTTTTATGCCGCACGTCATCCCCCGCGACGATCGCATCAAAATCCGCGGCCCAGCGCTTTCCGAAGGCTTGCGACAGCAGTGCATCGATATTGCCGTGCGACGTGGTCGTCGCGATCGCGAGCCGCTGGCCGCGCGCCTTGGCAGCAGCAAGCAGATCCGTCACCCCGGGCCGTAAGGGGCAGCAGCCGGTCTCGACCAGTTCGGCATAACGCGCAGTCTTAATGCGATGGAGTTCCGCGATGTCCACGTCCGACAATGGCGCCGCGATCGGCAGCCTTTCGTGGTGGGCGCGGATCCGTTCCTTGCCGCCGGTGACCCGCAGCAGGTCCTTGTAGACGGCCCGGTCCCACTTCCAGTCGAGGCCGTGGCGGGCGAAGGCATGGTTGAAAGCCTGCCGATGCAGCTCTTCTGTCTCGGCCAAGGTGCCGTCGACATCGAAGATCAGCGCGGCGGCGCGGCGGACCAGCTCAACCGCGTCAGACAGCATGATGGCGGGCGCTTCTGCCTGCATGTTCGATGCGTTCCTCCCGATGAGCGAGCATCGCCTGCACAGGCGGGCGGAACAAATCGCAATATCTTTTGCCGAACCCAAAAATCTCTTATGAGCGGAGGAGCGCTGCGGCGCGAACGGGAACTTCGACCTGCAAGGAAGACGTATGCGGCTCTTTATCCTTGGCCTCGGCTACAGTGCCCGGCACTTCGTCCGCCTATTCGGTGGCCGCTTCTCGCATATCGCCGGCACGGTGCGCGATCCCGTGCAGCGGGGCGATCTCGCCGGCATCGAGGTGCACGCCTTCTCCGGCGGCAGTCCGGCACGCGAGACGGTCGAACGTATCAGCGACGCCGACGTCCTTCTCATCTCGATCCCGCCCGGCAGCGCCGGCGATCCTGCCATCGCGACCTTCTCGGACGTGCTGGCAGCGGACCGCCACCTCAGGATCATCTATCTCTCCACCATCGGCGTATACGGTGACCATGCCGGCGGCTGGGTCGACGAGAGCACGCCGCCGAAGGCCGACCTCGACCGCACGCGCATGCGGCTCGCGGCGGAACAGGCATGGACGGACACGACCGGTGGCGATGCCGCGATCCTGCGGCTTGCGGGTATCTATGGCCCCGGCCGTAACGCGCTGGTGACGCTGCGCGCTGGAACGGTCCGGCGCATCATCAAGCCGGGACAGGTGTTCAACCGCATCCACGTCGACGACATCGCGAACGCGATCATAGCCGCGGTTCGTCACCCGAGCGGCGGCATCTGGAACGTCTGCGACGACGAGCCCGCACCACCGCAGGATGTGATTGCGTACGCGGCGAAGCTGATGAATGTTGCACCGCCGCCCGAAGAGGCGTTCGAGACCGCCGAGATGTCGGCGATGGCCCGCAGCTTCTATGCCAGCAGCGCTCGTGTTTCCAACGCGAAAATGAAGCGCGAGCTCGGCGTCACGCTTGCGTATCCGACCTACCGCCACGCCCTGGATACGTTGTGGCACGCGGGAGAGGGACGATAGCGTTCCGGCATTCCCGGCGTCCCAGACATGCCCTGCTCGCGCTTGACTTCGCTCCGGTACGGTCGTGATCTAACCACCGAGCGGGCCACTGCAAAACGAGCCCGCGCTTGGGAGGATCCAATGAAGACGATCGCCATGGTCGCGGCGGCTGCCGTCATCACACTCGGTGCAGCGCGCGCCGCGCCGCTGCCCGAAGCCAGCCCAGACGAGGCCGGCTTCTCGAAACAAGGCCTTGCACGGCTCGACAATTTCTTCGCGCGTGAGATCGCCGCCAAGCGCGTGCCCGGCGCCGTCGTGGCGGTGGCGCGGGACGGCAAGCTCGTGCACTACAAGGCCTATGGCATGCTCGATCCGGACAAGGGCACGCCGATGCCTGTTGACGCGATCTTCGCATTGGCCTCGATGACCAAGCCGATGGCGGCGGTCGCGGGCCTGACGTTGTTGGAACAGGGCAAGCTGCCGCTTCAGGCCAAGCTGTCCGACTACTATCCCGGCTTTGCCGACATGAAAGTCGGCCTTCAGCAGGGCGACGGTTCTTTGAAACTCGAACCGCAGGCGTCACCGATCTTCATTCACGACCTGTACCGCCATACGTCCGGATTGATGTATGGCGGCCGCCCGGCCTCATCGAGCCCGGTGGCGCGGCAATATCCCGACGGTGTCGCACCGGCGATCGAGGGCGACACCCAGGCCTTCATCGATCGGATGACAAAGCTGCCGCTGGCGCATCAGCCCTCGACGGAGTTCGAATACGGCTTCTCGATCGACGTGCTCGGCGCCGTCGTCGAGAAGGTGAGCGAGCAGAAGCTCGGCGACTATCTCGCCGCCAATGTCTGGCAGCCACTCGGCATGAAGGACGCGACCTTCCATCCGACCGACGCACAGCGCCCTCGCCTCGCCCGCCCGTTCGCCAACGATCCGCTGACCGGAAAGCCGCAACCCATCAAGCTTTTGGACACGCCGACAAAATTCGACTGCGGCGGCGCCTGCTCGTTCGCCACCGTCGGCGACTACATCCGCTTCGGACAGATGCTGCTAAACGGCGGCGAGCTCGATGGCCAGCGCATCCTCGGCCCCAAGACCGTGCATCACATGACGACCAATCATCTCGGCCCCGAGATCAAGAACAACGTGGCGAACATCGAACCGCATCGCGCCGGCTTCGGCTTTGGCCTCGCAGTAGCGGTCCGCACCAGCGAAGGATTGTCGTCGGTCCCCGGCAATCCCGGCGAGTTCACCTGGAACGGCGCCTACGGGACGCAGTTCTTCTGCGATCCCAAGGAGCGTCTTGTCGTTGTGGTCGGAACGGCGGCGCCGGGCGAGCTACGCAAATATTATCGCGAACAGGTCCAGGACATCGTCTATGGCGCGATGGTGAAGTGAGGTCGACGCCTTGAAATAGAAAGGGCGGCCACTCGGGCCGCCCTTTTAAAATCAGCGTCAGCTCAACACGCCATACTTCTTGAACCAGGCCTGGGCCTGCTTCCAGGCATCTTCTGCGGCGTCCTTGCGGTAGCTGCCGCGGTAGTCGGCATGGAAGCCGTGCGGCGCTTCCGGATAGATCTTGAACCCGGCCGGCTTCTTGTTTTGCTCGAGCGCGGCTTTCATCTGCTCGACCTGAGTGACGGGAATGCCGGTATCGGCGCCGCCATAGAGGCCGAGCACCGGTGCCTTCATCTCGGGCGCGAGCTGCATCGGGCTCTTCGGCCACAGCGGATTGGCGGGATCGACGACGGTGCCGTAGAATGCAACACCAGCCTTGAGGCCGCCGCTTTGAGCGGCATACTCCCAGACGGTGCGTCCGCCGCGGCAGAAGCCGACGATGCCGAGCTTCGCGGTGTCGCCGCCTTGCGATCCCGCCCACGCCACCGTCGCATCGAGATCGGACAGCAGCTCCGCGTCCGGCTTGGCATTGACGATCGGCAGCAGGTCCTTGATCTCGGAGATCTTGGTCAAATCGACGCCCTTGCGAAAGTAATAGTCCGGCGCGATCGCGAAGGCGCCGAGCTTGGCGAGGCGCCGCGTCACGTCCTTGATGTATTCGTGCAGGCCGAAAATCTCCATCGCCACGATGATCACCGGCGCCTTGGTGTTGCCGGCGGGGCGGGCGAAATATGCAGGCATCTCCTCGGAGCCGACTTTGATCTTGACGTCGCTGATCTGGAGGCCGCCGGTATCAGTGGTGATCGCCTCGGCGCGCACGGGCCCTGCCGCAAGCGTGTAGCCGGCCGCGACCGCCGCGGTCGCGCTCATGAATCCGCGGCGCGAGACCGGGGCGACCTTGGTCAGCCCGACGACGTCGGATGTCATGGTGGTTTCGATACTCATCGGTTCGTCCTTCCTGATGCGCGCCTGATCCTTCAGGCGGCGCATTCGCCAATAATTGCCGGCGAAACGCAAATCACCAGCCTGCGAGCGCACCGCTTTCAGGCCTTGTTTTCAGGTCTTGATCTGATGCTGTTTCACTGGCGAAGCCTTGCGCCATACGCGCCGCGATCACGATGACGGGCGCTGCAAGGCCGATCGATTGATAGGACGGTGTGAGCGCGATGGTCAGGATCGATAGCCCCATGAGTGCGAAGCTCAGCAGCATGGCAGGCCAATCCGGTCGGAATAGATCCCGAGCACGATTCCGCCGATCGGCCGCGTCACGAAGCCGGCGCCGAAGGTCGCCAGCGACGGCATCGGGCTGCCGTACTCGCTTCCCGTCGGGAAGAGGTATGGCCGATCTGGATGGCGAAGATGCTGTAGGTGGTGAAGTCGTAGAATTCGAGCATGTTGCCGACGGTGGCGGCCAATGCTGCGCGCTTGACGCTGAACGGCTTCACTTGCTCGATCACGGACGACACACTGGCATTTCCGGCTCGATCCTATTTCGATTTAACCGCTTGGCCGCCTTGCGGCGCAACATCCATTAACCGAAAATAGCGGTTCGCTCGTCCCCATTTGCGCTGCCACGAGTTGCGGCCCATCGGCCTGCTCGCGCAATCCAAAGCGGTTCACGCAACAAATGGGCTCCGCGATGGTCGCAGCGACACATTATGTTGCACGCACATCCCGCGCTAGCGGAATTTGCGCGTACACCGCGTCCATTTGACTGAAATTTTCAGAAGAGTTGAGCCGGGCGATTTACTCGAACTTTCTTCGTGACGCTCTAGTTCCACGGCCGAAGGTTCCGCCTCTCTCAGGGAGCTTCATTATCAGCCGCCCGGATTGCGCTACCAAAGCTCAATTGAATTAAGATTTACCGACCTGGAATCGAAATGAACTTGGCTCGCGAATCGATTGAACTGCTGGAACAGGTCGCCCGTATCCTGTGGTTCGAAGGCGCCAAGCACGGCTTGCGCGATCGCGAGTGGATGGCGCTGCGTTTCCTTTTTCGCGCCAACCGGTTTTCCCGGACGCCGTCGGCGCTCGCGAGTTACATCGGCACCACGCGTGGCACCGCCTCGTTCATCATCGGGGAGCTGGAGCGGCTCGGATATCTCGAGCGAAAGCGCTCGGCCCAGGACAAGCGGTCGGTGATGCTGAGCGTGACACAACAGGGCAGGAAGTTCCTGGTGCGCGACCCCGTCAATGTCCTCGTCGAGTCCATCGCCGTGCTCGAGGACGAGGCGAAAGTCAGCTTCCGCGACGCGCTCCGCCACGTGCTGGATCAGTCGGACGCAGCCGAACAGCGGCACCATACCGACGTCTGCAAGCGATGCATCTTCCTCCGCGAAGATCGCACCACCACGGACAGCAGGACGACGGCCGAGTTCAGCTGCCGCCTGTTTCGGGCGCCGATCGCGGAGGCGGAGGTCGATCTGCTATGTACCAGCTTCGAGCATCACCGCAAATAGAAGGCGGCCCTCGATCAGGGCGTTGCCTTGCGTGACGAATAGATGACGCCCCCGCTGGACTCGACCACCAGACGTCCGTTCTCGTTTCTGATCTCCTCGATGCGGCCAAGGCCGGGCACCTGCTGTCCCAGCACCGCCTCGATGACGCCGTTCGGGCCTTGCAGGATCGCAATCCCTTCGTAGGCCTGGCGGACCGACCAGCCCTTGACCGTCTTGCGCGGCGCCGAAATGCGCTCGGCCGGAGCTACCGATCCCGTGATCTCGGGCGTAGCGGCCGAGGCCATCATTGGCTGTGAAGCCACGGGCGCCGGAGCCTGGGCCTGCGCCTGGGCAAGCTTGTCGAGCTTCACCGTAGAGGACGAGCTCACCCGTTCGATGCGATCCAGATTTTCGCCAAAACGGCCAAAACGGTCATTGGTCGCCTTGCTCGATTGATCGACCGCGGTGCGCAGACCGTCGAGATTATCGGACACGCCCGACACCTGCCTGCGCAGTTGCGCCACCGTCTCGCGCAGATTCCTGATCTCAGTATTGGCGGCGACGTTGCTCTGGGCGGGCTGCGTGGTGAGATAGGCGATCACGCCGGTGCAGGCGCAGACGACCAGGACCGCAGCGACCGCCAATGTCGCGAGCGGCACGACCCATGTCGGACGCGGCGGCGGCGGCTTGGCCACGATCACGGCCGGCTTGATCACGGTGGGCGTAGGCTTGGGGATTGCCATCTTGTCGAGGCGCGCCTTGGCGCGAATACGCTTCAGGCCCTCGAGCGCCTCTTTCGCCAGAGTTTCATCGCTAGCTGCTGCCGACGCAGGCTTGGTATTCGCAGCAGGCTTGGTATTTGCAGTAGGCTTAGTATTTGCAAAAGGCTGGGTATTTGCAAAAGGCTTGGCGGTCGGCGCCGCATTGTCCCTGGGATCGCGCGCATCTGTAGCCGGCTTCGCCGTTACGGAAGCATCGGCGGTTGCGTTGGGACGAGCTTGTCCATCGGACAACATGCGAGAATGCTCCGTTCAGTTCGATCTGTCGAACGGTGACGTTATTTGCCGAAGCTTGCCTGAAACGTGCGGATCGAAAACTTTTCATCACGCGCGATGCGACGTCACATGAGTCAAAAGCGTCATGCACGTGGCGAGAGTGCGACTCGAAAGACACACCCTTGCCAAGATTTCGCCAAGCTGGAGTCGCCTCGCCATACATGAGTCGAATTGTCGCACGTGGAAACACGATGACGAGAGTCAATCCGGGGTTGAAAATCCCTCAATATGCATGATGCGCAGCATTACCCAAAATAGCTGTAATCATACGGGGATGCGGAACTTTAGAACCGCCAGGGTGCAAAACTAGTTCGAATTCCAAATCAACTGATGCGATTGAATATACAAAGAAACAACTCGAACTGAATCAACAGCATCAAGCACGTGTAGCAAACGCTTAGTTGCGCACGCTTGATCGGAAATCGGCAATTGTTACGGTCCTACTCAAGTGATTCTCGCCAGTTGGCGAGGAGATCGACACAGTGCAGTAGCGTTCGGATGCAATGAGCAACTTGGCGCAACTGTTCTAGGTCGCTTTCTCAATCCGCTCCGCGAGGTGATCCGCAAGACACCCGCCGAGCCTCACGCAGTAAGCGTTCAGTATCGAGTCGAAGTAGCAGGCCTGCGAGACGCAGGCACTGAATGCGTAGGGCTGCCCGCGAATATCGAAACCATAATAACGGTTCGCGGGAAGGAATATCGTCAAACAGCACAGTTGCCGAGCCGGGCATCACAACAACCAACCGGCCGTAACAAGTGCGAAACAGGGGCGACAAACTGATGTATATTATCGTTGATGATCGCGAGAGCGTCACGAACAGCTATGTCGGAGGGCTCGTTCGCGAAGGTGTATCGTCGATCGGCTTCTCCTCCGGAGAATTCTGGGACTGGCTGCAATCTGCGAGTGAACCGGATTTGGCCGCGGTGGACGCCTTCCTCCTCGGGGATTGCGACACCCGCGGAAGCCTGCCGCGGGCGATGCGCAAGCGCTCCTCGGCGCCGATCATCGCCATGAGCGGCCAGAAGATGCTCAAGAACACGCTGGAGCTGTTCGAATCGGGCGTCGATGACGTCGTCTACGTGCCGATTCACCTCCGGGAGATCCTCGCCCGAACGGCCGCAATTGCGCGCCGCCGGGTCGGGGAACTGCCGAGGCCCTGCGAGACCAGGATCCAGGTCTTCTTCAACGGACGTGACCCCGAGGTCGCCGGCCACGCCCTCACCCTGCCCCGCCGCGAACTGCGCATTCTCGAATATATGGTCAGCAACCACGGCAAGTGGGTCACCAAGACGCAGATATTCAACGCGGTCTACGGCATCTTCGAAGCGACATTCGACGAGAGCGTAATCGAGAGCCACGTCAGCAAGCTGCGCAAGAAACTCCGCGATCGCCTCGGCTTCGATGCGATCGTGGCCCGGCGCTACGTCGGATACCGGCTCGACATCCCGGCCGGCGAAACCATCGACGTGCCGATGCAGGAGCTCGATGAGGTCGGCATCCTGCTGAACAGGACGCATGCCGCTCCGGCGGCGTATCCGGCCGGAAACTGATCGGCAGGGCGCTGCCACGAAACCGACAACGGCCCCTGCGAACTTCCTTCGCAGAGGCCGTTGTAGTTTCAGCGACGTCAATGGCGAACAGAGGCGCGGCAGTACCGACGCTGCGGCACGCGTCCAAACTAGGTTCTAGAGCTTCGCTTCTGATTCGATCAGAACCGATAATGCCCTAGGGCTTCTGCTGGAATTCTTCCTTCGACACGTAATTGAAGTCCTCGACAAGGACGTCCTGGACGACTTCGGCCTGCATTCGCTCGTTGACACGCTGCTTGATGGCCGTCGTGAGGATGGAGAGGTCGTAACGGGCGAGTTTTCTGAAATCGAGGCGATCGTCCGCATAGATCCTGCGGAAGGCTTCATCGACGACGAACGGCTCGGGCGGCACGTTGAGCTGGTGCATGGTCCGCGCCTCCACGGTGTAGACGAAGCGCGCGACGATGTAGCCCTGCACGTTGCCACTCTCGACCATCGGCACGCTCAGCGCCCGCGTCTTCTGGTACTGCAGCCCCTCGAGATATTCGTCCTTTGCAGGCAGCAGGCTGCCATTTTCCTTCCAATAGGCCACGGCATAGCTCGTTCCCGCGGTGAGGATGCATACCCAGAGCCCGGCCAGCACGAGTCTGATCATTTTCCGTCCTGCGCTGCGCGGCCGGTATAGGTGCCGTCCGACTCGGCGTCCTTGATAGCCTTGACAATGATGGTCGCGACCTCGCGCACCGCATCGTAATGCATTTCGAGGATGGAACGGTTACGCTCGAGCTTCTCGCGCAGCCGCTGGATCTCCTCGGTGATCTCGACCTCGCCGCCGAGATGCATTCGTGCCCGCATCAGGCGGACGAATTCCAGCATGCTCCGGCTCTTCCGGGCGCTGAACTCGTCGAAGTCGATCTTCTTGCCCGTCGCGAGCGCGGCCGTCTCCTCTTCGACGATGCTTGCGAGCCGGCGAATCGCAGCCAGCAGGCCGCGCACCTCGTCCGATCTCGCCGCGTCCGCGCCGTCGTTCGCGACCTCGCCGCCGACATTCGACAGCAGCACGGGCAGCAGCGCATCGCCCGACACGGCTGCCGTCGTCATCGCCTCGGTGTCCACGGCCGGCTGTTCCATTACCATGGCCGCCGCGCCTTCTTGTGCCTGCATAGGAAATTCATCCTTCAACTTCTGTCATCCATTGCCGGATCGTCATCCGGCCTTGCCCGTAGCGTCCGGTCCCGCCGGATGCGCGGCAGCGAGCTGCTTGGCAATGCCAATGCCCTTGCCCTTTGCCAGCTGAGCACCAAGTTGCTCCGCCAGCATCGACTTCCAGACACCGCCGGCCGTGCCCTTGCCAAAGACCTCCTCCGACTCCTTCGGCAGCATCGTCTCGACGAAGGTCTGGAGGATGAAGGCTTCGAACTTGCGGTACACCTCGCCGGATGCCGGCGCTTTGATCACCTGCACCGGCGCCCCGTTCACCGCACCCGACTGCGGTTCCGAAATCTTCGTCGCGGATTGAT
This sequence comes from Bradyrhizobium sp. F1.13.3, assembly GCF_040548265.1. NCBI lineage: Bacteria > Pseudomonadati > Pseudomonadota > Alphaproteobacteria > Hyphomicrobiales > Nitrobacteraceae > Bradyrhizobium > Bradyrhizobium sp. F1.13.3. Next base: position 81,841 of record NZ_JBEPRI010000010.1, on the reverse strand, counting down.
CGGCAGCAGCCGCCTTGGCCTTCGCCTTGCCGACCTCCGTGTCCATCGTGGCGGCGAAATCCGTGTCCGATGATTTCAGCGCATCGAGCTTCGCGGCGGCCGCGCGCTGCGTCACGGGATCGGCTGCGTCGAGGACGTCGAGAACGAGGTCGGGCGTCGCTGTCACGATCATGTCTTGTTCCGGTTGGCTAGCCGTGGCGTCCACTCGCGCACGGTGAGGCTTGTTCCCGTCATCTCCTCGAGCGATCGCTTCTCGGCGTCGCGAAGCTTGTCCGCGAGCGCCGCCTTCGCGACCTGCTCGAACTGCTTCACACGGCGGCTCTCCGCGCGAACCTGGTCGAGCTGCTGCGAGGCCTGCGCCTGAATCGCGCGCGCGCCGAGGCTGGTTCTGGTCAGGCGCCGCGCGATCGATTCGCTCGATGATCCCGCCGGCGGCTTCCCCTCGTTGAGAGTTCCGACCAGCCATTCCTGCTCGTCCTGCAAGCTGCGCTCCTGCTGCCGCAGATGCGCGAGCTGCCATTCTGACAGCCGGAGCTGGAGCTTCACGAGCGAAACCATCCGGCCGAGCTTGTCCGCGCGCGACGTCATGACCGATCACTCCGCCAGCCAGGACGAGACGCCAAGCATGAATTGCGTCAAGAGCTCGTCGCTGGTGAGGTAGAGCAGCAGGAATCCGCCGAACAGCACGAAGGGCACCGAGATGAAATAGACAGGAATCGCCGGCGTCAGTTTGTTGATCAGCCCGACCGCCAGGTTGACGACGACCGAATAGACGATGAAAGGACTGGCGATCCGCAGCGTCAGCACGAATGCCTCCGACAACCGGCCCACGAGCTGGTCGAGCGGCATGCTGCCGCCGAGCCGGTCGCCGGGATGCCAGACGTCGTAGGAGTTCATCAGCCCGCGCAGGACCTGCCAGTGCTGGTCGGTCATGAAGAACAGCGTGGTGACGGCCGTCATGATCAGCGGCACCAGGGCCGGCGCCGGATCGGTGTCGCCCACCTGCGTCCCCGGGATGTTGCTCAGCCCGATCGCACTGGCCATCATGGTGGCCATGGTCTGGAGTGCGAGGAAGAACACGCGACCGCCGAGCCCGATGACGCTGCCGACCACGAGCTCGGAGCAGATCAGCAGCACGAGCGTCAGCGGCGCCGCGTTGTCCGTGAGAGGCTTCAGGACAGCAATCAGGATCGGCGTCAGCGCAAACGTCGTGACGAGCGCGACGAACAATCGGACCTGGGCCGGAACGTTGACGCTGGAATAGCCGGGCACCAGCATCAGGCAGGCACCGATGCGGCAGAACACGATGAACGTCACCAGCACGCTGTCGGTGAGGCCGCTGATCACGATATGGCTCCAAGCGCCCTGATCTCGGTGCTGCGCGCGACTTCGACATGCGACAGGATCGGCAGTGTCGGAAAGACCCGCTCCAGGATCATCCGGACGTAGGGACGCGCTTCCGGGGTCACCGCCAGCACCACGCTGGTGCCGTTCTCGGTGAACTTGCGGATCGCGGCGCTGGCTTCGGTCGCAAACTGCTCGATCAGGCGCGGGTCGGCGTCGAATTCGACGACGTCGCCCTTGGCGTCGCGCTTCAGGCTCTGGTGGAACGCGAGATCCCAACGGTTGCCGAGACGGACGACGTTGAGCACGCCATTGTCGGAGAGATCGCCGCAAATCTGCTGGGCAAGACGTGTACGCACATGTTCTGCCACCTGCTCGGAGCGCCGCACATGGGGCGCGATTTCGGCGATGGCTTCGAGGATCAGATGGAGGTTGCGGATCGACACGCGCTCGGCCAGCAGGATCTTCAGGATCGCCAGCAGCCCCGAATACGATATCTGCGACGGGCAGAGATCCTCGACCAGGCGCTTGTATTCGGGATCGAGCTGGTCGAGCAGGCCGCGCATGTCCTTGTAGGACAGCAGCTGGGCGAGGTTGGCCCTGATCACTTCGCTCAGATGCGTGAGCAGCACCGACAGATTGTCGACCGGCTTGCAGCCCTGACGCTTGACCTCGTCGGTGAACGCGTCCGTCACCCACAACGCCTTCATGCCGAAGGCCGGCTCGATCACCTCTTCGCCTGGCACGTCGGGCTTGCCGTCCTTGTCGACCAGCACCAGCACTTCGCCGAGCCGGAGCTCGCCCTGCGCGACGCGGGTGTCGTGGATCCGGATCTGGTATCCTTTGGGATCGATCGACAAATTGTCGGTGAGCTTGATCTCGGGAACCACGAAGCCGTACTGCTTGGCGAACTTCTTGCGGATCTTCGCCACGCGGTGCGCCAGCTCGTGGCGCGAGCCCAGCAGGTGGACCGAGAGGTGGCCGCCGAGCGCCAGCTCGATCTCCGCCGTCTTGAGCGATTCCTTGACGGATTCCTTGGCATCGACCTGGGCGCGTTCGTCGGCCTTGCGCGCATCTTCCTTCTGCTTCAGGGCTGCCTGCCGCCTCGGCAGCGAGTATCCGACGAAAGCCATGACGCCGCCGAGCAGCAGGAAGGGCGCCGTCGGCAGCCCCGGCATCAAGGCGAGCACGAACATCATCAGCGCGGCGGCCGACACCGCGCGCGGATAGCCGCCGAGCTGCCGCAACACCGCCTGCTCGGCCGAACCCCTGGTGCCGCCCTTCGAGACGAGCAGGCCCGCCGACAGCGACACGATCAGCGCCGGCATCTGCGTTACCAGACCGTCGCCCACGGAGAGCTTGGTGTAGACGTCGGCGGCCCGTGCCAGCGTCAACCCGTGATGCGTCACGCCGATGATGATACCGCCGAAAATGTTGATCGCGGTGATGATCAAACCGGCGACGGCGTCGCCGCGGACGAATTTCGAGGCACCGTCCATGGCGCCGAAAAACGCGCTCTCCTCTTCCAGCTCGCGGCGCCGGCGCTGGGCTTCCTTGTCGTCGATCAGGCCCGCGGACAGATCCGCGTCGATCGCCATCTGCTTGCCGGGGATGGCATCCAGAGTGAAACGGGCGCCGACTTCGGCGATACGCGTTGCGCCCTTGGTGATCACGACGAAGTTCACCGTGACCAGAATGGCGAAGATGATCAGGCCGATGACGAAATCACCACCCATGACGAACTTCGAGAAACCGGCAACGACATGGCCCGCAGCGTTTTCCCCCTCCCCACCGCGCGACAGGATGAGACGGGTCGTTGCGACGTTGAGCGCAAGCCGCAGGATTGTCGCGATCAGGAGCACGGTCGGGAATGCCGAGAAATCGAGCGGCCGCTGGATCCACAGCGCGACCATCAGGATCAGCGCCGACAGCGCGATCGAGAATGCGAGACCGAGATCGATCAGGATTGGCGGTATCGGCAGGAACAGGATCGTGAGCATGGCCACGATGCCGCCTGCGAAAAAGGCATCGGCGCCCAATCGTCGCGGGGTCGGCAGGCTAGCAGCTAACGTATCGGCCATGGGTCACCGGCAGAGGATCCGGCCCGTAATCTGCCGTGCAAAGCTTACGCGGGGGTGGTGGCAGGGTGGCAGAGTGACCAGGACAGTCCGGATCAGAAGCCGCGCTCGATGTGCGAATAGACCATCTCGGTGAAGGTGGAGAGATGGGCTCCGATGAAGGAGCCGGAGACGGCGACGACCACGAGAATGACGATGATCTTCGGAACGAAGGTCAGCGTCACCTCCTGGATCTGGGTCAACGCCTGGATCAGCGCGATGATAGTGCCGACCAGCATCGCGGCACCGACGGCAGGCCCGGAGGCAACGATGATGGTCCAGATCGCCGCCTGGACGATGTCGAGAGCATCCCGTTCGTTCATGACTGGCTGATCGTGAGACCGGGACCGATCGCGACTTTCGTACCGTTCTCGAGTGTCGCGACGGAGCCGTCGCTGTTGATGGAAACCGAAGCGACCTTGCCGCTGAAGCTCGCGCCGGTCGAGTCCGTGAAGCTCACGGTCTTTCCGATCAACCCATTGGCCTGCGACAGCGACTGCGAAGACAGCAGAGCGTCGAGCTTGTTATTGGTCTGCATTGCCTGCTCGACCGACGAAAGCTGCGCAAACTGGCTCATGTATTGGGAGGTATCCATCGGATTGGTCGGATCCTGATTCTTCATCTCCGCAATGAGGAGCCGAAGAAACGTGTTGTAGTCGACGCCGGTGCTCGACGTCGACGTCGTCGAACTGGACGACTTGCTGGTGCTATCGGTCGCGCTGGTGACGTTCATGTATCTCTCCGCTGTCAGGCAGCCTCGAATGGGGAATCGATCTTGGCGCCGGCCAGGATGGCCTGCTCCACCGGAAACAGTGCCCGGATCCGCTTGAGCGCCTCGAAGTAACGGCTGGCCCCGACCAGGTCGTCGACCGCGCCAAGCCCGACCAGCATCTCCTGGCTCTCGCACACGGCGAGCAGGGCCGCGTGATGCTGCCCGTAAAGAGCTGCAGCGTCCCGGACGTCGGTCGGATTCATCAGCATGAGCTGGACGATGAAATAGAGCTGCCGCAGCGCCGTGGTGGCGTCGGAGGCCTGCATGATCTGCCCTTCGAGCAGGAACATCACGTCGTTGACGAGCTCGACGGAGACCTTGCGGTCCACGCGCAGCACCGCGCCGTTGATGTAGACCCGTTCGCCCGCGCGCAAGGATATTTTCATCAAAGAGCGTCTCGGATCAGGCGGTTGATTTCGATGAGCTGCATCACGTCATTCGACCTTTCTTCGCGAAGGCGGTCGGCTTCCTTGACGACCCACAGGCCGATCGAGATGATGTCCGCGCGCAGCTTTTCCGGAAGCCCGTTTTCCGGATGCGCGAGATCCTCGATGAAGATCGTCCACAGCCGCCGCACATAGAGTAGGCTCTCGACCAGATCCTCGAGGCTGAAGCGGTCCTTCTGGATCCGCTCGAGCCGGTCGATGCCGAGGCTGAGCGCCTGCCGCTCGCGGCCCCGCGCCTCATAGCCGCTCTCGTCGACGACCGCTTCATAGGCTTCAAACGTCATCAGGACAACTCTGCGCAGGAGACCGAACAACAAGACAAGGGTTACGAACCTTACGAAGGAGCTGGACTCAGAGATAGTTGATGAGGCTGATCTTCTGGAGCTGCGAGGTGAGCGCAAGCGCCGTCTGGATCTGCGTCTGCAAGGTGTTGACCCGGACCGATGCTTCCGTCGGATCGACCTTCTCTATACCGACGATCTGATTGTTCAGAATATCCTGCTGCGTCTTGAGCTTGTCGGTTGCGGAGGTGATCCGTTGCTGGACCGTACCGATGTTGCCGCCGAGGGTCGCAAGGTCACTGATGGCGTTTCCGACAAGGCCGATGGCCTTGTCCACGACGACCTGGAACGTCGCTTGATCCAGGCTGGCGTTTCCGAGATCCGCCATCATGGTGTAGGCCTCGGCGAGCTTGCGGAAGCCTGGCTGATTGGCGCTGACGGAGGTATCAGCGATCTCGGTCGTGGAGATACGGCTTTGCATGACCTGGTCGGTCGCCGACGACCAATTGGTGTTCCAGGCCGGGCTCGCGAACTCCGCATCGAAGGTGGTGTCCAGGAAGGTCTGCATCTGAGCCGGGGTGATGCTGCTCACGCTGGGCGATGATTGCGAGAAGCCGAAGGTCGCAAGGAAGTCGGCGTCGACCTGGTTCTTGCTCGCGGAGCCCGCGGTGTAGGCCGTGATCGGCGTGTTCTGCGTGTTGATGCCCGAGAACAGAGACGAGCCGTTATAGGATACGTTCAGCGCGCCAATCAAATCCTGGAGGTTGGAGGACGCAGGCGGCAGGATGATCCGCCCGCCGCCGTCGGTACTGCGAGCCGCGATAAGGTCCTTGAGGAAGTCCGTTGCGGTCGAACCAAGCTGGGTGATCCGGCTCTGCGTTATGTCCAGGCGTCCCGAGACCAGCCCGTTGGTATCGACGAGTTGATCGGCGAAGCTCAGGTCCGCCCGCAGGCTGACGTCGCTTCCCGTCGTGGCGCCAAGCTCGAGGCCGACATCGGCGAAGCGGCCGGTGGTGGCTTCCTTCGAGGCCTTGGCCAGCGCGGCCTGATTGTTCGTGATCGAGGACCTCAACGACGAAGACAGCATCAAGGTCGAGATGTAGTTCGCGCTCATCATCACTTAATTTCCCACGGCGGCCAGCAGGCTCTGCAGCATTTCGTCGACGGTCGAGATGATCTTCGACGAAGCCGAATAGGTGCGTTCGACCTGAAGCATCAACGACATCTCGTCGTCCATGTTGACGCCGCTGACGTTCGACAGCGCCGCGGTGCTGCGGTCGAGCAGCGTTTTCTGGTAGGTGACGTTGGAGTCGGCGGTCTTGCGCTGGTTTTCGATCCAGCTCGTCGAGGACGACGCGAAATCGATCAAGCTGCCGTTCGGCTTTCCTTGCGCGGTTGCATCGAACGGCTGCGACGCATCCATGCCGCCGATGAGCTGCTGCAGCCGGGCCGAGTACCCGCCGTTGCCGGCAGTATTGTATTGGTATGCGACGTTGCCGCTGATCGCACCGTCGCGCAGCAGGTTAGGATTGCCACCCTGGGCCGGATCGACCGATGCAGCAACCGAAATCGTGCCAGCGAGTCCCACCGAGACGGTGGCGCTCGCCGGCATCGCCGGCGAACCGGGATAAGTGAAGAGACCGGGAACGTCGGGCAGCGCCGCGCCGGACTGATCACTCTCCTTGAAGGTATCGATCAGGCCGCGCGCGATTTCGTCGAGCTGACTCTGATAGGTGACTGTGTCCTGGTCACGCAGCTGAGCGAGGCCTGCGAGCTTGCCTGATTTCAGCGGCATCACAGAATTGGCGCCGGTCACCGGCACGCCGTCGACATAGACCGCATTGCCGGTGGTACCGGCCGTATAAGCGTTGGTCGGCGCGAAACTCACCGTGCGCGCCAACTTGTCGAACAGGACGGCGCCGCTGTCGGTATAGAGCGCCGCGTCTCCGTTGGGACGGGTCGACATTGTGACGCCGAGCTCCTGCGACAGCTGCGAGACGATGCTGTCGCGCTGGTCGAGGTAGTCGGTGATGTCGTCGCCGGAGATCGTCCCCTTCACGATTGCGGTGTTCACGGTCTGGAATTGGGAGAGCAACCGATTGATGTTTTGAACCGACGTATTCATGTCGGCATCCGCGCCCTCCCGGACAGACTGCACGGTCTGGGTGGCCTGGTTGAGCGTGGTCGCCATGTCCTTGGCCGACGCCACCGCCGCCTGCGCCAGCGTGGTGTTGTCCGGGGCGTTGGCATATTGCTGGAGCGCCTTCTTCAGCGCATTGAGTTGCGCCGTCGGCGACTGGTCGAGCTCCGGATCGTCCACCGTGGCAGCTGCGATCTTCTGGAGACCGTCAAGGATCGCGCTCTGCTTGGCCGACGACGAGGTCGCGGTCAGCACGTTGGTGTAGAGACCCGAGCTGGCGGCGCGCTGGATCGCCGCCACGTAGACACCGGCTCCCGGGAGGTTGTCCAGCACGGCAATCTTGCGCGAATAGCCGGTGGAGCTGGCACCGGCGATGTTGCGCGAGATGACCGACGACTGGATGCCCGACGCCATCAGCGAGGAGCGGGCGGATTCGAGAGCGGCGGTAAGGTTCATGATCTGCTCTTGCCGGGAACGAGCGCTGAAGAAATCAGCGCTTCAGGTTGACGACCACGTCCAGCAGATCGGCGCCGGTCTGGAATGATTTCGAGTTCGCGGTGAAACCTCGCTGCGCCTCGATCATCGAGGTCAACTCGTCCGCGAGGTCGACGTTGGAATCTTCCAGCGCACCCGACTGGATCGTACCGAGCCCGCCCTGGCCGGCGAGGCCGACCTGCACGTTTCCGGAATCCAGGTTCGGCGAGTAGACGTTGCCGACTTCGGGCGTCAAATGGTCGGGGCTCGGAACGGTCGCGAGCGCGATCTGAAAGCTCGGCAGCTCGGTGCCATTCTTCAGGACAGCCGTGACCACGCCCTTGTCGTCAATGTTCACCTTCTCGACCGCCGATGGAGCGTTGCCATCGACCGTCGCCTTGAAGTCGAAGCTGGAGGCGACCTGGGTCATGGCCGACAGGTCCATGTTGAAGGACGAGCCGCCGGGGATGGTCACGGTCAGCGATGTCGGGCTTGCGGCGGCGAGCTTGCCCTTGCCCACTGCGGTGACGTCGAAGGTGAAGGTGTTGAGACCACCCGCGAGCGCGGTACCTGTCGAGGAATCGTAGAGCTGGATCTGCCAGGTATTCGCGGCGGTCTTCGCGGCATAGACGTCGACGGTCACGGCGTTGCCGATGTTGTCGTAGGTGACGACCGAAGTCTTCGAGGTATAGGCACCGGGACCGGGCGGGCCCGCGATGATCGCAGCGCTCGGATCCAGATTGGCGGCGACACTTGCCTTGGTCGATGGCGCGGCCTGCAGCGCCAATTGGTTGACGTTGATGACCTGGAGACCACCGAAGCCATTGGCGGCGACGGTGGGCGTGGCGCCGTTCGCGATGTTGTAGCCCATCAGCTGGAAGCCGGCGGAGTTGACGAGATTGCCCGTGCTGTCGGGCACGAACGCGCCGGCGCGCGTCAGGAAATTGTTGCCGTTCGGATCCTGCACGACGAAGAAGCCGTTGCCCTGGACCGCGAGGTCCGTCGCCGAGGTCGTGAACTGGTAATTGCCCGCATCGCTGATGGCGTAGCGGACCGTGGTCTCGACCGCGCCGGAATCGTAATTGCCCGAACCGCTATTCAGGATCAGCGAGGAGAACTCGGTCGAAGCCCGCTTGTAGCCGGTGGTGTTGACGTTCGCGATGTTGTCCGAAACTGTCGACAGCTTGTTGGACTGCGCGTTCATCCCGGAAACGCCGGTGCGCATAACACCATACAGGCTCATGAATTGGGCTCCTTTGGTAGGTTGCAGTTACAATGGAGGCTGTTGCTTGCGCGAGGCTGATGATGGGGACCGATGCACAACTTGATGTCGGCCCTTCAGCTCGTTTTGGGCTGACAGAACGAGCGCGCCTTGTCGGTCCACGCGCCGAAGCCGCTGGAGACAAGATGCGCGACGATGTGACAGACGTAGCGTTTCTGCGCCGGCTGGTTGTTGGGGCCTGCATTGTAACGGGCGACTGCCATGGTCCAGCTGCCCTCGCGCTGCTTCAGCTCCTTCAGGAAGCGCGCGGCGTAGTCGACATTCACGGCGGGATCGAACATCGCCCGGACCGAGGCGAATTTGTCGCCGTGATAGTAGTGGTTGATCTGCATGCAGCCGAGGTCGATCAGCTTGATCCCCTTGGCTCGCATGGCTTCGAAGTTGGCGATCGCGTCGTTCATGTCCTTGGCGAACACGGTCTGTCCTTCGGCGCCGAGCGCATAAGGATGAAGCGCGCCGCGCCGCCCGGTCTCGGTCAGGCCGACCGCGTAGAGGATGCCGAGCGGAATTCCGTGCTGCTGGGACGCACGCGCCATCTCGCGCTCGCACGGGCGCGCGTTATCGGTCGCCGCGGCCGCGGTGCCGGCGTTACAGATAAACAGGGCCGCGACGAATTTGCGGCGCCACGTCCTGATCATGACGCGTCTCCTGGTTGGACTGGCGCTCCTGTCGAGCCTGCTTCGCGCCGCCGTCCGACTGTCCCGACGAATTGCTGGTGCCGTCGAACGTGCCCTGCGACTGCGACGAGGACTGTTGCTGGCCCGAGAGCTGCGGCTGCGACTGGCCGGAGCCGCTCTGGAATCCATCCAGCGAGCCGTGCTGGACGGGCGCAATTTCGGCGACGTAGCCCGCCGACTGCATCAAATCGCGGATCGAATCGCGCTGCTGGTCCAGCATCTGGCTCGTGTCCTTTCGTTCGGCGGCGAGGTGGACGGACACCTCGTTGCCGACGAGACGAAGGCGCACGGTGACATTGCCGAGCGCGGGAGGCTCGAGATTGATGGTCAGAATCTTGAGCGGCTGATCCGGCGCATTGGCTTGGGACGCTGCAAGATCTGGAGCTGCGGACGCCGTCGGTGCCGGAGCTTCCTTCAGCTCGGCGACGACAACGTTGGCAACCTGCTGCGGCGCGTTGAACTGCGCCGGGGGCAGATGGGTCTCCTGCTGGACCACGGTGACCTTGGTCGTCTCGGGCAATGCGTCCCGCGTCGAGGCCTTGGCGGCACGCTCGACATTGGCCGCGATGGCCTCGAAGCCGGGTGCCGTTTGCGTCGGCGATGGCTCACTGCCGTCCGCCGATGTCGCCTGGTCGGTAGCCGTCGCGTGCGAAGCCGCGGCCTGCGAGTGCGCGGCGGTCGGAGCCGCGGGAGATGGGGGCTCGGCTGTCGTCGCCTTCGCCGTGCCCATGCCCTGAACGTCGCGCTTCGTCGTGGAAGACCGCTCCTCACGCCCGGACGCATCCTTCTTGTCGCCGGCCGGTGCTTGCATCTGCGGCATCACGACCGGCTGCCCGGCGACGATCTCCTGTCCGATGATCCCGGCGATGCTCGATCGGCTCTGGACGTCGGCCTGCTCCATATCATCGAGGGGACCATGTTTGCCGGACGATTTGTCGATCTTTTTGTCGGAAGATTTCTCGGTGGGCTTCTCGCTGGATCCGGGCTCTTCGACCGACGCGGTCCGTTCGTGCACCGTCTCGTCCGTCGCCTTGTCCTTCCCGCTCTGATGCGCCAGGCGCGTCCGCAGCGTTCCGGCTTTCACGGCCGTGTCGCTGCCCTCGTCGTTGAGCGCGCGCTTCGCGAGGTTCGAGACGGTGTGCAGCAGATCGTTGAAGGACGACTCCGCCTGCGCTTTCGTCCCGGCGCCCTTCCCAGAGCGCGATGTGCCCCGCATGTTGAGGCTTTCGGCGAGACCCGAAAAGACCGGTCCGGAGGTTCCACTGAGCTTCGTCATGGACGGCGATCCCTGGTGAGGAGTGCGAGCTCACCGAGCTGCTTCTGTGCACGCGCGAGCGTTGCGGTGGACGACGCGAGATCGACACGCGCCGGCGTGACCGGGGGCTTGTCGGCTGCGGCGGCGGATCCGCCGGCGAACGGCTTGCGAACGTCGAGTGCGAGCTGCATCGTTGCATTGAGAAAGGGAATGTCGCGCTCCGGCAGCTTCGACCGCTCGAGCGCCTTCAACTCGGCGAGACCGCCGTCATATTCGTCGGTGAGCGCCCGCGCCACGCCGCGGAACAAATGCGCCCGCTCGCGCTCCGCCGAGGCATCGGCGCTGAGAGTCAGCGCGCGTTCGCCGGCGAGCCGGGTCACGACCAGCCCCCCGCGCACCATCGCGGTGCGCGCGATCACGAGATACAGCTTGAGGCGGCTCGCGCGGTCGATCTGCTCCAGGAGGGTGGAGATCCGCGCAAACCGACGCTCGTCGAGCGCGAGGCTCGATTGCGTCAGACCCGTGGAAAACCGCTGCCAGAAGTCCCCGGCATAGACTGACTTGTGATAGTGCCGGATGTAGGCCAGCGCCAGGAACTCGAACTTGTCGAAATCCTCTGCTTGCCCGACCAGCAGGATCTCGCGCCGCAGAGCGGCCTCCTCCACCAATGTGCCCGGCAGGAGCAGGCGCGCGTCATCCAGACGCTCGATGGCAAACGATGCTTCGGCGCGTGCGAACAGGGCGCCCTGGACCAGCGCGAGCTGCCCGCCCAGACCCGACGGAATCGTCCGCGGCTTGACATCCTTGAGCAGTTCGCGCGCTTCGTCCTGACGACCCTCGACATAGGCAAGCGCGCCGTCGAACAGCCGTCCGTCGACATTCAGCTTGTCGCGCGGCAGCTTGCGGATGATTTGCGGCGCGCCGCCGCTGAGCAGGTAGATGACGGCGGCCTGGCCGTTCTGCGGATTACTCCACACGGCCGGATCGGCCGCGAGAAGTTTTTCGCCGATCTGCCGGATCAATGCACCGTGGCTGCCGTGCGCCGCATTATCGCCGTTGGCGATGCCGTCTTGCACGGCCTGCAACGCCCGAACGAGCTCATACGGCTCGCTCGATGTCGGTGCCGCCTCGGCGAATGCGCCTGCCGCCGTGAACGACAGCAGCATCAGCAGCGCAGCGCGGAGAAGAGGCCTGATCAAGGACGCTTCTCCCGGACCATGATCTCGATCCGTCTGTTCTGCGCGGCCGCCGGATCGTTTTGAAGTTTCGGCCGCCGATCGGCATAGCCCTCGACATGCTCGATGCGCTGCGCATCGACGCCGGAGCGGACCAGCATGTAATAGGCCATCTGCGCACGCGCCGTCGACAGCCGCCAGTTGTCGTAGGTCTCCGAACGGTATGGCCGATTGTCGGTGTGGCCGCGGACGATGATCACGCCGGGACGCTTCGTCAGCAGCGGGCCGATCTTGTCGATCACACGGATGAGTTCGGGTCGCGGCTCAGCCGAGCCGACCGCGAACATGCCGAAGTTTGCATCGTCGGTCAGGCTGATCAGCAGGCCGTCCTCGACCTGGCGCACCTCGGCCACCGGTCCCGCGCCGGCCTTGACGTCCGACAGCGCATCCGCGATCGCCGACTGAAGCTGTCTGATCGCTAGCTGCTGGGCCTGAATCGCGTCGCGCTCGGATTCCTTGGTCGTGTCGTTGGGACGCGGCTGCGCGACGGCATTGGCTTGATTACCGGCCTGGGCACCCGGCTGCGCGCTCCCTTCGCGTGAAGACTGCGACGGCGCGGGCCCCGGCGGCAGTAAGGCCGACAGGCTTGCGGACGACGCATCGGCGTTCGGAGCCACGCTTCCGCCAGCATCGTCCTGCCTGGCTCGGCGTGCCTGCGTCTCGCCTTGGCCCGTGCCAGGCGCAGTGTCGCGCGCGGCCGCATTCGGCTTGGACTCGGGCTTGGGTTCGCCCTCGATGATGCGATCGGCGTCCTTCGCTGCCTGCGGCGCAAGCTTCCAATAGCCGGGATCGAACGGATCGCGGTAGGCGTCGCCTCCCTTGAGGCCGTCCTCCTCGGCGGACGTCAGAGCGCCGGCGCGCCGCTGGCCCGAGGCTTGGTTCGCGCTGCTGGCGATCTCGGCGAGCGTCGTATAGGGATCGCGGAACAGGACCTTCTCCTCGTAGAAGGGCGGCTTCTCGGCGGTCGGAGAGTCACCGCGACGTTCCTCGCTCGGTCCTCCCGGCTGACGCCTGCCGTCCTGGCCGTCGAACGACGACGGCTCCTTCTTGGAGAGATCCTTGAGCCCCTTCGGGGCAGGTGCGTTCTCCGCGAGCTTGATCGGATTGAAATAGCTCGCAACCACCTGCTTCTGGTCCTGGTTGAGTGCATTGATCAGCCACATCACCAGGAAGAACGCCATCATCGCGGTCATGAAGTCCGCATAGGCGATCTTCCAGACGCCGCCGTGCGGCTTCTCATCGTCGAAGGCGCTCCGCCGGCGGATGATGACGAGTTCTGACTTGACCTCATTCATGACGGACTACCGGCGCGCCTCTTTCAGGCGCTCGCTCCAGGCCGTGATCTGCGTCTCGATCACTGTCTGGTCGGCCACGACGCGAACCTCGAAAGTATCGGCGGCCTCATACTCGAAGCCCGTTCGCCGGGCCGTCCCGAGCTGCGTCTTCACCAGGTCGAGCAGTTCGCTCGGGCCCGTGACCTTGAACACCGGCACCGGCGAATTTCCGGTCAGCGCCGCAATCTGCTCGACCAGCGACCCGATCGCCTTGTCGCGGACCGCATCGGCCAGGAACGGCAGCAATATCCGCGCAACGGAGCTCGCGATGTTGGTCTCGATTTCGCGACACGCCGTCTCGAAACCGGTGACGACCGCCACCGCCTGCTGGTCGGACCACTTGGCCCGCTCTTCGCCGAGCCGGATTGCGCTGCGCACTCGTTCCTCGGCGATCCTGGACTCGCCCTCCGCGACGCCGGCCGCATGGCCGCGCCGAAAGGCATCGTCCAGGAGATTGACCGCCGGGGCTTCCGCCTTCGGCGCCGGAGGCGGCGACTGAAGCTGCGGGTGCGACTGCGGTTGCGAATGGGTCTGGGGCTGCGGCTGAGGCTGAGGCTGAGGCTCGCGCCGGGCTTCCTTCGGCCTCGTCAGCACGTCCTGGATTTTGGGTGGCGGTGGAGGTGGAGGCGATTTGACCCGCCCGTTCGCGTCGAACTGCGTCAGGAGCTTTCCGATTGCCGCGTTCATGCCGCCTCCTCGCGTCGCATCCAGTCTTTAAGGATCGCTGCCGCCTGCATCTGATCGAGACGGACGATCTGCTCCAACCGCTTCTGCGGCGTTCGCTGCATCTTGCCTTCGAGGTCTTCGACCAGGTTGAGCTCGGCCTCCTCGTTGTCCGCCAATGCAAGGGCGCCAGCGGCCGACTCGAGCTCGGCAGCTTCCGCCGCCTCGGTCTGCTCCTGCGCCGCACGATGGGTCAAAATGCCGTTGACCGCAGGACGAAGTCCGAACCACACCAGCATCGAAGCGACGGCCAGGATCGTCACTGCGTTGATGACGCTGCCGAGCTGCTTGTTGATCATCTCGACGAAGCTGATCGGCGGCACCGGTGCCAGTTCGCGAGAGCCTTCGATGAAATCGACGGCTGTCACCTGGATCTGGTCGCCGCGCGCCTTGTCCAGCCCGCCGGCCGTGGCTGCGAGTTGGCTGATCTCGGCGAGCTTGCTGTCGACGATGGCCTGGTTGCTCTTGTCCCCGAGGTCGGCAATGAGCCGCCCGCGGTTCACCAGCACGGCAATGAACAGCTTCTTCACCGAATAGCCGTCGCTCACCGTCGTCGTGGTCTTGGAAGAGACCTCGAAATTCGTGACGTCCTCGCGGCGGGTCTTGTCCTCGCTGGAATTCTTGGTGCCGCCGGCGTTCACCTGCTGGTCGGGAAGGTTCTGCTGCACCGTGGTCGGCTGCGAACGGTCCGCATTCTGCGACTTCTCGTTCTCGCGGACGTTCCTCACCGAACGTTCTGCGCGGCTCTCCGGATCGTAGACGGTCTCGTTGATCTGCCGCTTGTCGGTGGAGAGCTGCGATGCAACGCTCACTTCGAAATTGTCGAGGCCCAGATACGGCGTCAGCGCCTTGCGGATGTTCTCTTGCACCATCCCGCCGACCGTCTTCTGCAGGCTCGCCATCTTGGTCGGAGCAGCCGTCGCCTCATCCTCTTCGGCAAGCAGCATCGAACCGTCGGCGTCCAGCACCGTGACCTTGTCGCGACTCATGCCCGGAATGGCCGCCGCGACGAGATGACGGATCGACTGCGCCGTGCGTGCCTCGATTGCGCCGTCGGTGCGCAGCACGACCGATGCCGAAGGCGGCTGCTGCGTCGCGCGGAACGACCCCCGCACCGGCATCACGATATGCACCCGCGCCGCCTTCACGCCCTTCATCAACTGCACCGTGCGGGCGATTTCGCCTTCCAGCGCCCGGAGCTTGGTGACCTCCTGCATGAACGAGGTCAAACCGAGCGAGCCGATCTTGTCGAAGAGCTCGTAGCCGGAATTGGCGCTGGTCGGCAGCCCCTTCTCGGCGAGCAGCATCCGCGCTTGCATCGTCTGGCTCGGACGCACCGAGACCGCGTCGCCGGCTGTGTTGACGTCGAAGGTGATGTTCTGCTCGCGCAGCGCGGCACCCATACGCGTCACGTCTTCGCGGGAAAGGCCGGTATAGAGCGTTTCGAATTCAGGCCGGCTCAGATAATAGGCGCCGCCCACGACGGTGACGAGAACGGCGAAACCGATCAATCCCAAGGCCATCAGGCGTCGCGGCCCAAGCTCGAGCAGATTGTTGAGCAGTTGCTGTACCTGCGCACGACTGAGCAGCATGTGACCTCGTACCAATGCGAACGTAGAGGACACTCTGCTGCCAACCTTGTCTGAAGGTTGCGCGAGATCACGAATGTGTCGGTTCGCCGGCGAGGCGTTGCAATTTTACAAGAGACTGAGTGACGCGATCGCGCGCGTCGGCAACAAGCGGACGGCCGGTCGCATCGCGGTGCGATCGGCGACGGCGTGTTGCCTGGAAGGTGGCGTCAGGAGACCGATGTGGGCACTTCGTGTGCCGTCAGATCCGCCGTTCATGGCGGAGACCGTGCTCCCTGAGGAGCACGGTCGTTTTCGAAGCCGCCGCTTAGCGGAACAGCGACAGGATGCTCTGGCTGTTCTGGTTGGCGATCGAGAGCGCCTGAACGCCGAGCTGCTGCTGGGTCTGGAGCGCCTGAAGGCGGGTCGATTCCGCGTTCATGTCGGCGTCGACGAGCTGGCCGATACCGCGGTCCACCGAGTCCATCAGGGTCTTGACGAACTCCGTGTTGGTCGCGAGTCGGTTCTTGACGGCACCGAGATTGGCGGCGGCCGAGGCCACCGAGTTGATGCCGGCGGTGACCTGCGCGATGTAGCCATCGAGCGTGGTCTGGTCAGCTGCCGAGTCGGTCAACGCGGAGATGCTCATCGTGTTGATCGACGGAGAGGTCGAACCGGCCGTGTCCAGAATGCCGGTCTGCGTCGAGGTGTAGAGCGAGTAGTTCGCGGTCGTCACGGTGATGGAGCCGATGGTGGGCGTACCGCCGACACGCGAGTACGACGACACCAGGTTGAAGGTGGTCGGCGTGGTGGCGGTCGTGCTCAGCCAGTTGATGCCGTTGAAGGTCGCCGAGTTGGCCTTGAGCTTCATATCCTGCTGAATCTGGGTGATGTCAGCCTGGATCTTGGTGCGGTCGATACCGGCGGTCTTGGCTTCGACCAGCAGCGCCTGGAGCTTGGTCAGGCCGGAGTCCTTGTCACCGATAACCGAGGTCAGAGCGGTATATTCGGTGTCGACGGTCGCAGCCGACAGACCGAGCGAGTCGGAGACGGCGGAGAGCGCGGCATTGTCGGAGCGCATCGACGTTGCGATCGACCAGTAGGCAGCGTTGTCCGAAGCGGTCGAGACGCGCATACCGGTCGAGATCCGGTTCTGCGTGGTCGCGAGCTGCGAGCTAACGTTGCGAAGGGTCTGCAGCGCGGTCATTGCAGACGAGTTGGTGAGGAGGCTAGAACCCATTTTGATGTCCCTTTGGAGATTGAATTAGATTTGGGGACATACCGGACTTACACCGGTACGGCAGGGCGGCGTCATGCCTTTGGGCTGCGCAAAAGCGTCAAGGCCCAACCTGTCGTAACGGCGACGATAGCCCGCGAAGCTTGTGCGGGGCTTGTGGCTCTGTGTCTTTGCCAACAAGGCGGCCGAAATTGCGGCGCGCGATGTCACGCCAAAATGAAAGGGCCGCGCCTCGTGAGAAGCGCGGCCCTCCCCAAAATCGTTTGAGGCTTAGCGGAACAGCGACAGGATGCTCTGGCTGCTGTTGTTGGCGATCGAGAGCGCCTGCACGCCGAGCTGCTGCTGGACCTGGAGGGCCGACAGGCGGGTGGACTCCTGATTCATGTCGGCGTCGACGAGCTGACCGATACCGCGGTCCACGGAGTCCATCAGCGACTTCACGAAGTCCGTGTTGGTGGAGAGGCGGTTCTTGACGGCACCGAGATTGGCGGCGGCCGAGGCCACCGAATTGATGCCAGCGGTGACCTGCGCGATGTAGCCATCGAGCGTGGTCTGGTCAGCTGCCGAGTCGGTCAACGCGGAGATGCTCATCGTGTTGATCGACGGAGCGGTCGAACCGGCCGTATCCAGAATGCCGGTCTGCGTCGAGGTGTAGAGCGAATAGTTCGCGGTCGTCACGGTGATGGAGCCGATGGTGGGCGTACCGCCGACACGCGAGTACGACGACACGAGGCTGAAGGTCGTCGGCGTGGTGGCGGTCGTGCTCAGCCAATTGATCCCGTTGAAGGTCGCCGCAGTGGCTGTCGCCTTCATCTGCTGCTGGATCTGGGTGACGTCGGCCTGGATCTTGCTGCGGTCGATACCGGCGGTCTTGGCTTCGACCAGCAGGGACTGGAGCTTGGTCAGGCCGGAGTCCTTGTCGCCGATGACCGTGGTCAGAGCGGTATATTCGGTGTCGACGGTCGCAGCCGACAGACCAAGCGAGTCGGAGACGGCGGAGAGCGCGGCGTTATCAGCGCGCATCGAGGTCGCGATCGACCAGTACGCAGCGTTGTCCGAAGCGGTCGAGACGCGCTGGCCGGTGGAGATGCGGGTCTGCGTGGTGGAGAGCTGCGAGCTCACAGACCGCAGGGTCTGGAGAGCGGTCATGGCAGTCGAGTTCGTAAGCAGGCTTGACATTGCGAATGTCCCTTTATGTACGCGTTACATTTTCACGAGGGGACATACCGGGCTTTCACCGGTACGGAGGGGCGGCATCATGCCTTTGGACTGATGTGGGTGGGGTCCAACCCGCCGTGACGCATTGCTAACATGCCGAATCTTGCGCGCAGATTAAGATCGACTTGAATTGTGCTGTAAAATCAGATGGTTAACGTTACCTATTGCTAACCATAGGCCGGTACTTCTCGCTAACCATAACCATCCGGCCTGGCGCTCGTTGCCGTCAAGAGAACGACCGCACCAGCCCGGAGGCGAGCAGGTTCCAGCCGTCGATCAGCACGAAGAACAGCATCTTGAACGGCAGTGCGAGGATCGTCGGCGGCATCATCATCATGCCCATCGACATGGTCAGCGTCGCCACGATCATGTCGATGACGAGGAACGGCAGGATGATGAGAAAGCCGATCTCGAACGAACGCCTGAGCTCGGAAATCATGAAGGCCGGAATGATGACGCGCATGTCGACGCGCTTGTCATCGAACTTCCTGCGGAAGCTCTCCGCGGCCAGCGATTCGAACGTCTGCAGATCCTTGTCGCGAACATGGGCCAGCATGAATTCGCGGAACGGATCGGTGATCTTCAGATAGGCCTCTTCCTCCGAGATCTCGTTCTTCATTAGCGGCTGGATGCCGGTCTCCCAGGCGCGGTCGAAGGTCGGCGCCATCACGTAGAAGGTCATGAACAGCGCGAGGCTGATCAGCACCAGGTTGGCCGGCGTGGTCTGCAGGCCGAGTCCGGCGCGCAGGAACGACAGCGCCACCGCAAATCGCGTGAAGCTCGTCACCATGATGAGCAGTCCCGGCGCCACCGACAGCACCGTGATCACCGCCATCAGCTGGATGATGCGCCCGCTGGTCGAGCCGTTGCCCGGCGGCAGCAGCGAATTGAGGTCCGGAATCTGGGCCAGCGCCACTTCGGGCAGCACGACCAGGAGCAACGCAAGCAGCAGGACTCTCAGTTTCACTGAATCACCAACGTCTCAATGATCAATTCGCGGATCTTGCCCGAGGAGCGGATATTGGCGCGTTCGGTCAGGTCGTCGCGCAGATGCTGAAGCCCGCGAGATCCCTCGAACTGCGCAACCGTCGCCGAGCGCAGATAGGTGACGATGTCCTCGCTGATATGGGCCGCCAGGATGCCGGCATCCTCGTCGCTCATGCTGTCGGTCACCATGGAGGCTTCGATGCGGGCCCAGTTGTTGGCCGGCGCGCCGAGATTGGTCACGATCGGGGACAGCTTCCTGAGCCGCGCGCTGCCGGCGTAGCTGGAGGCAAGAGGTGGCGGCGTGGCGGTTTTCTTCGCATCCGCGACGCGCTCGGCGGCCGCAAACAGATGCAGGCCGGCAAGCGCGCCCGCGCCGATCGCGATCAGGGTCAGCACCAGGATGGCTGCAATCAGGCGCATGCCGTCCCCTGCCCCCGCGACCCGGCCCGACGGTCGCGCATCTCAGAACGGTGCCACGGCGTCATAGATCCGATGTCCCCATCCAGGCTGCTGCACGTCAGAGAGATTTCCGCGACCGCCATAGGCCACGCGCGCCTCGGCGATCTTGTCGTATGAGATCGTGTTGGTTCGCGAGATATCGCGTGGACGCACGATGCCGCCGACGTTGAGCACGCGCATCTCCGTGTTGACCTTGAATTCCTGCGAGCCGCTGATCATCATATTGCCGTTCGGCAACACGTCGGTGACGATGGCCGCGATCGACAGCTTGATATCCTCTGTGCGGTCGATCTGGCCGTTGCCCTTGATCTGGGTGTTGGTGTTGAGGTTGGCGCTCGTCGAGCCCTTGTCCTGCCATCCCGCAACGTCCATCAGCCAGTCGAGCCCGAACTTGATCTGCGAATCGCGCGAGCGGTCGGTCTTGTTGTCAAGCTTGGCCTTGTCTTGCATCGAGATGATGACTGTCACGACGTCGCCGGTCCGCCGGGCACGGGGATCGCGGTAGAGGTCGGTGCCGTCGTCCCAGGTCGAGCGATAGCTGACGGGCGAGCGCATGCGGGGCGTCACGGGAATCGGATCGGCCTGCGTCCTCAGGCCGCTCCCGACCGGCGACAATCGCGGGCCCGTCAGAACCTCGGCCGGATCAGTGACGCATCCGGCAAGCGATAACAGCGACAGGATGAGGATCAGATTCTTCATCTATTTGGTCTTTCCGTCATCCACGCGACGCATTCCGCCGAGCAGATCGGCGAGGTGCGCCGCGCGCCCCGTCTCCATCTCGTTGAAGATTGCGCTCGAGCTCCTCGGGCTGAGCTTTGCGAGCACGGCCGCAGCCGTCTCGTCCGCCATCCCGGCGATCTGGGTTGCGGCGGCATCCGGCTTCATGCGCGAGTAGATCTCGACGACGCTCGCTTCGGCCTTCTTCAGGAAGTCGTCGCGCAACGCCATCCACTTCTCATATTCGGCGCGCTTGGCCTCGACCTCGGCGATCCGCTCGCGGAGCTGGTTCTCGGCCTTCTCCAGCTCCTTGAGCTGCCAGGCCAGCCTTGCATCGACTGCGGGGTCGGCGACATTGCTGCAGAACAGGGCGACTTCGTTGTCCGCGGTTGCAGCGGCCGGGGGCGGCACCGGCTTCGGCGGCGCCGTGACGCTGCCGGGCTTGGCCGGTCGCGGCGCGGCTGTGGGTGCGGGCGCGGGCTTCTCGGAGGCCGGCACGGCACCCGTGGTCGCCGGTCCCGAATCTTCGGCTGCCCACGCCGTCGCCCGCATCGACGCATTGTCGCTCGGGATCGATGAGATCGGCTTCTGCGGGCCAGGCGCGCGGGCGCGCGCGAAGGACAGCAGGTTGAGCGGCTTCGACGGCTTGGCCTCATCCAGCGCCAGAACGGGCGAAGCGCTCGCGAGCGCGGAGGCCGCGACCAGGAGGAGGAGTTTGGCTTTATGATCCAGCTTCAACATCGGCCCGCGCGAGATTCTCGGTCGAGAGAGCATTGAGCGAGCAAGCTTGCACGGCGCTTACGCGTCATTGCACGATGACATCCGCCTGGAGGGCGCCGGCCGTCTTGATCGCCTGGAGGATCGCGATGATGCCGGATGGTTTCAGGCCGATCTGGTTCAGCCCGCGCACCAGGCGCTGCAGATCGACGCCGCTCAGGATCGCCACCTGCGATCCGGCTTCGTTGGCCTCGACCACTGTCTGGGGCACCACCACCGTTTGCCCCCGCGAGAACGGCGCCGGCTGCGACACCACGGGAAGCTCGGTGACGCGGACCGTCAGATTGCCATGCGTTACGGCAACGGTCGATATCCGTACGTCGCGTCCGATCACCACTGTGCCGGTACGCTCGTTGATCACCACCCGCGCCGGCGTGTCCGGCTCGACCGTCAGCTCGCCGATCTCGGCAAGGAAGCGGACAGGTCCGATGTGGCGCGGCTTCGACAGCACGATGGTGCGGTAGTCGCGCTCGAAGGCGATCTGGGCGCGGTAGCGTCCGCCCGCGTAGCGGTTGATGGCGTCGAGGATTCGCGTTGCGGTGACGAAGTCGGGATTCTTGAGCTCCAGCACGAGGTACTCCATTTCATGGAGACTACCCTGCACCTCGCGCTCAACCAGCGCGCCGTTCGGGATGCGGCCCGCGGTTGGCGTGCCCTGGCTGACGTTCTGGGCCTGGCCCCCGACGCTGTAACCGGCGACCGTGACCGCGCCTTGCGCCACTGCATAGACCGCACCGTCCGCCGCACGCAGCGACGTCATCACCAGGGTGCCGCCGAGCAGCGAGGTCGCATCGCCAAGCGACGACACGGTCACGTCCATGCGCTCGCCCGCACCGATCGAGGGCTGCAGGTCCGCGGTCACCATCACGGCTGCGACGTTGCGCGTGCGCAGCGTCGTCGGACGCGGCGGATTGTTGGTGCTGGTGGTCTCGTTCCGGACATTGATGCCCATGTTCTCGAGCATCGATTGCAGGGACTGCTCCGTGAACGGCGCATTGCGGAGCGTGTCGCCGGTGCCGTTCAGGCCGATGACGAGGCCGTAGCCGACGATCTGGTTTTCGCGCAATCCCTTGATGTCCGCGATGTCCTTGATGCGGACGGCGGCCTGGGCGCTGACGGCGGAAACGAGCAGGACGAGCGCAAGCAGGACTCTGGTCATGACCCGTCCACGACCTTGACCGTGCCGTCCGGCTGGACGACGCCCCTGATGATCACGCCCGTATCGGTGTTTCTTATCGGGATGAGCGCGCCGGGCGCGCCCGATTGCATCGCCGCGCCGTAGGTCACGATCGACAGGCCGCTGTCTTCGACCACGACCTTGACCATCGCGCCGCGGGCGACCGTCCAGGGATCCTCCACCGAGTTGGTCGGGATCGGCTGGCCGGGCAGCAGCAGGCGGCGCGCCATGCGACCGACCAGGACCTGGCGTCCTTCGATGAACATGGCGACGCCGAGCACGTTCCGCGCAAAGGCGCGCTCGGTGATCATGTCGTCCCGGATCAGCTCGCCGGCGCGGATCGAGACGGCTGGCACGGGGAGCCGCTTCTCCTCGGCCGCGGCGAGACGCGCCGAGACGAGAACCAGCAGCACGGCGGCCAACCCGCGCACCATCAAGCCCATCCTGTTCAACATGGATACACCGGAACTAGCGCATGCCCTTCGAGACCGTCTGGGCCATTTCATCCGAGGCCTGGATGACCTTGGCATTCATTTCGTAGGCGCGCTGGGCAGAGATCAACTCGGTGATTTCCTTGACCGGGTCGACGTTCGAGGCTTCGAGATATTGCTGGTTAATCTTGCCGTAGCCAGAATCGCCGGGCAGCCCGACGACCGGCGTGCCGGACGCCGTGGTCTCGCGATAGAGATTGCTGCCCAGCGGTTCGAGGCCAGCCTCGTTGGCGAAATTGGCGAGGTTGAGCTGGCCAATCTGCCGCGGGTTCACTTCGGTGTCCAGCTTGGCGAACATCTGTCCAGTCTGGTTGACCGTGACCTGAACCGTCCCCTGCGGCACCGTGATGGCCGGATCCAGCAGGTAGCCGTCGATCGTGACGAGCTGGCCGTTGGCATTGGTATTGAACGAACCCGCGCGGGTGTATTGCACCTCGTTGTTCGGGCCGAGCACCTGAAACCAGCCGCGGCCGTTGATCGCCATGTCGTAGGGATTGCCGGTCTGGGTGAGAGCACCCTGGATGTGCAGCTTGCGGATCGCCGCCGACTTGACGCCGAGGCCGAGATTGGCACCTTCCGGGATCGGCGAGGAGCCGCTGGTGTTCGCAACGCCTTGCATGCGGTCCATCTGGTAGAACAGATCGGTGAACTCGGCGCGTGCCCGCTTGTACGACGTCGAGTTGATGTTGGCGATGTTGTTCGCGATGACTTCGATGTTGGTCTGTTGGGCGTTCATGCCCGTGGCCGCGATGGCAAGCGATTTCACAGCGTCACTCCTTGATCAGATCGACATCCGAACGACTTCCTGGTAGGCCTGCACGACCTTGTCGCGAACTGCGACGGCCGTCTGCAAGGCCTGCTCGGCCGACATCAGCGCCTCCACGACGCGCCGCGTCGATTCCTTGCCCTGCATCGCCGAGATCGAGGCCGCCTCGCCCGCCTTCAGCGTCCCGATCGCGTCGGTCGTCACCTGCTTCATGACCGATTCGAATCCGACGTCGCCGCCGGACTGGATCGCGGGCGTCGCCGCCGGCGAGATGGCCTGCGTCTCGGTCGCGCGGCTCGCCGCCTGCGCAGTTGAGATCGCGGTGGATGATATTGCCTCAAGCATTGTCAGCTCCTCAGCAGGTCGATGGTCATGCCCAGCATCGACCTCACCTGTTTCACGACCTGGAGATTGGCTTCATAGGACCGGTTGACTTCCCGCATGTCGGCCATCTCGATCATCATGTTGACGTTCGGCAGCTTGACGTAGCCGGCCTTGTCGGCGGCGGGATGCCCCGGATCGTACTCCACGCGGTACGGCGTGGTGTCGACCCCGATTTCCTTGACCTTCGCCAGCTGCGCGCCCGACGCGCGGTCCATCGCGGCATCGAAGGTGATCGTCTTGCGTTGATACGGATCGGCGCCGGCGACGCGCCCCGTCGACGTCGCGTTGGCGAGGTTCTCCGAGACGATGCGCATGCGCGTCGACTGCGCTTCGAGCCCGGAGCTCGCGACCGTCAAGGAGGATTGCAGTGAGTCCAGCATGTCAGTTCACCTCAGGTCTTCGCGCTCGACAGAAGCATGCGGTGAAACGACCGCACGACTGCCGAGTTCATCGAGTAATCGCGACTGACGTCGCTGCCCTTGATCATTTCCTGCTCGAGACTGACGGAGTTGCCGGAGTGAACTACATCCCAGCTGTCCTTCTTCGCGGTCGCCCGCGTGTCGCTTTCGGCAGCGGAGAGCTGCAGGTGCGATGGCGCCGTCGTCGCGAGCCTCACCGGCGTGCCATCGAGCACCTTGTTGAAGGGCTCGACGTCGCGCGCCTTGAAGCCCGGCGTGTTGGCGTTGGCCACGTTGGTGGCGATCGTCGATTGGCGGAGCTCGAGGTATCGCGCCTGCGAGGATGCTAGTTCGAAGAGATAGAGCGGTCCCACGGCAGCACCATTCTGGTTCAGACGGTGTAACCTTAGGGTCGCAAGCTTTCGTCAGGCTGATGGAAGGGACGCCGTCCTCGGAATTCTACTGGACCTTCTCGGACCGCGGCGTCTGCTTGGACTGCAGGAAGTAGATGATCTCGGCGACCGGCCGGAAGAACTCCGCCGGAATCACCTGGTCGACCTGAACCGCCTCGTAGAGCGCGCGCGCCAGCGCCTTGTTCTCGATCACCGGAATCCGGTTCTGCTCGGCGACTTCGCGGATCTTCAGCGCAATTACGTCCATACCCTTCGCCACGACGATCGGCGCCGGATTTTCCTCGCGATTGTAGCGCAGCGCAATCGCGAAGTGGGTCGGGTTCGCGATCACCAGCGTCGCGCGCGATGCGGAAGCGATCATGCGCTGGCGCGAGCGGTCGCGCGCCAGCGAACGCAGGCGCGCCTTGATCAGCGGATCGCCTTCGGCCTGCTTGTGCTCGTCCTTGATCTCCTGCCGCGTCATGCGCAGCTCGCGCCGCCAGTGGAAGCGGGCCCAAGCGAGATCGACCGCGACCAGGACGATGGTCGCGATGCAGATCGCCGAAACGATTCGCATGGCGATGTTGAGAATCATCTCCGGCAGCGCGACCGGATCGGTGTACATCGCCTCGAACGCCTTCGCTTCCGACGAGCGCAGCACGAACACGACGACGATAGTAACCGCAGCGAGCTTGAACAGCGACTTCGCGAACTCGACGAGACCCTGCGATCCAAACAGCCGGCTCCAGCCGCTGAGCGGAGAGATTCGCGACAGATCCGGCGTGATACGCTGGAGCACCAGGCTGGGAGCATTTTGCAACAGCGAGGCTGCGAGCCCGAACGCCGCCAGGGTGACGACCAGCGGCGTCAGGAACCGCAGTGCCTGAAGGCCCACTACGGTGAGGAGATTGAGTGCGTCAGCCCCGGTGCTGAGAGGGAAGCCGTCGGGATCGTCGAGAAAGCCCGTCAGCATCGGCGTCAATTGCTGCACGCCCTGGCCGATCAGAAACATCTGGATCACCATCAGAGCCGCCATCGATGCGAAGATGGAAGCCTCCCGAGAGACCGGGATTTTGCCCTGTTCGAGCGCATCGCGGACTTTCTTCTCGGTCGGCTCTTCTGTCTTGCTCTCCTGATCGGTTGTTTCTGCCATGCCCGTTCAGCGGTCAGCGGAAGACCAGCTCATCCTCCTGCTCGGGGTTGAGCTCGATTTCGCCCTTTTCCGCGAGGTCGAGCGCGAGGTCGGTGATCACGCGCCGCGCCTCCAGCACGTCGCGCTGGTTCGACGGTTCGCCAATGGCGAGTTCGTGCTCGACGACCCGGCGGACGCGCGAGGCGACCGAGGACAGGATCATCTCGCGGAAGTGCTTGTCGGTGCCCTTCAGCGCGATGACGATGCGATCGGTCGGCACCTGGTCGAAGATCATGGTGCGCGCCTTCGGCGTCAGGTTAGTCACGTCGTCGAAGGTGAACAGCAGCTCCTTCAGTACTTCGGCCGACTTCGGCCGCTTCTCCGACAGGCTCTTGAGCATGTCCTCGATGTGTCCACGCTCCATCTTGTTGATGATGTCGGCGACGCGGGCATAGGTGTCCGCGCCGAGGTTGCGGGCGAAGTTCAGCGTCAAATCCTCATGCAGCGTCTTCTCGAGGACCCTCAGGGCGTCGTCGACGATCGGCTTGAGGCTGAGAACGCGCCGCATCAGCTCGTTGCGCAGGCTCGACGGCAGCTGGCTCATGACCTTGGCGGCGCAGGACGGCTTGACCTTGGACAGGATGAGCGCCGCGGTCTGCGGATGCTCCTTGGACAGGTAGCTTGCCAGCGAGTTTTCCGACACCGACGAGACGCGGTCCCACACGGACCGGCTCGAATTGCCGAGCAGGTCCGACATGATGGCCGAGACCTGGTCGGCCGGAAGCACGTCGCCGAGCACGGCTTCCAGGCCACCGAGGGTGCCGAGAATGTTGGCACCCATCGAGAATTGCTGGGCGAACTCCTCGACGATCGCTTCGAGTTCCTGCGCCGTGATCGGCCGCAGCTCGGCCGCGGCCTTTGTAACGGTGCGGATATCCTGCGGCTCGAACTGCGCGAGCACGCTCGCGGCCGCCTGCCGGCCCATGGCGAGCAGGAGTGCCGCGACCTTCTCTGTCCCGCCCAGCGTGGCAACGCCTCGCTGCTTGATGGGAGCCATGCCGACCTGTGCCGCCATGGTCAGGTATCACCCTGCCCCAACGGCCCGACAATCTCGGTGAGGGAGACGCCGAAGCGGGAATTGTCTTCTTCAACCACGACCACCTCGCCGCGGGCGACGACGCGGCCGTTGACGACGACGTCGACGGGTTCGCCGACCCGATGGTCGAGCGGAACCACCGCGCCACGGCCGAGCTTCATCAGGTTCGCCACCGGAATGGTGGCCGATCCCAGCACCACCTGCATCGTCACGGGAATGCGCAGGATGGCATCGACATTGGCGAACTTGCCGGTCTCTTCCGCGGTGCGCGCGGCGATCTCCGCCAGCCGCTCCAACGGAGATGTCTCGGTATGCCCGTCGTCGGACGCCGATGCTGACTCATAATCGAAGGATTGCGCCATCTGGTATCGCCTCTTGGTATTTCCGCTCCCGGAGCGCCGCGACGTTCCGATCGTATCTATTCCGCCGGCTTCGGCTTCAATGCTTGTTCACGTCGGCGCCGCCCGCGGTCGCCGGGGATGCGAGCCCGCTCCTCGCATCGAGCGCCGCGATCGCCTCGTGGGCCTGATCGATCTTCGTGCTCAGCACGTTGGCGAGCCGTCCGAGATTTGCGGTGGAATCATGCGCCGCGGTGATGACCGTGTCGAAGGCGCCCGCCGTCTCCTGGACGATGGTCGAGAACTCGCCCTGGTAGCTGCGCAACCGCGCCAGCTCGCGATGCATCCTGGTCACCCGCATGCTGGTGAAGGCGAGCGCAATCAGCAGCACGGCATCAACGAGATAGGATATCATCGACGAACTCCCGTTTCTGATCGACGGGATCTGCCACCTGCATGGCGTAATAGCCATCAAGCTGGCCGATCTGACACCAGAACAGCACCTGGTTGTTGCTCTCGAGCCGAGCCAGCGTGCGCGGCGTGGCTTCGAGTTCGAGCACCTGCCCGACCTGGAACTTCACGACATCGCCGAGCGAAATCATCTTCTCGTCCAGCACCGCGCTCAGCGTCACCTCGGTGCGGTGAACCTCGGTCTCCATCTGCTCGCGCCAGCGCGGATCGGCCGCGCGGCCGTCGCTGACGACGACGGTCGCGAGCTTCTGCCTGAGCGGGTTGAGCGCGGAGTGCGGAATGATGAGGAACATCTGGCCGCCGCGGTAGAGTGCCTGCAGCATGATGTTCGCGCAGATCGACATGTTGCCGCTCCGCCCGATCGCCAGCGACGCCATCGCGGTCTCGACCCGCTCCACGCGGAAGGTGACGTTTGAGGTGCCGGCGAAAGCGGATTGCAGCGCCTTGGCGAACCGCTCGAACAGCGCCTGGACCAGGCGGATCTCGATGTTCGAGAAACTGCGCTCGACGTCGAGCGGCGGTTCGGCGCCGTCGGAGCCGAACATCGCCTCGACCATGGTGAACACGAAGTCGCGGTCGAGCATGATGATGATGCGGGAATCCCACTGCTCGGCATAGAGCACAGCCGCAACCGCATTGGCCTCGTAGTCCTTGATGATGTCGCCGACACGGTCGTTGGTGATGCCGTTGACTGAAAAATAGCACGGCGTTCCCGCTATCGGCTGCAGGCTGTCCGTGCACGATGCCGCCATGCGATCGAAGATCACATTGAGCATCGGCATGCGCTCGATCGAGATGCCGGCGGCGTCCAGCAGATAGTTCGGCAGCGGTTTGCGCTGATCGACGTCGAGGGCTTCCATCATGATGCGCGCGCAGCCTTCGGTTCAACCTCGGTCACAACAGCCTTGGGGCCCGCGATCGTCTCGTTCTCGACGACGTCGATCGAGGGCCGCTCGGGGCTCGCGATCATCTTGCGGCCGTGCTCGACGGCAATCTGCGGCATGGCGCCGTTCATGAATGCCAGCAGCGTCTGCTTGACGATGATGTAGGGCCGGCAGCGCTTCTCGCGCGTCATCTTCACCTTCATCGCGAAGGGCGAAATGATGCCGTAGGACAGGAAAATACCAGCGAAAGTGCCGACGAGGGCGGCGCCGATGAAGCCGCCCAGCAGCTTCGGCGACTGGTCGAGCGCGCCCATGGCCTTGATGACGCCGAGCACCGCGGCGACGATGCCGAGCGCAGGCAGCGCTTCCGAGACCACCACCAGCGCGTGGTAGGGCGCCAGCTTGCTCTTCACGATGGTGTGGATCTCCTCGTCCATCAGCGCTTCGATCTCGTGCGTTCGCGCGTTACCCATGATGATGAGGCGGACGTAATCGCAGATGAACTGGAGCAGCGACGGATCTCCGAGCACGCTCGGGAACGCCTTGAAGATCTCGGAGGACGCGGGATCGTCGATATGCGCCTCGACCTCGTTGCGGCCCTTGCCCCGCAGCTCCCGCATCAGCGCGTGCAGTGCACCGAGCAGATCGAGATAGTAGCGCTGACCGGGCACCGCCCCCGTCACAGCCTGCACGCAGGCAAGCCCGGTATCCGCGACCGTCTTCCAGGGATTGGCCATGATGAAGGTGCCGGCCGCGGTGCCCATGATGATCACGAACTCCCACGGCTGCATCAGCACGCCCAGATGCCCGCCCATGGCGGCGAATCCGCCCAGCAGTGCCGCTACCGTGATGACGATCCCCACGAAACTGCCCAACGCGCCGCTCCATCACCGATCCCATCGGGAATATCTAGTCGGCGAGCCTTGCGCGAGGCTGGCTTCCCCCTCGCCAGCCTCGCGCAAGCGATTCACGGCAGCTTGGGACGACGTCGCGAGAGCGGCCAGAGGGGCGCGTGTCATGCTATCCACCATCGCGGACTACACCAGACTGACCAAGGACATGGGCAAGTCGCTGACACAGGTCGCGACGCAGCCGGACGTCAGCCGCGACACCGATTATTTCCTCAGCCACATCGGCAACGTGAAGACCATCGACGACTTCCTGAAGGACTATCGCCTCTATTCCTACGCGATGAAGGCATATGGCCTCAGCGACATGACCTACGCCAAGGCGTTCATGCGCAAGGTGCTGACCGAGGGTATCGCCGACAACAAGACCTTCGCCAACAAGCTGACCGACACCCGCTACCGGCAAATCGCCGCAGCATTCAATTTCGCCGCCCTCGGCGACAAGGCGACCCAAACCGCCGCGGCCACGACTGGCACGGCGACCCAGTTCGTCATGCAGACGATGGAGGAGAAGGCCGGCGACCAGAACGAGGGTCTGCGGCTGGCGCTCTATTTCACGCGCAAGGCCTCCACGATCACCAATTCCTACCAGATCCTCGCGGACAAGGCGATGACGCAAGTGGTCCAGACGGCGCTCGGCCTGCCGTCGACGGTCAGCTCGGCTGATATCGATGCCCAGGCCAAGATGATCGCGAGCAAGATCAAGCTGACCGATTTCCAGGACCCGGCCAAGGTCACCAAATTCGTGCAGCGCTTCGCGGCGCTGTGGGATGCGACCCAGGCCCAGAGCGATAACTCGACCAACCCGGCGCTGGTCCTGATCGGCGGCGCCACAACGTCGATCGGCATGGATACCAACGTGCTCACGACACTTCAGAACATCAAGTTCAACAGGTAAGTCATGCAATCGGCCCTCTATGTAGGATTGTCGGCGCAGGTCGCCCTCGAAAAGCGCCTCCAGACGATCGCCAACAACGTCGCCAACGTCAACACGGCGGCGTTCCGCACCGACGTGGTGAAGTTCGAGACGGTGCTGTCCAAGGCGGGCGCGAACCCGGTCGCCTTCTCCTCGCCCGGCGACAACATCATCTCGCGCGAGATGGGCAGCATCACCGAGAGCGGCAACCCGCTCGACGTCGCCGTGGTCGGACAGGGCTGGATCGCCTTCGCCGGTCCGAACGGCACGGTCTATACGCGCGACGGTCGCCTCCAGATCGCCGCCAACGGCGACCTTCAGACCGTGTCCGGCTTCCCCGTCATCGATTCCGGCGGCGCGCAGATCACCCTGGATCCGAACGGCGGACCGGTCTCGATTGCGCGGAGCGGCGCGATCACCCAGGACAACAACGAGATCGGCACCATCGGCCTGTTCAACATTCCCGCGGACGCCAATCTCGACCGCTACGGCAATTCGGGCGTCACGCCCGACCGGCCTGCGACCGCCATCGCCGACTTCTCCCGCGACGGCTTCGAGCAGGGCTATGTCGAAGGCTCCGGCGCCAATCCGATGATGGAATTGACGAAGCTGATCGCGGCCTCG
This sequence comes from Bradyrhizobium sp. F1.13.3, assembly GCF_040548265.1. NCBI lineage: Bacteria > Pseudomonadati > Pseudomonadota > Alphaproteobacteria > Hyphomicrobiales > Nitrobacteraceae > Bradyrhizobium > Bradyrhizobium sp. F1.13.3. The sequence continues at coordinate 50,821 of NZ_JBEPRI010000010.1, read as the reverse complement.
CGCGCCTTCGACGGCACCAATTCGATGATCGAGGGCACCGAGAGCTCGCTCCAGAACGCAATCCGGACGCTGGGCGAACCCGGCAAATAGACTGCGCGCCCCGCGCGCAATGAGGTTGGACGGTTTCCTTGAACGCTCTTCGGCAACTTGAGTGGGCGCTGCTGGAGCTTCAGCAGAGCACTCCCCTGGCAAGCGTCAGCGGCGCGATCTCCGAGATCGCGTCGACGCATTTCCGCGTCTCCGGCCTGTCGCGCTTCGTCAGGCTGGGCGAACTGATCGGCGTCAACTCCGGCGGCAAGCCCCAGATCGGCGAGGTGGTGCGGATCGACAGCGAGGGCATCATCGCCAAGCCGTTCGACCGGCAGTTCGCCGGCGGCCTCGGCTCCGTCGCCTACCGGATGCCCCCCATGTCCTTTGCGCCGGATCCGAGCTGGAAGGGCCGCGTCATCAACGCGCTCGGAGCGCCGCTGGACGGACAGGGCCCTCTCGCCCCCGGGTCGCGTCCGGTCTCGGCCGAGGCGGAGGCGCCTTCGGCCATGAAGCGCGCGCGGGTCCACAAGCCGCTGCGCACCGGCGTACGCGTCATCGACCTGTTCGCCCCGATCTGCGCCGGCCAGCGCGTCGGCATCTTTGCCGGCTCCGGCGTCGGCAAATCGACGCTGCTTGCGATGCTCGCCCGCAGTCAGGGTTTTGACACCGTCGTGCTGGCCCTGGTCGGCGAGCGCGGCCGCGAGGTGCGCGAATTTATCGAGGACGTGCTGGGCGCCGACCGTCACCGCGCCGTCACGATCGTGTCGACGGGAGACGAGAGCCCGATGATGCGGCGACTGGCGCCGAAGACGGCCATGGCGGTTGCCGAATATTTCCGAGACCGGGGCGAATCGGTCCTGCTCATGGTCGATTCGATCACCCGCTTCGCCCACGCCGCCCGTGAAGTCGCGCTCGCCGCGGGTGAGCCCGCGGTCGCGCGCGGCTACGCACCCACCGTCTTCACCGATCTGCCGCGCCTTCTGGAGCGCGCCGGACCTGGTGAGGAGGGATCCGGGACGATCACCGGGATTTTCTCCGTGCTGGTGGACGGCGACGATCACAACGAGCCGATCGCCGATACCATCCGCAGCACACTCGATGGACACATCGTGCTCTCCAGGCACATCGCCGACCAGGCGCGTTACCCGGCCGTGGACGTTCTGGGTTCGGTCTCCCGCCTCGCCCATAACGTCTGGGACCCCGAAGAGCGCGAATTGGTGAGCAAACTGCGCGCCATGATCGCGAAATACGAGGACACGCGCGACCTTCGCCTGATGGGCGGATACCAGGCGGGACGTGATTCGGGGCTCGACCAGGCGGTCGACATGGTCCCAAGAATCTACGGCGCGATGCGGCAGGACGCTTCGGCTCCGCCAAGCGCCGATCCGTTCCGCGAGCTGCGGGACATGCTCAAGGGCGACTAGCAAGTCTCAGCTTGAGTCGGCGAGGCGCCCCGCGATCGCACCCTGCTCGTGGTTTTCGACAGGCGCTTGCGCATGTAGCCACGCTTGCCGCGCATGCGCGACCATCTCTGGTTTCCGCCGCGATCGCCTCCGCCGTTCGGGTGAGAAAATCGCGCAGCCGCGCCGAATGCGACTAAACGGCGATTCCTCGATTCGGTCCGGACAACCGCCGCGTGTAATTCCTGTGAGTTCCCTCAGACAATCCTTGGCAGAACGCACAAGTTGTGGATGACATGCCGACGCACATCGTCGTCATGCACAAGCTTCGACCAACTTGCATCAACGACAGCCAACAACGTGCCGTGCAATAAAACCGTCGCATAGTCACGTGCATGTTGCTCGTGGGACAGGGTATTGCGTTCACCATCATGTGTCCCCGAAGTGCGAGATTGTCTTGAACGTTACATTCGCCTGCGACGACATCCTGTCTCAGAGAGGGTCTCTACTTGATTTTGTTGAGAAGCTCATTCATCGTTTCGTCGAACATAAGAAACGTCTGCGTGTGACTTGAACCTTAGGGGCTTCGGTTGAACTACTCCGATCCATCGTCTGCTGGCGACGGCTATTCGGGCTCCCGTGCGACGACGCCGCGAATGGCATACCAACAGCAACACCGCTTCCCGCGTCATAACCTGCAGTGCCCATCCGTCCATGTCGGGCGCCAGGCAGGCCGTGCCTTCACGCGAGAGAAGAGCACGGTGCATGTGTCGGATATCGCGGTCGGTACGACTTCTCGCAAACGGCTCGTGCGCAACGACGGAAGGCGGCTCCGGGGCGCCGCAAACGTGACTCCCGGGGCAAGGTAGGAATTCATGCCATTGGCAAGAGAAGCCGTCGAGCTGCTGGTTCAGGCGGCGAGGGCTTGGTATTTCGAAGGCAATCAACATGGGTTGCGCGACCGGGAATGGATGGCGCTGCGCTTTCTCGGCCGCGCCAACAGGTTTTCGCGTACGCCGTCCGCGCTTGCCGGCTTCATCGGCGCCACCAGGGCGACCGCATCGCAGATCGTGAAGACGCTGGAGGGCAAGTCCTTCCTGGTGCGAAAGCCGTCGCACGAAGACAAGCGTTCTGTCGTGCTGCACGTCACTGCGCAGGGCGAAAAGTGCCTGAGCCAGCACGATCCGATCAATCACGTGCTGAACGCGGTCACGGCGCTCGGACCCGACGAGTGCGTCAGGCTTCGCGATTCGCTGCGCGAGATCCTCAATCACCTCGACGCGGCACATCAGCGGCTCGATGCCAGCATCTGCCGGGACTGCATGTTTCTCGCCGAACGCGGGCCGGGTACCGGCAAGGGACGCGCTACGGCCGAATTCATGTGCCGCCTGTATCGCGCCCCGGTTTCGCTGGATGAGACCGAACTGCTCTGCACCAGTTTCGAGCGCACCCGCGACCGTCCCAAGATCGAGGAGCATCTCGACCGCGCGCGCGTGGCGAACCAGGGGTGAGGCACGCGTGATTTCCGCGCGCGGAGCTTGCGCTGCGGACAATTTCGTCTCTCATATCCCGGACAAGCTGCAGCGCGAAGCCTTGCAGCGCAGAGCCGGGATCCAGATGGCGACACGGTCCCATATCGCGACATGGGCCCCGGCTCTCCAGCGTACCGCAAGAGCGCTGCGCTGCGTCCGGGGCACGGGAGCGGAGTGTGGCACACACTCTCTCCACATCGTCATTGCGAGCGCAGCGAAGCAATCCAGAATCCCTCCGCGGCGGCAGACTGGATTGCTTCGCTGCGCTCGCAATGACGGAGTATGAGGCGATAGCGCCACTGTTCCTCGCATTTTGAATTGCGGACACACCTTCGCATCCTCGCGGCTGATTTCGCCCGAGCTTTGCTTCGTCATTCCACCCTCTTATCCAAGAGGGCGCAGGGAAGGCCGGGTGCCGGCTGGCACCCGCGGTCCGCTGCGCGAAAAGCACACGCAGGAAAACCGCACAGCAGCATACAGGTGTAGCCAATCACTCGGCCTTCCCTGCGCGATGGTTGGACGGCTTATGCCGTGCTCTCCCGGGAGCCGAGTTCCTTTTGGCCTCCCTCGCCCTCGCGAAAGTCACCGACACCGCGCCGGTTGACGCAGATGCCGCATCCGCAAGAGCTTGACCGTAGCAACGACGGCCAGGACCACACGGTTTTGCCGTACGCACGGCCCGCCATTTCGCCGCAGTTTTCCCAGCCCTGTCGACGGAGCCGGAAACTTACAGACGAGACGAAGCCTAGCAGCGCCGCTCGTCGGAACGAAGCCTTGGGCTCACGGAGAGCAATCCGCCCTGCCCTTAGCCTCTCGCACCCGAACGCTGCCGCGTCCACCGCAAGCCCGGCTCGCGAACGTGACGACCACAAGATCGCCCCTCAAGGATGAGCCGGGATGACCGAACATACGCCGTTTCCGAATTTCGGTAAAGTAGAATGTTTTTGCGGCGGCCGATTGACAGCCTTTCAGGTGTTTTGCCCGACGGGTGATGAGCGGCCGTCGCCCGAAGCGAGCGCGCCGCAATTCGAGCAAGGTCTCGCGCCGGAAGAGTGGCCGCGGATCACGCTTGCGCTCGGGCACCGGCTTCCGGCTTCCGGCTTCGCCGCTTTACATCATCGGCCGTGCCCAACAAAAAACACCCGGCGGTTTCCCGCCGGGTGTTCGTTGATGTGTTTCGACAGATCTTACCAGTTGCGCTGAGCGCGGAGGATCATGGCGATCGAGTCCTGATCCTTCAGCTCGTAGACCGCGGCCGGCTTGGCGGTCGTGGCCGACGGGGAGATGCCAACCGTGCCAGAGTACTTCTGGTCGAGATGGGTCCAGGAGACATCCGCCGAGAAGGTCAGGTTCTTGACCGGGGTCCATCGGGTGACGACACCCAGCTGGCCGATCGCGAAGTCCGGGTTGCAACCCGTCACACCCGCCAGGCCGCCGAACACGCCGCCGCCGCCGCCAGCACCGCACAGGGTGGTCTTGGCCAGCGTGCCGAACTGGGCCTGAGCGTAGGCACCGTAGAGCGCGGAGTTCCAGTTGGGATCCCAGTTGTGGGTGTAGGCGCCGCGGAAGCCCCAGGTCTTCACAGTTTCCTGCTGGCTCGGCGTTGCGCCACCAACAAACACCGTGTCGGGAGCATTGGCGAAGCCGATGCTGCCGTAAGAGCCAGCAATGCCCGAGTTGCCGTACAGCGCATAGGAGCTGCCCGACAGATTCTGGAAGTTGTAGCGGGTCGCACCATCGGTGTAGACGCCCTGGATGTTGATCGTGTCACCCGCGCCGGTCGGGATGTTCTTGATCGACAGAGCGAGCTGAACCGCCCAACCCCATTTGTCGTCGGGGTGGCCAGTCGGCTCGGTCGCGCCGTAGTAACCAACGTGGTTGTCATGCGCAGCCACCGACGCCTGGAAGAGACCCCAAGCCTGGTCGACACGCACCATAGCAACGAGGTTCGGCGAACGGGTGCCGCCGATGGCGTTGGTGCCGTACGAACCGCCGATCATGCCGCCCGCGGTCGCGCCGCTCATGTTGAGGTTGCCGGCCTGATAGTAGGCCGAGACGTCTTCAGCCGAGAACGCTGCCGTGATGCCCTGACCGAAGTCGGCGGTGTAGGTGAACTGGTTGACACCAGTGACCGTGCCGCTGCCGCCGACGAGGTTATCGGTGATGTTGCCGGGATAGTTGGTCCAGGGCGCGTCGAACTGCGACACGGCCTTACCCATCGTGAAGCCGGCGAACTGGATGAAGGCATAGTACACGCCGAGCGCACCGGCCGAGGTGTTGCCGTCGGTGCCGTTGACGCTGCCGCTACCATTCGAACCGACGAGGGCGGTGCCCGCGGCGTTGAGACCGAGCGCGCCGCTGTACTGGGTGCCACCCGTTGCCGAACCGGTCGGGGTGTAATTGCCGCTCGTCCAGGTGAAGACGCCGTCGAAGAAGGTGCGGACCACGCCGTACTCGGTCGCAGTGCGGGTGTCGATGTTGAGGTCTTCACGAGAACGGAAGGTGTAGTAGTTCATCATGCGGTTGCGAGCACCGGCAGTACCGCCCTGGTTCGGATTGAAGTCCGAGTTGGAGCCCAGCACGGCGTCAGCGCGCATGTAACCGCCGAGCTTGATGCAGGTGTCGGTGCCCGGGATGTAATAGAAGCCGGCGCCGTACAGCGAGCAGATCTTTACGTATTCGACCGCTTTGGCCTTCACGGGGAGATCGGCAGCGAACGCTCCGGATGCGGCCATTAGGCCGGCAGCCGAGCCGAGAAAGAGTGTCTTCGTCAACTTCATTAGTAAACCTCCAGGTCGGTTCAGGGGGCTCGGCTCCCGGAGGAAGCCGCTTTACCCTCTCAATTTCGCTCAATTCAGATCCGCACGAAGGTCCGGACTGAAACGACAGTGAGGTGCCCCCCCTCCGTCGTGGCTTCACATATAGTTTATAAAAACAACTGCCTCAATTTATTGATTTGATGAATCGACAGTTCGAGCCGCGATGTGTCCTAAGAGCAACAGCGGCGATATCCCCCAGAAGAGCCGTTGCCTGAAACAAGAAAAGCCCTCAGGGGGCATCCCGAGGGCTTCTTGGAGGTCTCGCATCGCTGTCCATCGAGTGGGTCAAGAAAGCGAAATAGAGCACGATAGTCGATAATAAAATTAATTGTTCTTTGCAAGTAATAATTTGGTCTACGATTTCTTCCGCGCGGTACCTCCGTTTGGCCGGCGCGCGATTTTCGAGACGCTTCCAAGATATCCCATTAAAGATAGGCAAGGGATAAACGGGGAGGGAGCCACATGATCGAGAAGAAACTCGACAGGGCGATTACGGACTTCATCTGGAACGTCGTCGAAATTCATTCCCAGCTGGAGGACATCCACACCAGCTGGGCTGGACTGCTGGGCATTACCGAGCCGCAGTGGCTGATCCTGATGGCCATCACCGAATTGGACGAAGGGCGAGGTGTCGCCGGAATCGACATCGCGAACAAGCTGCGCGTCCACCCGGCCTTCGTGACCAACCAGACCAAGAGTCTCGAAAAGGGGGGCTTCCTGTCGCGGCGGCCTGCAGAGGACGACGCGCGCTTCGTCCTGATGTCGCTCACCGCAAAGGCGACCACGGAGATCGAAAAGCTCTCCAAGAGAAAGCTTGCCTTGAACTCGACCATGTTCAACGAGCTCGACGAGAAGACCCTGACAGACCTGAATGATGCGCTCACGACGATTGCCAAGAATGCCCGGCTGGCTGCACGATTGCTGGCGATCGACGTGTCCTGATCTTCCGATGTCCTGAGTGGAATGTGCGTCTGTCACGCCTAGAGGTAGGTTACGGGATCGATCCGACCGGCCGTTCCGAGTTTGCTGTCCAGCCACTGGAAGATGAAATCGTCCACGGAGATGAAATTCTCGATCTCGCCCAAAGGGTACGGATCCGGTTTGGCACGACGACCGAGCAATCGGCTCCGGCGTGCCGATAACCGGCCTGCAGCTCGAGAGCCTCCGCTTCCCGGACCATCGAGCGGCTCCCGACGACCATGAGCAGCGGGCAAGCGATTTGACGCGACGGCAGCAGCGAGCCTGTCGAGGCCCCGTCAAGGACCGTCTGCTCGACGCCGGTCATCCAGTGAACCGACGCACGACGCTTGACCGACGCCAAGAGGCCGCCATCGCACACCGCGGCAGCTATCCTGCGATCATATAAGGCGAGGCGGGATACATCACTGGCGCACATCCCTTCGCCGTAGACCGAAATCCGCTGTCCATCGACATCCGGCCGAGCCTCCAGATAGTCCAGCCAGCACTGCAGGACGTGCTCCGGCTTGAAGGAGCGACGAGCAGCTGAAGCGCGGGCATCGACAAGCAGGAGTGACACATTCCGGCAGAGTGCGGCCGGCCACAATCGGCTCATCATCGAGGCCAAGGAGCCCTCATCGTCACCGACGCAGATGAGTGCGGGTGCCCCAGGCTCACGACGACAAGCGGGCAAAAAGAGGCCCGTCAACGCTTCTTGATCGAAGCCATCGATCTTCACGCGCTCGATCACCTGACCGGCATCATCCTCGAAGCCTCTCAGGCCGATCCCGGCCTTGTCTGCGAGGTCGAGGCGCGTGGAATCTTCCAGACAAGACAGACTTCGTGCGATTTCGAGGGCTGTCAGCGAGCACAGCCACGCCTCGCGTGAAATCCAGACGGAGCCATCGTCCCGCGCGGATTCGGCGAAGATCCGGTAGTCGTCAGCAATCCTCGACCACTCTGAAACCCAGAGATGCCTGTGCGCCTCACGCGCAAGTTCCGTGACGGACAGGTTCTCGAAAAATTCCGACGCGCGACTGCGCAAGCGTGCCAGATTGCTACCCGCGCCGTCGCGCGAGCAGCGAGACGAATGAGCACCATCCATGTCAGTCCCCTAACGGCGCCGTGAACGCTTGCCCGGACAGGGACTGCCAGAGACTTGAATTGCAAGGATTTGCCGGCTTCGCTTTCAGCGCAGCGCCATGCACAAGGTACGATCGTGGGCGGGCATGATCGCGACCGTCATGCTTGTGTCCGCCGATGGTGCAACGTGCTTTGATCTCTTTCCCGGCCCTTTGGGCGCGCAGCGAAAGGTCACAATAGCCAGTGTGTTCAGTCTGCGCGGCGACGCCCCGAGGCTGACGATCATTCGGTGTTGGCTCCGCACGAAAACCGGCCGAAACGATGTTTGGTTCGAACGAGCCGGTCTCGATACAAAGTCCACGCGGGCTCCCCTCAATCGTCATACCTCAGCTCCGTTGCTGATACACAGTTTAGGCCCCGCACCACTCTGCCATTTTTTGCTGTCCCGCGTTTGTCGTTTTTTGTTGCTGTGGACGACTAAAATTGGAGCTCATTCGGTAACGGAAAACCCATCGCCTGTGTCGGCTTCCATCATGAATTCCTGATGACGCCGATCCGGCGTGCCACCCATCACGATAGCGATAAAATATGCGGCGGGTTGCCGCCTGATCGATGCCGACGGCCTTCCAAAGGGACTTTCCGGCTGTTAGTGCCGCAGGAAAACCGGCGCGACAAATCCTCGAAGGCGCTCATCCGCGCCCGGCGCGCGAGACGTGACGAGGTATAATCGCGTTCTGGGCGAGCCCCGGCGATCGGGAACATACAACATTCCTTACTTCGGTAAGCCAGTTATTTGAGCAGCTCAAGCACCGGCAGGACCCGTCGCCGGTCAGGCGTCGACTCGCTTTTGGCGTCAAGCACCACGCCGCGCCGCTTGCCGCGCCTTCTGCGCCTTGTATCCATTATCCCAGTTGCCATTCCCGCGCACTTTGCCTTACATGCCCGCCAAACTCGCCGCGGATGACGGCCGGGGCTCAAAAATCGCACAATTTGTCAAAGGGACGAGACATGGCGCGTAACATCCTGATTCTCGGGGCTTCCTACGGCTCCCTGCTGGGCACCAAGCTGCTGATGGCGGGGCACAACGTGACCCTGGTCTGCCGCACCAAGACCGCAGAGCTGATCAACCGCGAGGGGACCGAGGTGCGCATCAAGTTGCGTGACGAGGCGGTTCACCGCGCCATCTTCTCGCGCGACCTGCCCGGCAAGCTCGACGCCGTGACGCCGGCCAATGTGGACTTGTCCCGTTACGACATGGTCGGCCTTGCGATGCAGGAGCCGCAATACACCAACCACACGGTGCGCGTTCTCATGGTCAGGATCGCCGCGGCGAAGCTGCCGTGCCTGTCGATCATGAACATGCCGCCGCTGCCCTATCTGAAGCGGATCCCCTCGCTCGCCGACATGGATCTCGAGGAGGCCTACACCAATGCGCAGGTGTGGGAGCGCTTCGAGCCCGGGCTGGTCACCCTGTGCTCGCCCGACCCGCAGGCGTTCCGTCCGCCGGAAGAGGCTGCGAACGTGCTTCACGTCGGCCTGCCCACGAATTTCAAGGCATCCGTGTTCGCCGACGAGACGCACAACAAGGTGCTGCGCGAGCTCGAAGCCGACATCGACGCGGTGACGCTCGACGGCCACGACGTGCCGGTGAAGTTGAAGGTGTTCGATTCTCTGTTCGTGCCGCTGGCGAAATGGTCGATGCTGCTGACCGGCAACTACCGCTGCATCACGCCGCACGAGCCGCAGTCGATCCGCGACGCCGTGCACGGTGATCTCGCGCGCTCGCAGACCATCTACGAGCATGTCGACGCCATCGCCCGCCGTCTCGGCGCCGATCCGCAAGACCAGGTGCCGTTCGCGAAATACGCCAAGGCTGCCGAGAGCCTGCTGAAGCCATCGTCGGCCGCACGCGCGGTGGCGGGCGGCGCGCCCTTCATCGAGCGCGTCGACCTCTTGGTGAAGCTGATCTCGCATCAGCTCGGCGCGCCCAATGCAGAGATCGACCGCACGGTCGAGACCGTGGACCTGAAGCTCAACGAGAAGATCGTGCAGGGCGGATCGGGCGCGCTGTAACGGGCGCTTCCATCGCCATCGAACGCGTCGGCGCTTGCGCTCCCAGGACACCGGGGCTGAGCGTCACCATGCCCTACCCGCAAATCATCTCGCGCGGCACTGTTCCCGGTGTGATTCACACTCAACAGGCGTGATCGCAACTCGTCGATCACGCGATCGTGTCGCTTTCAGTTCCCTCCTGCTTTCACCCGCAAATATCACGTCTGAATGACACAGAGCCATGTTGCCGGTCATGTCTCGACGTGGCGCAGCGTGAAAATGCGGCATTTCCGCTCGAACTGAACCAAAGCGCACAATTTCTCGTCCGCCGCGCGCTTGACCGAGGCCGCGCGCTTCGGGCGAGATCCTTCATTTGCGCAAACGCCGCATGCGCGCGCGGCAGGCTCGTTGTCTTGTCTCGCGGCCAGGGCTGAGCAAGATAGCTTTGGAAGTCAGCTGTCTTTCAAGGGTTTTTCAGACAGGATTTGCAGTCTCCCCTGCGTTCGGAATCCAGACCAGAACAATTGCAGAAAAAGAAGTCATGGACCAGGCGATGCTGAGCGTCGTCCGCGCAGTAGAGGCAGGCGCGACGACGATGAAGGGCGTGATCGACGCCACCGGACTGTCTCGTCTCAGAATCGAACGTGCGTTGAACGCGCTGGAGAAGCAGAAGCTGCTGGTCCGCGACGGTCAGGGTTTTCGCGGAACCGGCCCGACGAGGACAACCCAGCCTGCCCGGCAATGCGGCTCGTGCAATGCCTGCTGCGACATCCTCGAAGTGGCCGCCGTTGACAAGCCGGTGAACCAGCTGTGCGGGCATTGGCAGGCCGACACGGGTTGCACCATCTACGAGCGCCGTCCCCAGATGTGCCGTTCATTCGTCTGCGCCTGGCTGCAAGGCCATCTCGACGACGACTGGTTTCCGGCGAAGTCGGGCATCATCGTGCATTTCAGCCAGGACGCCGTGAACGTGACGGTGGACGACCATTGCCCCGATCGCTGGCGCGAGGAGCCCTATTTCAGCAAGCTCGCCGAATGGTCGCTGAACGGGATCAGGCGAATCGGAAACCGCGGCTACGCGACCCTCGTCGTCTCCGGCGCCGACCGCTTCCTGCTGCTCGGGCGCACCGTCGTTCCCGAGCCGACGCTGTTCGGCACCGCGTTCCTGCCGCTCACGGCCGAGACATTTCGATTCTGGCGGGCGAATTCCCCGGAGCATTTGCAGCGGCTGCACGAGCGCATCGCCGAGATCGAGCGGATGAGGCAGGAGTTCGGCTCCTGCGCCGTCCCGGAGAACGAGGACGACGATCCGCAAGCCCCCTATCGGCCCGCACTTCTACGGCAATCGAATCACGCCTGAACTCCGCCGTGGGCAACGACGCATGATTCTCGCCGTGGCGCTCGACGCGCCGCGGCCGGGTTGATAAGCCCCTCTCCGCGAATGATGGGACTTGAGTCGGCATGACGGTTGCGATCGAGATGGGGCAGACCACGGCGGGCGCCGCGGCAGCCATGGACCTCGAGGAACTGCTGGCGACCCGCCTCCTGGTGCAGGGCAATTCGGGCTCCGGCAAATCACATCTGCTGCGGCGGCTACTGGAGCAGAGCGCGCCCTGGGTGCAACAGGCCATCATCGATCCCGAAGGCGATTTCGTCTCGCTGGCGGAGCATTTCGGCCATCTCGTGATCGAGGCCGAGGATCACACCGAACGCGGCCTTCAGGTTGCCGGCGAGCGCGCGCGGCTGCATCGCGTCTCCACCGTGCTCAATCTCGAAGGACTCGACGCCGAGAACCAGATGCGCCGCGCCGCGGCCTTCCTCGGCGGGCTCTTCGACGTGGACCGGGACCATTGGTACCCGATGCTGGTGGTCGTCGACGAGGCGCAGCTGTTTGCGCCTGCGGTCGCGGGCGAAGTCTCGGATGAAGCGCGAAAGCTTTCGCTCGGCGCGATGACCAATCTGATGTGCCGCGGCCGCAAGCGCGGACTTGCCGGGATCATCGCGACCCAGCGGCTGGCAAAGCTCGCCAAGAACGTCGCGGCGGAAGCGTCCAACTTCCTGATGGGCCGCACCTTTCTCGACATCGACATGGCGCGCGCCGCCGACCTGCTCGGCATGGAGCGGCGGCAGGCCGAATCCTTTCGCGATCTCGAACGCGGACAATTCATGGCGCTCGGCCCCGCGCTGTCGCGACGCCCCCTGCGTTTGAATATCGGAGCGACCGAAACCCAGCCGCGCAATTCCACGCCGCGGCTGATGCCGATGCCCGAGGCCACGCTCGAAAATATGCGCGCCGTGATCCTGGCAGCGCCGCCGCCCGATGCCAGCCGGCCGCAGCGCCGGCCCGCGCCCGATCTGCTGGAGCAACTCCGCGCCGCGAAGGCTGCGGCACCGGAGATCGGCCCCGAAATGATCGAGGTCCCGGTCAGTGCCGAGGAGCTCGCAGAGCGGCGCGAGCGCGTGGATCGAACCCTTCGTGCCGTCCTCGCCGCGCCCGATGCCGGTTTCCGCGCGGTCGGCGTGCTCTACCAGGAGTTCGTGGTCCGCTGCCGCATCGAGGGCCTCGGCTCGGCGGTGCCCGACCTCACCGAATTTCGGCGCATGCTGACACGCGCACGCGCCGGGCTCGGCGCCGAGCACGCCGAGGACGACGCCTGGCAGGACGTATCGCTCCGCGCCTCAATCCTGCCCGACGACATGCAGGGCGTGTTCATGATGATCGCGCGCGCCGCGAAGGAAGGCTGGCCCTGCCCCGGCGACGCCGCGATCGCCCGCGCCTACGGCTCGCATTCGCTGCGCCGGGCACAACGCCTGCTCGGCTACATGGAGGAGCAGGGCCTGATCGTCTGTCAGCTCGACGGCGCCGGCCGCCGGATCGTGACGCTGGTGGAACTCGCCTGGGCCACCGCGCCGGGCGATCCCAATGCCGACGACCTGCCGGCAGAGCAGGTCGCGAGCGCGGCGCCGGCTTGAGCCAGCGGATCGTCGTTCAGGCCGCTTCGGTAGCATCGGCGCCGACAAGCGCATCCGCCGCGCGCCGCCGCTCAACCCCAAACATGCGCCGATAGAGCACGACCGAAACGAGCCATGCGATCACGAACAGCGCGATCACGGCGAAGCCGACATTGGCGAGCGAGTCGTTGAGTGCGTCGACCAGGGCCCACACGCCGCCGGACAGGTCGAGCCGATCCGCGATCAGCCCGAGCGCCTCGATGCCGCCGATCAACAGCGCCACCGCGACGGAGGCGCCGGTGATGGTGAGGTTGTACCAGAGCTTGCGCAGCGGATCGACGAAGGCCCAGCGATAGGCACTCACCATCAGTGCCGAGTCGGCGGTATCGACCAGCGCCATACCCGACGCGAACAGCGCGGGGAAAACCAGGACATCGGCAAACGAAGCGCCGCGCGCGGCTTCGCCGGCGGAGATGCTGAGCAGGCCGATTTCGGTTGCGGTGTCGAAGCCGAGCCCAAACAAAAAGCCGAGCGGGTACATGTGCCAGGGTTTTGTCACCAGGCGGAACATCGGGCCGAGCAGCCGCGCCAAGAGGCCGCGATTGGCAAGCAGGGCTTCGAGGCCCTCCGCATCGTGAATCCCCCGCTCCCGCGCCGCGCGAAACGTTCGCCACAGACCGGCGAAGATGACGAGATTGATGGCCGCGATCACCAGCAGGAACAGCGCCGAGACCGATGTGCCGATGAAGCCGCCGATCTCCTTGAGCAGGCTGTCGCCACCGAGGCTGACGACGCCGAGCGCGAGCAGCATGGTCGCGACCACGACGATTGTGGAATGGCCAAGCGCGAAATAGAGACCAACGCTGCGCGGCGAGCCGCCTGCCTGCATCTGCTTGCGCACGACATTGTCGATGGCAGCGATGTGGTCGGCATCGACGGCGTGGCGCAGGCCGAACACCCAGGCGAGCAGCGCGGTCGCCATCACCGTCGGCCTGTCACCGAACGCCGCGAAGGCCCAGGCCCACGCCGCGATGTTGGCCGCGATCAGTCCGCCGAACAGCAGCACCGTTCCGGGCTCGACCGCCCGCAGAGATAATTTCGTCACGACCATCATTCCGTCCGCTGCACGCACCAACGCACGAGCGGTATGATCTTTTCACAGGATGGTCATACTGACCAGACCCGGCGGCCGCCTGATGATCGCATATGCGGATTTGCGGGAGGTCGTCATGCCCGGCTTGTCCCGGCCATGACGAGGAGGAGACGTCGGCGCACTGCATCACGCCGCCTCGGAGCCGCCGAGATAGGCGTCGCGAATGCGGGGATCGTCCTTCAGCGCGCGGGCGGAGCCGGAGAGAACGATCTTGCCGGTCTGGAGCACATAGGCCTCGTGCGCGATCTCGAGCGCGAGGCTGGCGTTCTGCTCGACCATGAAGACCGAGACGCCCTCCTGGTTGATGGTGCGAATCAGCTCCAGCACGCGGTCGACATAAAGCGGCGACAGCCCCATGGTCGGCTCGTCCATCACGATCATCCTGGGACGGCTCATCAGCGCGCGCGCCATCGCGACCATCTGCTGCTCGCCGCCGGAGAGCGAACCGGCGCGCTGCGATAGCCGCTGGCCGAGCTTCGGGAACAGCGTGAGCATCTTGTCGAGATCCTGCGCGATCGCCTCGCGGTCGTCGCGCACGAAGGCGCCCATCAGGATGTTTTCGCGCACGCTCATGTCCGCGAACAGGCGCCGTGCCTCCGGCACCGAGGCGATGCCGCGGCGGACGATCTGGGGCGTGGTCAGCCCGAGCAGCGAGGCACCGTCGAAAGTCACATCGCCCGAGCGCGGCTTCACCAGGCCCAAAATGATCTTCATCGTCGTCGATTTGCCGCTGGCGTTGCCGCCGAGCAGGCAGACGATGTGGCCGCGCGGAACTGATATCGACAGATCGAAATGCACCTGGGCCTGACCGTAGAAGGTGTTGACGTCGGTAAGCGCCAGCAGCGCATCGGGCGGCGTGTTCGTCATGCCGCGCTCTCCTGCTTCGTTGTCAGGCCGTGGCCGAGATAGGCCTCGATCACCTTGGGATCGCCGCGCACCTGTTCACCCGGGCCTTCCGCGATTTTCTTGCCTTCATCCATGACGATGACGCGATCGGAGAGGCGCATCACCATTTCGAGCTTGTGCTCGATCAGCAAGATCGTCAGTCCTTCGGCCTTCAGCTCGGCGACAAGGCCCTGCATCTCAGTGGTTTCGGTCGGGTTCATGCCGGCGGTCGGCTCGTCGAGCAGCAGCAGGCGCGGCTTCAAGGCGAGCGCACGCGCAATCTCGACGCGGCGGCGGTTGGCGTAAGAGAGGCTGTAGGCCGGCTGGTCGATGCGCGGCAGCAGCCGCTCGCCGAAGCGCGCGAGAATGACCTTCACATCCTCGCGCAACCGCTCCTCTTCCGCCTTGACGCTGGCGGGGCGCAGCAGCGCCAGACCCAGTTCCAGCAGCGGGCCGATCACCGGCACTGCCGGCCTGACCGCACGCAGCCGCGTGTGGGCACCGATCAACACGTTGTCCATCACGCTGAGATTGCCGAAGACACGGCCGAGCTGGAACGTGCGCGCGATGCCTTCGGCGGCGAGCCGTTCCGGCGAGAAACCCGTGATGTCCTGATCTTCGAAGCGAACCGTCCCGGCGTCCGGCCGGTCAAGCCCGGTCACGAGATTGAACAGCGTCGTCTTGCCGGCCCCGTTCGGGCCGATGATGCTGATCAGCTCGCCTTTGGCGAGATCGAGATCGATGGCGTCGACCGCGGTGAGGCCGCCGAAGCGCCGCGTCAGCCCGCGCAGGGACAGCATGGTCGTGCCCATCACATCGTCCCCAACAGGCCCTGCGGCCTGAACCGCACCAGCAGCAGCAGCACGATGCCGTAGATCAGGATGCGGTACTCCGCCGCGATCCGGAACACTTCCGGCAGGCCGACCAGCGCGACCGCTCCGACGATGGCCCCGACGACATTGCCGAGTCCGCCGAGGATCACGACCGTCAGCGCCAGGATGGATTGCTGCGTATTGAAGGTCTCGTGGTTGATGTAGGAATAGAGATGCGCGGCGATGCCGCCGCTGACGCCGGCCGCGAACCCGCCGAAGATGAAGGCCAGCGATTTGTAGCGATTCAGGCTGAGCCCATAGGCGCGCGCGGCGATGTCGTCATCGCGAATGGCGCGAAAGCTGCGGCCGAGATGCGAGCCGAGCAGGCGTCCCTGCAGCAGCGCCAGCACGACCATCGCGATGAAGCTGAACCAGTAGATCGAAATCGGGCTGACCAGCTCATAGCCAAACAGCGACAGCGGCGGGATGCCGGAGATGCCGATCGGCCCGCGCGTGACGCTCTCCCAGTTCAGGATCACCAGCGAGACGATCTCGCCGATCGCGAGCGTCGCGATCGAGACATAATGCCCGCGCAGCCGGAACGACGGCGAGATCAGCGCTGTGCCGAGCGCCGCGCTCATCAGGCCGCCGCCGATGATGGCGAGGCCGACGGGAACGGAGAAGGTGAGCGACAGCAGCGCGGAGGTGTAGGCGCCGATCGCGAGCAGCGCGGCGTGTCCGAGCGACACCTGGCCGATCGTGCCCGCCACCAGCGTAAGGCTCAGCGCGAGCATGCCGAGCAGCCAGGCGTTGATCAGAGTCTGGAGCACGTAGAACGACACCGGCAACAGCGGCAGGATCGCGAAGACCGCGGTAGCGATCAGCAGAGCCCAGCGCGGAATGCGCACCGGGCGGCTCGGCGCGATGAAAGTGCCGGTGAGCGGCTCGGGCGGCGCCTGCCGTGCGCTGGCGAACAGGCCGTTCGGGCGCAGCACAAGCACCACGACCAGCAGCAGGAACGCGAACAGATTGCGGTAGCTGGTGCCGAACACGGCGACGCCGTAGCTCTCCACCAATCCCAGCAGCAGGCTGCCGATCACCGCACCCGGCACGTTGCCGGCGCCGCCGACGACTTCGGCGACGACGCCCTTGAGCGTCGCCTGCAGGCTCATCGCGGTGTCGATCTGGTTGTAGTACATGCCGACCAGCAGACCGGAAATGCCGCCGAGCGCAGCCGCAATGCCGAACACGGCTTGATTGACGCGGTTGACGTCGACACCCATCTGCATCGCGGCGTCGCGATCCTGGGCCGTGGCGCGGATGGCCCAGCCAAGCTTGCTGTAGCGCAGGAACACGAACAGCAGCAGCGCGCTGGTGATGCCGACGCCGGCGATCAAGAGATCGAGCGGTCCGATCGTGCCGCCGCCGATCTGGAAGCGGACGTCTGGCAGCTGGCTCGGCAGCGCGCGCGGATTGGGGGAGAACGTCAGCATCACGAGCTGATCGAGCACGAAGCTGATGCCGATGGTCGCCAACAGCGGGGCGATGCGCACCGAGTTCTGCAGCGGACGCAGGCCGAACCGTTCGATGATCAGGCCAACCAGCGCCGCCGCCACCGCGACCACGATGATGGTAAGCGGCAGCGGCGTATGCAGCTGCACCACCGCGACCCAGCCGATATAGGCGCCGACGAGGTAGATCGAGCCTTGCGCAAAGTTGATCAGCCGGCTGACGCCGAAGATCAGCGCGAGCCCGACCGCAACGAGGGCGTAGACGTTACCGACGATCAGCCCGTTGATCGTGTAGTCGAGCCAGGAAGACACGCAGGAGATCCCCTCAGGTCGGCTTGCCGTCCCAGAGCGCGAACTGGCCCTTGCGGACGACGAGCTCGGCGTTCATGGCGCCCTTGACGCGCCGGCTCTCGACGTCGAACGTCGCCTTGCCGAAGATCACGCTCGAGACATCCTTCACTTTCGTAAAAGCGTCGCGGATCGCGCGCCGGTCGGTGCCGCCGATCTTGACGACGGCGGCCGCCATGTTCATCGCGTCATAGGCGTAGGCGTTGAACGCGTCGGGCTCCACCCCGTTGTATTTCTTCTTGAAGCCCGCGATGAACGTCTGCACTTCGGGGCGCGGGTCTTCGGGGAAGTAGCGCGTGCCGACATGGACGTCCTCGACGGCCTCCCCGCCGAGCTCCAGGAATTTCGGCGAGTAGACCGAGCTCGCGGCGCAAATCACCTGCTTCAGCCCGACCTGGCGTGCCTGACGCGCGATCAGCGCACCGTCAGAATAATAGGAGATCAGGATCAGCCCGTCCGGATTGGCGTCGCGGACACGCACCAGCGTGGAGCGGAAGTCGCGCTCCTCCGCGATGTAGCCTTCGGTGACCGCGATTTCGGCGCCGTGCTCCTTCGCGGCCTTGACGAAATAGTCGCGGCTGGTGCGGCCCCAATCGGTGTTGAGGTGCAGCACGGCGAGCTTCTTCAGGCCGAGACGTTTCACGGCATAGGCCGCCAGCAGCGGCTGCTCGTCGGCCTGGCTAACCGAGGTGCTCCACATGAAGTCGCCGCCCTTGGTGAAATCGGGATGCGAATTGGTAAATCCAAACTGCACCAGGCCGCCGCGCTGATAGATCGGCGAGGCCGCCATCGAGGCGGGGCTGGAGAAGTCGCCGAGCTCCATGACGATCCTGGGATCGGAGACGAATTTCTGGGCGATCGCCACCGACTGGCGCGGGTCGCTCTGGCTGTCCTCGAAACTATAGGCGAGCTTGCGGCCGTTGATGCCGCCCGCGGCCTGGATCTCGTCGAGCGCGAGATCGAAGCCCTGCTTCCATTGCGTGCCATATTGTGCGTTCGGCCCGGTCAACGGACCGCTGACGCCCAGCAAGATCGGTTCGGACGATTGCGCGAAGGCGGCGCGCGAGAAGGCTGCTCCCGCCATCATGGCGGCAAGCGAGCCCTTGACCAGGGTACGACGATCGATGTTGCTCATGGACGGCTCCATCCTGTCAGGTGTTGAAACAACCAGCAATTTCTATGCCGGTGAGATTGCCTATTTCGAGGGCTCGCCGAGCGACAGCATCAGCCGGTTCGCCCAGTTGAAGAACGACGCGCCGTTGATGACGTCGACGATCTCCGCATCGTCGAGACCGGCACGGCGCAGCTCATCGACATTGTCCGGGCCAAACGCGATCGGCGTCGCAGCCAGCGCCACGGAGGCCTTGACGACCGCATTCCAGCGCTCGCCGAGATCGGCGCCAACGCCTTCGTCGAGCAGGCGCTGCACATCATCGCGGCGCTTGGAATAGGTGCTGGCGAAACGCGCGTGCACGGAGGCGCAGTAGATGCAGCCGTTGTGGCGCGAGGTCGCAGCTGCCGCGAGCTCGCGCTCGGCGCGCGGCAGGCCGTCGGCAACATTGTAGAAGATGTCCTTGTCGGTCTTGGTGCGGGCTTCCAGCACCTCGGGATCGCGCACCAGCAGACGGAAATACTCGGACTTGGAACGGGAGCGATCGACGAGGCCGGCGAAATGCCGCTCGGTCAGCTCGGCTTCGGGCAGCGGATCGATCCACGACACCCAGCCCAGTTCATCCTGGGTGAAGGCGACGGGCGGATTGACATTGCTTGCAGCGGTCATGATGCAACCTCCTTACGCGCCGGCCGCGGCGTTCGCGGTGCGCCCGAGCGAGGCACCGAGCACGCGCAGTGCGGTGACGACGCGCACCTGGAACGACAGGAACGCAACAAGCTGAGAGAACGTGACGATCCCGGTGTTCGACCAGCCGGCGGCGAGCAGCGCCTTCATGTCGGCCGCAGCCGCATCGCGCGGGCGGAACACCAGCAGATGCGCATGCTCGAACGCCACAACGAGCCGGCCCCCGAGATCGGCCTTGCGCTCCGCGCTGACGCGGTAGATCAGGCCCGCCTTGTTCTCGACCGACAGCGGCCCATCCGGAAAGGCACCGTAGGGGCCAGAGGTCTCGCCCCGCACGATTTCAACCTCGATCGCCTCAACCAAGCGTGCGCCGTCGGCGATCGCAGCTAACTTCGCGCGATAGAAGGCAGCTACAGTCGGCTCGCGGTGAAGGCCGATCACGAAGAGCGCGACCGCGGCGCGCTCGACGAGCGAGAAGTCACTGGCGTCGATCGGCTCGAACAGAGAGAGATAGCTCTGCTGCGCGTTGTCGCGCGCCTGCAGGCGGCGCCCGCGAATGGTATCGAGCGCTGAACCCCGTTCGATCCCGGCGAGCGTGTCGATGATATCTTTCGTAGCCATCATTGAGCCTCTTGCAGCCTGGTGCAACGCGATTCCGTTCATTCCGACTATCCCGCCAGCGCCACGTCGGGCGCCGTCCGCGCCCAGCCCAGCGCTGGCGCGACCTTCTCCGCGACCAGCTCGATCGAGCGCAGGATATGGGGATGCGGGGCATCGACGGAATGCGCCTGGAAGACGAGATCGGTCACCCGCTCCAGCGTGGCGTCGGCGCGGAGCGAAGCGATGACGTCGTCGGCCGCGCCGACATGGGTGTCGAAGGCCGCGATCATCTCCTCCAGCGTCTCGCCCGGCTTGGCGTGGCCGCCCTTGAGGAATTGGGGCAGCGCGCGCCGCAGCCCGATATCGGCAAGGCGCAACGCCTCAGTGCGGTCGTCGGCGACGAAGATGGTGCGCGAAGCCATGATGCGGGGCTCGCGTCCCGGCGGCAGTGCTTCGAGATAGGCATCGATCACCGGGTTCTGAATCTCGGCCAGCGTTGCCTTCGGCGCTTCCGTAGTCCGGGGCTGGGTGCGCGACAGCAACAGGCCATCGCCCGCCTTGCCGGCACGCGCGCCGCCCGCCACAGAGAACGTCGCCTGCCAGATCCTGTCGTCCAGTTGCGGCCGCTGCGGATAGAGCGTGTCGCCACCGTCGAGCGGCTTGCCCACCAGCGCCGTGCGGACGACCTCCAGATTGCGCGCAAAGATCTCGTTACGCTGGGCGCTGTCGAGGCCGAAGGCAGCAAAGGCCGAGGGATTGCCGCCGGTGCCGACACCGAGTTCGAAGCGACCGTTGCAGAGCAGATCGAGCACCGCGGCGTCCTCGGCCACGCGCACCGCATTCTCAAGCGGCAAGGTGACGATGCCGGTGCCGAGCCGAATGCGCGAGGTTTGGGCTGCGACGTAACCGAGGAAGGTGAAGGGCGACGGCAGGCCGCCCTCGCGCTCGTGGAAATGGTGCTGCGCGATCCACGCGGAATCGAGGCCCGCCTTCTCGGCGCGCACGATCTGCTCGGCCGCGAAGCGATATCGGTCGGCGGGCGGGGCCTCGTCGAGAAGCCGCGTGAAAAACCCCAGGCGTTTCAGGTTTGCTAAGCGTTTCATACGACCCCTGTCGGACGAGGATGGGCCCCGATGATGTCGGTTGCCGCAGCTCCAGACAAGCGGGCATTGCGCAGGGCTAGTACGCAAGGCTGCCCGCCGGGATCGCCCTGAGCTGGACTTTGACTAGGCAGACTGCCTACCAGCTCGGCAGCACCGCGCCCTTGAACTTGGTCAGGACGAACTCCTTGACCTCCGCCGTGTGGTAGCTGTCCACGAGGATCTTGACCCAGGGCTTGTCCTTGTCGACCGTGCGAATGGCGATGAGATTGACGTAGGGGCCCTTCGGGTCCTCGCGCAGGATCGGATCCTTGACGGGATCGAGGCCCGCCTGGGTTGCATAATTGGTGTTGATCGCGGCAGCGTCGACATCGTCGAGCGCGCGCGGCGCCTGCGCCGCGTCGACCTCGATAAACTTCAGCTTCTTGGGATTCTCGGTGATATCAAGCACCGTCGGCTTGAAGCCGGTGCCGTCCTTCAGCTTGATCGCACCCTTGTCGCGCAGGAGCAGCAACACGCGCCCGCCATTGGTCGGATCGTTCGGGATCGAGACCTTGCCGCCCTCCGGGATATCGGCGAAGGCCTTGTGCTTCTTGGAATAGACACCGATCGGGAAATTCACGGTCAGGCCGACGGCTTCGATCTTGTAGCCACGGTCGGCCTTCTGGTTGTCGAGATAAGGCTGGTTCTGGAACGAATTGGCGTGGATTTCGCCCGCATCGAGCGCGGCGTTCGGCACGACGTAGTCGGAGAATTCGATGAGCTTGATGTCGAGACCCTGCTTGGCCGCGATCGGCTTCACGGCCTCAAAGATCTGGGCGTGCGGCCCCGGCGTCACGCCGATCTTGATGGTCTCGCCCGAAGCGGCGGCCGACCAGGCGGCGAGCACGATCGCGAGGATCAGGGTGGAACGGAACGACATCTTGGTCTCCATGACTCGGGCAATAATTGGAACCGTATTCGCTTCTCCGCGAGGCGAAATCAATGAAATGGAAATCCATATTGGCCGGCTGACGCGGACGACACTTCTCCGTTCGATCGCATGTGGGGAACGAATGCACCCGCGCAAGCGTGAGGCGCATCACGGCAAAACGGCACGGATCGTTGCCCGTAGTCCGATGGAGCGAAGCCCGACTCGGGACGCCGCCTGCGCGGCAGGACTTATCCTGGTTTGCGCTCGGCTCCATCCGGGCTTCAAACCTCCCCCCACACGTTCGTCATTTCGCCGCAGGGTTTTCTGACCCTGTCGGCATTGCCGCCTCGCCCATGATGAAACATGATGGGCCCTGGCCGGTGACGACTTGTCTGTGAAGTGGGGATCATCCGATGAACGAGAACGAAATCCGCAAGTCCATCGCTGAGGTGAAGCAGGGCAAGCTGTCGCGACGCTCCTTCATGCAGACCATGGCTGCGATCGGGATCGCAGCGCCGGTCGCGAGCCAGATCCTGGTCTGGAACGACGTGGCGATGGCGGACGCCACGCTGCCCTACAAGCCGACCAAGGCCGGGGGCGGCGGCCCGCTCAAGATCCTGCTCTGGCAGGCTCCGACGCTGCTCAATCCGCATTTCGCGCTCGGCACCAAGGATCAGATCGCCTCGCGCGTCTTCTTCGAGCCGCTCGCCGGCTGGGACAAGGAGGGCAATCTCGTCCCCTGCCTCGCGGCCGAGGCCCCATCCAAGCAGAACGGCGGCCTTTCCCCGGACGGCCTGAGCGTGACCTGGAAACTGAAGCAGGGCGTGAGGTGGCACGACGGCAAGCCCTTCACCGCCGATGACGTCGTCTTCACCTGGCAATACGCCTCGGATCTCGCCACAGCGGCGTACACCACCGGATCCTACAAAGACATCACGGTCGAGAAGATCGACGACCACACCGTCAAGGTGCTCTTCAAGGCGCCGACTCCGTTCTGGGCCGACCCGTTCGTCGGTTCGGTCGGTCCGATCCTGCCGAAACATCATTTCGGCGACTATGTCGGTGCGAAGTCGCGCGAAGCGCCTGGCAATCTGAAGCCGGTCGGCACCGGTCCCTACAAATTCGTCGAGTTCAAGCCCGGGGACCTGATCCGGGCCGAACGCAATCCCGACTATCACGTCAAGAACCAGCCGCATTTCGACACGCTGGAGATCAAGGGCGGCGGCGATGCGGTGTCCGCGGCGCGCGCCGTGCTGCAGACCGGCGAATATGACTATGCCTGGAACATGCAGGTGGAGGAGGAGGTCCTCAAACGCATGGAGGCCAGCGGCAAGGGCAAGCTCGACGTCACGCCCTCAGGTAACGTCGAGTTCATCATCCTCAACACGACGGACCCGTGGACCGAGGTGGACGGCGAGCGCTCCAGCCCCAAGACCAAGCACCCGGCGCTGTCCGATCCCGCCGTTCGCCGCGCGATGAACCTGCTGATCGACCGCGAGTCGATCCAGAAGTTCATCTACGGGCGCGGCGGCGTCGCCACCGCGAGCTTCGTCAACGCACCCAAACAGTTCAAGTCGCCGAAGCTGAAATACGAGTTCGACATCGGCAAGGCCAACAAGGTCCTCGATGAAGCCGGCTGGGCCAAGGGCGCGGACGGCATCCGCGAGAAGGACGGCAAGAAGCTCAAATTCGTCTTCCAGACCTCGACCAATGCGCCGCGTCAGAAGACGCAGGCGATCATCAAGCAGGCTTGCCAGAAGGCCGGCATCGAGATCGAAATCAAGGCGGTCACGGCATCGGTGTTCTTCTCGTCCGACGTCGGCAACCCCGACACCTACTCGAAATTCTATGCCGATATGGAGATGTACAACACCACGCAGCCGCAGCCCGACCCGGAGCGCTTCCTGAACCAGTGCGTCTCCTGGGAAATCTCCAACAAGGACAACAAATGGCTCGGCCGCAACGTCTCGCGCTGGTCCGATCCCGAGGCCGACAAGGCCTACAAGGCCGCGCAGAACGAGCTTGATCCGGTCAAGCGCGCCGCGCTGCTGATCAAGGTCGACGAAACCTTTTGCGAGGCTAACGTGTTCCTGCCGCTTCTATCCCGCAACATCGTCAACGCAGGGGTCAACGACCTCATGGTGGACATGTCGGGATGGGACGTTACGACCTGGAATCTGGCGGGTTGGTACCGCAGCTGACGCCGGAGAGGCTGAACGCTCGATCTCCGTCTCGGCAGACCACCAGCTCAATCCCTGCCCGCGAATTGGCGGTCGAGGTTTGACGCCGTGTCGGCGCTTCTCAGCCGTTTCATCAGCTCATCCCTCTCCTTGCCGTCGGGCAACGACTCGGCCTTCTCACGGATGGTCCTGGTGAACTCCGCAAGCCGCTCTTGAAGCGTGGTGGTTTGCTGAACGCGATGCCGCCTGAGCACGATCGGATCTCCATGTCATGGCACGATGCGGTGCCTTTCTGGATGGCCAATGATAAGAGCGAGCGCAGCCATATCTATATCAAATGATATAGTTCAAGCCATTTGGTACCGACGCACTTTGTTCACATGTGAACAGTTCGAGCTGCCTTCAGCTGCGGTCCGGAACGAAGATGACGGCTGTTTCATTGATGCCGTGAGACAACACGGACGCGCCATGGGCAAGATACTGATCAGCACCGCCGTCGTGAGCCTGGCACTCATCATTGCCTTCGCGGTCTATGTCATCACTCTATGAATTGCCGACAGCAGAGCGAATGATGGTGCGGCTCGGAAATCAACCGCGCGCGCAGCAATCGACCAACAGGTCCCAGATCCGCTCCGCATCGCCCGATGCGCGGGTTTCTGGCCCTTTCTCCGGGTTGGATTGCGAATAGCCCGCCACCGGGCGCGCCTCGCGCGGCACGATCCATCTCTGGGAGATCGGGTCGTACCATTTTCCGATCATCATTTCAGTCACGCCGATCGACTCACCGATTTGATCCTGGGCGGAGCTACGGCTCGCGGACTTCGTCGAATCCCGTTGGCCGCGCATCCACATTTTACAAATCGGCTTCTTGCCCGATCGTTCCTGCCGCGACTCAGCCCGGCCGCGCCGGATGAAGCGTACGGGGATGCCTCTCGTGCAGCAGCCGCGCAAGCTCTTCCCGTTCCGCGGCACGTCCCTTCATGGCAGTCTCGAACAGCGCTTCCTGGATGTCGCGCGGCATGTCGCCCCACACGTCCATCGCCGCTCGTCCGAGCAGGCCCGCAAGATGATCCACTCCATCGCTCATTGGGCTCTCCTGATCTGGTCCGGGGATGGAACAGCCGTGGCTTTGCGGCGTTCCAGTTCCATCATTGTGAAAGGAGACATCATTTATGGGATTCTTCACCAAGGATATCAAATCGATGGAAGACCTGCTGCTGCACGGCCTGCAGGATATCTATTACGCGGAACAGCAGATCCTCAAGGCGCTGCCGAAGATGATCGACAAGGCGACGAACAAAGACCTCGTCGCCGGGCTGAAAGCTCATCTGGAAGAGACCAACAAGCAGGTCGACAGGCTCGGCAAGGTGTTCGCGAAGCTCGGCAAGGAGCCCAGCGGAACGCACTGTCCCGCCATCGACGGCATCATCAAGGAGGCCGACGAGACCGCCGGCGAGATCGAGGACAAGGCCGTGCTCGACGCCGCGATCGTGGCCAACGCACAGGCCGTCGAGCATTATGAAATGTGCCGCTACGGCACGCTGATCGCATGGGCGGAGGAACTCGGGCACGACGACATCGTGCGCTTCCTCACGACGAACCTGAACGAAGAGAAGGCCGCCAACACCAAGCTGAATACCGTAGCGCTTCGCAAGGGCGTCAATGCCAAGGCGTCCAGCGCCGCTTGATCGAGACGTGCCAGTTAAGACGTGCTGGTGAAGTACTGGACGTGGCGGCCCCGCTCGCGGAGCTGCCACGTTCTCGTTGCACGTTCGGTCAGATGAACGGCTTCCCGCCGGTGACCGCCAGGGTTGCTCCCGATGTGTAGCTCGAGAGCGGATCGGCGAGCATGACATAGGCGGTCGCGAGCTCGGCCGGCTGGCCGGCCCGCTGCATCGGCACCTGCTTGCCAAAATTCTTGACCTTGTCCTCCGGCATGGTCGACGGAATCAGCGGCGTCCAGATCGGCCCCGGGGCGACCGCATTGACCCGAATGCCCTTCGCCGCCAGCATCTGGGCGAGCCCGCCGGTGAAATTCTGAATGGCGCCCTTGGTCGTCGCATAGGCGAGCAGGGTCGGATTCGGCATGTCGGAGTTCACCGACGCGGTGTTGATGATCGCCGCTCCCGGGCGCATGTGGGGCACCGCAGCCTTGGTGAGATAGAACATGGCGTGGATGTTGGTCTCGAACGTCCGCTGCCATTCCTCGTCGCTGATATCAGCGATCTCCTTGAACGTGTCCTGATGGGCCGCGTTATTGACGAGGATGTCTATTGCGCCGAACGCCTGGACGGTGCGGGCGACGATCGCGCGGCAATGATCGGGATTGCGGATGTCACCGGGGATCAGGACGACCTTGCGTCCCTCGCGCTCCACCAGCGCCTTGACCTCGGCGGCATCCTCGTCCTCGTTCAAATAGGCGACGACGATGTCCGCGCCTTCCCGGGCATAGGCGATCGCGACCGCGCGGCCGATGCCGCTGTCGCCTCCGGTGATAATCGCTTTCTTTCCGGCCAGGCGCCCGGCGCCTTTATAACTCTCCTCGCCGTGATCCGGTCGCGGATTCATCGCGCGCGTCGAACCGGGCATCGGTTGCTGTTGCGGAGGATAAGGCGGCTTTGGATATTCGGTCATGAAGCGGCTCCAGAGATTTGCTCCGCTAACGGAAAGCTTTCGGAAGCGTTCCTCGCCGTTCCATCACGCCTCCTGGCCAAGCCGCACGATGATGTCGTTCGGCAATAGGGCTGGCGCGTCGCCGGCACCCAATCGCCATAGGCTCTCGCCCGCAACCAGTGCCGGCATGGGCAGTTCGCGGTCGGCGAAATTGGTAACAATCTGCAAGATGTCTCCCTTCTCCGTCCGCCAACGGGCATCCAGGCCGCCCTTGCGCTGGTCCTCCCCCAGCAACTTGCAATCAGCCGACACGAAACCCCGTTTGATCAGCGGCACGATCTTCTCGCGCCGTATCTTCAGCAATTGGGCTGTCAGGCCGCGAAACCTGGCGCTGGCGGGAGAGCGATCGATGCCGGTCCAGTCGAGCTTCGATGCCTCGAAGGTCTTTTCATCGCACGGATCCGGAATCCTGGCGCGCATGTCAGGCGTCGAGAATGCCTTGAAGTGAGAAAACTCCTTGCGCCGCCCTTCCCGCGTCAGCTCGGCCGCTTCGCCCGACCAATCCGCGAAGAACAGGAACGGCGTCTCGGCCGCGGCTTCCTCACCCATGAACAACATCGGAATATGCGGATTCAAGAGAACCAGCGCCATGGCCTGATCCAGTTTCTCCGCACCGACCAGTCTTGAAAGCCGCTCCCCCAACGCGCGGTTGCCGATCTGGTCGTGGTTCTGGGCGAAGAAGATGGTGGCCTCGGGCGGCAGATGCGCGCTCGGCTCGCCGCGCGGTGCGTCATGCAGCGGAAAGACTTCGCCCTGATAGGCAAAGCCCTCAATGAGCGCTCGCGCGAGATGTTCGAGCGGCCTGTCGGCGAAGGCGCGATAATAGCCTTCGTCCTCGCCCGTCAACAGGACGTGGAGCGCGTTGTGAAAATCATCGCCCCATTGCGCATCATAGAGCCGGGTTGGTCCTTGCGCTCGGTCGAGCAGGCGGGCCTGATTGGCCTCGTTCTCCAGCATCAGATGCACGCGCCGGCCCGGCAGCTGACGGCGAACCGTCTCGGCAAGCTCGACCAGGAAATGGCGTTCGGAATCGTCCTTCAGGGCATGGACCGCGTCGAGCCGCAAGCCGTCGAAGCCATAGTCGCGCAGCCACATCAACGCGTTCTCGATCAGGAACTCGCGCACGAACGCGCCGTCGTGTCCCTCGAGGTTGACCGCAGGCCCCCAGCCGGTGCTGTGGCGCGCGGTGAAGAAGCTCTCTGCATAGAGGTGCAGATAGTTCAGCTGCGGCCCGAAATGGTTATAGACGACATCGAGATAGACCATGATGTCGAGGGCATGCGCCGCGCGTAACAGCCGCTTGAGGTCTTCCGGCCTGCCGTAGCGTGCATTTGGCGCATTCAGCAGCACGCCGTCATAGCCCCAATTGTGCCGGCCGGGGACGTCATTGAGTGGCATCAGCTCGATCGCGGTGATGCCGAGATGGCGCAGATAGGGCAGCTTCTTCTCGATGCCGGCATAGCTGCCTTCCTCGCTGAAGGTGCCGACATGCAGCTCGTAGATCACGGCCTCCGCCCAGGGGCGGCCGGGATAGAGCACCGGATCCCGGAACGCCGCGGTGTCGACCACCTCGCTCGGCGCCCCGACGTCGTCGGGCTGGAAGAACGAGGCGGGATCGGGAACGACCAGATCTTCGTTGATCCTGAACTGATAGCGCGTGCCGACGCGCGCGGTGGGGCTCAACCACTGGTACCAGCCGTCGTCGTCTCGCGTCATCGGGCGGGGCGGCTGGCCGGCTTCGAGCAATTCGACCGAGCGCGCCGTCGGCGCCCAGAGATTGAAGCAGACCCCGTGATCGAGGCATCGAGGACCGTGGTGTCGCGCCTGCCCGGCCATTCCCAATCTGTGACTCAAACCTGGCCGCCTTTACCTGCATGGCTGGAAGTGACGACACGCTTCGCGAGGCTCGATTTTACGATCGCTTAAGCATGCTCAGGACGAATGAAGCCGAGATGCGGGCATTCGTTCCTCAGGCGAGCGCCGCACCCGGCGCACACGCTCTATGTGCACTTTTGGACCGAGGACGAAAAAAGTCTGATCGGTGGCGAAAGTTAGGAACGTTTGTTGCGGTGCGGAATTCAGGATTTGCGCTCCGTTGGGGAAGCGCAATTGGAATTTCGAAGATGGTTGGCAGAGGCCGATGTTGTCCCTTGGGCCGGGGGGCCTAGCGCATGCGGATCCTTTTCGCGACGCCTGAAGTATCAGACTTCATTCAAGTGGGTGGACTCGCCGCCGTCTCGGCGGCTCTCCCGCGCGCCTTGCGCGATTTTGCCGACGTCCGCGTCATCATCCCCGGCTATCCGGCTGTCCTGCGCGGGTTACAAGACCTTACGACCGTCGGATGGTGCCAGCCATTCGCGGCCCTTCCGGCCTTCGCGATCGATCTCGGGCATACCGCCGACGGCATGACCTATTACGTCGTCCGGTGCCCGGCGCTGTACGAACGAGACGGCACCCCCTATGCCGATGGCCGCGGGGCCGATTGGGGCGACAACAATGTCCGGTTCGCGACCTTCTCTTATGCCGCAGCGCAGGTCGCGAGAGGATTGGTCGACAAGGATTGGGCCGCCGATCTCGTCCATGCCAATGACTGGCAATGTGCACTGATCCCCGGTTATCTGGAATGGCAGTACGCGCACATTCCAACTGTGTTCACGATCCACAATCTCGCCTATCAAGGCGTCTTCGACCGCAGCTCGCTCGCGCCGCTGGGCATTCCCGAGGCGAGCTTCAACATCGACGGCGTGGAATTCTACAATCGTCTGTCCTTCATCAAGGCCGGCCTGGTCTACGCTTCCCACCTGACGACCGTCAGCCAGACCTATGCCCGCGAGATCACCACCGCCGAGTTCGGCTGCGGTCTCGAAGGGCTGTTGCGGCAACGGGCCGATCGCAACCAGCTTTCCGGCATCTTGAACGGGATCGACGAGAGCTGGGATCCGCGCACCTGCCCCTCGCTGTTCCAGCCGTTCGGCGCCGGGGACTGGACCGAACGGTCGTTGAACGCCGACGACGTCAGGGAGCAGTTCGGACTGGCGGTCTCAAGAGGTCCCCTGTTCGCGCTCGTGGCGCGCCTGGTGCACCAGAAGGGCGTCGACCTCGTGATCGAGAGTGCGCAAGCGATCGTCGATGCGGGCGGCCAGATTGTCGTGACAGGCAAGGGCGAAACGCGGTTCGAGGAAGCGCTGCTGCAGGCGCAAGTGCGCGCGCCGCGCTCGATCGCCGTGAAGATCGGCTTCGACGACGCCGAGGCACGAAAGATCTTCGCCGGCAGCGACTTTACCCTGATGCCGTCGCGCTTCGAACCCTGCGGGCTGAGCCAGATGTACGCCCAGCGCTTCGGTTCGCTGCCAATCGGCCATCGTACCGGCGGCCTCGCCGAGACGATCGTGGATGGCGAAACGGGCTTCCTGTTCGACCGCGCGTCAGCCCCCGGCTTCCTTGGAAGCCTTTGCCGGGCCTTTTCCACCTTCGGCATGAAGGATCGCCTCGATCACATGCGGCGCGCGGCCATGGCACAGGCCTTCAGTTGGACCCAGTCGGCCAAATCGTACGCGGCGATCTACAAATCTTCGATCTAGACGCGCAACTGCAAGGCAAGCAGGGAACGGAATCACTTGGGGCGCGGTTGCAGCTCTACACAGGAGTTTTCGCCATGCGCCGCTCGAAGCCACAACCGATCCGCAACAAGCTCGACCTGGCCGACCGTACCCAGGTGCGCCTCGTCAGAAAGCGTCTCGGACTGTCCGACGCGGAGCTGACCAGCATCGTCGAGCGGACCGGCAACTCGATTGCGGCCATCAGCAAGGAGGCGGCGCTGCAAAGGGCAACCACGCTGCCCAAGCCGGACGATGTGCCTCCTGTCGCCGTGATCGCTTCGGCGAACGTCGGCGAGCAGGCGACGCGGAAGTGACGGCAACTGCACCAAATTCTTGAAGGGCTGTCCGGGGGGAACGATGGATCAACAAGTACATTCGGATGACGCCCTGACGCGAGCGGCCTCGAGCCTGCGCCGCTCCCGGATCAGCGAGGGCAAGCCGTTTCCGCTCGGCGCCACTTGGGACGGGCTCGGCGTCAATTTCGCGCTGTTTTCGGCCCATGCCACCAAGGTCGAGCTCTGCCTGTTCGACGACGACGGCGAGACCGAATTGGAGCGGATCGAACTCCCGGAATATACCGACGAAGTCTGGCATGGCTATTTGCCCGCCGCCCGTCCAGGCACCGTCTATGGCTACCGCGTTCACGGCCCGTACGAACCCGACGCGGGACACCGCTTCAATCCCAACAAGCTCGTGCTCGATCCCTACGCCAAGCAGCTGGTCGGCCGGTTGCGCTGGGGACCGGAGCTGTTCGGCTACCAGCTCGACCATGCCGACAAGGATCTCTCCTACGACGAACGCGACAGCGCGCCCTTGATGCAGAAATGCCGGGTCATCGACCCCGCCTTCACCTGGGGCGCCGCGCGCAAGCCGGAAGTGCCGTGGGAGCGGACGATCGTCTACGAGATGCACGTCAAGGGCTTTACCCAGCTGCATCCGCTGGTGCCGGACGCAGACCGCGGCACGTTCTCCGGTCTCGCGCACTCGGAGGTGCCGGCCTATTTGCGATCGCTCGGCATCACCAGTGCAGAACTGTTGCCGATCCATGCCTTCGTCGACGACAGCTACCTGGTCGAGAAAGGCCTGCGCAATTACTGGGGCTACAACTCCCTTGCCTTCTTCGCGCCGGAGCCGCGTTACCTCAAGACGCCGTTCGCGAACGAATTCAAAGCCATGGTCAACCAGTTCCACGCCCATGGCATCGAGGTCATCCTCGACGTCGTCTACAATCACACCGCGGAAGGAAACGAACTCGGCCCGACCCTGTCGTTCAAGGGCATCGACAACGCCAGCTATTACCGCCTGCTGCCGGACCAGCAGCGCTATTACATCAACGATACCGGTACCGGAAACACGGTGAACCTGTCACACCCGCGCGTGCTGCAACTGGTGGCGGATTCCCTGCGCTACTGGGCGACCGAGATGCGGGTTGATGGCTTCCGGTTCGACCTCGCCACCATTCTGGCACGCGAACCCTACGGGTTCGACGAGGGCGGCGGCTTCCTCGATGCCTGCCGCCAGGACCCCGTGCTCTCCAGCGTCAAGCTGATCGCCGAGCCCTGGGACATCGGTCCTGGCGGCTATCAGGTCGGTCAGTTTCCGCCGGGATGGGCGGAATGGAACGACAAGTTCAGGGACACCGTGCGCGCTTTCTGGAAGGGCGACGAAGGATCGATCGCGGACTTCGCCAAGCGCGTGTCTGGATCCGGCGATCTCTTTAACAAGCGCGGCCGCCGGCCGTGGGCCAGTGTCAACTTTGTCACCGCCCATGACGGTTTCAATCTCAATGATCTCGTTTCGTACAACGACAAGCACAACGAAGCCAATGGCGAGGACAATCGCGACGGCCACAGCAACAATCATTCCTGGAACTGCGGCGCCGAGGGACCGACGGACGATCCGGACATCATTGCGCTGCGCGAGCGCCAGAAGCGCAATTTGCTGGCAACCATGCTGTTGTCTCACGGCACGCCCATGCTGCTTGCCGGTGACGAATTCGGACACACCCAGCACGGCAACAACAACGCGTACGCCCAGGACAACGAGACCACATGGCTCGACTGGATGGGCATCACCGCGAACGGCCGCAGCCTGCGCGAATTCACGCGCAAGCTGATCGCGACGCGCAAGGCATTTCCGATTCTCTACCGCAGTCGGTTTCTGGTCGGCTCGCACAACGAAGAGCTGGACGTCAAGGACGTGACGTGGCTCGCGCCGTCCGGAGAGGAAATGACGACGGAGCAGTGGCAGGACGGCAACGCCAAATGTTTCGCTTTGCTGCTCGACGGCCGCGCCCAGGAGACCGGGATCAAGCGCCGCGGCTCGGACGCAACCATGCTGCTGATCTACAACGCCCATCACGACGTCGTCAATTTCACCTTGCCTGCCGTCGCCGAGGGACGCAGCTGGGTCGGGTTGATCGACACCAATCAACCGGAAGGGCAGATGCCCGCGTTCGACTTCGGGCACGTTTATGCGATGACCGGGCGATCCCTCGTGGTGTTCGGTCTCGCCACCGAGAGCATCGCCACGCGCCGTTTGCGACAGGGCCTCGGCGCGCTGCTGGACGTCGTGGAGGCGCCGTTGCCGGGATAGCTCGGCGTGACACGGTGCCGATGCTGTCGAGTTGATGACGACGGGGAACGCACGCAGGTTACCGGCGTTCGAGTAGATGGGGCATCAGTCGGAGAACACCGAGATGAAGTTCACAGGTGCCGTTATCCTCGCCGCTCTCGCGCTGCCTGGAGCAGCCTGGGCGCAGGCCAGCAAGCCTGACGTTTCGTCCGCGCCGAGTGCGCAGAATTCGGGTGCCGGCATTGCCGGACAGCCCGGCAACAAGAACGGACCGGCCGCCAAGCCCGGTGAAACCGTCGGATCGAGTTCGACGAATTCGACTGGCAACACCGCCGTGCAATCGCAGGACCCGTCGAATATTAAGGGCGCACCAGGCAACAAGAGTGGGCCGCCCGCCAAGCGTCCGGACCAGCGCTAAACGAACACGCTCGCCATCCTACCGCTCGACATCCAACGACCCGCGCCGGACATCACTGGCGCGGGTCGTATCAATAGGAACGAACGCTGCAGCCGCCCGTTCGGGACTCACCTTCTTTCCACGCCCCCTCCAGCACCCGAGAGTCCCTCCATGTATCACCACGTCAAGAAGTTGATGTTCACCGTTCGCGTCGACGAGCCGGATCCCCGCTTCGGCAACATGCTGCTGGAGCAGTTCGGCGGCGCCAATGGCGAGCTCGCCGCCGCGATGCAGTACTCGATCCAAGGGTTGAACTGCGAGGATCCCGATCGCAAGGACCTGCTGATGGACATCGGCACCGAAGAGCTCAGCCATCTGGAAGTGGTCGGCACGCTGGCGCGGATGCATCTCAAGCCGTCGAAGTTCGACCGCCAGGCGGCCGAAGCCGATCCCCTCATCGCCATCGCCGGCGGCGGCGGGGTCAATCTCTTCAACTCCCAGGGCAATGCCTGGACCGCCGACTATCTGAAGATCACCGGCGAGCTCGACGTCGATCTGCGCAGCAACATCGCCGCAGAGGCACGGGCCAAGATCGTCTACGAGCGGCTGATCAATTTCTGCGACGACGCCGGCAGCAAGGACGCGCTGCAGTTCCTGATGACGCGCGAGATCACGCACATGAAGGCGTTTGCGCTCGCGCTCGAGAGCATGGGCAAGCCGGCTTTCAGCATCGGCCGCATCGCGCCGACGCCCGGCCTCGTCGACCAGTTCTTCAACGATTCCACCGGCGCCGGCGATCATGGCGAGATCGACACGCGCGGCCCCTGGAACGAGGGCGGCGACTGGGTCTTCACGGAGTCGCCGGCGATCCAGGCGGGCGAACCGGGTCCGGCCACAGCCATCGTCACCGAGAGCTCGCCACCGGCGGACGAAGCGGGTCTCGGCGATCTGCTCATCAATGAGCTGCGCGATATCCTGCATGCCGAGAAGCAATTGACCAAAGCGCTTCCCAAGATGGCGGAGGCCGCTCGCTTCGACCAGTTGCGCGAGCTGTTCGAGCAGCACCTCGCAGAGACCGAAGCGCAGGTCGAGCGCATCAACGAGTGCTTCGAAATGCTCGGCAAATCCGCCCGCGCCAAGCCCTGCAAGGGCATGATGGGCCTCGTCGAGGAGGGCCAGGAGATCATGGCCGAGGGCGAGGACAAGGAGGACGCGGCGGCCGACCTTGCTCTGATCGGCGCGGCGCAGCGCGTCGAGCACTACGAGATCGCCGGCTACACCACGGCACGCAACCTCGCCCAGCAACTTCGCCACAGTGCCGTCGTCGCCCTGCTGTCGAAATCGCTCGCCGAGGAGGAGAACGCCGATCAGCTCCTCAACCAAGTGGCCCGCTCGCTGATGTCGGTGGCGAAAATGCCCGCGGCAGTCGAGCAGACCGAATGATCCTCAGGCGTCGAGGAGTTCGAGGAATTCCTCGACGCGCCTGAACGGGTCCTGATCACGGCGACCGGCGTAGACGACGCGGTCGCCGTCGCGTTGTAGCGATCGGCCTTCCGACTTTCCCCTGGATTTCCGCAGCCGCCCCGGCAGGAACGTCGCGGCGACGGCCTCCGGCCCGACATCGAGCCTGACGATGCCGCGCCGCTTGCAATCGATCCGGAGCCTGGCGGATGCGAAGAAGTCGCGGGCCTCCGGCGGCAGCCTGCCGAACCGGCGCGAGATCTCCTCTTCCAGATCTTCCAGATCGTCGTCGCTTCGGCACCTGGCAGCGCGGCCATAGATCTCGAGCCGGACCGCCTCCGATTGCACGTAGCCTTCAGGCAGCATGTCGGCCAACGGCATATTGAGATCGGGCACCCACAGATCGGCGCCGGTATCGCTGTCACGCTCGGACGCCCGCTTCAGCAGGTGACTGTAGAGCACCGGTCCGAACACCTGGACGTGGCCGGACTGCTGTTCCGAGAACAGATCGCCGGCGCCCCTGAGGTCGAGGTCGCGCTCGCTGATCGCAAAGCCGGCACCCGGCTTGCTGAACTCCTCCAGCACGGCCAGCCGCTTCTCGGACTGCTCCGAGGTCGATTCCGTCAGAAGATGAGCAAACGCGCGCGTGCCGCCGCGTCCCACCCGCCCTCTGAGCTGATGCAGCTGCGCAAGTCCGAATTTTTCGGGCCAGCACACCACGATGGTGTTCGCGCGCGGAATATCCAGACCGCTTTCCACGATATTGGTCGCCAGCAGCACATCCGCTTCGCCATCGACGAAACTCATCATGCGGTCGTCGATCTCGTCCACGGGCAATCTGCCGTGAAGACAGACGATGCGCAGCTCCGGTGCCACCGATTGCACACGGGCCAACATCGGCTCCAGATCCTGGATGCGCGGGCAGATCAGGAAGCTCTGACCGTGCCGCCTGCGCTCGCGAAGCAGCGCCGCGGCGATGGCAGCGTCGGACAGCGGCGCGATCCTGGTCACGATGGGAAGGCGATGAACCGGCGGCGAGGCAATCACGCTGAGATCCCTGAAGCCGGCAAGTCCCGCCGCGAGCGTGCGCGGAATCGGCGTGGCGCTCATCCACAGCGAATGGGCGCCCTTGGCGAGGCCTGAAAGCTTCGCCTTCTCCGCCGCGCCGAAATGCTGCTCTTCGTCGATGATGACGAGGCCGAGGTCAGCGAACTTCACGTCCTTTGCCGCAAGCGCCTGCGTGCCGACCACGACTTTCAGCGTGCCGCGCCGCAGCCCCTCCTTGGTCTCTCGCGTCTCCGGGCCTGAACTGGCCCGCGACAGACTTCCCACCTCGATCCCGAGGGGGCCGAACCGTTTGCGGAAGGTTTCGACATGCTGCCGCGACAGCACCGTGGTCGGCGCCGCGATCGCCACCTGCTTGCCCGACAGCGCCACTGCGGCCGCCGCCCGCAGCGCGACCTCGGTCTTGCCGAAGCCGACGTCACCGCAGATCACCCTGTCCATAGGATGGCCCGCCGCAAGATCGTCGAGGACGTCTTGAATCGCCTGGCCCTGGTCCACTGTCGTGAAATAGGGGAACCGCGCGACGAATTTTTCGTAAACCGGCCCCGGCGGCACCAGTTTGGGTGCACGACGGCGGAGGCGCTGGCTGATGTGTTTGGCGAGTGCCTTGGCGGCGACCTGGATTTCGGCTTCCGCCTCGGTGCGCCGCGCCCACCAGCTGCTGCCGTCCGCCTTGTCCAGCGTCAGCTTGCCGGGTTCGCCGGCATAGGGCCAGATCACGGCAAGATCGGACGGCGGTACGAGCACGGCATTGTCCCCCGCGAATTTAAGCCTGATCATCTCGCGTCGCGATCCCTTGCCCATGTCGAGGGTCTGTAAGCCATCGAGCACGGCTAGCCCGCGTTGCAGATGGACGATGGCGGCGCCCTTTTCGGGCACATCAGGATGATCGAACGCCGGGTTCCAGGCTCGCGCCATCGGCTGGGGATGATGGGCCCGGCTGCCGAGCACGTCGGACGCGGTCACGACAACAAGCGGCTTGCGGCCGGCGCCAATGAACCCCGCGTCGAAATCGGCCAGCAGCGCGCCTTCGCGGCTCCGTGCCTTCGCCACCTCGCTCCAATCGGCCAGGCGCTCCGCCTTGATGCCGCTCATGCGCTCCATCGCGCGAAGGTCATCCTCGACGGCGGCGACGAGCAGCAGCCGCGATCCGCCGCGCTGCATGTCGTCGACGAAGGCGCGAAGCGCCTTGCGCGGCGATGCCAGCTTCGAGAACTCCGGCGTCGAGATGAAGGCGGCCTTGCGCGGCAGCACGCTGATGCGCCTCTTCAGCTGCTTCCAGTCCGCCTGCCCCAGATACTCGCGCTCCGCATCCCTGCGGCCGGCGGCGTCCTCGATCGTGCCCAGCCAGCTCTCGGCGTGTGTCGACAAACCCGCATCCGCGATCCATCGCGCGCGGCTGCAATAATCAGGCAGCGTCGCCCGCTGTCCGCGCGTAGCCCCCAGCGCGATCCGCTCGGACATGGGATCGATGATCAATTCGGCGGTCTCGTAGACGACCTCGTGCTCGATCGGATCGACCGCGACGATCTTGCGGATCGTGTCTCCGGAATGCTCGATCCGGAAGGGAGCGAGCGCGCCGGCGGGAAACACTTCGAACGTCTTGCCGTGGAACAGGACGCCGCCCGGATACTCCGCCTCTTCGTCGAGGTCGTAGCCGAGCGCTTCCAGCCGCGTCTCCAGATCGGGCCCGGAATAGGGCGCGCCCACCTTCAGCGTGAGGCTGGACCGCGACCAGCTCGCCGGCAGCGGCAGCCGTTCCATGATGGCTTCCGCGGTCGACACCAGGAAGACGGGCTTCTTTGCCTTGGCGAGACGCCGCAGCACCGAGCTGCGCCGGCCCGCGATCTCGCGGGATGGCTCAAGGCCGTCGAAGGGCAGCGTGTTCAGGCGCGGAAACACCAGCACATCGACCGCGGGATCGAGGGCGTGGATCACACCGCCCAGTCGCTCCGCCCTGCTCTCGTCGTCGCAGAGGAAGACGAGGCCGTCGCGGCCGGACTTCTCCCACTGCTCGAGCAGATGCAGCGCCAGCATGCCGAGCGGCGATGAGGAGGCGACCGCGGAGCGCGAGGCGCTCTTGTCCGCGCGCTTGCTTGTCGAGCTGGTACTTTTCGAACTCTTGCTTTTCGCGCTCTTGCTCTTCGAGCCTTTGCTTGTTGAGCTCTTGCTTTTTGTCTTTATCGCGCCGGTCGTGGCCCGGGCTTTCCTGGTGGGCGCCAATGTGTATCCAACTTTGTTTCGCAAATAGAGGCGAGCGACGACGAGCCCTCCCGTCGAGCTCCGTCGATAACGCGCCTCGGGCCTGAGCGCCAATGACGTCATTACAATTTTGCAATTGCGTTGAAAAGCAGAGACAGAGGGCGAAGGCAAGCGGCCTTAACGGGCAGAAGGCTAACCGGCAGGCGGCTATTGCAGGACCTTCGGCAGCACCACGACCACGTCCACGCTCTGCGCGAGGATGTGCGTTGCGACCACAGCGAGCTGGTGCGAGAACTCGTCCTCGATCTCGGCCGCGCAGTCTTCGTCGCTGGCAATGGCAAACAGCAGATTGCCGTCGATTTCGTCGAACCGGATACCGGCGAACAGGCGATCGAAAATCTCGGCGCCCGCGATGTACGCGATTCGCGCCTGAATGGCCTGGTCTTCGACGAGCGACAACTTCCTCATGGACGCAACATATGGCCGCACCACCCGAATGCAAGAGCAGGAGAGCGCTGGCGCGGCGTGCCTTGCGAACTATATTGGTGGCATCGTCCTGCCTGACCGCCGTTTGCCCTTGAGGAAATCCTTGATTCTGTTCCTGCTGCTGATCTTCCTGCCGATCGCCGTGTCGGCCGGCCGCTATTATTTGCGCGGCGACAGCCGCGGCAATTGGCAGACGGCGGATCGCTCCAGCGCCGGCCTGCTGCCGCCCGCGTCCGCCAATCCGGACGCACTGATCCGCGTATTCGCCGCGCGCACCGTACGCTGGCGCAGTATTTTTGCCGTCCACACCTGGATCGTCGTCAAGGAGAAGGGCGCCGCGACCTACAGCCGATACGACTACACGGCCTGGGGCGACCCTGTTCGCAGCAACGGCTTTGCGCCCGACGGCCGCTGGTTCGGCGCCCTCCCGGAAACGGTCGTCGCGGTCGACGGCACGCGGGCCGAAGAGCTGATTCCGAAGATCCGTGCCGTCATCGAGAATTACAAGTTCCGCGCCTATGGCGACTACAGCGCCTGGCCGGGACCGAATTCCAACACCTTCGTGCAGGCGGCACTGGACGCCGTTCCCGAGCTGCGCGCGGTGCTGCCGCCGACCGCCATCGGCAAGGACTTTCCCTACAGCGGACGCTGGGCCGGCATCACGGCGTCCGGCACCGGGCTCTACGCCTCGCTGTCGGGCTATCTCGGCATGACCGTCGGCTGGGTCGAAGGGGTCGAGATCAATTTTCTCGGCGCGGTGCTCGGCCTCGACATCCGCCGCCCCGCGCTGAAGCTTCCAGGCATAGGCCGCCTGGGCGTCGCGGCCGGCGCGTAGGACGATGACGGAGCAGGTCCATCAAAGTCGCTGCCCTCCCAAGCTTCCCGACATCGTCCTTCATATGTGTGCTTCAGGTCACAGCAGAATCGAGCGCCTTGGCCTAGAATGAACTTGCATGGCCGCAAACAAGGTAACGGCGGTACGCACGAGGCTGGCGACCAACAGCTACGGACTTTTGAAACCGCCCGGGGAAGTACTCGGCGGTTTTTTCTTTGTGTATCGTTTCGTCCTATCGCTTCGCTTTCTATCGTTTGTCTGAGGGATCCGAGAGCCTCCGCTGATCGCGCTCTTCTTCGATCTGCCGTTCCGCTTCGACCCAGAACTCCACGTCCCGATCGGCCGGACGACCGGCCTGCTCCCAGAGCTCGTACGCACGCGCTCGCACCTTGCCGCGCCGCATCATGCGAAGGAGCTTTTGCTTCAGCTCCTCGGCGAACGTCCTGAATCGCTGGACAGTGGTTTCGTCTTTGACAAGGGCTGCCGCTCGCGTTGCGAGTTCGATCTGGTGCTCTATCTTTTGCCGCTCGTCCACCGCAAACCCCGCCGTAGCCACGGGCCTGCGTCGCAGCCCGTGCTGCTCACAACCTCAATTCCTGCTGGAAGACTCTGTTCCGCCTTCAATGCCACGTCGTGTCCGCTTCGACGATCACCGCCCTTGTTTCGGGATCTTCCGTCGCGTTGCAGGTGCAGGGCATGCCCTCACCACACCGGCAGCCACCCAATTCCTCGCTCCAGGCCCGGAGCGGATGGTTTTCGCAGACCCATCCCAGACCGTGGCAGAATGGGCAGCTCTTGTCGGTCACAGCGTATCCGGCGTCCGCATGGGGTTCGACTTGTCCTCGTTGCGCAACTCCTGCTCGGCCGCGTGCCAGAACTCTTGCTCGCGGCCTTCCGGCTTGCCCGCCTGTTCCCACAAGCGGTGCGCGCGTTCTCTGATGTCGTGATCGGTCGGCTCCGGCATTGCATCTCCTGCGAAGAGACACGGCCCCACCCTGGGGGGTATGGGGGCTTGGAGGCGGGGCCGTGCAGGCCAGCAAATCGGCGGCGACGCTGGCCCGCTGAGTCAAGCCTCGATGGTGCGCAAGAGTTCCTAGCTCGGCGCAGCGAACGACCGGCTTTCAGTTGCCTTCTTCCTGAGCTGAAGCGCCCGCGGCATGCATTGCCGCGCACCATCCGAATACCATCGCAGGTCCGATCATCGTGCCCGGGCCCGGATAGGTGCCTCGAAAGATCGAGGATGAATCGGTACCGACGGCGTAGAGTCCGGGTATGGCCGTCCCACGGCTCGACAAGACCCGGGCGGTTGAATCCGTGCACAAGCCGGCGCTGCTAGCGAGATCCGTCGGCCATACTGCGACGGCATAGTAAGGCCCGGGACCGATCCGGCGCAGGCACGGGTTTGGCATGGTCCGGGGATCGCCATTGAACCGGTTCAACTCGCTTGAACCGCGGCCGAACTCTTCGTCCACACCGCTCTCGGCATAGCGATTGTATCGCTCGATCGTTTGAGCAAGCTCGCCGCCATCGACGTCGATGTTTTCGGCCAGTGCTTCGATCGTTTCGCCTGCCAGCAAATATTTAGCCTTCAAAAATTTATCCAAATCCCTCGTCCCGGGATGAACGAGACCAATGCCATAGTCGCTGACAAAGGCGCGATCGCAAATCAGGAAAGCCGGCGTAGCCAATACGGAAGACGAGTCCGATCGCAACATCGCTTCCACGAAGTCGTGATAGGAGTCGGCTTCATTGACGAAACGGCGGCCGGACTTGTTCACCGCAAGCAGTCCCGGCTTGGCACGATCCAGCATAATGTGCGGGAATACCGAGACGTGGCCGTCCGCTTGCGTCATGACCGAGCTCGGCATCCACAAGGCGGGGCTGTCGAAATCGCGCTCGATCACCGCGTCGACGCGTTCGGCCGCGAGCAGGCCGTCCCCGGTATTGCACGAAGGCGCGAGTGAAAATCGGTGCGCGGCCTCGGGGAAAAACCTTTCGCGGAGTTCGCGGCTCCAGCCGATGCCTCCCGTTGCCAGCACCACGCCTTTGCGGGCACGTATTGCCAATGCTCCTGAGGACGATGACAAAACGGCCCCGACGACTGCGTCGCCGCTACGGATGAGCTCAGTGAGCTTGGTCTCATATCGCAGATCCACGCCGGAACGACGGAGACTGTCAAACAGCCTCGCGACGAGAGCGTTGCCCATGATCAGACGTGTTCCGCGGTTGTAGCGAAGTCGATCGAGCAAATGCCGACCGAGAAGGCCAACGACATGCCTGAAGTTCGTCCAGTTGCGGAATGGCGCCAGCAACGCCGGAATGTCCGCCTTCCCGACCATCATGCCGCCGAGGACCATGAACTCTCGCCGCGGGGGCCTAATGCGCTCGAAGTCCTTGCCAAGCTTGCGTCCGTCGAACGGAACGGCGCCGAGAGCACGACCACCGATCGCTGCCCCA
Organism: Bradyrhizobium sp. F1.13.3; assembly: GCF_040548265.1. Taxonomy (NCBI): domain Bacteria; kingdom Pseudomonadati; phylum Pseudomonadota; class Alphaproteobacteria; order Hyphomicrobiales; family Nitrobacteraceae; genus Bradyrhizobium; species Bradyrhizobium sp. F1.13.3. Next base: position 8,947 of record NZ_JBEPRI010000010.1, on the reverse strand, counting down.
GGAAGATTCTTGTAGTCGGGATGTACCGGTGGCGCCGCAAACCGTACGCTCGTCCTCTGCCCGAGATAATCAAGCATGAGAGGACCCACCTTGAGAAATGCATCCACGCGCGGGTCCGCGGCGTGTTCGCCGAGCAATGCTTCAAGATAGACCCGCGCCGCCTCGGTGGAGTCTGACATCCCTGCAAGCAGTCCCTGCCGATTGCCCGGAATCCAGATGGTGCCGGCGGAGGTCGCAGTCGTACCGCCGACCGTGTCCGACTTCTCGCAAAGGATCACGTCGAGCCCCTCAAGGGCAGCCACCAGCGATGTCGTCATGCCGGCGGCACCCGCCCCGACGACCAGGAGATCGGTCTCGACGTCCCAGGAGCGATCGGCTTGCGGCATCCCGAACTACCCTTCCGTCCCGAATTCTCACCTCTGGCTGCGCGCCCGCTCCACGACGGCTTTGCCCGCCGCCAACGCCCGGCGTGCTCGCGACGCGGCGTCGACGCTCTTTGCCAGTTGAACGGTCGGAACCTCGATGCTGATGGTCAGGTCATGCGGCATCGCGCTTGCAAGCCCCATCAAGTCTATTCCGCCCTCGCCCGGAAACATCCGCTCCTCGCGAGCGGCATGGATGAGCTGCTCAGTGGTCGATGGGCGTTCGGCGGGGCCATCGCATAATTGCCAATAGTGAAAGCGTTGCGCCGGGATGGCGCGGAGGTCCGCAAGCGAGCTCTGCGACCGATCGAAATGCAGCGCATCGACCAGAATGCCGGCTCCGGGACGATCGACGTCGCCGACGATCCGGATCGCGGTCTTCAGGTCTGGAACGCTCGTCCAGGGCATGAATTCGAGGTCGGAGGTGAGGCCGTAGCTTGCTGCCGCCTCACAAAATTGCTGGTAGCGATCCGAAAACCGCGCCAGATCCGGATCATAGGCCGCGACGAGGATGTGTTTGGCGCCGAGGCGCGCACCTACCTCGAAGAAGGGCGTAAACGAGGCCATCTCGGTTTCCGGTCTGAACGCAACGACCTCGAGATCGGCGACAGTCACCCCCGTCAACTCCAATCGCCGGAGCGTCTCCCGCAGGAGCGGCGCATCGTCCATCAGGCGATAGGCAACACCGCCAGGCGTGGCAGGCAACAGCCTGAGCCCGACTTTTTCGTAGCCGCAATGCGCCGCCAATTCGATCATCTCGGGCGGCGCAAGCTCGAGCACGGTCAACGCGGCGAGCGAGAACGTCATCAGCCGAAATCCGCGATACGGGCGTCGAGCGCAAACATGCTTTGATAAACTTCCGGCTCGCTCGCCCCGGCCATGGCGTCGGGCGCAAGCTCGCTCGCCCGCTGCAAGGCAGCCCGCAACGACGCGACGTCGAGCGCCTCGATCAGCAACAGCCCGGCGAAAAAGCCCTCGTTCTTCCGCATGTCCTTCTCGGTCGTCCGCACCGACGTCCGCGCCTCGTCGGTCGCGCCGATCTGCACGGCGGCAACCCCGTCGCACCCAACAAGCGCCTGAGCCAGACCCCGAGGATCTTTCGGCAATGTCTCGATCCGGAGCGCCACGACCGAGGCGCCCTCGCCTCGCCCTCCCCGCGCGATCATGACGCCGCCGCCGCGCATGAAATTGCCGAGCTTCGGCATGATGCGCTGTGACCACGGCGTCGGTGCGTTGAGGCGCGCCAGATAGGCCTCGCCGTCGAGGACCTCCGGCGTCTCCAGCTCATACAGAATGAAGAAGCGGTTGATGTCGTCCCTTGCCACGCGGAAGACACGCGATGCCAGGAAGCCCCTCGTCGTCACGCGCTCGGTCGTGTGCTCACGCGTCAGCCAGTGCCGGTAGTCGGTCAGGTCGTGAGCCTCGACGTCGCTCCAGATGGCCAGAAATCCCGTGCCGCGCATCCCGCCCTCCATGCCTACGCCTTGCCGCCGGCCGCAAGCCCGTGCAGAGCCGGTGCAATGGTCTCAGGCAATTGCCCCAGCCGTTGGACGGCCGCGAGCATCGCGGCGAGATAGCCATACGAACCCAGTCCGCAAATGACCGCCGTGCAGGCGCTCGACGTGATCGAGTGGCGGTGCAGCTCATCCCGCGCGTGAATGTTGGAGATATGCACCTCGATCTTCACACCCTCGAAAATCTTCAGCGCATCGATCAGCGCGATCGAGGTGAATGAATAGGCCGCGGGGTTCATGATGAGGGCGTCCGCGTTGCCCTGAGCGGACTGGATCAGGGTGACGAGTTCGCCCTCCATGTTCGATTGATGGAACGACATCGAAACTCCGAGCTGATCAGCCAGCGCCTGGCAGCTCGCCTCGATCTCCCTAAGCGTCGTCGAGCCGTAGATGTGGGGCTCGCGGATGCCGAGGAAATTGAGATTGGGTCCGTTGAGGATCATGATCCTTGCGGCCATTTTCGTTCTTCCTTCGTTTGCTGCCGACGCATCTAGCCGGCAAACCATTTGGCCGGGATCGTCACCAGTCCCGGGAATAGCACCATCGCGAACAGGACGATCAATTGTGCAATCAAGAAGGGCCAGACGCCCTTGACGATGTCCTCCATGCTGATCCTGGAGACACCGCAAACCACATTGAGCACGATGCCGACCGGCGGCGTGATCAGGCCGATCGCATTGTTGATGATGAAGAGGACGCCGAAATAAACGGGATCGATTCCCGCCGCCTTGACGATCGGCATCAGGATCGGCGTGAGGATGAGGATGGTCGGTGTCATGTCGAGGGCCGTTCCCACAATCACCACCACGACCATGATCGCCAGCATCAGGAGCGTGTTGTTGCCCATGAAAGGCTTCAGCAGGGCGACGATCTGTGTCGAAATCTCGGACACGGTGATCAGCCAGGACGACACCAGCGCCGCTGCCACGAGAAACATCACGATGCTCGTCGTCAGGGCCGAGGAGACGAAGACCTGATAAAGCTGCGACAGCTTCAATTCCCGATAGATGCAGGTCGCGACGAACAGCGAATAGACGGCGACGACCACTGCGGCTTCCGTGGGCGTGAAGATGCCGAAGCGCAGGCCGACGACGATGATCACCGGCAGCATCAGCGCCCAGAAGCCGTCGACCACTGCTTTCACCATTTCCGAGAGCGATGCTCTTGGCGGGGGCGTCAGGTTCTCCCGGCGCACCACCCACCACCAGGCCAGGCAGAGCCCTGCCCCGAGCAACATCCCCGGGACGATCCCGGCCAGAAACAGTTTTGAGATCGACACGCCCGCGGCGACACCGAAGATGACGAATCCGATGCTGGGCGGAATCACGGGCGCGATGATGCCGCCGGCCGCCACCAGGCCCGCCGCATAGGACTTCTTGTGGCCCGCCGCCACCATCATCGGCACCAGCAGGGCGGCGAGCGCCGCGGCATCGGCCGCCGCAGAGCCCGAGAGCGACGCGAGGATGCAGGACGCGAGGATCGTGACGTAACCGAGTCCGCCCCGAAAGTGTCCGACGGCGACGAGCGCAACGTTGACGATTCGCTTGGCCAGACCGCCCTTGTTCATGACCTCGCCGGCCAGCATGAAGAAGGGAATGGCCATCAGCGGAAAGCTGTCCGCGCCGTTGATGACGTTCTGCGCCACGATCTGGGCGTCGAACATGTCGATCGTGCTCATCAAGGCCACGCCGCAGACGATCAGCGCAAAGGCGATCGGCATGCCCAGCGCCATGGCGCCGAGCAGCGAGAAGGTGAAGACGGCAATCGTCATGGCGTGATCCCGGTGATTTTCAGGATGTGAGCGCCGGGCGGCACGATACGGGGAGACAGCATCAGTGCTCCTCCGATTCCCTGACGGCAACCATGTCGGCTTCGCTGGCCTGTCCGGAGATGACACGGAACAGGTCGTAGAGAAGGATCACTCCGGCCGAAACGCCGAAGATCACGCCGACGCCATAGAAGATGCCAAGCGACAGGCCGGTCGCCGGCGCGCGGTCGTCGATATTGATGATCGTCTGCCGCCAACTTCCCGAGAGCAGAAGCCAATCGGCGAACAGCATCAGGCAGTAATTGATGATGAAGCAGAAGCGCTTGCCGACGGCCGGCAGCATCCGCACGATGGCGTCGACTCCCAGATGGGCGTGCTCACGCATTGCCACGACCGCACCGAGGAAAGTCAGCCAGACCAGGAGCCAGCGTGACAGCTCCTCGGAAATCGCGATACCGGAGTTGAAGCCGTAGCGCAGAACTACGTTGCCGAACACCAGCACCACCATCACCGCAAGAAATGCGGCGATGGTGCCCTTCAGCAGGGTGCAATAGAGGTCGAGCAATCGTGCCATACGGGCCGTCCAGGCAAAGTCAATTCGAGAGCCGGCCGACCGGTCGGCTCCGCCTCTTGCATACTGACGAGATCGACTACTTCACGTCCTTGCGGATGCGCTCGAGTTCGTCGTTGAACAGCTTGACCGCCTCCGGCTTGAGATTGGCGGCAATCTTGTCGACCACCGGCTGCGCCGTCTTGCGCATCCGATCGAGCTCTTCCGGCGCGACGGTGTTGTACTGCATGCCCTTCGCCTGCAGTTCCGACAGGGCCTTTTCGGTCTGAAGGCGCGTCTGCTCCTTCTGATAGCCTCGGCTTTCCTCGTACGCCTCGCGCATCAGGCGCTGCTCGGTCGGAGAAAGCTTGTCCCAGAAGGCCTTGCTCACCAGGATGATGTTCAGTGTGAAGGTGTGATTGGTGGCGGAAACGTATTTTTGCACTTCGTAGAACTTGTTGGAGAGAATGACCGTGAAGGGGTTCTCCTCGCCATCGACGGTGCGCGTCTCCAGCGCCGAATAAAGTTCGCCGAAGGCCATCGGAACGGGATTGGCCTTGAAGGATCCGAAGGTCTCGAGGTAGACCGGATTCGGAATGACGCGAAGCTTGAGGCCGTTGAAATCCTCGACCTTGGTGATCGGCCGCGTGCTGTTGGTGACGTTGCGGAAGCCGAGGCCCCAATATCCCAGACCGATCAGCCCCTTCGACGGCAACGTATCAAGCATTGACGTGCCGAATTTGCCGGTCCCGAGCGCGTCGGCCTGCTCGATGGTCTTCACGATGAATGGAAAGTCGATGAGGCCGAACTCCGGCACTACGGTTGCGAGCGACGTCGTCGAGGCCGACAGCATTTCCTGGGTACCGCCGCGCAGTGCCGATTGCTGCTGCAGCTCGTTGCCGAGCTGCGAGGCCGCGAACTCACGGACCTTCATCTTGCCCCCGCTCTTCGCCAGCAGGATCTCCGCAAATTTCTGCACCCCCGCGCTGACGGGGTGATCGGTGTTGTTCAGGTGTCCCCACCTGATCGTCCGCTCCTGAATCTCCTGAGCGGATGCACCGACCGTCAGCGCCACGCAGATCGCCGTCGCAGACAGCGCCCGTACCAACAAGCTCATCGTTTCCTCCCTGTTCGGACGGGCACGAACGACGGCTTAAGCCATTATTTTTCGTACCCTCAGCCTATTTAGACACCACACATATATTTCCATGTCAAATGATGATACCTATTTCATATGATGATTTGCAGTACGTCATACACCGAAAATCTGCTATAGTGCTGGCAACATTGATGGTTCGGCCGCCCTCCGAAGTGGCCGGCGATCGGGACAGGCGGGATCAGAAGGCATGACGTCACTCGAGGAACGGCCCCTGTCGGCAGGCGACAGCGGCTATCAGCGCATCCGGGCCGACATCATTTTCGGAGTGCTCACGCCATCCGGACGCCTCAAGCTCGATGCCATGAAGGAAGATTACGGCCTCAGCGTCAGCACACTGCGCGAGATCCTCAATCGTCTGACGTCCGAGGGATTCGTGGTTGCCGAGGGCCAGCGGGGCTTCGAGGTGGCGCCGATATCCATCCAGAACCTGCGTGAGCTCGCTGGTCTCCGCATCCTGCTGGAGCATCATGCAATGGCCGAGTCGTTCCGCGCCGGCGACGTGGAGTGGGAAGGCCGCGTGGTGTCGGCGCATCACAAGCTGGCGGCGACCGAACGCACCGTGCTGAGCGAAGGCGACGATCCCGAGCTGCGCAAACGCTATGACGGCGAATTCCACCAGGCGCTGATCTCGAGTTGCGGTTCGCGCGAGCTGATGCAGACGCACGCGGTCGTGTTCGACAAATATTTCCGCTATGCGCTGCGCTACCGCGGCGCGGAGACGATCAATCAGCACAAGGCGCTGCTGGACTGCGCCCTCAAGCGCGACATCAAAAGCGCCAAGGCCGTGCTCACCGAGCACATCAACGGCTGCGTCGCGCACGCCCTCGCCTCCTGGAACGAGGGCTGATCGCCAGCGCTCGTGGCTGCAATCGGATAGCGGAATGACTCCCCACATGGTCCCCGCGCATCGCGTCGAAACGGCGGTCGCCGCAGGCGATACCCTCGGCGAGACGCCATTGTGGTGCGATCGATCCCGCAAGCTGTGGTGGGTCGACATCGACCGGCGGCTGCATCAATCGTTCGATCCGGCAACAGGCGCGCATCAGGTTGTTCCGTACGCATGCAACTTCCTCGGCAGCCAGGCTCTGACGGCGGATGGCTCCCACCTGCTCGCGCAGGATCTGGGCCTTTATCGCCGCGCGTCCGGTGACGGTGCTCCAGGTCAGCTCTGCGAAATCGAAAGCGGCCTCGACAACCGCCTGAACGACGGACGCGTCGACGCCCGGGGCCGGCTATGGATCGGCACCATGGACAACCAGCTGCATCGGCCGAACGGGGCGCTGTATCGCGTGGACGCCGACGGCCGGACGCGTATGTTCGGCGATGTCGTCGTGACGAACGGCATCGCGTTCTCACCTGACAATCGCACACTCTATTTCACGGATACGAGGCGTTACCGCACCTGGCAGTTCGACTTCGATCTCGATGACGGCGCGATCCGCAACAGACGGTTGTTCGCGGATTACAGCGCCTCCGGTGAGCGGCCCGACGGCGCGTGTATCGACGTTGCCGGCGGACTGTGGACCGCCTTCTTCTCCGGCGGCCGGGTGATACGCTATCGGCCGGACGGCCGGATCGACACCGTCATTCCAGTGCCCGCGACCAATCCGACCTGCGTGTGCTTCGGCGGAACCGATCTGAAGACACTGTTCGTGACGACGGCCAGAAAATTTCTGGATCGCGAGCAATTGAGCCGCGAACCCCGAGCGGGTCATGTTCTGGCCATTGATGGCATCGCACAGGGACTTCCAGAGCACCGCTTCGGCAATTCATTCTGAACCCTTTTCAGTCTGAACCCTTGCACGGGCCATCGTGAACCGGCTTCGCTACCATTTCTCGCCGAAGGGACGAATCTCCAGCTCGAAGGTCCAGGCACTCTTGGGTTGCTGATAGAGCATCCAATAGGATTCGGCGACCGACGATGGCGGCATCAAGAGGTCGGGATTATCCAGCGCGTTCGGACCAAGCGCCTCGATCCGCCGTTGCCGGACCCATTCGGTGTCGACGCCGGAATCGATGATCAGATGCGCCACGTGAATGTTCTTCGGGCCCAATTCACGCGCCGCGGCTTGCGCGACCGCCCGCAGGCCGAACTTGGCGCTGGCAAAGGCCGCATAGCCGCTGCCGCCGCGCAAGCTCGCCGTCGCACCGGTGAAGAAGATGTTGCCCTGGCCACGGGGCAGCATCAGGCGCGCGGCCTCGCGGCCGGCGAGGAAGCCGGAATAGCAAGCCATTTCCCAGACCTTGCGGAACACCCGTTCGGTCGTGTCCAGAAGCGGAAAGTTGACGTTGGCGCCGACGTTGAAGATGCAAACCTCGAGCGGGGCGTGCTTGTCGGCATCGCCGAGAAACGAGATGATCTGGTCTTCCTTGCGCGCATCGAGCGCGCGCGCGTGAATTTCGCCGCCGGCCTGCTCGATCTCCTTGACGAGTGGTTCGAGCTTGGCGCCGTCGCGGCGCCCCGCGAACACCGTAAAGCCCTCGGAGGCGAACTTCTTTGCAATCTCGCTGCCGATAAAATCACCGGCGCCGATCACGGCCACGGTCGCATTTCTCTTTTGCAAGGGTCTTCTCCCGGTCAGGTCTGAATCCGGTCATCGGACCATCATCCAAGCCGCAGACTATTTCTACAGTTCTAAAACAGAACTGTCAATCTTGGTCGATTTACTGCTGAATTCGGTATCATAGAAACATTGTCTCGCAGTAAGTGCCGATTTAGAATGGTCCTCGGACCAAAGGATTCCTGGACGATTTGCGCAGAAGCCGCGGGCAGAGTGGAGATCTGGAATGAAATGGGGTGAGCTGGAGGACGAGCCGTGTTCGATGGCCCGAACCATCGGCGTGATCGGCGACCGCTGGACCCTTCTGATCCTGCGTGAATGCTTCCTGCGCACACGCCGTTTCGAGGGGTTTCAGTCTTCGCTCGGAATCACGCGTCACCTGCTCGCCGAACGGCTGAAGAAGCTGGTCCGGCAGGGCGTGCTGCGTCGTATTCCCTATCAGGACTCGCCCAAGCGGCACGAATACATCCTCACCCAAAAGGGGCTCGATCTCCATCCGATCATGATGGCGATCGTGCACTGGGGCGACACTCATATGGTCGACGCGCGCGGACGACCTTTGCTGCATCAACACCGCAAATGCGGCAAGGACTTCGATCCGGTCATGGTTTGCTCCGAATGTGGCGAACCGCTTTCGGCCAAGGAGGTTCATACCCACCCCGGTCCCGGTGCTCGAGGCACCCCGGTATCGGCGGCGCCGGAGAAGAAGGCAAAGCGAGAGACAAAGTCAAAGACCCAGCGCAGCGCCGCGTGAGATGGCGGCGTGGCGCGAGCAACGTTCGACATATCCCGGGCTGATCTTTCAACAGCGGACATGAGCTCTCGTTCTCGCGGCGCAATTCGCCCGAGTTTTGCTTCGTCACTCCACCCTCTTATCCAAGAGGGCGCAGGGAAGGGGGGGGGGGGGGGGGGCCCCCCCCCCGCCCCCCCGCGGGGGGGGGGGGGTTTGGCGGGGGGGCCCCCGCGCCCAGTT
>NZ_JBEPRI010000009.1:7500-341512 GCF_040548265.1 Bradyrhizobium sp. F1.13.3 | reverse complement strand
CCCCCCCCCCCCCCCCCCCCCCCCCCCCCCCCCCCCCCCCCCCCCCCCCCCCCCGGCCCCCCCCCCCCCCCCCCCCCCCCCCCCCCCCCCCCCCCCCCCCCGGCGGAGGGTGTAGCTCTGCCGGAATGACACCAAAGAAGCTCAGCCCTTCTTCGCCGGCTTGCTTGGCGTCGGGCTGAACAGCTTCTTGATGTCGTTCAAACCATCCGACAGCCGCGGCCATTCGCAGGAGAACGAGCCCTTGGTGCAGGGCGCGCCCTTCGGCCGCGGCCGCGCGTCGCCGATGGCGGCCTGTTGGACCTTGGGCCGCTCGACCGGCACCGGCACGCGCTCGACCTCGGTTCGCAACGCGACCCGCTGAAGCTGCTGCACCTGTTGTTCCTGCTGCTCGCGCTGCTGGCGCGCGGTGGCCTGCGCGGCTTCATTGCTGCGGCGCTGATTGGCGAGATAGGCGGTGTAGGCTTCGTCGATCTTCTTCTGCTCCTCCGGCGTCGGATTGGGGCCGGCGATGTCGAAGGTGCGGTCCTGGAGGAAGTCGTAATAGGAATAGCCGCCGCCTGCCTTGCGCCGGCCGGCGAATTTGGCGTTGCAGTCCGCAAGCGCAGCCGTCTTCTCGGACTTGGTCGTGGCTTTCTCGGCGGCATCGGCGCAAGCCTCGAAGTCAACAGGCGCGCGCTTCCACCATTGTGCCTGGGCATGCGACGGCGCCAGCAGGAAAAATCCTGCTGCGGCAACGACAAGCGCCGCACGACGCCATGCAACTAAGTTCGACATTCTACGAGAGCATTCCTTGCAAAACTCAACCCGAACTGAGTCGGGCTGATTTTTGCCCCTTTATGGCCGGCTTGTCACCCATGGAACTCGGGAATTTCATGGCTGGGATGCTGACATTTTTTGCTTGACGTGGCGCGGGAGTCACAGCGTCACTTCATCCTGCGCTCGCCTCACCGGCGACGCCAAGAAAACGAAGTGGAAACGCCTGATGCTGCTGCCCCTGTCCGACGTGCCGCGCTGGTACGCCGAGCGCAAACCGCAAGGCACGATCGCCGTCCGTCACGGGCAGGATACGCTGACATGGGACGCGCTCGAACGCGGCGCCAACCGGCGCGCGCGGGCGTTCATGGCCAAGGGCGTCAAGCCTGGTGATTTCGTTGCGATCGGATTGCCCAACGGCAATGCGTTCTTTGAGACTTCCTTTGCGGTGTGGAAATGCGGGGCGACGCCGACCTCGCTGTCATGGCGGCTGCCGCGCGGCGAAGCCGCCGCGGTGCTCGACATCCTAAAGCCGGCGCTGGTGGTCGGCGGCGAAGCCGATTGGAACGCGCCGAACCGTCTGCCCGCGGATTTCGTGCCGGAAGGGTTTTCGGACGAGCCGCTCACCGCACCGGTGGCGCGCTATTGGAAAGCCATGACCAGCGGTGGATCGACCGGGCGGCCGAAGGTGATCCTCGATCACCAGCCGGCGGTGATCGACACCGTCGCCACGCCGCCGCTCAATATTCCCTTCGGGGTCTCGCTGCTCAATCCCGGTCCGCTCTATCACAACGCGCCGTTCATCGTGTCGCACTACGCGCTGTTCACCGGCGGCCAGCTCACGGGCCTCGTCAAGTTCGACGCCGAGGAGGCGCTGCGGCAAATCGCGCGCGAGCGCGTGCAATGGGTCAATTTCGTGCCGACCATGATGCACCGGATCTGGGCCCTGCCGGAGCACGTGCGCAACGCCTATGACGTGTCGAGCCTGCAGACCGTCTTCCACATGGCCGCTCCGATGCCGCCTTGGCTGAAGGAGAACTGGATCGCCTGGCTCGGGCCCGAGCGGATCTGGGAGCTCTACGGCGGCACCGAGCGGCAAGGCTCCTGCATCATCTCCGGCACGGAATGGCTGACGCACAAGGGTTCGGTCGGCAAGATCGGCGAGATGGCGCGCTTGCGCATCATCGGCGAGGACGGCAACGACGTTGCGCCGGGCGAGACCGGCGAGATTTATTTCCTCAACAATGACGGCAAGGATGCCACCTATCACTATCTCGGCGCCGAGCCGAAGCGCCGCGCCGACGGCTGGGAATCGCTCGGCGATATCGGCAGGCTGGATGCGGACGGCTACCTCTATCTCGGTGACCGCCTCGCCGACATGGTGCTGCGCGGCGGCGCCAACATCTATCCGGCCGAGGTCGAAGCCGCCGTCTCCGCCTGTCCGGGCGTGCGCTCCTGCGTGGTGGTGGGATTACCCGATCCGGAATTGGGCCAGCGCGTCCACGCCATCATCGAGCCGGAGGGCGATGCGGACGGTCAGGCCATCGCCGACGGGATGGCGGATTTCCTGAAAGAGAGGCTCAGCCGCTACAAGCACCCCGAGAGCTTCGAGATCGTCGCCGCTCCGCCACGCGACGATTCCGGAAAAGTTCGTCGCACGCTGTTGCGCGATGAGCGCGCAACATGGATGAAGGAGGGGCGCGCCTTCCGGATTTGGCCGGCGAAGGCAAGGGCGGACGCAGAGTAAAGGGCGCACGCCGATCAAGAGAATTCACGGGAAGGAACGAGATTATGACCATCACCATCGCCGCGAACGCTGTGCCGAAGCCACCGGCCGAGATCATCGACGGTTTTCGCGGTGCGCCGACCTCGGTCATTTCGGACAATCTCGGCCGGCTGCCGGGCGCCGTCGGGCTCAAGCCCTATCATCGCGGCGCCAAGCTGGTGGGCACGGCCTTCACGGTCCGCACCCGTCCCGGCGACAATCTCGCCATCCACCGCGCGCTCGAGCTGGTGGGCCCCGGCGACGTCATCGTGGTCGATGGCGGCGGCGATGAGACCCGCGCGCTCGTCGGCGAGATCATGAAGAACATCGCGCAGTGGCGCAAAGCCGAAGGCTACGTCATCGACGGCGCGATCCGCGACGTCGCGGCGTTCGCGGCCGATGATTTTCCATGTTATGCCCGCGCAGTGATCCACCGCGGCCCCTACAAGAACGGCCCCGGCGAGATCAACGTGCCTGTGACCATCGGCGGCAGCGTGATCTCGCCCGGCGACATCGTCGTCGGCGACGAGGACGGCGTGGTGTCGTTTGCCGCCGCCGGTGCCGCGGCGCTGCTGGACGCCGTGCGCGCCCAGGTCGCGCGCGAGGAGGACACACTGAAGGCGATCCGCGAGGGCCGTTATCAGGGCTCGTATGGCAAATCCTGAACAGCGCGAGGCTTGGTCAAAGCAATGGTCGAATCGATCGCACGTCGACGTTGGCCATTGCCTCTTTCGAAAGTGATTTCACAACTTTGTTTCGGTCAGACTTGCTTCGTGCTTTTTGCTGCTGGGGATACTTCAAGTGACGAGGAATTACGCGATCGTCCTGCCTAGCTTCTTCGTTCTGTTGGTCTCTGGAAGCAACGAGGTTGGTTCGTGGAAGATGCCGCCTTTTGGCTCCGGCCGCGGGGCAGCGCCCATTTTCAATCGCGATCGCGTCACTGATAGTCATCTGGCAGTCGAGGCCGCTTCGACCGAGACAGAGCGACGACTAACTGAAGGGGTTTACGCAAAAGCCAACGGTCTGCCCCCAGGTGAGGTGGAAAAGCGCTTTGCGGCAAGTGGAGTCCTGCGATGTCCTGGTGGAGATAGCAGCGCTCAAGTGACAGGAGCGCGCGACGTGATTACCACGGCGGCTCACGCGTTTCGGGACCTTTGCAAACCCCATACGTCACCTGACAAGTGCATATTCGAGTACTATCTCGGAGCCGAGAGGCGTGCCATTCCTTTGTCAGCGACCCTATGGATGGGCACATGCGTTGAGAGTGCGCCCAAGGCGATTGTCAGCGACTGGGCAGTCGCAAAGCTCGAGTCTGCCGCGGAAGTGACGCCTTACGAGATCAATGAACGAACTGAAAGTGTGGTCGAGCTGGAGCGTGTCCTGGCGGTTGTCGGTTACGACATCGAAGCCACGGGAAGAAGGGACAGGTACGGCCCCTTCAACAAGACGATTCAGGAGTGCCAGATACGCGACGTAAGGGACTGGTCGATATTCGAAACGAGCTGCGAGTTCACAGTAGGGGCATCAGGTAGCGCTTTGTTTCGTCTGTTGGACGGTCGAATGACTCTGTTCGGCGTCCTTAATGGGGACTATCACGACAAAGAATATTGCCCACGAGGGAGCTGCGAGTTCAAGAGCCGGCATTGGTCGAGCGTGTATGTTACCGTGAAGGGTGAGTTCAAAGATCGCCTTCTGGCCGCCGTGAGCCAGTCTGCTGCAAAATAAAGCGCAAAAGGGAGGATGACGTGAGCCAGAAGGACGAATTCCACAATCTCGACGATACCGCCGACGGGCTGTTTCGCGAGCTCGCGGCAGGAGTGACCACGCGCATCTTCTCCGGCGAGCAGGCGATGCTGTCGGTGGTGACGCTGGCGCCGCATGCGCAGGGCACGCTGCACCATCATCCCGAGGAGCAATGGGGCGTGCTGCTCGACGGCTCCGCCATCCGCGTCCAGGGCAATGAGGAGGTTGCCGTGAAGAAGGGCGACTTCTGGCGCACGCCGGGCAATGTGCCGCACACCATGCGCGCCGGCCCCGACGGCGCCCGCGTGCTGGACATTTTCAGTCCGCCGCGGCCAGAATACAGAAAAGCGGGATCCGGTTTCGGAACGACTTAAAGCGCCAAGAGCAAAAGCCGGGCGCGAGAAAACAGGGGAGGGATACCATGACGATCACACGACGGACGCTGCTCGCAGCGCCGGCTATTCTCGCGATGACGCCGGCGTTGGCGCAGGCTTCAAAAATCACGCTGGTGGTGCCGTTTCCGCCGGGCGGATCGACCGATGCGATGGCGCGGCTGCTCCAGAGCCACCTGCAAACCAAGCTCAACCGCATCGTCATCGTCGAGAACAAGTCGGGCGCCGCCGGTGCGCTCGGCGCGGCGCAGGTCGCCAAGAGTCCGCCTGATGGCTCGACCTTCCTGGTTACCTTCGATTCCCACGCGGTGATCCCCTCCATCCTCGACAAGCCGCCCGTCGATGTCGAGCGCGAGCTGATGCCGGTGTTGCTGGTCGGCACCGCGCCTTACGTGATCGCCGCCGGTGCCGGACGTCCCTACAAGAGCTTTGCCGACGTGGTGGCGGCCTGCAAGGCGACGCCCGGCGCGGTGAAGTATGCCTCCGTCGGCATCGGCACGCTCGGCCATCTCGCCATGACCGTGCTCGGCAACAAGGCCGGCGTCGAGATCATGCACGTGCCCTATCGCGGCGGCGGTCCCGCGATGAACGACGTGCTCGGCGGCCATGTCGATCTGATCGCGGGATCTGCGGCGCTGGTCGCGGCCCAGCTCGGCACCAACATGCTGCGTCCGATCCTGCAGCTCGGCCGCGAGCGGCTGCCCGGCCTGCCGGATACGCCGACCGCAATCGAGGCAGGCTTTCCGGATTTCGAGACGCTGGCCTGGTGGGGCATCTTCGCGCCCACGGGCACGCCGCCGGACATCGTCGCAGCCCTCGCGACGGCCTCCAAGGAGATCCTGAGCGAGCCCGCCACCGCCGCCCAGCTCAAGGAGACGCAGCAGATGACGTTGCTGCTTGAGGACGCTCCCGCCTTCAAGACCTTCTTCGACAAGCAGGTCGCCACTTGGGGCAAGGTGGTCAAGGACAACAATATCCGGGCGTGAGGCGACCGGCAGCCCTCCGCATTGAGCAATGCGAAGGGCTTCCGATCCCGCCTCCGCTTTGATATGAAGCCCCGGTAACCCGCTCTGCGGGTTCCGCGGTCCCGTAGCTCAGCCGGATAGAGCGACGGTTTCCTAAACCGTAGGTCGGAAGTTCGAGTCTTCCCGGGATCGCCAGTTTTTCAGTGAGCAATCGTCGGGTTTGCCACGCTCGTCGGCGCAAAAATTGCTAGAAGCGCGAAGCTTCCTTCCTGGCCCGGGCTGACTGTCGCCCCGCCTCGCTGCCATATCCGGAGACGATGATGCCCTTCGACTTGATCCTGCGCGGCGGCCGTGTGGTCGACCCGTCCCAGAAGCTCGATGCCGTGGCCGATGTCGCCTTTGCCGGCGGCAAGGTCGCTGCGATCGGCAGTGGGCTCAAGGCCGATCCAGGCACTGACGTGCGCGAGGTCTCGCATTTCATCGTGACGCCGGGACTGATCGATCTCCACACCCATGTCTATTGGGGCGGCACTTCGCTTGGCATCGACGCCGAGGAATTTTGCCGCCTCTCCGGCGTCACCACTGCGGTCGACACCGGCAGCGCGGGGCCCGGCAATTTCGCGGGCTTCCGCAAGCACGTGATTGAGCCGAGCCAGGTCCGCATTCTCGCTTATCTGCACGTCTCGCACGCCGGCATCTTCGGCTTCTCGCACCGGATCATGGTCGGCGAGAGCGAGGAGCTGCGGCTGATGAATCCGATCGAGGCGGCCAAGGTGGCCGACGCCAACCGCGACCTCATCGTCGGCATCAAGGTGCGCGTGGGGCTGCACTCCTCGGGCACGTCAGGCGTCGTGCCGCTCGACATCGCGCTTGAGGTCGCGAACGAAGTCGGCATGCCCCTGATGGCGCATATCGATCATCCGCCGCCGAGTTACGAGGAGGTGCTGGCGCGCCTGCGCCCCGGCGACGTGCTCACCCATGCGTTCCGGCCTTTCCCCAACACGCCCGCAACCGCGCAGGGCACGGTGAAACGGGCGGTGCTCGACGCTCGCGAGCGCGGCGTGTTGTTCGACATCGGTCACGGCAAGGGCTCGTTCGCGTTCAAGACCGCACGCGCCATGCTCGCAAACGGCTTCTATCCGGACACCATCTCGTCCGACATTCATCAGCTCTGCATCGACGGCCCGGCCTTCGATCAGGTGACGACCCTGTCGAAATTCCTGTGCATGGGCATGCCGCTGTCCGACGTCATCGCAACCTCGACCGTCAACGCCGCGATGGCGCTGCGGCGGCCCGAGCTCGGCAGCCTCAAGCCGGGCAGCGTCGGCGACGCCACGCTGATCTCGGTCAAGCAAGGCCAGTTCGACTATGAGGACGTCGTCGGCGAGCACCTGATCGGCGATCGCAAGATCGTCTCCGAGGGCGTCGTCATCGGCGGCCGCTGGTGGCATCCGAATTGAGCGGCAGGCCGCTCACGCCGACCTGATTACAGCGACTTGATTACAGCGATCTGGCGATCAACAGCTTCATGATCTCGTTGGTCCCGCCATAGATCTTCTGGATGCGGGAATCGATGAAGATGCGCGAGATCGGATATTCCTGCATGTAGCCGTAGCCGCCGAACAGCTGGAGGCATTCGTCGGCGGTCTCGACCTGCTTCTCTGAGCACCAGTATTTCGCCATCGACGCCGTGACGGTGTCGAGGTCCTTTGCGACCAGCCGCTCGATGCACCAGTCGACGAACACGCGCGCGATCATCGCTTCGGTTTTGCGCTCGGCGAGCTTGAAGGCGGTGTTCTGAAAATCCATCAGCGGCTTGCCGAACGCTTTCCGCTCCTTGGTGTAGTCGGTGGTGAGCTTTATCGCGCGCTCCATCGCGGCGACCGCGCCGACCGCGAGCGCGAGGCGCTCCTGCGGCAGTTGCTGCATCAGCTGCACGAAGCCCTGGCCTTCCTCGCCGCCGAGCAAATTGTCCGGCGGAACCGTGACGTTGTCGAAGAACAGCTCGGACGTGTCGGAGGCATGCAGGCCGATCTTGTCGAGGTTGCGCCCGCGCTTGTATCCATCCGCGCCTGCGGTTTCGACCACGATCAGCGAAATGCCCTTGGCGCCGACATCTCCGGTGCGCGCGACCACGATGACGAGATCGGCGGCCTGGCCGTTGGTGATGAAGGTCTTCTGTCCGTTGATGACGTAGGAATTACCCTGCTTCCTGGCGGTGGTCTTGACGGCCTGCAAATCCGAGCCGGTGCCGGGCTCGGTCATGGCGATGGCGCCGACCATCTCGCCCGAGGCCATCTTCGGCAGCCAGCGCTTCTTCTGCTCCTCCGAGCCGTAATTGAGGATGTAGTGCGCGACGATGGCGCTGTGCACGGAGACGCCGGTCGTCAGCTCCGGCACCGTGCTTTCGAGGTCGTCGAGCACGGCGGCATCATAGGCGAAGGTCGCGCCCAGCCCGCCATATTCCTCCGGCACGCTTGCCAGCAGCGCGCCCATCTCGCCGAGCCCGCGCCAGGCAAAGCGGTCGACCATCTTCTGCTCGCGCCATTTTTCGGCATGCGGGGCCAGATCCTTGGCAAGATACTTCCGGAACTGGTCGCGGAAGATTTCGAGCTCTTCGGTCATCCAGGAGGAACGGTAGGACATGGTCACCTCGGTCAATGCGGCGTTCCGGCTTGGTAGGCCAGG
Source organism: Bradyrhizobium sp. F1.13.3 (assembly GCF_040548265.1). NCBI lineage: Bacteria > Pseudomonadati > Pseudomonadota > Alphaproteobacteria > Hyphomicrobiales > Nitrobacteraceae > Bradyrhizobium > Bradyrhizobium sp. F1.13.3. The sequence continues at coordinate 333,206 of NZ_JBEPRI010000009.1, read as the reverse complement.
GTTTGGCGGCAATTATTGTGTTTTCAGGCTGCGCCGGTGACGCTACCAAGGCGGCCGGAGCAGCGTCTATCGGGATCGTTGATTGTGGCTGTCAAAACTCAAGAGCTCAAGCTCGACATCGCGCGCATCGGCACGGTCTCGGCGATCCTGACGCAGCCGGGCAATGCGCGCGCCTGCTACGTTCTGGCCCATGGTGCCGGTGCAGGGATGCGGCACGCATCGATGGACAAGATTGCGGAGGGGCTCGCTGCTCGCGGCATCGCCACCTTCCGCTTCAATTTTCCCTACATGGAAAACAAGCAGGGCCGTCCCGACCCGCCGGCGGTCGCCCACGCCACGATCCGCGCGGCAGTCGAGGAAGCCGCGCGGCTCTGCCCCGGTGTGATGCTCGTTGCGGGCGGAAAATCCTTCGGCGGGCGCATGACGTCGCAGGCGCAGTCGAAGACTCCGCTGCCTGATGTCAAAGGGCTCGCGTTCCTCGGTTTTCCCCTGCACGCCGACAAGAAGCCGTCGACGGAGCGCGCCGAGCACCTGGCCCATGTCGAGATCCCGATGCTGTTCCTGCAAGGTACCCGCGACGGGCTCGCCGATCTCGGCCTCCTCAAGCCGGTCATCGCCGCTCTTGGCCCGAAGGCGACGCTGCACGAGGTCGAAGGCGGCGATCACTCCTTCGCGGTGCTGAAGAAGTCCGGTCGCAGCAATGAAGAGGCGCTTGCGGAGGTACTTGATGTGCTCGCGGCCTGGATCGACAAACTCGCCTGAAATCTCACGCCGAATATAGCCCTTTGTCGCGCGCCTTCTGGATCGCGAGGGCGGCAATGAGATCGAGGGTCGGCGTCGACAGGCCGGCGGTGCGCGCGAAGGCTTGGGGCGCCTTCACCAGGACGTCGATCTCCATGGCGCGGCCGAGCTCGTAATCCTGCAGCAGCGACGGCTTGTGATTGGGGGCGGGACCACTGCGGCTCACGCGTTTGACCTCGGGGATGAAATGCTGGGCGATCTCGTTGGCCTCGTTCAGCATCCGCGGAATGACGTCCGCAAAGGCGGGGTCATCGCGCACGCCGCGCGCGGTCTGGCCGGTGAGCAGGCACAGCACCGACAATGACATGTTGGTCAGCAGCTTTGACCAGATCGCCTCGCGGATCTCGGCGACCGGCGGCGATTCCAGCCGCGCGTCGGTGAAAACACCGCGCAGCGTCGTGATGCGCTCGCAATTGCGATCGTCGCATTCGCCGATCAGCAGGCGGTTGCGGTCGGGCGTCAGGTTCTGCACCACGCCGGGCGCGATCACCTCGTTGGAGGAGAAGACCACGCCGCCGACGATCCGCTCCTTCGGGATGCAGGCGCGCAAGCGGCCACCCGGGTCGAGGAAGGAGATGTCGGGCGGGGTCGGGTGTCGCGGCGGCAGGCCGATCCCGTACCACCAGGGAATGCCGTTCTGCGCAAAGACGATCGCGGTGCCATCTTGCAGTAGCGGCTTGATGCTGGAGACCAGCCCCTGGAGCGCGGTGGCCTTGAGCGTGGAGATCACGACGTCCTGGGGGCCGAGCTGGGCCGGATCGCCGGAGGCGTTCACCTTGGCGGAGACCTCGGAATCGCCGACGCGCAGCTTGAGGCCGTTGGCGCGGACCGCCTCCAGATGCGCGCCGCGCATCACGCACGAGACCTCATGGCCGGCGCGCGCCAGCCGAACCGCAAGATGGCTGCCGACGGCGCCCGCGCCGAAAATGCAGATGCGCATGTGATGTCCGTCCCTGATCCCTTGATGCCGCCCCGCGACAGCATGACACAAGCCGCCATGCGATGGACGCGGCCGCCCTACGCTCGAAAGATATGGATCAAGGCGCGGAGCCTCGGTCATAGTGCGCGCCAAACAAGCGAGCGGAGGAACACCGATGACCGACAGCCCCATCCTGTGGACCCTGGATGCGCGTGGGGTTGCGACCGTCACGTTGAACCGGCCGGAGGTCAACAACGCCTATGACGGCGCATTGATCGCGGGCGTGCTCGCGGCCATGGACGATCTCGGCAGCAAGCCCAACCTTCGCGTCGTCGTGCTCAAGGGCAACGGCAAGCATTTCCAGGCCGGCGCCGATCTCAAATGGATTAATGGCGTGCGGCCGCAATCGACCGAGGCGAACGAGGCGGCGTCGCGTGCGACGTTCGAGGCCGTGCAGCGGCTCAACACGCTGCCGATCCCGACGGTCGCGCTGGTGCAGGGCGGCTGCTTTGGCGGCGGCACCGGCGTGATCGCGGCCTGCGACGTCGTGATCGCGGCTGACAATGCCCTGTTCTCGATTACCGAAGTGCGCTGGGGCCTGACGGCGGCGATCATCATCCCGCAGCTCTGCGATGCCATCGGTGTACGGCAAGTCCGCCGCTACGCGCTGACAGGTGAACGTTTCGGCGCCGAGGACGCCCGTCGCATCGGCCTCGTCCACGAGGTGGTGCCGTTCGCCGATCTCGACGTCGCAGGCAGCAGGGTGGTCGAGCAGTTGCTTGCCAACGGACCGGAGGCGATGGCCGAGACCAAGCGACTGGCGCTGGAGAGCTCGTTCGGCGGAATGGCGGTGGACGATGCGGCTTATGACCGCCTCGTGCAGCTGCATTCGCTGAAGCGACAGAGCGCGGAAGCCGCGGAGGGTCTGGCGTCGTTCGCGGAGAAGCGTGCGGCGAATTGGGGAGGTGCTAAAAGCTGAACGCGAGTAGCCCGGATGGAGCGAAGCGCAATCCGGGAACGGACCAACCGAACCTCCCGATTGCGCCGCGTGGCACGAACCCGGATGACGCTTGCGCTCCGTCCGGGCTACGGGCCTTTACAGCGACGCCGCGAGTGATCTTTTCAGCAGTGTGAGCAGCGCCTGCACCGCGGCCGCATTGCGTCGCCGCTCGGGGATCGCGGCCTTCACCCACAATTCCGGAATCGGAAAGTCGCGCAGCACCGGCTTGAGCGAGCCGTCGCGCAACGCGTCGGCGACGAGATAATGCGAGATCAGCGCAATGCCGTTGCCCGCGATGGCGCTGCGCGCCAGCACATGTCCCTCGTTGGACGAGAGCAGCGGGCTGACCTGGATGCTGATGCGGCCGCGCGGGCCGTCAAAGATCCATTCCGGTCCCGTCGGCAGGAAGCTGAGGCAGCGATGCTCGACGAGGTCGCGCGGATGTTTTGGCGTGCCGTGCTTCCTCAGATAAGCGGGTGAAGCGCAGAGCAATCGCTTCAACGCGCAGAGCGGCTCGTCGACCACGCCGCCGAAGGAATGCGGGAAGGCGCCGATGGCGATGTCAAAGCCTTCGGTCACCGGATCGACGGGGCGGTCGATCAGCACGATCTCGAGCTTGAGCCGCGGGTTCTGGGTCTGGAATGCGCTGAACGCGTCGGCCAGCCGCGCCACCGTCAGCGAGGTCGGTGCCTTGATGCGCAGGTGATCGACGAGATCATGGCCTTTCTCGCCCATGCGCGAGAGCAGGTCGGTGGCATCGGTGACGACGCCGCGGGCGCGATGCACGTAGCGCTGGCCGGCTTCCGTCAGCCGCAATTGCCGCGTCGAGCGGTGAAACAGCGGCGTGCCGATGCGTGCCTCCAATTGCGTCACGCGCTTGGCCACGACCGAGGTCGAGACATTGAGTTTTCGCGCAGCGGCGGAGAAGCCCGCCGCATCCGCGGTGGCGAGGAAGGCCTGGAGGTTCACGAGGACGTCCATGTCGACCTTTCTCGATTCGTGAAAGCTGATCGCATATTTTGGTGGATTGTCGCTCGGCACGCGTTAATTCATAGTCCGGTCCAAGCAAGAGATTTTGGGAGCAGGACGCGCCATGCAGGCCACCACGATCGAAGAACCGGCGCGCCAGGTGCCGCTCTACGGCGAATATGAAGTCGTCGTGCTCGGCGGCGGTCCGGCCGGCATCGTGGCGGCGGCCTCAAGCGCTCGCGCTGGGCGGAAGACGCTGCTGATCGAGCGCTACGGTTTCCTTGGCGGCATGGGGACCGCTGCCGGCGTCACCAATTTCTGCGGCCTGCACGGGAATGTCTACGGCGAGGCCCACCGGCTGGTGCAGGGCATGGCGTCCGAGCTGCTGGCGCGGATTGACCATTTGAACGGCCTCAACGCGCCGCATCTGATTCTCGGCAAGGTCTTTGCCCAGGCCTACGACACCGCCGCCTACAAGATCGCGGCCGACCAACTGCTCGCCAGTCACAAGGTGCACGTGCTTTTCCATGCGCTCGGTGCCGGCGTCGTGATGGGCGATAACAGCCGCATCGATGCGCTGATGGTCGAGACCAAGGCCGGCCGGCAGGCGGTGCGATCGGAGATTTTCATCGATTGCTCCGGCGACGGCGATCTCGCGGTCTGGGCCGGCGCGCCGTTCGAATTCGGCGACGAGCACGGCCATCCGATGTACCCCTCGATGATGCTCCGTCTCAACGGCATCGATCCCGCGAAGGCGGGCGAGGCCTGGCGCACCATCCCGCAATTGATGGAGAAGGCCATTGCCGCCGGCACCCACACATTCCCACGCAAGAGCGCGATCGTGCGGCCGCAGAAATCCGGCATCGAATGGCGCGTGAACTTCACGCAAGTGGCGCGCGAGGACGGCCATGCCATCAACGGCATCGAGCCTGATGATCTCACCCGGGGCGAGATCGAGGGCCGCAAGCAGGCGCTCGCGGCGTTCGAATTCCTGCGCACCGTGCCGGGCTTTGAAAGATCCTACATCGTCGACCTGCCGCCGCAGCTCGGCATCCGCGAGACCCGCCGCATCACGGGCGGCTACCAGCTCAGCGGTCAGGACGTGCTCGGCTGCGCCTCGTTCGAGGATTCCATCGGGGTCAACGGCTGGCCGATCGAGGCCCATGTCCCCGGCGACGTCGTCTTCACCTTCCCGCCGATCCCGGAATCGCGCGGCTATAACGAGCTGCCTTACCGCATGCTGGTGCCCGAAGGTGTCGACAATCTGCTGGTCGCGGGCCGCTGCGCCTCGATGACCCATGAGGGCCAGTCGGCGGCCCGGGTCTCCGGTGCCTGTTTCGTGATGGGGGAGGCGGCAGGTTCCGCCGCCGCGCTGGCGCTCTCCGGAAACCGCATTCCACGCGATATCCCCATTGAAAAATTGCAGGAAACGTTGAAACAACAGGGCGCCTTCATCGGACGGGACCAGCCCGTGCCCGAGGGCCTGTAACGACTGCATGATAACGACGCCGGAGGAAACGAAATGATCGGGATTGTGCGGCTCGCGCTAGCTGGCCTGATGGCGATCACGGCGATGGGCACGGCCCGAGCCGAGGACGCGCCGAAGGCCAGGATCGGCGTGCTCAGGCTATCCTCCTCCGCGCCGGTCTTCATCGCACAGGACAAGGGCTATTTCCGCGAGGCCGGCCTCGACGTCGAGCTGAAATTCTTCGATGCGGCGCAGCCGATCGCGGTGGCGACGACTTCGGGCGATGTCGATTTCGGCGTCACCGCCTTTACTGCCGGTCTTTACAATCTCGCCGGCAAGGGCGTGCTCAAGGTGATCGGTGGCATGAGCCGCGAGAAGGCCGGCTATCCCCTGATCGGCTATTTCGCCAGCAATAGCGCTTATGCCGCCGGGTTGAAGACGCCGAAGGACCTCGCGGGCAAGCGCGTGGCGATGACGCAGGTCGGCTCCTCCTTTCACTATTCGCTCGGCCTGCTTGCCGACAAATACGGCTTCAAGCTCGCCGACGTGAAGATCGTGCCGCTGCAATCGCTGTCGAATGCGGCGGCCGCGCTGAAGGGCGAAACCGTGGATGCGGCGCTGCTGCCGATCTCCACCGCGCGAAAGCTGATGGACGACGGCGGTGCGAAGTTCCTCGGCTGGGTCGGCGACGAGACACCCTGGCAATTGGGCGCGGTGTTCGCCTCGCCGAAGACGCTGACCAACAAGGTGCTGGTGACGAAGCTGCTCGGCGCTTTGGCAAAGGCCGACCGCGAATATCACGACGTCATCCTTGCCGCGATGAAGGACGGCGTCGCGCCGATCAATGACAAGACAAAGCCGCTGCTGGAGATCATCGCAAAATATACCAACCTCCCGGTCGAGCAGGTGGTGGGCAATTGCGCCTACATCGATCCCGACGGCAAGCTGGATGTGAAGAACGTCGACAACCAGATCAAATGGCTCCAGGAGCAGGGTTTTGCCGACAAGGGCTTTGACGCGAACGCGATCATCGCAAAGGAATTTGTGAAGGCGGATTGATGCTGCGCGCTCCTCTCCATCTCCGTCATCCCCGCGCAACGGCAAAGCCGTTGTCGCTGGAGGTGCTCGCGAAGCGAGCCTCGAAGGATGCACGGCCCGGATGCAGCAGGGCCGTTACTGTTGCCAAGCCCTCAGTGTCGTCCCGGCGAAGGCCGGGACCCATACGCCGAGTGGAAGTTGTGGCGCAGAGTAGTCATTGCCTGTCTTCGCCAAATTCAATTCGGTGGTTATGGGTCCCGGCGTTCGCCGGGACGACACTGGGGCCATGACATGGACCTGATCGCCAACCACATCACCCATCGCTTCGGCGAACTCGCCGTGCTCGACGACGTCTCGTTCACCGTCGGCGCGGGCGAGGTGGTGGCGATCGTGGGCCCCTCGGGATGCGGCAAGAGCACGTTGCTGTCGATCCTCGGTGGCCTATTGCTGCCGACCTCGGGCGCGCCCGAGCTGCGTGGATCGCCGCCGGCGGACAGTCTCAATCCGCTCACCTTCGTGTTCCAGGATTTCGCGCTGCTGCCCTGGGCCAATGTCGAGGAGAACGTCGAATTCCCGCTGCTGCACACCCAGCTCTCGGCCGTGCAGCGCCGCGCGCTGGTCGACGATGCCTTGCGCCGCACCGGCCTGACCGATTTTCGCAAGACCTATCCAAAGCAGCTTTCCGGCGGCATGCGCCAGCGCGTCGGCATTTCGCGCGCGCTCGCGGTCAGGCCGGCCATTCTCCTGATCGACGAGCCGCTGTCGGCGCTGGATTCGCAGACCCGCGAACTGCTGATGGAGGATTTCGTCCGGCTGCTCGCCGATGGCGGCATGGGCGCGGTCTATGTCACGCATAATCTCGAAGAGGCGGCGCGGCTTGCCGATCGCATTGTGGTGTTGTCGCGGCGTCCGGGCCGCATTCGGGAGGTCGTGAGCGTGCCGATGACGCGCACTGAGCGCGGTGACATTGCAGCCCGTGAAAAGCTGCTCGCGCTGCAGAACCAGATCTGGTCGCTGATCCGCAACGAGGCGATCGATGCCGAGCGCGAGGTTCAGCATGCTTGATCGCGCTCCGGCGGGAACATCTGCGAAGGATGAAGCGGTCCGGCGCGTCCGCTTTCGCGGCGCCGGCTTCGTGCCGGCGAGCAGCCGTTTCGGCGGCTGGATCGCACTCGCGCTGGTCATTGCGATCTGGCAGGCGGCCGGCAGCACCGGCCTCGTCAATCCGCTGTTCCTGCCGCCGCCATCGGCGATCGCACGGGCGATCTACCAGCTCGCGATCTCGGGCGCGCTGTGGCAGCACCTTTCCGCGTCGCTCCTGCGGATCGGTGTCGGGTGGCTGCTCGGCACGGCGGCCGGTGTCGCGGTTGGCTTTGGCATCGGCCTGTCGCGGCTGGCGCGCAGCGTCGGCATCACTTTCATCTCGGCGCTGTTCCCGATCCCGAAGATCGCGCTGCTGCCGCTGTTGATCCTCTGGCTTGGCATCGGCGAAGAGCCGAAGATCGCAACCATTGCGCTCGGCGTGTTCTTCTCGACCGCGATCTCGGTCTATAGCGGCGTCGACGCGGTGCCGCGCAATCTCATCCGCATGGCGCAGAGCTTCAATGTGCCGTTCGCCACCATCGTCCGCAAGGTGGTGTGGCCGGGCGCGCTGCCCGCGATCCTCGCCGGCTTCCGCATCACGTCGTCGGTGGCGCTTCTGCTCGTCGTCAGCGCCGAGATGATCGGCGCGCAGTACGGTATCGGCGCGTTCGTGTTGCAGGCCGGCAATTTGATGCAGACGGATCAGCTGCTCGCGGGCGTGGTGATTTTATCGGTGTTCGGGTTGATCGTGGGGCGGGTGATCAACTGGCTGGAGATACGGCTGTTGCACTGGCGGTGAGGCTTACCCCGCCGTCGTCCCGGCGAAGGCCGGGACCCATACCGCGTGATCTATCGAGGGAGCGCGGTGTTCGTACCGAAGAACAACTAAGAGTCTTCGCCAAACATCTCCCTGTGGTTATGGGTCCCGGCCTTCGCCGGGACGACGGCGGAGAGTGCGGCTAACATTCGCACCTCACGCATTCCCGCGATCCTCCCGGAACAAATCCAGCTTCTGCTGCACGGGGCGATCCGAGAAGCTGAACAGCACCGCATCCATGTCCGCCTCGTGCGTGACCCATTGCCAGCTCGGCACCACGAACAAATCGCGCGGGCCCCATTCGAAGGTCGATTCCCCGATGCGGGTACGGCCGTGGCCTTCGATCGGACAGAACACCGTCGCGTCCGTCGCGCGATAGCGTGCGGTCTTGAAGCCCTTCGGCAGCAACTGGATGAACGTGCCGATGGTCGGCATCGCAAAGTCGCCGGTCTCGGGGTTGCTGAATTTCAGCTTCAGCCCGTGACATGCGTCCCACTCCTGGCTCGCGCGGGCTTTCTCCAGTGCCTCGCGCGTGTAGGCATAGGGGTAGCTGAAGATCGGCGACGTCTTCGAGCTCCGCTTCACGTCGACCGGTAGCAGATTGTGGCCGTAGCGCGCGAAGCTGTCGCCGGCCGGCCTTGTAATCTTCTGCTGGTCCTCGTTGGAGCCTTCCGCGAAGGAGCAGTCGAAGAACTGCACCAGCGGAATGTCGAGACCGTCGAGCCAGAACATCGGCTGGTCGGTCTCGTTCGAATGATCGTGCCAGGTCATCGACGGCGTGATGATGAAGTCGCCGGGCTCCATCGCGGTGCGCTCGCCGTCGACCGCGGTGTGGGCGCCCTTGCCTTCGAGCACGAAGCGCAGCGCCGATTGGCTGTGCCGGTGGGCGGGCGCGACGTCGCCGGGCACCACCATCTGCACGCCGGCATAGAGCGACGTGGTGATTTTCGACTGCCCGCGCAGGCCTGGATTTTCCAGCACCAGCACGCGCCGCTCGGCTTCTTTCGCCGTGATCAGCTTGCCGGCTTCGGTCATGTAGTCGCGGATGATGTCGAACTTCCACAGATGCGGCCGGCAGGCGCTCTTCGGCTCCGGCGTGATCAAATCGCTCATGACCGTCCACAGCGCGGTGAGATTCTCGCCGTCGATCTTCTTGTAGAACGCCTCGCGTTCCGGCGTCTTGGTCACGGCTTCCATGGTGCGGCTCCCATCGTTTTGTTAATTGACAGTATACTTACGATCTAGGTAGCGTCAACGTGTCGAATGACAGTCCAGGTCGTCTTTCCGGGGCGATGCGTTAGCATCGAACCCGGAATCTCGAGATTCCGGGTTCGCCCTTCGCGCGCCCCGGAATGACAGACAAAAGGGAGGGTTCCGATGAAGCTGCACGGTTATTTCCGCTCCAGCGCCGCCTACCGGGTACGGATCGCGCTGAACCTCAAGGGCCTCGGTGCCGAGCACCTGCCGCATCACCTTCGCAAAGGCGAGCAATGCGCGCCCGCCTATCTCGCCATCAATCCGCAGGGCCTGGTGCCCGCGCTGGAGGACGATGCGGGCGCAGTGCTGACCCAGTCGGTCGCCATCATCGAATGGCTCGACGAAACCCATCCCAACCCGCCGCTGCTGCCGAAGGATAGTTTGCAGCGCGCCAAGGTGAGGGCGTTCGCGCTGGCGATCGCCTGCGACACTCACCCCGTGCAGAATCTGAAGGTGCTGGCGCGGCTGCGCGAGCTTGGCCTTGCCGAGGACAAGGTTCAGGACTGGGCGGCCTGGGTCAACCGCGAGGGGCTCGCGGCCTGCGAGACGCTGATCAGGGACGAGCCGGGCCCGTTCTGCTTCGGTGAAGCACCGACGCTTGCCGATCTCTGCCTGGTGCCGCAACTCGCCAATGCCCGCCGCTTCGGCGTCGATGTCTCCGCCTATCCGCGTCTGCTCGGGGCGGAAGCTGCGGCCAAGGCGTTGCCGGGGTTCGTCGACGCCGCGCCGGAGAAGCAGCCCGATGCCGAGTAAGCCGCCTCCGATCACGATCAACGCGGTCTATGCCGCGCCGGGCTATCTGTTCCGGCGCATGCAGCAGATCGCGGTCTCGATCTTCATGGAGGAATGCAAGGCGTTCGACCTCACGCCGGTGCAATACGCGGCTCTGATCGCGATCCACACCCATCCCGGCATCGACGCGACGCGGCTGTCCGCGGTGATCGCCTTCGACCGCTCCACGCTCGGCAGCGTAATCGAGCGGCTTCAGGCCAAGGATTTCGTCGAGCGCAGGCCGGCGCCGGAAGACAAGCGGATCAAGCTGCTCTATTTGACAAAATCAGGCGCGGCGATCCTGCGTGACATCATTCCCGCCGTCGAACGCGCCCAGGCGCGGATGCTGGAGCCGCTCAAGCCGGCGGATCGCAAGGCGCTGATGGGGCTCCTGGTGCAGCTCGTCGATCTCAACAACGAGGCGTCGCGGGTGCCGCTCCGGGCGGAGGACGCGCTGGAGCATATGGGGAAGGCGGGGTGAGCGCGAGTTTGTGACGATAGCGGCGCCTCATCCTCGGTGTCGTCCCGGCGAAGGCCGGGACCCATACGCCGAGGCACCTGTGATAGCGCGAGAAGGTCATTGCCTATCTTCGCCAAACCAAACTCGGTGGTTATGGGTCCCGGCCTTCGCCGGGACGACAGCGAATATGAAGCTGCGCTGTTGCCCTCACATCCGCAGCAGCGCCTGCCGGTCGATCTTCCCCGTGCCCGTCTTCGGCAGTTCGTCGATGAAGATCACCTCACGCGGATATTTGTAAGGTAGCAGCTTGCCCTTCACGTAATCCTGCAGCCTGCGGGTCGCTTCGCTTTGATCGGCGGCGCGGCTGTTCATCACCACGACCGCCTTCAGGGTCATGCGCCGGTCCGGCAGCTCGGCGGCGAACACCGCGCACTCGCGGATGTCCGGGTGGTCGGCGAGGCACAGCTCGACCTCGAGCGGGTAGACCCACTGGCCGGAGATCTTGATGAGATCATCGGCGCGGCCTCGGAAGAAGTGAAAGCCGTCGGCATCGCGGACGAAGCGGTCGCCGGTGTAGATCCAGCCGCCCTCGCGAATGGTTTCGGCGGATTTGTCCGGCCGGTTCCAGTACAGCGGCGTGTTGGAATCACCGCGTACCCACAAGATGCCTTCCTCGTCGTCGGCGACATCGCGACCGTCCTTGTCGCGCAGCGCGACCTCGTAGCCGGGCACGCGCAGGCCGGCGGCGCCGAGCTTCTTCCGCTCGGGGTGGTTGGAGAGATAGATGTGCAGCGCCTCGGTCGAGCCGAGGCCTTCGACGATCTCGAGACCGGTGAGCGTCTTCCAGGCGTTGAAGACGTCGGCCGAGAGCACCTCTGCGGCCGAGAGCGCCATCCGCAGTGACGAGAAGTCGGTCCTGTCGGCACCCTCGGCCTTGGTCAGCGATGTATAGAGCGTCGGCAGGCCGAAGAAGACCGTCGGCTTATACTGCTCGATCGCCGAAAAGATCGCCGCGGGCTTCGGCTGCCCCGGCAGCAGCAGCGTCGTCGCGCCCGCCGAGAACGGGAAGGTGATCGCGTTGCCAAAGCCATAGGCGAAGAAAATCTTCGGCACCGAGAAGCAGATATCGTCCGGCGTCAGCTTCAAGATGTTCTGCGCAAAGGCCACTTCGCTATAGGCCATGTCGTGCTGGAGATGCACGATGCCCTTGGGCCGGCCGGTCGATCCGGACGAGTACATCCAGAACGCCATCTCGTTGCGATGCGTACCGGCTTCCGCGAGTTCGACCGGAAACTGCGGGAGCCAGCCGGCGGCAGAAACGGCGTTCGGCGAGGCGTGATCGCCCGCAGCGCCGTTGACGACGACCAGCGTATGCAGGGCCGTGTCCTTGCAGGCCTCGGCGTTGAAACGTGCACAGAACTCGGCATCCGCCACCGCAACAGAGGCGCCGGAATCCGCGAGATAGAATTGCAGCAGATCAGGCGGTGTCAGCGTGTTGATCAGCAACGGCACGAAGCCGGCGCGCACCGCGCCGAAGAACGCGGCGGGATAGGCCGGGGTATCGTCGAGGAACAGCAGCACCCGATCGCCGCGCTTGAGGCCTAGTGACGCAAAGCCGTTGCCCCAGCGGCAGGCGTCCGCGCAGAGCTCGGCATAGGTGCGCGTGCCCGCGGGGCCAATGAGCGCGAGCTTGTCGCCGCATCCTCTCGCGAGATTGTCGAACAGCACGCGGCTGGCATTGTAGACCTGCGGAACGGAAAAGCCGATCTCGCGCGCGCCCGCGCAGTCGGCGGGCACCTGGTCGTTGATCTGCCCGCTCATGCCTCGTCCCCACCGTTTTTGGCGGCTTCGTAGCGCGCCATGAACGCCGGCGACATCGCGCGCAGGCGGGAGTCGTCGATGCGGCCGGAGCGGGTGATGTAGCTATAGGCAAAGTCCATCAGGCCTTGCTGCATGTGCTGGGCAAAGTGCTCGTACCAGAAAGCGCTGGTCCGCGCGGCGTTGACGAGCTTCTGCACCACCGGTTTTCGTGCGGCCTGGTAGCGATGCAGCGCGGTCGAGAGATGTGCATCCGATTCCAGCGCCTTGACCAGCGCAATGGCGTCCTCGATCGCGAGCCGCGTGCCAGAGCCGATCGAGAAATGCGCCGAGTGCAGGGCGTCGCCGAGCAGCACCATGTTCTTGAACGACCAGTGCTCGTTCCAGACCCAGGGGAAGTTGCGCCAGACTGATTTGTTGGAGACCAGCGAGCGGCCGCCGAGCGTGTCGGCGAACACCTCCTCGCAGACACCCTTGGACTGCTCCACGTCCTTGTAGGCGAAACCGTAAGCCTGCCACGTCGCATGATCGCATTCGACCAGGAACGTGCTCATGGTCGGCGAATAGCGGTAGTGATGGGCGTTGAAGGCGCCGCGGTCCGTCTTCACGAAGGTCTGCGACAGCGTGTCGAAACGCTTCGAGGTGCCGTACCAGACGAACTTGTTGGAGGAGTAGGACAGCGAGGTGCCGAAATCGCCCTCGAAGGCGCGGCGCACCAGCGAGTTCAGCCCGTCGGCGGCGACGATCAGATCGTGGCCGTTGAGCTGGTCGATCGCATGAATTGGCGTGTCGAAGCGCGGGGTGACGCCGGCATCGAGCGCGCGCTGCTGTAGGAATCGCAGCAGTTCGAGCCGACCGATCGAGGAGAAGCCGACACCGTCGATGGCGACGCTGTCGCCGCTCAGGTTCAGCGTGATGTTCTCCCAGCTCTCCATGTGCGGCGCAATCGCGTCGACCGTCTCGGGGTCGTCAGCACGCAGGAATTCGAGCGCCTGGTCAGAAAACACCACGCCAAAGCCCCAGGTCGCGTCGGCCGGGTTCTGTTCGAACAGGTCGACTTGATCCTCGGGGTGACGCTTCTTCCAGAGATAGGCGAAGTAGAGTCCACCGGGCCCCCCGCCAATCACGGCGATCCGCAACGTCTGTCCTCCCTGATTGACAGTATACTTACTATCTAGGGGTAGACTAATGTGCTCCGGCTTCCCGCGCCAGCGGAATTTATTGGCAAAGCGCGCGGCACGCCGAAGCTCGTGCCCGGACGCGCGTTTGGCGCGTGTCCGAAGCAGTGGCGTGCGAAGCATAGCCAAACCGCGCCGGCTTGGCCATCCGCACGTCAGACGCAGCGCTTCACCCAGACACCATTTACGAGCACGGTGCAGCAGACGGCAGGGTGGCTCGCTTCTTAGCGTGCGGCAAACGGTGCCAGCACGTCCTTGCAGGCGGGCGACAACGAAGCGGCATTGTTGGCAACGCATTGGATGATCCGACCGCCACCTGGCGCCACGCTGCCGCACAGCGTGCGGACATCCTCGCGACATGCGGACTGGACGATGAACAGCTCTTCGCGCGGCCGCAGCGGGCGCAGCACGATCACGGCAGGCGCGGCTGCCGGTGCAGCTGCCGCCGCAGGGGTTGCGCCCGCAGGTGCCGTCGTTGCTGCCGCGCCACCGCCGGCCGCAGCGGACACGGCCTTCTCGCAGGTCGGCGAAACCTTCGCCTTGTTCTTCTCCAGGCATTCGAGCGCAGGCGCGCCGCCCGGCGGCACGCTGGCGCACACCTTGGGATAATCGGCACGGCACGCGCTCTTGACGGCAGCGATCTGCGCGCTGCTCGGCTGTTTGGCGGCAGCGGGCTTTGCGGCGGGAGCGGTTTCAGCCTTCGGCGCGGCAGGCGCGGACTCCGCCTTGGGTGCAGCCTGCTTGGGTGCAGCCTCTTTGGGTGTAGCCTCGATCTTCGGCGCGGCTTCGGTCTTTGGCGCGGCAGCAGGCTCGACGGCGCGAACCGCGGTTTGGCATCCCGAGGACAGGCCGGACATATTCTTCTGCAGGCATTGATAGGCTTCCACGCCGCCGGGCTTGACGCTCGCGCAGTGCGCCATGAAGTCCGAGCGGCATGCGGAGCGGATCGCGCTCTTCTGCGCCTCGGTCGGTGCTTGCGCGAATGCGCCTGCTGCAGTTGCGAAGAGAGCCGCCGCCAGCAACGCCCCGCGTGCCGACGCATGTTTCAACGTGTTGAACATCTGAGTGAATTCCTGCCCTGTCGGTAACGCCGAAGTTTTACAAATCTGATGCAAACGCAATCATCGCGAGTGATGCCTCGCGAGCGATATCTTTGGCCGCTTTGGCTGCCACCGCAAGTAGATATGCCCGCGAAATTGCGACGTAACTACGTCGTCAGAGCTTGACCATGCGCTTGCCGCGGTTCTCGCCCGCGAGCAATCCGATCAGCGCCTTCGGCGTGTTCTCGAGGCCGTCGATGATGTCCTCCTGCACCTTCAGCTTGCCGGATGTGACCCAGGCCTGGAGGTCGGCGAGCGCACGCTGGCTTTCCTTCATGTAGTCCATCACGATGAAGCCCTGCATGACGAGCCGCTTCACCACGATCAGGCCGGGCACGCCGCGCGGGCCGTGTGCCGACGGCGCGCCGTCATATTGCGAGATCGCGCCGCAGCAGGCGATGCGGCCGTAATTGTTCATCTGCGGCAGGCAGGCTTCGAGAATGTCGCCGCCGACATTGTCGAAATAGACGTCGATGCCCTTCGGCGCCGCCGCGCGCAACGCCTTGAACACCGCGCCGTCCTTGTAGTCGACGGCGGCATCGAAGCCGAGCTCGGAGGTCAGCCAGCTGCACTTGTCGGCGCCGCCGGCGATGCCGATGACGCGGCATCCTTTGATCTTTGCGATCTGCCCGACGATCGAGCCGACCGAGCCCGCGGCCGCGGAGACCACGACCGTCTCGCCCCCCTTGGGCTTGCCGATCTCCAGCAGGCCGAAATAGGCGGTGAGGCCGGCGATGCCGAAAACGCTGAGCAGATGCGTCATCGGCTCGAGCTTCGGCATCTTGGTGAGATGCTTGGCGGGCACTGCCGCCAACTCCTGCCAGCCAGTGTCGCCGAACACGATGTCGCCCGGCGCAAGCCCCGGCGCCTTTGAGCTGATGACCTCGGCGATGGCGCCGCCGGCCATCACGCTGTTGGCTTCGACTGCTGAACGATAGGTCGCGCCGTGCATCCAGGCGCGGTTGGCGGCGTCGAGCGAGATGTATCGTACGCGCAGCAAGGCCTCGCCGTCCTTCGGCTCAGGCATCGCACCTTCGACCATCTTGAAGTGCTCAGGGCCGAGCTTGCCGCTGGGCTTTTCCACCAGAAGAATCTGACGATTGACGCTGCCGCTCATGATGTTTCCCCTAGGTCGTTTGACGATTATTGATGCAGCTGCCGCAAGAAAAACGTGCAAGCCGCATTCGTTGTGCGCTGCATGAAGCTAGATCGCGGGCGCCAGCTTCGCAACGGGAACATCCGCCCCGGCGATCGCACGCCAAGCGTGTTGCGCAGTCGTCATATCTGCGACATCATGAAGCGGTCGGTGTAGCGGGGGTGTTCAATGTCGAACAGGTTTACGCAATTCATTCTGGTGGCGATGGTGCTCGGCATCATCATGGGCGCGGCGATCTACAATTTCCTGCCCGACACGCGGGGCGACTGGGCCTCGTCCATCAACCTGATCGCCGTGATTTTCCTGCGCCTGATCAAGATGATCATCGCGCCGCTGGTGTTTGCGACCCTGGTCGGCGGCATTGCTCATATGGGCTCGGGTTCCAAGCTCGGCCGCATCTTCGCCAAGACCATGGGCTGGTTCGTCAGCGCCTCTTTCGTCTCGCTGATGCTCGGCCTCGTGATGGTCAATCTGCTCCAGCCCGGCGCGAATTTCCCCGGTACGCTGCCTGACAAGGCGCAGTCGACCGGCCTGCCGGTTTCCGCCTTCTCGATCGAAAAATTCCTGACCCATCTGATCCCGACCTCGATCGCGGATGCGATGGCGCAGAACGAGATCCTGCAGATCGTGATCTTCGCCGTGTTCTTCTCGGTGGCGATGGGCTCGATGCCCGAGCGCTCCAAGCCGATCCTGGCGCTGATCGACGACATCGGCCACATCATGCTCAAGGTCACCGGCTATGTGATGCTGTTCGCGCCCTTCGCTGTCTGGGCCGCCATCACCGCGACGGTTGCCAAGAACGGTTTGCTGGTGCTCTGGAAGCTCATCGTCTTCATGGGCGGCTTCTATCTCTCGCTCGCGATCCTGTGGGGCATCCTGGTGGTCGTGGGCTTCATCGTGATCGGGCCGCGCTACGCCCATCTGCTGAAGCTCATCCGCGAGCCGCTGATGATCGCGTTCTCCACCGCGAGCTCCGAACCGGCCTATCCGAAGACGCTGGAGGGGCTGAACAAGTTCGGCGCCTCGTCGCGGATATCGAGCTTCGTGCTGCCGCTCGGCTATTCCTTCAATCTCGACGGCACGATGATGTACTGCACCTTCGCGAGCGTCTTCATCGCGCAGAGCTATCACATCGACATGCCGCTCGGCACCCAGCTCGCGATGCTGGCGACCCTGATGATCACCTCGAAGGGCGTCGCCGGCGTGCCGCGCGCCTCCCTCGTGGTGATCGCCTCGACGCTGTCGCAGTTCGGCATCCCCGAGGCGGGGCTATTGATGATCATGGGCATCGACACCTTCCTCGACATGGGCCGCAGCGCTACCAACGTGATCGGCAACACGCTCGCGACCTCGGTCGTGGCCAAGTGGGAAGGCGAGCTCGGGCCCGAGCACGAGCTTGGACCGGGCGATGCCGTGCCGGGGGACATGATCCCCGGCGAAGTGCCCGCGATGGCCGGCCATTGATCGGAGTGCATCATGCGCCTTTCAATGGCGATACCGGGCGGCCTGCTGCTGGCAGCGTGCCAGCTGGCAACGGGTGCCTCCGCCCAGACCGGTGGCAGCGAAGGGCTTAGCCCGACGCTGTCAGCCATCAAGACCGCGCACACCGTGCGGCTCGGCTATCGCGAGAGCTCGCCGCCGTTCTCTTTCCTCGACCAGGCCAACCGGCCGATCGGCTACAGCCTCGAACTCTGCGAGGCTATCGTCGAGGAGATCGGCGTCGAGGTCGACGATCCCAATCTCAAGATCGCCTACGTCAAGGTCACCTCGGATGACCGCATCGACGCCGTGCTCCAGAACAAGATCGACCTGGAATGCGGCTCGACCACGGCCAATGCCGAGCGCGGCAAGCGCGTTGCCTTCTCGCCGCTGATGTTCGTCGCCGGCACCAAGCTGATGGTGCCGAAGGCGTCCAGCGTCCAGTCACTGACTGATCTGAAGGGTAAGACTATCGTGGTGACGAAGGGCACCACCAACGAGCAGGCGATCCAGGCGGCCGACAAGAAGTCCTCGCTGGGACTGACCATCGTTGTCGGTGCAGATCACGAGCAGTCGTACCAGATGCTCGTCGACGGCAAGGCCGACGCGTTCGCGACCGACGATATCCTGCTGTCCAGCCTGATCGTGCGCCACAAGGCACAGGACAAATTCCGCGTCACCGGCGATTACCTGTCCTACGACCCCTACGGCATCATGTTCCGCAAGGGAGAACCGCAACTGGCGGCGGTGGTCGATCGCACCTTCCGCAAGCTCGGCTCCAACCACGACCTCGTTCCGCTCTACAACAAATGGTTCACCGCACGGCTTCCGACCGGCGAACGGCTGAACGTGCCGATCTCGCTGCAACTGGAGGAAGCCTTCAAGGCGATGGACGATTCCGCGAGCGCGAATAATTAACTTGTGCGACGAGCGAAAGCTCGCCCTCTCCCCTTACAAGGGGAGAGGGCGCAGCAACGATCAGCGCGCGCTCACGCACCCGCAGGCACCTGGTCCAGAAATCCCGTGATACTCCTGATGCGGCCGTCCTTCAGCACGGCGAAATCCGTCCCCTTGATCGGGCTGTCGATGCCATCAGGACCAAGACCCCAACTGAAGCGGACATGGTCGCCGTAGCCGTTGGGCTCGCCGATCAGCTTGAACTTGAAGTCGGGGAAGCGTTGCTGCACGCCTGCGATCAGCGCGTCGACGCCGTCATGGCCGTCACCCTTCATCAGGGGATCGACATAGCTCGCATCCGCTGTCCAGTTCTGGCTCAGCAGTTCGCGCCGGCGGCCGGCTGCACGTTCGTTCCAGAGATCGATGTAGCGGCGGGCGATGGTGATGGGGTCGGTCATTGTCGTCTCCTTCGATGGCGCCGTATCGTTCGGCTGACCTGACTATCGAAGGTTCACGCGCGCTGATCGATTACCTCTGAGGTCATCAGCGCGCGTGAATTTTCCGCGGTTACTTCGCCGCCGTGACCATGATCTCGACGGTGTATTGTGCTGCCGCGAGCTTGGCTTCGACGGTGGCGCGTGCCGGCGTGTTGCCGGGCGAGACCCAGGCGTCCCACACCGCGTTCATCTCGCCAAACGTCTTCATGTCGGTGATGTAGATCGTGGCCGAGAGCAGTTTCGACTTGTCGGTGCCGGCCTTGGCCAGATGGCTGTCGATGGTCGCCAGGATGTCCTGGGTCTGCTTCGTCACGCTTTCGCCGGCGGCGTTGTTGGCGACGACACCGGCGAGATAGACGGTGTTGCCGTGCACGACGACCTGGCTCATGCGCGGGCCGGATTCAAGACGCTGAATGCTCATTGGGGGTCTCCTTTGAATGGCGGCCCTGTCTAGCGCAGCGGCTTGCCCCGTGCCACCCCAGGCACGCATGCGTTGCCAGGCACGCATGCGTCGCTGGCCATGCATGTGTTGCGCTTCAAGGAAACTGGCCGAAGAACGTCCAGATCGTCTCGGCGGCGTCGATGTCGCCGTTCTGCGATCCGAGCAAGCTGGCGGCGACCTTCGGGAAGCGGGCATCCGGAGAAAATCCGGGCATGCGGTGACCGCCTTGATTGATGCGATAAAGCACGACGTCGTGCCCCTCAGGGCAGCGCGAGGAGATCCGTGTCACCGTGGACTGGTCTGTGGGCGCCCTGTCGGGCAGATCGGTCACGTCGGAATTGTCGGTCTCGCAGCCGTTGAGCTTGCGCCAGAACGCAAGCGTCTCGTCGGTGGACCAGAAACCGTCTGCGGCATAATAGCTCGATCCGCGGCCGCCCTCGTAGGGGACCAGCGGATCGGCCGTGCCGTTCATCAGCAGCATCGGCAGCGGCCGCGACGGATGGCACGTGACCGCGGCCTCATCGGTGAGGTTCATGCTCACGCTCGCGCCGGCAGCAAACAGATCGGCGCGGGCGCAGACCAGCGTCATGGCCATGGCGCCGCCATTGGAGATGCCGGCGACATAGACGCGGCGAGGGTCGGCGGTGCCGTTCGCCACCAGCTTCTCGACGAGTTTGGCGATGAAGGCGACGTCGTCGGTGCCTGCGGGCGGGCCACGGAGCGCCGGTCCGGCCTTGGTCCTCGCATCGGCCCATGCGTGGTTGAGGCCATCAGGAAAGACCACGGCGAACCCTTCGCGCTTTGCGACCTGCGGCCACGCCGTCCGCGTCATCATGTCGGCGCCGCGCTGGGTCTTGCCATGCAGCACGACCACGAGCGGCACGAGCCGCTTTGCCGGCAATTGCACAGCGTAGGACCGCTTCACGCCGTCGATGTCGATCGTATCGGCGGACGCAGCCGGGGCGGCGGCCAATGCCGCAACAAACGC
Organism: Bradyrhizobium sp. F1.13.3; assembly: GCF_040548265.1. Lineage (NCBI taxonomy): Bacteria > Pseudomonadati > Pseudomonadota > Alphaproteobacteria > Hyphomicrobiales > Nitrobacteraceae > Bradyrhizobium > Bradyrhizobium sp. F1.13.3. Next base: position 313,068 of record NZ_JBEPRI010000009.1, on the reverse strand, counting down.
CGCGATGCGCATCCCCCCCCGCATGGTCTAGCCCACGGCCTGCGCCGCGGCGCGGCCCGCATTGCGGCCCGAGAACAGGCAGCCGCCGAGGAACGTGCCTTCCAGCGAGCGATAGCCGTGCACGCCACCGCCGCCGAAGCCGGCGGCTTCGCCCACTGCATAGAGGCCGGGGATGACGCTGCCCTCATCGCCGAACACACGCGAAGAGAGGTCTGTCTCGAAACCGCCCAGCGTCTTGCGGGTGAGAATGTTGAGCTTGACCGCGATCAGCGGCCCTTGCGCGGGATCGAGGATGCGGTGAGGGGAGGCGGTGCGGATCAGCCTGTCGCCGATATAGCGCCGCGCATTGTGGATGTTCATCACCTGCGCATCCTTGACGTAAGGGTTCGTGATTTCACGGTCGCGCGCCTCGATCTGCATCTTAATGTGCTCGAGCTTGAGGAGGTCGCTGCCGACCAGCTTGTTCATGGCCGCAACGAGATACTCGATCTTGTCGCGCACGATGAAGTCGACACCATGGCTTTTGAACGCTTCCACCGGCGCCGGCGCGCCCTTGTTGGTGGCGCGCTTGATCGTCATGCGCCAGCTTTTGCCGGTGAGGTCGGGGTTCTGCTCCGAGCCCGACAGCGCAAACTCCTTCTTGATGATGCTCTGGGTCAGGATGAACCAGGAATATTCGTAGCCGGTGGACATGATGTATTGGAGCTGGCCGAGGGTGTCGGAGCCGGGGAAGAGCGGCGCCGGCAAGCGCGTGCCGGTGGCGTCGAACCACATCGAGGAGGGGCCGGGCAGGATGCGGATGCCGTGGCGCGGCCAGATCGGTGACCAGTTCTGGATGCCTTCGACATAATGCCACATGCGGTCGCGGTTGATCAGCCGCGCGCCTGATGTCTCGGTGATGCCGATCATGCGGCCGTCGACATGCTCGGGCACGCCGGAGATCATGAATTTCGGCGGCTCGCCGAGCCGCTTCGGCCAGTTCTGCCGGACCAGTTCGTGATTGCCGCCGATGCCGCCGGACGCCACGATCACGGCTTGCGCCTTCAACGCAAACTCGCCGACGACGTTGCGCGATGAGCTCTTGCCGCGCTCGACATTGTCGGGGGCGAGAATGGCGCCGCGGACGCCATCCACCGTGCCGTTGGTGATCGAGAGCGCATCGACGCGATGGCGGAACCGAAAGGTCAGCCGACCGCTTTTGACGGCCTCGCGCGCGCGGCGCTCGAACGGCTCGACGATGCCGGGCCCGGTGCCCCAGGTGACATGAAAGCGCGGCACTGAATTGCCGTGGCCCATGGCGTCATAGCCGCCGCGCTCGGCCCATCCGACCACGGGAAAGATGCGATGGCCCATCGCGCGCAGCCAAGCGCGCTTCTCGCCGGCCGCGAACGCCACATAGGCCTCGGCCCATTGGCGCGGCCAGAAATCCTCGTCACGGTCGAAGCCGGCGGTGCCGAGCCAGTCCTGCATCGCAAGGTCGAAGGAGTCCTTGATGCCGAGTCGGCGCTGCTCCGGCGAATCGACCAGGAACAAACCGCCGAACGACCAGAACGCCTGGCCGCCGACCGACTGCTCGCCCTCCTGGTCGACCACGATCACGCGCTTGCCGGCATCCGCAATCTCGGTTGCGGCCACGAGGCCCGACAGTCCTGCGCCGACAACGATGACGTCAGTCTCTTCAGTCATCCGTTCGGCCATGTGTTTTCCCCTGCATGTGTTTCCCCCTCCACAGGTTCCCCCCTGTAGTTGCCCGGATTGAAGCCGGCGGTTGCAACTGAGATCAAGAGTGTGGCGCGTAAGACATCGTTAACTTGTTCCACTTCGGGAAAAAGAGCGCCCGAGTGCAGCGCCGGCGCAACACTGGATTTGAATTTGTTTTGAACGAGCCGGCATGCCTAGACAAAACCGCGGTTACGACAGACCCTAGCAGGGCATCACCACCTGACACACAGATTCGAATTCGACTGGGGCGGGGGCCAATGAAGTTTCTGACGGGGTTGCTTGCGGCGGTTCTCCTGATCGCGAGCATGGGCGCTTCTCAGGCAGTGGTTCGGATCGCGGATGACCGCGGCGGCCGAATCGGAACCTACGTCGACAAATACCAGGACCTGCGACAGTCAGGCGATACCGTCATCATCGACGGTCTCTGCGCCTCTGCCTGCACCATCGTCCTCGGCGCCATCCCGCCTGACCGCATTTGCGTGACCTCGCACGCGACACTGGGTTTCCACGCAGCGTGGGATTTCGGCAGCAACGGCCGCGCCGTCACCAATACCGAAGCGACCCAGATGCTCTATGCGATGTATCCCTCGCAGGTGAAGCGCTGGATCAATCAGCGCGGCGGCCTCACCCCGCATATGCTCTTTCTGAAGGGCAGGCAGCTCCAGGCCATGTACAAGCCCTGCTACCTCGACGCGCAGGCCTCGGCCAACAAGCCGTCGCCAAGATAGACCGCGGCAGGCGCTCGCTTCGTCTAACCTGAATTTTCGTCATGGCCGGGCCTGTCCCGGCCATCCACGTTTTTGGGCCGGCGAGAAGTGCGTGGATGCCCGGGACAAGGCCGGGCATGACGGAGATCCTCCCCACCATACGACCCCCCGCCCGCCCACCGCGCTTGCCCGGCCCAGTCCCAGCGCCTATTTGAACGGCAGGGAACCCTTCACCGATCGTTGTCATGGCTCAACCACTGCACCCCGCCCATCCCGTATCGGACAATTCGCCCACTGCCGGCCGGATGCCGGTCGTGCTGCTGTTGGCGGGTGCTGGCGTCAGCGGCCTGGTCGTGCTCGGGGCGCTCGCGCTCTGGTTCCACTACGGCAGCCAGGTGTTCTTCGAAATGATCAGGACCGGTTTCGCCGCCTGCTTCTGACCCGCGACAGGAAGTTTTTCGCCCATGAGCTCCGCCGCCCGTCCGCTGGTGATCGCGACCGCCTTCGCCGCAAGCCTCGTCCTTGGGCTCCTGATCGTATTCTGGGCCATGGGCGGGGTCGGCAAGGTGGTGCAGCCGGCCGCGATCGGCGGCCCGTTCCAGCTCACCGACCAGAACGGCAAGGCCGTCACTGACAAGAACCTGAAGGGCAAGCCGACCCTGATCTTCTTCGGCTACACCCATTGCCCCGACGTCTGCCCGACCTCGCTGTTCGAGATCTCGGAAGTGCTGCGCGCGATGGGCAAGGACGCCGACAAGGTCAATGCCGTCTTCATCTCGGTCGATCCCGAGCGCGATACGCCGGCGGCGATGAAGGATTATCTGTCGAGCTTCGACCCGCACCTCGAAGGCCTCAGCGGCGATCCTGCCGAGACCGCCAAGGTGATCACCTCCTACCGGGTCTATGCCAAGAAGGTCCCGACCAAGGACGGCGACTACACCATGGACCACACCGCGCTGATCTATCTGATGGACCGCGACGGCCGCTTCGTCTCGCCGTTCAACCTGAAGCGCACGCCGGAAGAGGCCGCGGTGGAGTTGAAGCGGTATCTGTAGGCTCCCCTATTAGCTGCAATCCGCGCTCGCGTTCCCGGCCGGATGGGCTATAAGGCCCTCCGATCCCAACGAAATTCGTTCATTTTCAGCCGATGGCTCCATCGCAACAGGCGAAATCGTCCAAATCCGCCCGTGGCTTGCTGACCGGGCTGGTCGCCGGCGTCTGCCTGCTCGTTGCTGCGCCATGCGCGCAGGCGCAGGCCCCGGCCAAGCAGCCCCCAGCGGCGCCGCAAGCCTCACCTCAGGTCGCGCCCCAGGCGGCGCCGCAGGCCGTGCCGGGCTTCTGGGACCCGCGGCGGCGGCCGGAGCGGCCGGATTTGTCGCGCCTGACCGTGATCCGTTTCCTGACCGAGACCGACTATCCGCCGTTCAACTATACCGGCGCCGACGGCAATCCCGCCGGCTTCAACGTCGACTTCGCCCGCGCTCTCTGCGAGGAGATCAAGGTCACCTGCACGGTGCAAATGCGCCGCTTCGAGACGCTGGTGGATGCACTCGCCTCCAACCGCGGCGACGCCATCATCGCCTCGATGGCGGTGAGCCCGCAGCTCCGCGCCCGGGTCGACTTCACCGATCCCTATTATCGCGTGCCGGCGCGCTTCGCTTCGCGCAAGGACGCAGTGATGCCGGAGATCAGGCCCGAATATCTCGAAGGCAAGAAGGTCGGCGTCATCGCCGGCTCCGCGCATGAAGCCTATCTCAAGGCGATGTTCACGGACGCCGAACTGCACTCCTATCCCAACGACGATGCCGTGCGCGCCGCCTTGCGCAAGGGCGAGGTCGATTTCATCTTCGGCGATGCCATCGCGCTCGCGTTCTGGATCAACGGCACCGATTCCGGCGATTGCTGCGCCTTCTCCGGCGGTCCCTTCGTCGAGAGCCGTTTCTTCGGCGAAGGCATCGGCATCGCCGTGCGCAAGGGCAACGACGTGCTGCGTCAGGCCCTGAACTGGGCGATGTTTCGCGTCTGGGAAAAGGGCCGCTACACGGATTTGTGGCTGCGGTATTTCTCGGTGAGCCCGTTTTAGCTTCGCTGGCTCCTCGTCGTCATTGCGAGGAGCGCAGCGACGAAGCAATCCAGGCTGTTTCTGCGGAAAGATTCTGGATTGCTTCGCTTCGCTCGCAATGACGGTGGGTGCGGTTGCCCGCCCCGCAAAATTGCATTCTGCCCGGAAATCGCTATTTTCCGCGGCCCGGAGGCCCCTTAGATGTCCGTTATCGATCTTGCCGCGAACCCGAGCGATCTGCGTGCGCTCGCCGAACAATCCAACGCCTGGCCGTTCGAGCAGGCGAAGGCCATTGTCGCGCGGCTGAAGAAAAGCCCGAAGGACGAGGTGCTGTTCGAGACCGGCTACGGGCCATCAGGCCTGCCGCATATCGGCACCTTCGGCGAGGTGGCGCGCACCTCGATGGTGCGGCACGCTTTTCATGTGCTGACCGAGAACAAGATCAAGACGCGCCTGCTCGCGTTCTCCGACGACATGGACGGGTTTCGGAAAGTGCCCGACAACGTGCCGAACAAGGAGATGCTGGCCGCGCATCTCGGCAAGCCGCTGACGCGCGTGCCGGATCCGTTCTCCAACGAGTACCCGTCGTTCGGGCACCACAACAATGCGCGGCTGCGCGCCTTCCTCGATCATTTCGGCTTCGACTACGAATTCGCGAGCTCGACCGACTATTATACGTCCGGCCGTTTCGACGCGACGCTGCTCAAGATGTTAGCTGCCTACGACAAGGTGATGGCGATCATCCTGCCCACGCTCGGACCCGACCGCCGCGCGACCTATTCGCCGTTTCTGCCGATCAGCAAGACCACGGGTGTCGTGCTCCAGGTGCCGATGATCCGCCGCGAAGTTGCAGCCGGCACGGTGACCTATCTCGATCCCGATACCAACCAGGAAGTCGAGACGCCCGTCACCGGCGGCAACGTCAAGTGCCAATGGAAGGCCGACTGGGCGATGCGCTGGGTCGCGCTCGGCGTCGATTACGAGATGGCCGGCAAGGATCTGATCGACTCGGTCAAACTCTCCGGCGCGATCGCGAGGGCGCTCGGCGCCACGCCGCCGGAAGGTTTCAACTACGAGCTCTTCCTCGACGACAAGGGCCAGAAGATCTCGAAGTCGAAGGGCAACGGCCTCACCATCGACGAATGGCTGCGTTACGCCTCGCCGGAATCGCTGTCGCTGTTCATGTATCGCGAGCCGAAGGCGGCCAAGCGGCTGTATTTCGACGTCATCCCGCGCAACGTCGACGACTACCAGCAGTTCATCGACGGTTTTGCCAAGCAGGACGCCAAGCAGCAGCTCGGCAATCCGGTCTGGCACGTCCATAGCGGCCATCCGCCGAAGTTCGACATGCCCGTCACGTTCCAGCTCTTGCTGACGCTGGTGTCGTCGTCGAATGCGGAGAATGCCGAGACGCTGTGGGGTTTCATTGGCCGCTATCGGCCCGGCGTGAGCCCGCAGACGCATCCCAAGCTCGACGCAATGGTCGGCTATGCCATCAATTATTATCGCGACTTCGTCGCGCCGACGAAGACCTTCCGCGAACCGACCGAGACCGAGCGCGCGGCGCTGCAGGATTTGCGGGATGCATTATCGCAGCTTCCGCAGGACGCTTCGGCCGAGGACATCCAGAACGTCGTCTACGAGATCGGCCGCCGCGAGCCGTTCCTCGATCAGGTCAAGAAGGGCAAGGACGGCCGTCCCGGCGTGACACTCGACTGGTTCAACATGCTCTACCAGGTGCTGCTCGGCCAGGAAAAGGGCCCGCGCTTCGGCTCCTTCGTCGCGGTGTATGGCGTGCAGAATGCGGTGAACATGATCGACGGCGCGCTGGCCCGGAGTGCGTAGCGGTGTTGTAGGAACGGGATGTTTCTACCACGTCGTCCCGGCGAAGGCCGGGACCCATACCGCGTGATCTGTCGGGTAGCGACGGTCGTCGTACCGAAGCGCAACTTCGATCCTCCGCCCAACTTCTCCCTGTGGTTATGGGTCCCGGCCTTCGCCGGGACGACAATTTGGTTGGGTTCGGACCTTCAGCCCCCGCTCAGATCGAGCGCAGCACGTAGCGGCGGTTGTCCTTCTGCACCGGGCGCGCGTTCATCGGATAGAGCTTTGCGAACGCGGCGACGTCGGTGGCCGACACCTGGATCGGGTTGGTCAGCAGCAGCCATTCGACCACTTCCGAACAGGGCGGCGTCGTCAGCGAGCCGGGATAGCGGAAGTAGCTGAGCCTCGTGGGCAGCATGGCGTGGGGATCGATGGTCGTATCCGCCTTCACGGCGGGGCCTTCCGCGGCCGGCATGGTCTTGACGATCTTGCCGAAGGCCGGGTTCGGCTTGCCCTCGGCCATCAGCACGCCGACCACGGCGAGCCCGCCGGCCTCGTTGCGATGGACGAAATGCGCCTCCATCGGAAAATTCTTGCCGCCGATCATGTGCTCGCTCGGGCGGTGGAAATGCACCTGGAGCAACTTGTATTTGACGTCGCCGAGCGTGAGCGTGCTGCCCTCGCTGAAGTTGAGCTGGATCGTGTGCCCGTTGTTGACGATGGTGTCGGCGCTCTTGCCCCAGTTCAGCTTCAGCGCGGGCAATTGCGATTTGACCGTCGCCTCGATGTCGATCGGCGATTGTTGCAGGCCGACCGCGCAGGCCTTGTTGGCCGCGTCGAGCTCGCCCCATTTGGCGCCGGCGCCTTCATAGCTCCAATGCGCACCTTCGGCGGCGAAGGCCGGCTTGCAGAGCGGACAAAGCGCAAGACCCGCGAGGGCCTTCAATGCGTGACGGCGATTCATCATATTCCCCCTAACATGAATTTGCTCGGCAATGAGTGGCGGCAACCTATGCGAGAGAGATGCTGAGTCGCAAGGCTGCCAGGCGAGACGCGATCACTGGCTTGCCCACGCGATCCGCGCGATCCAGCCGACCTCGCTCGCTGCCATCGTCCGCTCGGCCTGGGAGGGATCGAGCGGCTGCAAATCCAGAGCCTTTGCCGTGCGGCGCTTCAGCGTCGCCACCGTCACCTCGCCCGCCTTAGTCTTCACCACCACGCGATCCCCTTTGCGGATCGGCGCGCCGGGCGCGACCAGGATGATGTCGCCGTCGCGATAGGCGGGTGCAAGCGCTTCGCCGGTAATCTGCAGCGCGAAGCTGTGGTTGCCCTCGGCGGCGGGAAGGGCAAATTCGGTCCAGCCCTTGCCGACGGGAAAGCCGGACTCGTCGAAGGCGCCGCTCGCGCCTGCCAGCGCGAAGCCGAGCAGCGGCACCGAGCGGCCGCCGCCCGCGTCGTCGCCGACCAGCCTGGCAAAGGTGTCGATCGAGGAATCTGCCGCCGCCAGCGCTTTCGCGATCGATTCTGTCGACGGCCAGCGCTCGCGGCCGTCGGAGGTGACGCGCTTGGACTTGTTGAAGGTGGTGGGATCGAGCCCGGCGCGCTTGGCGAGGCCGGACGGCGACAGCCCGGCACGCTCCGCCAGCCGATCCAGTGCACCCCAGATCTGGTCGTGGGTGAGCATCCTCTGCGCTTTGGCCTGCTTGACCATGGAAGGTCCAGCCCGTCGCAACTCAGGAAAACTATCCTCAAATCAACCGGTTTTCCGCTTTTCGTGCAAGAGGCGGCGTCTAAGTCTTGAGTTCGGCAGGGGTGGCCTTTACGGTCCCGCCCGGGATTTAAAGACCCACGAGAGACGAAAATCCCCAAGAGACTCAAAGAGCTGTCTCCACGGGCAAACAGGGCTGCGTAAGCGGTGGTCAAGATCTACAAAATCTGTCCGGCCTCGGCCTGGCGCGAGGCGGAACGGCAGGGTGTCTACCGCGGCAGCGCGGACGATTCGCGCGACGGATTCATCCATTTCTCCACCGCTGCCCAGGTTCCCGAGACCCTGCAGAAGCATTATGTCGGGCAGCGCGCGCTGTTCCTGGTCGAGGTCGACGGCGATGCGCTCGGCAGCGCATTGCGCTGGGAGCGTTCGCGCAATGAGGAGCTGTTTCCGCATCTCTATGGCGAGCTCGATCTCGGCGCGGTGATTGCCGTGATGAACCTCAACACGCGCTCCGACGGCGGCCACGACGTTCCGGAGCTTGCCCCGTGATCCGCGCCTTCGACGCTCTCTCACTGCCGGTGTTGCGCTGGCTCGATCCCGAGGATGCGCATCGCCTCGCGATCCAGGGCCTGCGCTTCCTGCCGCCGGGCAAGCCGCACGCTGATGATCCCAAGCTTGCGGTGCGTGCGTTCGGGCTCAACTTCCCCAATCCGATCGGCATGGCCGCGGGTTTCGACAAGAGTGCCGAAGTGCCGGATGCGCTGCTGCGGCTCGGCTTCGGCTTCGTCGAGATCGGCTCGGTGACGCCGAAGCCGCAAAGCGGCAATCCGCGACCGCGGCTGTTTCGCCTCGAGCGCGACGAGGCCGTGATCAACCGCATGGGCTTCAACAATGACGGCGCGGAGACAGCCCTGCGCCGGCTCGCGGCGCGCGCGCAGCACGGCGGCATCGTCGGCGTCAATGTCGGCGCCAACAAGGATTCGCCCGATCGGGTCAATGATTACGTTAAGCTGATCGAGACCTTTGCGCCGGTCGCGAGCTATTTCACCGTCAACGTGTCCTCGCCGAACACGCCGGGCCTGCGCAATCTGCAGGAAGGCGCGCTGCTCGACGATCTCCTCGCCAGGGTGATCGACGCGCGCGAGCGGGTGCGCGAGAGCGCCGGCGACACGCCGGTGCTGCTCAAGATCGCGCCGGATTTGAGCCTCGCCCAGCTCGATGACGTCGTGCAGGTCGCGCGCTCGCGCCGGGTCGACGGCATGATCGTGTCGAACACCACGATCGCGCGGCCGAGCACGCTGCGCGAGGAGATGCGCGCCAAGGAACAGGGCGGCCTGTCCGGCCGGCCGCTGTTCCGGCTGTCGACACGGATGGTCGCGGAGACCTATGTGCGCGTCGAGGGCGCATTCCCCCTGATCGGCGTCGGCGGCGTGGATTCGGGCGGCGCCGCGCTGACGAAGATCCGCGCCGGCGCGAGCCTGATCCAGCTCTATTCGTCGCTGGTCTACAAGGGCCTCGGCCTCGTCGACGAGATCAAGCGCGACCTCACCTCGACCCTATTGCGCACGGGGCGGGATTCTCTCTCCGAGATCGTCGGCTCCGACGCAGCTACGCTGACGGCGGAAGACTGGCCGGGGATGTAGCTCTTCGCCGCGTAGCCCGGATGGAGCGAAGCGCAATCCGGGATTCTATCCGCGGACGCGAAGGCCCCGGATTACGCTTTCGCTCCATTCGGGCTACGAGTTACAGCGACTGCTTCGAAAACGTCTTCCTGTACAGCGCCGGATAGCGCGCGGCCTGCAAGCCGCCGCGCGAGACATAGGAGGCGATCAGCGCGCTCCACAGCCCGGCATTGCCGAACGATTGCAGCGCCCACCATGTGGCGAGGAAGATCGCGAGCGAGGCCAGCATCAGATTGCGCATCTCGCGCGCCCAGGTCGCGCCGATATAGATGCCGTCGAAGCCGAAGGCGAACACGCCGGGGATGGGCGCAAGCACGACGAACGGCAGGAATTCCCGCGCGCCGCGACGGACGCTTTCGCTCGCCGTCATGAAATCGATCAAGTTCGGCCCAAACAGAGCGAACAGCGCGGACACGACCAGCGCGAAGCCGAGCCCCCATAGCAGCACCAGCCGGGTCGAATCCGCAAATCCCCTGGCGTCGCGTGCGCCGAGCGTACGGCCGCAAAGCTGCTGGGCTGCGTTGGCAAGACCATCGAGGAAGAAGGCGCTGACCAGCAGAAAATTGTTGAGCACGGAATTGGCGGCCAGCGTGACGTCGCCGGCCCGCGCGCCCTTGGCGGTGAAAAACAGAAACACGGCGATCAGCGCCGCGGTGCGGATCAGGATGTCGGAATTCACCGCCAGCAGCCGCATCAGCTTGGCCCGGTCGAACAGCTCTGCGTATGGCACCGCGAACCCGCCGTCCGCATAACGGCGGCAGACCATCACGCCGAGCCCGAATCCGGCCGCTTCGGACAGCAGCGCCGCGATCGCAGCACCCGCGATGCCGGTGTCGTAGACCAGCACCAGCAGGATCGTCGCCGCCGCGTTGACGAGATTGATGACGACCTGGAGCGCGAGCGCCGGATTGGCGCGGGCTTGGCCGACCAGCCAGCCGAGGATGACGTAGTTGGCGAGCGCCAGCGGCGCCGACCAGATCCGGATCACGAAGTAGGTTTTTGCCGCGCGCGTGACGCCCTCGCTGCCGCCCATCAGGTCGAACAGCACGGCGGCCAGCGGCAGTTGGAGCGCGATCAGGGCTATCCCGACCAACCCGGCGACGATCAGGCCGCGCACCAGGATCGCGGTCAGCTCGCGCGTCTCGCCGGCACCGAGCGCCTGCGCCGTGAAAGCGAGCGTGCTCATGCGCAGGAATCCGAACAGCCAGAACAGGCAATCGAAGATGACGGACGCGATGGCGACGCCGCCGAGCAGCGCGGCATCGTCCAGCCGTCCGATCGCGGTGGTCGAGACCACGCCGATCAGCGGCGTGGTGAGGTTCGCGACCATCGCGGGACCTGCGATGGCGAAGACCTGACGGGAACCGATCTTCAAGTGAACGGGTGCGTGCATCTCAGAACACGAGCACCATGCCGTCTTCGGCGGTGAGATGGGCGATGTCGTCAAGGCGCGACAGCACGTCTTCGCTCATATGGGTGAGGACGAGGCGTTTTGCGCCGATTTCGGGAAGATGCTGTTCCAAGGTCTTCAGGCTGAGGTGATTCTTGACCACCTTCTCGTACATATAGGCTTCGGCGATGAAAAGGTCCGCGCCATGCGCCAGCGGAATGAGCGTCTCCGTCCATTCGGTATCGGCGCTGTAGGCCAGCGTGCGGCCCTCGGCTTCGACGCGATAGGCGAGGAACGGCCCGCCCGATTCGCCGTGCACGACGGGATAGGGCGTCACCGCCACCGCGCCGAAGCTTTGGCTCTGCTCCGGCGCGAGCTCGACGACCGACAGCTCGAAACGCTTTTTCGTCGTCGAGGAATGCTCGAACAGAGCCTCCATCACCGCACGCAGCCGCGTCTCGATGCCTTTGGGACCGGCGATCGTGAGGGGCCGCGTTCGCCGCGAGAATTGCGCGTCGAGCAGGACAAACGGCAGCCCGGCAAAATGGTCGCCGTGGAAATGCGTGATCAGGATGAGGTCGATCTCGTTGCAGTCGATCTCGAGCCGCTTCAGCGCCGGCAGAGCCGACGCGCCGCAATCGATCAGGAAGTTGGCCTCGCGCCCCGAGACGTGGAAGCAGGTGTTGAGCCTGCCGCCGGATCCGAAGGCGTCGCCGCAGCCGACAAAGCGCAATTGCATCCGCCGCTGGCTCCCTAGAGCATGATCCGGAACAGTGTGAAGCGGTTTTCCGACAAGATCATGCTCAAAAGTAACGACTTACCTGCGAGGCGCGCCGAAAACGCGCATCAGCAGCCAGATCGGAATCACGATCACAGCGCCGAGCAGGAAGTAGCGCCACAGCCAGTTCACGGTATCGAAGCCGAGATCCCACAGCCGCTGAAACAAGAGACGAATGCTGTAGATGATATTCCAGGGATCGAAGCCGATCGCTGCCAGCACGACGCCGACCAGGATCGAGAGCAGCACCAGGCGAAACGCGACCGCCAGCGGCGAGCCGCCGAGAAAGCGGTTCAGGCCGTCAGCGCGGCCGGCCGGCAAATCTCTGACGTCGTGGGCCATCTCAAACTCCTCAGGGGATTCGACCCTACCATAGGGCACGGCGGGGGACATGGGGAACCCGTGAGGGGGCGTCAATCGGGTTACGGGATTTTAATTCGGGCAAGCGCATGCCCAGGGCTTCTTAAGCATCAATCTCCGCCGCTTCCGCTTTCAGCATCTTTTCCAGCGTTTCCAGCCGGTCGGCTTCCCGCGGCGGCTTGTCCCAGCGCAAGCGGCTGATGCGGGGAAAGCGCATGGCGACGCCGGATTTGTGCCGCGGCGAGCGCTGCAGCCCCTCGAAGGCGACCTCCAGCACCAGCCCCTTGTCGCCCTCGTGCACGACGTGGCGGACGGGGCCGAATTTTTCGGTGGTATTGCGACGCACGAAGCGGTCGATCTGGAGCAACTCCTCGTCGGTGAAGCCGAAATAGGCTTTTCCGACCGGCACCAGCTCGTCGCCGTTGTCGCCTTCAGTCCAGACGCCAAAGGTGTAGTCGGAATAGAAGGACGAGCGCTTGCCGTGGCCGCGCTGCGCATACATCAGCACGGCGTCGATGATGTGCGGATCGCGCTTCCACTTCCACCACTGTCCCTTCGGCCGGCCCGGCAGATAGGGCGCATCGCGCCGCTTCAGCATCACGCCCTCGACGGCGTCCGCATCTTCGCCCGCACCGGCGCTCGCGGGATCGGCCCGTGCGGCTGTCAGCGCCTCCCAACTTGCGAACGGCACGGTGGGCGAGAGATCGATGCGGGGATCATCAAGCTTGCCGATGAAGGTCTCAAGCCGCTCGCGACGCTCCGCGAACGGCAATTCGCGCAGATCATTCTCATCGTCGCCGAGCAGATCGTAGGCGCGCAGGTGAATCGGAAACTCCTTGATCAGCTTCGGAGACACAACCTTGCGGTTGAGTCGCTGTTGCAGAACGTTGAAACTCTGCACACGCCCTTCGCGCAGGATCAGAAGCTCGCCGTCGATGGCGCCGGGTAGCCGCAGCGACGGCACGAAGTCCGGGAAGCTGCCGGTGATGTCCTCGCCGGTGCGCGAATAGAGCCGCGCGGTGATGTGGCCGTGCTCGTCGCGGCCGGCGACCGCCTGCACGCGGATGCCGTCCCATTTCCATTCGGCGATGTAGTCGGCGGGATCGAGCGCCGCGAAATCGGTGTCTTCGATCGCGTGCGCCAGCATGACGGGACGGAACGGGGCGGGATCGCGATTGACCGGCTTGTCGCCGCGGCCTTCCAGCCAGGCGAAGAGGTCGAGATAGGGTGGCGCGAGACCGGGCCAGATCAGCTCCACCTCATGCGGATCTTTGTCGCCGAGTGCCGCGGCGGCGGTCTTGGCCAGGCGCGCGGAGATGCCGATGCGCAACGCGCCGGTGACGAGCTTCAACAGCGCCCAGCGGCCGGTCTCGTCCAACTCGTCGAGCCAGCGCTCGAGCTGTTTTGGTAGCTCGGTCTTGCCAAGCGTGCGTAGCGTGGTGACGACCTCGGTGAGTATCGGGGGCGGTGGGTTGTTGTGGTTGCTCGGATGGAGAGCATCGCTGGCATCTCGCCCGCGGTACCCCCCTCCCTGACCCTCCCCCACAAGGGGGGAGGGAACGGAGAGAGCCGTGCGTCCATCACTTTGGAAATGGCTGTCAGTTGTCGCGCTCACTGACAGCGGCGCGCGCAACTGGGCTCCCTCCCCCCTTGTGGGGGAGGGCGGGGGAGAGGGGTGGCTCGGAAAAGACTCGTCGTTGCTTGCGCTCCGCTTCGGCCACATCAGCGCCACCGTCTCCGAGAGATCGCCAACATAGTCGTACGACAGCCCGAACAGCACCGGATCGGTGCGCGAGGCGATGAGGTCGCGGATCAGCGCGGGCTTGGCGTGCTTGAAGCTGAGCGCGCCGGTAAGCGCGGCCAGCGCGTAGCCGCGGTCGGGATCGGCGACCTCGCGAAAATAGCTGGTGATCAGCCGCAGCTTGTTGTTGCGGCCGGGCTCGTAGGCGAGGCGGTCGAGAAGTTCGGCGAAGCGGTTCATGCCTCGGCCTCATCAGCGAGCGGCGTCTCGGTCTCCTCCTCGTCGCCATAGCCGACCAGATCGAGCGGCCGGGCCCGCAAACCCTTGCTTTGGCACCAGTGCACCAGCGCGTCTTCCTGGCCGTGGGTGACCCAAATCTCGCCGGCGCCGGTCGCTGCGATCGTGGCGGTGAGGCCGTCCCAATCGGCGTGATCCGAGATCACCAGCGGCAGCTCGATGCCGCGTTGGCGCGCGCGGGCGCGCACCCGCATCCAGCCGGAGGCGAAGGCCGTGACGGGATCGGGAAACCGCCGGGTCCAGAGATCGGACGTCGCAGAGGGCGGCGCCAGCGTGATGGTGCCGGCAAGTGCCGCCTTCTTGACGCCCTTCACCGGCCTGAGTTCGCCGAGCTCGATTCCGCGGCTCTGATAGTAATGCGTGATCTTCTCCATCGCGCCATGCAGATAGATCGGCGCGTCGTAACCGGCTTGGCGCAGCAGCGCGATCACGCGCTGCGCCTTGCCGAGCGAATAGGCCCCGACGAGATGCGCGCGCTCCGGAAACAGCGCCACCGACGCCAGCAGCTTCTTGACCTCGTCGGCCGCATCGCCATGGCGAAACACCGGCAGGCCGAACGTCGCCTCGGTGATGAAGACGTCGCAGGGCACGAGCTCGAACGGCGTGCAGGTCGGGTCGGGCGCGTCCTTGTAGTCGCCGGAGGCGACGATGCAGGTGTCCTTGCAGCTCACCGCGACCTGCGCCGAACCGAGCACATGACCGGCCGGATGAAACTTCACGCTGACGTCGCCGAGCCGGATCTCCTCGCCATAGCGGATCGCCTGCGTCGAGCCGGCAAAATTCTCGCCATAGCGCAGCCGCATCATGTCCAGCGTTTCCTGCGTCGCCAGCACCGTGCCGTGGCCGGCGCGGGCATGGTCGGAATGGCCGTGGGTGATCACGGCCCGCTCGACCGGGCGGACAGGGTCGATATGGAAGCCGCCCGGCTTGCAGCATAGGCCGGCGGCAACTGGCAGCAGGATGTCTTGCGGACGCATGCCTGTTATATAGGTTGCGACCCCGCATCTTCGAGTCATCACCGCTTCGTTCCCTGGTTCCCCAATGCCCCTGCGCCTGTTCCTGACCTCCGGCGATCTCATGGCCGACCGCCGCTTCGAGTTCGCGCGCGACCTCCAGCTCAAGGGCGATCTCGCGGCCGCCGCCGACCTGCTGGAGCAGACGATCGAGCTTGCGCCGAATTTCACCTCGGCCTGGTTCACGCTCGGCGAAATCCGCGCGCAACTCGGCGAGCGCGACAAGGCCATTGCGGCCTTTCGCAAATCGCGCGAGGCCGACCCGAGCGATCAGCATGGCGCCCATTTGCATCTGATACGCCTCGGCGACGCGCAATTGTCCGAGATGCCGAAGGCCTATGTGCAGGCCTTGTTCGATCAATACGCGCCGCGCTTCGAGCACGTGCTGATCAACGATCTCGGCTATCGCGCGCCGTCGCTGATCTTCAAGGCGGTCGTGGCTGCCCGCGTCGCCGCGAAGAAGCCCGCCCTGTTTAAGCGCGCCATCGATCTCGGCTGCGGTACGGGGCTGGCGGCGGCCGCCTTCGCAAAACAGGTCGACCAGTTCATCGGCATCGATCTGTCGCCCGGCATGGTCAAGGAGGCGCGCGCAACCGGCCTCTATGCCGAGCTCGAAGTCGCCGACATGATCGAAGGCCTGCGCAGCAGGAGCGAGGCGAGCGCGAACCTCGTCGTCGCTGCCGATGCGTTCGTCTATCTCCCCGATCTCGCCCCGGTGCTCGGCGAAGCCGCGCGCGTGCTCGCGCCCGGTGGCGTGCTTGCGTTCACGCTGGAGACCCATGACGGCAGCGGCAGCGGCATCGTTCTCGGCGAAGGCCTGCGCTATGCCCATTCGGCGGAATATGTGCGCGATGCGATGGCACAGGCCGGCCTCAAGCTCCTCACGTTGGAGCAGGCCTCGCCACGCATCGAGAACAACGAGCCGGTGCGCGGCCTCGTCGTTGTCGCCGAGAAAACTTGAGTTTAGGCGCTATACGCGGCGCATTAAGCGTCATTGCGTCGCAAAGCGGCGACTTCCCACTTGCGACACGTGCCGCGATGCCAGCACAATGTCCTGGCTAGGGAGAAACAAACAATGACCAGGAATCCATCGCGGCGCGATTTCAGCGCCGCCGCGCTCGCGACCATCGCGGCATCCACCTTGCCCGCGCCCTCCGTCTGGGCCGCGGAGAAGAAATACGATGCCGGCGCCAGCGACACCGAGATCAAGATCGGGCAGACCGTGCCGCATTCCGGCCCCGGCTCGCTCTACGGCGTGCTCGGGCGCGTCGGCGAAGCCTATTTCCAGATGCTGAACGAAAAGGGCGGCATCAACGGACGCAAGGTCAAATTCCTCACCATGGACGATGCCTACAGCGCGCCGAAATGCGTCGAGGCGACGCGGCGCCTGGTCGAGCAGGAGGAAGTGCTCGCGCTCTATGGCTCGCTCGGCACCGCGCCGCAGACCGCCGTGCACAAATACCTGAACTCCAAGGGCGTGCCGCAGCTGCTGCTCAACACCGGCGCGTCGAAGTGGAATAACCCGAAAGAGTTCAAATGGACGATGGCGGGCCTGCCGCTCTATCCGACCGAGGCGCGCATCCTGGCGCGGCACGTCGTCAGCGTGAAGCCGAACGCGAAGGTCGGCATCCTCTACCAGAACGACGATTTCGGCCGCGACTTCCTCGGCCCCTTCAAGAAGGTTCTGGAAGACGCCGGCGGCACCGCAAAGGTGATCATGGAGCAGACCTACGATCTGACCGATCCGACGGTCGATTCCCAGCTCATCAACCTCTCGAAGTCGGGTGCGGACGTCTTCTACAACATCTCCACCGGCAAGGCGTCGTCGCAGTCGATCCGGAAAGTGGCCGAGCTCGGCTGGAAGCCGCTGCAGCTGTTGTCGGCCGGCTCGACCGGCCGCTCTATCCTCAATGCCGCGGGCCTCGAGAACGCCGCCGGCATCGTCGCCATCCGTTACAACAAGGAGGTCGGCCTGCCCAAATGGGAGAAGGACCCCGACGTGATGGCGTTCGAGGAGCTGCGCAAGAAGTACACGCCGGCGATCGATCAGGACAACACCATCGCCTTCGCCGGCTACGGCCAGGCCGTCACCATGGGCGAGATCCTGCGCCGCTGCGGCGACGAGCTCACCCGCGCCAACGTGCTGAAGCAGGCCTCCAACCTCAAAGGCTTCCACTCGCCCTATTTCCTGGACGGCGTCACATACGACTACACGCCGGACGACTACACGCCGATGAAGACGCTCTTCATCTCCACCTTCACCGGCAAGGACTGGGACATCTCCGACAAGCCGATGTCGGAGTAGGCGCGCTTTCGTCCTTCTCCCCTTGTGGGAGAAGGTGGCGCGAAGCGCCGGATGAGGGGTCCTTCTCCGCGTACTCGAACGATGCTCTTTCGCGGAGAGATACCCCTCACCCGTCTCGCCGCTTCGCGGCGATCCACCCTCTCCCACAAGGGGAGAGGGAACGGCGGTATCTCGCTCATCGTTCGCGTAACCCCCTCGACGAACCCACCCCCACGGCTTACCTGTGATGCCGTGCCGCCCCGCATCCGCAAAATCCCGGCCGAGCCTGCCGCGCTGCTGCCCGACCACTTCCAGGCGTGGTTCGCGGCCCGCGGCTGGTCGCCGCGCGCGCATCAATTGGCGCTGCTGGAGAAAGCGCGCGAGGACCGTTCCGCATTGCTGATCGCGCCCACCGGCGCCGGCAAGACGCTGGCGGGATTTCTGCCGACGCTGGTGGAGCTGAGTTCTGCGCCCAAAGCTTCGGCGAAATCCGTGATCTCCACCGGCCGCAGCCTGCAACGCACCGGTGGCCTGCACACCCTCTACATCTCGCCGCTCAAGGCGCTCGCGGTCGATATCGCGCGCAACCTCGAGCGTCCCGTCGTCGAGATGGCGCTGCCGATCAAGATCGAGACCCGCACCGGCGATACACCAACATCGCGGCGGCAGCGGCAGCGGCGTTATCCGCCGGACATTTTGCTGACGACGCCCGAACAACTCGCGCTGCTGCTGTCCTCCGACGACGCGCCGTTCCTGTTCTCGTCGCTGAAGCGCATCGTGCTCGACGAGCTGCATGCGCTGGTGACGTCCAAGCGCGGCGATCTTCTCTCCCTTGGGCTCGCGCGGCTGTGGCGATTGGCGCCGCAGCTGCGCGCCATCGGCCTGTCGGCGACCGTGGCCGAGCCTGAATCGCTGGCGCGCTTCCTGGTGCCGCAGCCCGGCGGCAAGGAAGCGGCGGCCGACATCGTCATTGCCGGCGGTGCCGCGCCGCCGCTGGTCGAGATGATGGACACGCGCGAGCGCCTGCCCTGGGCCGGCCACAGTGCGCGCCATGCGCTTCCCGAGATCTACGAGCTGATCAAGGCGAACAAGACCACGCTGGTGTTCGTCAACACCCGCAGCCAGGCCGAGATGCTGTTCCAGAATCTCTGGAGCATGAACGACGACAACCTTGCCATCGCGCTGCATCACGGTTCGCTCGACGTCGCCCAGCGCCGCAAGGTCGAGGACGCGATGTCGGCGGGCAAACTGCGCGGCGTGGTCTGCACCTCCTCGCTCGATCTCGGCGTCGACTGGGGCGATGTCGATCTCGTCGTCAATATCGGCGCGCCCAAGGGTTCCTCGCGCCTGATGCAGCGCATCGGCCGCGCCAATCACCGGCTCGACGAAGCCTCGCGCGCGGTGCTGGTGCCGGCGAACCGCTTCGAGGTGCTGGAGTGCCGCGTCGCGATCGACGCCATCGCGGAGAATGCGCAGGACACGCCGCCGCTGCGGATCGGTGCACTCGACGTGCTGGCCCAGCACGTGCTCGGCTGTGCCTGCGGCGAGCCGTTTTTCTCCGACGAACTCTACGACGAGGTGCGCACCGCCGCACCCTACGCCGATCTCACGCGGCAGGATTTCGACGACGTGGTCGATTTCGTCGCCTCCGGCGGTTACGCGCTGAAGACCTACGAGCGCTTCGCGCGCATCAAGCAGGACAAGGAGGGGCGTTGGCGCGTCGCCAATCCCAAGGTGCGGCAGAGCTACCGGATGAATGTCGGCACCATCGTCGAGGACGACATGCTGAAGGTGCGGCTGGTGCGATCGCGCGGCGGAGGTGCGGGGTCGACAGGCGTGATCGCGCGCGGTGGCCGGCTGCTCGGCGAGATCGAGGAAGCCTTCATCGAGGGCCTCTCGCCCGGCGACACCTTCGTGTTCTCAGGCGAGGTGGTGCGCTACGAGACCCTGGTCGAGGACCAGGTCTACGTCTCGCGCGCCAACGACAAGGACCCGAAAGTGCCGTCCTATATGGGCGGCAAGTTTCCGCTCTCGACCTATCTTGCCGAACGGGTCCGCCGCCTGCTCGATGACGGGCGCGCGTGGGTCGCCCTCCCGGAGCAGGTGCGCGACTGGCTGTCGCTGCAAAAGGACGTCTCGCGCGTGCCGGCCGTGCGCGAGCTGCTGGTCGAGAGTTTTCCGCGGGCCAACAAGCATTACATCGTCTGCTATCCCTTCGAAGGTCGCCTCGCGCATCAGACGCTCGGCATGCTGTTGACGCGCCGGCTGGAGCGTGCCCGCGCCCGGCCGCTCGGCTTCGTCGCCAACGAATATGCGATCGCGGTCTGGGCGCTCGGCGACCTGTCCTTCATGATCCGGGATGGCAGGATCGACCTCGACACGCTGTTCGATCCCGACATGCTCGGCGACGATCTCGAGGCCTGGCTTGCCGAATCCGCTCTGATGAAGCGCACGTTCCGCAATTGCGCGATCATCTCCGGCCTGATCGCGCGCCGGCACACCGGCGAGGAGAAGAGCCGCCGCCAGGTGCTGTTCTCGACCGATCTGGTCTACGACGTCCTGCGAAAACACCAGGCCGATCACGTGCTGTTGCGTGCAGCGCGGGCCGATGCCGCCACCGGCCTGCTCGATCTGCGCCGTCTCAGCGACATGCTCACCCGCATCCAAGGCCGCATCACGCATCGGGAACTCGACCGCGTCTCGCCGCTCGCGGTCCCCGTGATGCTGGAAATCGGCCGCGAGTCAGTCTATGGCGAAGCGGGAGACGAGCTGTTGGCGGAGGCCGCCGACGAGCTCGTCAAAGAGGCGATGGGATAACAGCAGGTTTTGACGTGACGGCAGGCGCGCTGGTTTCAGAGGATATCGAGGACATGCGCGTTTCGAATGTCAGCATCAGCAGCGTGACGTTCGCGGCCGATCTTTCCGGCGCGCTGTTCTGGGAAGAGCAGCGCCTGCTCGTCGTCTCCGATCTGCATCTGGAAAAAGGTTCCAGCTTCGCCATGCGCGGTGTGCTGCTGCCGCCTTACGACACCATCGCGACGCTCGGTCGTCTCGCTGCTGTCATCTCCCGCCATAATCCCCGGATTGTCATCGCGCTCGGCGACAGTTTTCACGATCGCACCGCGCATGGACGTTTGTCGGCGGAGGATCGCGACGCGGTCGCCGCCTTGCAGGCCGGCCGCGACTGGATCTGGATCTCAGGCAATCACGATCCGGCGCTGCCGCGTGATCTCGGCGGCACCGTCGCCGACGAAGTCGCGATCGGCCCGATCACCTTCCGCCATGAGCCGACCGGCGCGAGCGGCGAGATCGCTGGCCATCTCCATCCCAAGGCCCGCGTCTCCGCGCGCGGCCGTTCGATGGAGCGCCGCTGTTTCGCCTGTGACGGCGATCGCGCCGTGATGCCCGCCTTCGGCGCCTACGCCGGCGGCCTCAGCATCCGCGACGCGGCGTTTGCGAAAATATTTCCAAAGAACGGTTTTGTAGCGCACCTGCTCGGCGACCGCCGCGTCCATGCAATTGCCGCGTCGCGGTGTTATTAGGGCTCACGCTTCGTAGGGTGGGTTAGCGAAGCGTAACCCACCTCTTTAATTTCCGCTAAGGCAGAAGCGGTGGATTACGCCTTCGGCTAATCCACCCTACGCATCCGGCAAGATCATGCCGCCTTCGCCTGCACGTCGTCGCAGAACTCTGCCAGCCGATCGGCGAGCCGCAGCGTCGCGGGACTTGCGCCCGGCGCGGCCATCAATGCCACCTCGGTCCGGTTGATCGGCGCAAAGCCGTCCTTCGCGGTCAGCACGCGGTGATCGGCCTGGATCGCCATCTCCGACAGGATGCTCAAGCCCATGCCGGCGGCGACCGCGGCCTGGATGCCGGCCAGGCTCGATGAGGTATAGGACATGTGCCAAGGCCGGCCCGCACTTTCCAGCGCGTGGATGGCGCCGGCGCGGTATAGGCAACCGAGCGGAAAGCCGATCAACGGCACGGAAGCGACATCGGCTTGGATCGGGTGGCTCTTGCTGGTGACCCAGTGCACCTGCTCCGGCCACACCGCAATCGCGCCCTTCTCACCGGCCGCGCGCTTGAACAATGCGAGGTCGAGCTCGCCGCGATCGAGGTCGCGGGCGAGATGCTTGCTCTGGTCGGCGCGCACATCGAGCCGCAGGGCCGGATGCGAGCGCGAGAACGCGCCGAGCAGTTTCGCCAGCCGATAGGCCGCAAAGTCCTCGGGGATGCCGAGCCGGATCGCGCCTTCGCCGTCGGGCTGGCGCAGCACGTCGCGCGCCTCCTCCGCGAGCGACAACAGCCGCCGCGCATAGGACAGCAGCCGCTCGCCGGCTTCGGTCGGGCGAACATCCTTGCCGTCGCGATGCAGCAGCACCTGGCCGACATCCTCCTCCAGCCGCTTGATCTGCTGGCTGACGGTCGATTGGGTGCGATGGACGCGCTCGCCCGCGCGGGTGAAGCCGCCGGCATCGACCACCGAGACGAAGCTGCGCAGGAGCTCCAGATCGAGCATGGGCTTCTCCATTCGAAAATCCACTGATTAGAAGTTAATCATTTAATTTCCAAATGACAAGCCGGCTCCCTAGATCGAGGGCTCAGGAGAATGCCCTCATGTCGCTCGCCCCCTCGCTTGCCGTTCCGCGCAGCCGCTTCAACACGCTTCCGCTTGCGATCGGCCTGTTCTGCCTGCTCTGGAGCTACGCCTTCGTCGCCGGCAAGATCGGCGTGACCCATTGCCCGCCGCTGATCCTGCTCGCCGCGCGCTTCTCGCTCGCCGGCATCTTGATCCTCGGTGCCACGCTGGTCCGCGGTGACGACTGGTCGCTGTCGTGGCGCGATGCCGCGATCTTCGCCATGCTCGGCGTCGCCAACAACGCGCTCTATCTCGGGCTTGGCTACACCGGTCTGCAATCGGTCTCCGCCGGCCTCGGCGGCCTGATCGTATCGGCCAATCCGGTGTTCACGGCGGGCCTCGCCGCGCTGCTGCTCGGCGAAGGCATGACGTGGCGCAAGGCGAGCGGCCTCCTGCTCGGCATCATCGGCGTGACCTTGATCGTCTGGCACCGGCTGTCGGTCGGCACCGACTCGCTGCACGGTATCGTGTTCACGCTGGTCTCGCTCGCCTCCCTCGTCGCCGGCACCATTTTGTTCAAGTTGCTCGCCCCGAAAGGCTCGCTGTGGATCGGCAATGGCGTGCAGAATCTCGCCGCCGGCATCGTGCTGACGCCTGTGGCGCTGACCTTCGCCGATTTTCATGCCATCGACTTCACGCCGGGCCTGGTCGGCGCCTTCGCCTTCCTCGTGCTCGGCGGCTCGATCATGGCGTACTGGCTCTGGTTTCATCTCCTGAAAGTGTGTGGCGCGACGGCTGCCAGTGCCTATCATTTTCTGATGCCGCCGCTCGGCATGCTGTTCGCGTACCTCGTGCTCGGCGAGCATGTCGAGGCGCGCGATCTACTCGGCATCATCCCGGTCGCACTCGGCATCTATCTGGTGACGCGGCCCGCCAAATCCGTCTCGTAACAGGAGTCCATCATGCCCATTTCCATCACCCTGATCGGCGGTCCCACTGCGCTGATCGAGATCGATGGCTTTCGCCTGCTCACCGACCCGACCTTCGATGCGCCGGGCGCCTATCAACTGCCGCACGTAAAGCTGGAGAAGACGATTGGACCCGCGCTGAAGGCCGATGCGATCGGCCCGATCGATGCGGTCCTGCTCAGCCATGACCAGCATTCGGACAATCTCGACAATTCCGGCCGCGACTATCTGCTCAAAGCGAAGCGCGCGCTGACGACTGAGGCCGGCGCCAAGCGCCTGGGCGGCCACGTCGAGGGCCTTGCACCCTGGGGCACGGCGCATCTGAAAGATCGTGACGGCAACTCGCTGACGATCACCGCCACGCCCGCGCGTCACGGCCCGGCCGGCATCGAGCCGCTGTCAGGCGACGTCATCGGC
Source organism: Bradyrhizobium sp. F1.13.3 (assembly GCF_040548265.1). Classification (NCBI taxonomy): domain Bacteria; kingdom Pseudomonadati; phylum Pseudomonadota; class Alphaproteobacteria; order Hyphomicrobiales; family Nitrobacteraceae; genus Bradyrhizobium; species Bradyrhizobium sp. F1.13.3. The sequence continues at coordinate 289,533 of NZ_JBEPRI010000009.1, read as the reverse complement.
TTCGTGGTGTCGTCGAGCCGTAAGGATACAACCTCGGTCTATATCAGCGGCGACACCACCTGGTTCGACGGCGTCGCCGAGGTCGCGCGCCGCTTCAAATGCGGCGTGGTGATGCCGTTCGCCGGCGCCGCGCAAACGCGCGGGCCGTTCCATCTCACCATGGACACCAACGACACCATCGAGACCGCACGCGCCTTCCCCGATGCGATGATCGTGCCGGTGCATACGGAAGGTTGGGCACATTTCCGCCAGAACAGCGAGGACCTGCGCAAGACATTTGATGTGCTCGGCTTCGGGACCCGGTTGCGATTGCTGGAGCCCGGCGTGCCGACGGTGGTGCAGGCGCCGTAGCCTCAACTGTCATGCCCCGGCTTGACCGGGGCATCCAGTACGCCGCGGCGTTAATTGTGAGAGCGAGTCGCTAATGCAGGCCTCTGGAATACTGGGTCGCCCGGTCAAGCCGGGCGACGACGAGAGGAGAGAGCGTTGCCCCCTCAATCCTTCCGAAACACGATCGAGGCCATCCAGCCCGTCATCAGCGCCATCGCGGCGGTGACGAGGCCGTAGATCAGCCCGTTCTGCCGCGCCGTCGTCGCGACGAACTGCTCGAAGCCGACCTTGACGATCTCGAACGCGGTCTCGGTCTTGCCGATGAACGCGCCGTCGGCAAACAGCTTGATCTCCACCTCATAGGTGCCGATCGGCACCTCCGCCGGCAGTGGAATGCCGGTGCGGAACAATGTCGGTGTCAGGAACGTCACCGCGCTCGGATCCTCGCGGTAGAGACCGCGCTGGGTGCGCAGGCGGATGAAGGCGGAGCGGAACGCGTCGTTCGGGACCACGTCGGCATAGTCGCCGCTGACGCGTTGGGTCAGCAGCACGTTGTTGAGCCCGATCTGCTGGCGCCGCGCGATCTCGGGCGAGGTGATCGCCGCGAAGGAGCGATTGGCGAACAGCGCGAGATAGCTCGGCACCTCCAGGAACTGGCGGTAGTCGGTGTTGATCCAGATCCCGAAAGTGCGCTCCTTGCGCCGCGTCACCATGTCGGCGCGCGGGCCCATCACGGTGACGACGAGATCGTAGCTCTTGCGGTCGACGGGCGTGGAGGCGTCCTTCTCGACCGAGCCGAACAGCACCAGCTCCTCGCCGGAATAGTTCGGCGTCACCGTGACGCGATGATTGGAGACCGACACGATCAGCCGCTCGGCGCGTGCGACGGAGCCGAGCAGCACAACGATCAGGACCGCGAGAGCTGTGCGCATCATCCGTTCACCCCCAGCTCGCGGATGGTGAAGAGGTCTTCGGGCCTGATCACCAGCTCGATCGCGAAGCGAACACCGACCGAGAGGATCAAGAGGCCGAGCAGCAGTCGCAACTGTTCGCCGCGGATCTTCTGGCCGGCGCGTGCGCCGAATTGGGCGCCGGTGACGCCGCCGACCATCAGGATCAGCGCCAGCACGGCGTCGACCAAATGATTGGTCACCGCATGCAGCAGGGTCGCAAACAGCATCGTGACCAGCGTCAGGACCATCGAGGTGCCGATCACCGTCGAGGTCGGCACCCGCAGCAGATAGATCATGATCGGCACCAGGATGAAGCCGCCGCCGATGCCCATGATGGCGCCGATGAAGCCGATCAGGATGCCGACGATCACGACCGGAATCACCGAGAGATAGATCTTCGAACGCTTGAACCGCATCTTCAGCGGCAGGCCATGGATCCAGTTATGGGTACGTCGTGGCGGCACCGCGCCGCGCCGGGTTCGCATCAGGGCGCGCAGGCCTTCGGAGAACATCAGGCTGCCGACGGTGGTGAGCAGCACGACGTAGGACAGTGCGATCATCAGATCGAGCTGACCGAGCGCGCGTAGCTGCGTGAAGGTCCACACGCCCAGCGCCGTCCCGGTCACGCCGCCGCACAATAGCACGCTCGCCAGCGCCGGGTCGATCGCGCGTCGCCGCCAATAGGCGAGCGCGCCGGAAAAGGACGAGGCGGCGATGTGGCTCGCGACCGAGGCGACCGCGACCGCCGGCGTGATGCCGATGAAGATCAACAGCGGCGTCATCAGGAAGCCGCCGCCGATCCCGAACATGCCTGAGACGAAGCCGACCGCCGCGCCCATCGCCAGCACGAGGAAGACGTTGACCGGAAGGTCGGCGATCGGGAGATAGAGCTGCATCGAGGGACCACGATTCCGGCGAGACGGATCGATTGCGCGGAATGCTCGCAGGAGGGCAGAACGATTCCCGCGTCCCTCAATAGCGGAATTCGGTGGCGGGAGGGATCAGGAATTTCGGGTGTGGTGAATGGGCAAGAGAGATCAGATCACGGCTTCGCTGCGAGCCGAGCATTCCGCCACCTTCTCCGCCGTCATGCCCCGGCTTGACCGGGGCATCCAGTACGCCGCAGCTTCTCCGTATCCAACCGGCGTCTCTGGAATACTGGGTCGCCCGGTCAAGCCGGCGACGACAAGAGGAGAAAGCGTACTAAACCGCTCAGCGCACCGCCGACGCCGCGCGCTTGGCGGCAACCGGCTTCGGCGCAGGCTTCGCGTTGGCCTGCGGCGCGCTGTCCCAGCCGCCGTTCGGGGCCGCAACGTTGACCGCGTCGTCGGGCTGCGGCTCGGCGCTGAAGGTCTGGATCGCGAGCTTGGCCGCCGCGAGCGATTGCGGGTCGAGCCGCTTGGCGACGTCGTCGCGCTTGGTTGCAGCGTCCGCATCGCCTTGGGCGGCGGCGAGGGTGAACCATTTGTAGGACTCGGCGAGGTTCTGCTCCACGCCGATGCCGCGGGCATAGAGGATGCCGAGGTTGAACTGGCTGTCGGCGACGCCGCGATCGGCGGCCTTCCGGAACCACAGTGCCGCGCTCTTGTAGTTAGCGCCGCGTCCGCCGCCGTCGGCGTCGAGCACCGCGAGATTGTGCATCGCCTTGGCGTTGCCGCGCTCGGCTGCTTGCGTGTAGTAGCGGCGGGCGATATCGGCGTCCTTCTTCACGCCGAGACCCTTCTCGTAGAGTGTCCCGAGGCGGAAGGTCGCGGGCACCACACCGGCCTGCGCCGCGCGGTCGTACCATTTGGCGGCTTCGTCGTAATTCGCGGCCACGCCCTTGCCCTCGGCAAAGCGCACACCGATCTCGTAGGCCGCGGTCGCATCGCCCTTCATCGCGGCGGAGCGCAAGCCGGGGCCACCGATGCCGTCAGGCAGCTTTTCGCTCGGCGGCACCTGGATCGTCGCGAGTTTCGCGCGGCTAGTGCCCGACAGCGCGCCGGTGACGTCGCTGGAGGCCGCAGGCGGGGTTGGCGCCGCGGTTTGCGGGATTTCGACCGAAGCGGTGCCGCTCGGGCTCGTCACGGACCCCGGCGCGGCATTGTTCTGCGACTGCTTTCCGATCGGCGTCGGCGAGGTCATCGAGGGCGTGACCTGCTCTGGCGCGGCGGGCTTGTTCTCAACCGGCGGCGGGGCTCGCGGCGCGGGCTCGCTCGACGTATTCTCCATCGCCTGCGGCGCCGGCGGCGCGCTGCTGCCATCGAGCAGGTTCATCGCCATTTTGAAGGTGCCGAGCACGATCACGACCACGCTCGCGCCAACCAGCAGCGAGCGGATCTTCGAGGTGATGGTCGAGCCACCTTCCTGGCCCTTGTCCTTGGCGCGAGCGATTGCAGCCTTGGCACCACGGGCCGGCTTCTCAGGCGGCTGCGCGGCGGCGGCCTGGGCAGCGCGGCGAGCGGCAGCAATGAAGCTCGACGACGACACCGGCTCCTTGGGCGCTGCCGGGATCTCGCTGATTGCACTTTCGGACGCAGCAATGCGCTCGGACGGCGTGGCGATACGTGCACCCGGCCTTGTGCCCGGCTCGAGCGGATGATCCGGCGGCAGTTCGGGCGCAAGCGCGGCGCGCGTGGACGCCGTATGCGGCTCCAGGATTTCGCTGATCGCGCGTGGCGGAACCGGCGGTGCCATCGGCATCGGCATCGGCGGCGGCGCTGCGGGCGCGGCGGCATGGAATTCGCGCGGCGCGGCGGCGAAGGCGGCTTGCGCCGCCTGCGCGGCGGCCGGATTGGGCAGCTCGGGCTTCGGATCGTATTTCGGGTGCTGCTGTTGCTGCGGCCGCGGCTCGTGCGCCATCGGCGCGGGAGCCATGGGAGCGGCCATCGGCATCGGCATCGGCTGCGGCGCGGGGGCGGGCGGCGCGGTGCGCACATTGCGAAGATCGCCCTCGATCATCGAGAGACGATCGACGACGTGGCCAAGTGCGTTGTGGACGGCCTCCAGCGAATCCTGGGTGGTCCGGTTGGTCTCGGCCTGGCTGAAGCGGATGTCGGAGAGCTCGCGCTTGACGAGATCGACCATGCCGGACTCGGCGGGCGGCGTGGAGTTGCGGCTCTCGGCCAGCGCGGAATAGGTCGCCTGCTGCCGCTCCAGGTGCCGCAGAATGTCGTGCAACCCGTCCTCGACGCGGCTGAAATTGCCGTTGCGCGGATCGGAGGCGGCCTCGAGCCGCTCCAGCAGATACGAGACCCGCTGTTCAAGATGAGCAAAGGTCGAAGCCGAGTCGTTGCCGACCTGCATGCGATCGAAACGGTCGGACAGGGCGCGGATCGCGCTTTCGAGATGCTCGCTGCTTTCGGATGGCTGGGGGCGCTCGCGCGTCTCCAAAGCCGCGGTGAGCGCCGCGATGCGCTGCTCCAGCACCGCAAAACTGTCGCCTTGGCCGGACGCACGGGTAACCTGGTCGACCTTGGACGAGAGCAGCTGCACATCGTCCGAGAGCCGTGCCAGCGCTTCGTTGGAGGCGACGTTGGAGACGATGCCGCGTAGCGCCGAGATCGCGCCCTCGAGCTGGCGGACCGTCGAGGGATCGTCATTGGCGCGCAGGATCAGATCGAGCTTGGCGCCGAGATTGCGGATCGCCTCGTCATAGCCGGTGAGCTGCTCGGCCGGCGTCAGCGTGCGGAGCACCTGCTTGATTTCGGACAGCGCGTGCTCGATGCCGGACAGGACCTGACCGTCGGTGCCGTTGGAGCGGGTCTCGTCGATGCGCCGATGCAGCGAGCGGATCTCGTTCTCGATCGATTCGATCGCGCGGCGCGGCATCGCCTCGGTGATGGCGTTGCGGATCTCCGCAAGCTCGCTGCGGAAGGTGTTGATCGCCTGCTCGGTATTGTCAGGGCGCTGGAGCGATTCGATCTGACTCGTGATCTTGAGCAGATGGCGCTCGAGCGCAGAGAAATCCGGCCCCGGCTGCGGTGGCGGCGGAGCGTAGGCAGGCGCGGGCGGCGCCATCGGAGGCGCGTAAGGAGCTGCGGCAGGCGCGATCGGCGGCGCGGCGCGCGGCGGCATCTGCCTGGGCGTAAAGCCGTCGAGCTCGCTCTGCCGTGCCGTGATCTCGGCGACTGCGACGTCGAACGAAGCGGGGCTCAGGGGTGGTGAGCTGCGATAGACCTGTGCTGCCGCGCGCTCGACCGCATCGGCTTGGCGCTGGCGCGTTTCGACGGGGGCCTGTCGCGGTGCCGGAGCCTGCTGCGGCTTCGAAATTTGCGACAGCCTTGCATCGAGCCGCGAGATCGCGTCGTTGAGCTGGCGCGCAACGCCCTGCTCGCGCGAGACGTCTTGCCGCGGAGTATCTTGTCGCGAAGAATCTTGCCGTGGCGCGGGCTTTGAAATTCGTTCGATCTGCTGGGTGATGGCGTCGAGCCGCTGGTGGATGTCTGCGACTTCGCGGCTTTCCTGGCTCGGCACGTGACTCGGGACGTGACTCGGGACTTGGCTCGGAACGTGCTGGGCTTGGGGACGCTGGTCGTAAAGTCCGCGAAAGTTCGGCGGGGCGGTCTCGCCGAGCGTGGAGTTCAGCCAATCGTTGAGTGACATGCCGGCGCGACGCGCAGCAGCTTCGGCCCGCTCCCGGACGGATGGATCGATGCCGTCAACACTCCACGATACGCGCGAATTCATGACTCTGTCCGGTTCCGACTCCGGCGCCCCACCCGGCGCCTCCAGTCTTCCCTCGCGTGCCGGTTGCAAAGACAATCGGATTTGGCGCGGGTCGTCTGCCTCGAAAACCGACTTTTGTCTGTTACGGTAAATAACGGGTTAAGGAACCCGTTGACGGTGTCTTAAAGTTGGGCGGCGGGGGGAATGGGAGGCGATCGTTGTGGCGCACGTCCGCTCGCCAAAATAACGGTGTCATGCCCCGCGAAGGCGGGGCATCCAGTACTCCGAGGCAGCGCGGCTAGGAGCGAGGCGCCGCGGCGTACTGGATCGCCCGCGTGCGCGGGCGATGACGGCGGCGAGGGTGGCAGCAGCACGCATAACGGTCGGGCTCGTCCCCCTCAGCCCTTGCCCTCGCGCTTGCCTTCCTCAAGCGGCACCACGGTGCCGCTTGCGCTCATCGCCGACAGGGCCTCGAGTGCCTCTTCGCAGAAATCGGCCACCATCTGCTCGTGCCGGGCGCCGAGCTGAAGCAGCAGCAGGTTACCGAGGTCGAGAACGCCCGACGCCGCCCCTTCCGGAAAGCGCTTCTTCAGGATGCGCTCGTAGTTCTCGTGGCGGTCGCGGTGGTGCTCGAGCCGGGCCATCAGGTCGGTGCGCATCGGCTCGAGGCCGATGCTGTCCAGCGCATGCAGCCGCACCAGGAGGTCGTCCTTGATGGAGGGGGGCGTGCTCGGCCGCGCGGCCCAGTGCCGCAGCGCTGTTCGGCCCTCCGGAGTGAGCGTATAGATCAGCTTATTGGGTTTGCCTGACTGCACGACCTCGCGGCCCTGGATGTAGCCGCGGTCGCGCAGCTTGGACAGCTCGCGGTAGATCTGCTGGTGGTCGGCCTTCCAAAAGAAGCCGATCGAGGAATCGAATGTCTTGGCGAGCTCGTAGCCCGTCATCGGACGTTCCGTCAGGCATGCGAGGATTGCGTCGCCCAAGGCCATGACCGGTCCTCCTGTTCTCGACCTTAACCAATTGGCTTGACTTTATGCGCATCGGCGCATATGCGTCAATGTGCATATGAGGTGACTCAAGAACGAGGGCAAACACCGCCCCAAAAACACTAGTAGAATCAACCTTGTCGCTACTGTGCATGGGGTTGTTTTCGCGCTTTTTGTAGAAGCCTTTAGTTCCCCTGGCCTTTAGGGAGGCACCCGAGAATGACCGGCCTCGATTCCTGGTACGGCTACATGAAGTCGCATGACCGGGCAGCGCTCTGGGACCTGCTCCATCCCGACGCCATCTTCGAAAGCCCCGTCGTGCACTCGCCGCAGCGTGGACGCGACATCACCTTCAAATATCTGGCCAGCGCCGAGAAGGTGCTCGGCGGTCCCGGCTTCACCTACGTAGGCGAATGGAAGAGTGAGAGCGGCGCCGTGCTCGAATTCAAGACCATCATCGACGGCATCGAGATCAACGGCGTCGACATCATCAGTTTCGACGGCGACGGACGCATCACGCATTTCAAGGTGATGGTGCGGCCGCTCAAGGCGATCAACATGCTGCATCGCCTGATGGCGGAACAGCTTGCCGCCGCTCAATCCTAAACCAGCATCATCACTTCAAGGCCTGCCGGGAGACCACCATGCCGATCTACAAAGCCCCCGTCGAAGACGTGAACTTCCTGCTCAACGACGTCTTCCAGATCGACCGCTACGACAATCTGGCCGGCTTCTCCGATGCGTCGAGCGACGTGCGCGAAGCCATTCTCGGCGAAGCTGCCAAGCTTGCCGAAGAGGTGCTCCAGCCGCTCAATCGCGTCGGCGATCTCGAAGGCTGCAAGCGCGCCGATGACGGCAGCGTCACCACACCGAAGGGCTTCAAGGACGCGTTCAAGCAGGTCGCCGAAGGCGGCTGGCTCGGCCTGTCGGCACCGACCGAGTATGGCGGCCAAGGCCTGCCGGTGACGCTCTCGCAGGCCGTCAACGAATTCCAGATCTCCGCCAATATGGCGTTTTCGATGTATGGCGGCCTCACCATGGGCGCGACCGCGGCGCTGATCGTCCACGGCACTCCCGAGCAGAAGCAGACCTACGTGCCGAAGATGGTGGCGGGCGAGTGGACCGGCACCATGAACCTGACCGAGCCGCATTGCGGCACCGATCTCGGCATGCTCCGCACCAAGGCGGTGCGGCAGGCCGACGGCAGCTTCAAGATCACGGGCACCAAGATCTTCATCTCGGCCGGCGAGCATGACCTCGCGCCCAACATCATCCACCTCGTGCTGGCCCGCATCGAGGGCGCGCCCGCCGGCATCAAGGGCGTGTCGCTGTTCGTGGTGCCGAAATTCCTCGTCAATGCCGATGGTTCGGTCGGCGCACGCAACGGCGTGGTCTGCGGCTCGATCGAGCACAAGATGGGCATCCACGGCAATTCCACCTGCGTGATGAACTACGACAACGCCACCGGTTGGCTGATCGGCGAAGAGAACAAGGGCATGCAGGGCATGTTCGTGATGATGAACGAAGCCCGCCTCGGCGTCGCCGTGCAGGGTCTCGCGCAGTCGGAAGTGGCGTATCAGAACGCGGTCGCCTATGCCCGGGATCGCATCCAGGGCCGTTCGCTCACCGGCGCCAAGGCGCCGGATAAGCCGGCCGATCCGATCATCGTGCATCCCGACGTGCGCCGCACGCTGCTGTCGATCCGTGCCTTCAACGAGGCCGCCCGCGCCTTCGTGATGTGGACTGCGCTGAAGAGCGACGTCGCCCACCGCTCCGAGGATCCCAAGGATCGCCAGGCCGCCGACGATCACATGGGCCTCATGACGCCCGTGCTGAAAGGCTTTCTCACCGATTACGGCTTCGCCAACGCGGTGCAGGCCCAGCAGATGTATGGCGGCCACGGCTACATCGCCGAGCAGGGCATGGAGCAGTTCGTGCGCGATGCCCGCATCGCCATGATCTACGAAGGCGCCAACGGCATCCAGGCGCTCGACCTCGTCGGCCGCAAGCTGCCCCGCGACGGCGGCCGCGCCATCATGGCGTTCTTCGGCGAGGTCATGGCCTTTGCCAAGGACAACGGCGGCGACGAGGCGATGAAGCCCTACATTACCCCGCTCTCGGCTTCGCTCGGCCATCTCCAGCAGGCCACGACGTGGCTGATGCAGAACGCGATGGCGAAGCCCGACAATGCCGGTGCCGCCGCGACCGATTACCTGAATCTGTTCGGTTTCGTTGCGCTCGGCTACATGTGGGCGAAGATGGCGAAGGTGACGCAAGCCAAGATTGCCGAGAGCGGGACGACGCCTTATCTCTCGACCAAGCTCGTCACCGGCCGCTTCTTCATGGAGCGGATGCTGCCGGAGACCGCCGCCAATCTCGCGCGCATCCAGGCCGGCTGCGCCACCATCATGGAACTGCCGGCGGAAGCGTTCTGAAACCGCTTTCGCTGCGACCCGTCCAAACCAGATCACGACCAGAACATCATCACATCAGGAGGGCGTCATGCCTGAGGCATTCATCTACGACCACGTCCGCACCCCGCGCGGCCGCGGCAAGGCGGACGGCGCGCTGCACGAAGTCACCGCGCTCGCGCTCGCGACCGTGCCGCTCAAGGCGCTCAAGGACCGCAATAACCTGCCGGAAGATTCCGTCGATGACGTCATTCTCGGCGTGGTCGATCCCGTCGGCGAAGCCGGCTCCGACATCGCGCGCTTTGCCGCGCTGAAGGCGGGCCTCGGAGAAGCGGTTCCGGGCGTGCAGATCAGTCGCTTCTGCGCCTCCGGCCTCGATGCCGTGAATTTTGCCGCAGCCCAGGTGATGAGCGGCCAGCACGAGCTCGTGATCGGCGGCGGCGCCGAATCGATGAGCCGCGTCGGCATCGGTGCCTCCGGCGGCGCCTGGCCAATGGACCCGTCGATGGCCGTGCCGGCCTATTTCATGCCGCAAGGTGTCTCGGCCGATCTGATCGCGACCAAATACGGCTTCTCGCGTGACGACGTCGACGCCTATGCGGTGCAGAGCCAGCAGCGGGCGGCGAAGTCCTGGGATGAAGGCCGCTTCGACAAGTCGGTCGTCCCGGTGAAGGACATCAACGGCCTCACCATCCTTGCCAAGGACGAGCACATGCGTCCGTCGACGACGATGCAGTCGCTGGCACAGTTGCAGCCGGCGTTCACGATGATGGCGCAGATGGGCGGCTTCGATGGCGTCGCGGTACAGTCGCATCCGGAAATCGAACGCGTCAATTACGTGCACCACGCCGGCAATTCGTCGGGCATCGTCGACGGTGCCGGCGCGGTTCTGCTCGGCAGCAAGGAAGCCGGCGGCAAGCACGGGCTGAAGCCGCGCGCAAAGATCCGCGCCTTCGCCAATATCGGCTCTGAACCCGCGATGATGCTGACCGGCCCGGTCGACGTCACCGAAAAGCTGTTTGCGCGCTCCGGCATGAAGAAGTCGGACATCGACCTGTTCGAGCTCAACGAGGCCTTCGCCTCCGTCGTGCTGCGCTACATTCAGGCCTTCGACATCGACAATGCCAAGATCAACGTCAATGGCGGCGCGATTGCGCTCGGCCATCCTCTTGGCGCGACCGGTGCGATGATCCTCGGCACCGTGCTCGACGAGCTCGAGCGCACCAACAAATCGACCGCACTGGTGACGCTGTGCATCGGCGGCGGCATGGGCACCGCGACCATCATCGAACGTGTCTAAGGGTAGGGGAGCAACCAGCATGGCTTACAAGAACTTCAAGGTTGAGACCGATTCCGACGGCATCGCGCTGGTCACTTGGGACATCCCGGGCCGTTCGATGAACGTGCTCGACGAGACCTCGACCAGCGAGCTCGATGCGATCGTCAAGGCGACCACGGCCGACGCCGCGGTGAAGGGCGTCGTCATCACCTCTGCCAAGGAAGCGTTCTGCGCGGGTGCCGATCTTTCCATGCTCGAAGGCATGAACCAGGCCTACGCGAAGGTCTTCAAGGAACAGGGCGAGACCGCGGCGAACCAGATGCTGTTCGAGCAGAGCCGGCGCTTCTCGCAGGTGCTGCGCTCGATCGAGACCTCCGGCAAGCCGTGGGCGGCGGCGATCAACGGCCTCGCGCTCGGCGGCGGTTTCGAGATCACGCTATGCTGCCACTATCGCGTGGCGGCGGAAAATCCCAAGACCCGCCTTGGCCTGCCCGAGGTCAAGGTCGGCCTGTTCCCCGGCGCCGGCGGCACGCAGCGCGTGCCGCGCCTGGTGCCGCCGCAGGACGCGATGACGATCCTGCTCAAGGGCGATCCGGTCACGGTCGAGAAAGCCAAGGCGCTGAATCTGATCCACGCCGTCGTTCCCCCCACCGATCTCATCAAGGCGGCAAAGGACTGGATCAAGGGCGGCGGCAAGGCAGTCGCGCCCTGGGACGAGAAGGGCTTCAAGCTGCCCGGCGGCCCGGTGTTCTCCAAGGCCGGCATGATGATGTTCCCGGCCGGCAACGCGATCTATCGCCGCGAGACCTACGACAATTATCCGGCCGCACGCGCGATCATGAGCTGCGTCTATGAGGGCCTGCAGCTGCCGATCGACGCCGCGCTGCGCGTCGAGTCGCGCTATTTCACCTCGGTGCTGCGCTCGAAGGAAGCGGCCGCAATGATCCGCAGCCTGTTCCTGTCGATGCAGGAGCTCAACAAGGGCGCGCGCCGTCCAAAGGATGTGCCGCCGACCAAGGTGAAGAAGATCGCCGTGATCGGCGCCGGCTTCATGGGCGCGAGCGTCGGCTATGTCTCGGCCCGTGCCGGCCTCGACGTCGTCCTGATCGATCGCGACCAGGAGAGCGCCGACAAGGGCAAGGCGCATGCGCAAAAGGTGATCGAGGAGCAGATCAAGAAGGGCCGCGCCAAGCCCGGCGACGCAGAAGCCCTGCTCGCGCGCATCACGCCGACCGCGGACTATGCAGCGCTGAAGGACGTCGATCTCGTCATCGAGGCCGTGTTCGAGGACCGCAAGGTCAAGGCTGATACCTTTGCCAAGGCGCAGGAGCATATGAAGCCGGACGTGATCTTCGCGTCCAACACCTCGACGCTTCCGATCACCTCGCTGGCGGAATCCTTCAAGGACCAGGGCAGGTTCGTCGGCATCCACTTCTTCTCGCCGGTCGAGAAGATGATGCTGGTCGAGATCATTCAGGGCAAGAACACCGGCGATCTCGCGATCGCGACCGCGCTCGACTACGTCCGGCAGATCGGCAAGACGCCGATCGTCGTCAACGACAGCCGCGGCTTCTTCGCCAATCGCTGCGTCGGCCGCTACGTCGCCGAAGGCAACGAGATGTTCCTCGAAGGCGTGCCGCCCGCGATGATCGAGAATTGCGCCAAGATGGCCGGCATGCCGGTCGGCCCGCTCTCGCTATCGGACGAGGTCGCGCTCGACCTCGGGCTCAAGATCATGAAGGCGACGGAAGCCGACCTCGGCCCCAACGCCATCAATCCCGATCAGAAGAAGCTGATGGTGGAAATGGTCGAGAAGCAGGGCCGTCTGGGCCGCAAGAACAGCAAAGGCTTCTACGACTATCCCGAGAAGGGCAAGGGTCAGAAGAGCCTGTGGCCGGGCTTGTCCGCGCTGCAGCCCAAGCAGCTCGACCCTGATACGCTCGACGTCGAGGAGTTGAAGCAGCGCTTCCTTGTGGTGCAGGCGGTGGAAGCCGCGCGCACGGTGGAGGATCACGTCATCACCGATCCGCGCGAAGCAGACGTCGGCTCGATCCTCGGCTTCGGCTTTGCGCCGTTCACCGGTGGCACGCTGTCCTATATCGACTTCATGGGCCCCAAGAAGTTCGTCGAACTTTGCCACAAGCTGGAAGCGAAATACGGCTCGCGCTTCACCCCGCCGAAACTCCTCGAGGAGATGGCCGCGAAGGGAGAAACCTTCTACGGCCGCTTCGCTCCGAAGAAGGCGGCGGCGTGATTCTCTGAACCGTAGCCAGGATGAAAAATACGAAAGGCCGGATTCTCGATCCGGCCTTTCGCATGTGCGCCTCAGGCCGCCTGGATCAGTCCTTCCTTCTTCATCGCTTCCTGCACCTGCGGCCGCGCCGCGACGCGGGTTTTGTAGGCGGCAAGATTCGGCATCGCCGAGAGGTCGAACTTCATCCGGTCGCCCCAGGTCAGTATCGTGAAGAGATAGCCGTCAGCCACCGTGAACTGCTTGCCCATGAGGTAGTCGCGGCCGGCGAGCTGGCTGTCGATGTATTTCAGCTTGCCCATGACTCGGTCCTTGAAGAAGGCCTTGGCCTCGTCGTTCAGCGCCGGCGCGAACATCGGGCCGAAGCTCTTGTGGACCTCCGAGGTGAGGAAGTTCAGCCATTCGAGCAGCTGTAGCGCTCGGAGCTGCCATGGGCCGGCGCCAGCGCCTTGGCTGAGGCCTGATCGGCGATCATCTGGACAATCACCGGGCCTTCGGTCACGATCTCTACGCTATCGAGGCCCAGCGCAGGGACCTGGCCCTTGGGGTTCAGCTTCAGATAATCCTCACCGTTTTCGAGCTTCTTGGCCCGGATATCCACCTTGACCAGTTCATAGGGCAGGCCGGCTTCCAGGAGCGCGATATGGGGGGATAGCGAGCAGGCACCGGGCGAATAGTACAATTTCATGGAATTTCCTCCTCTTGTTGCTTGGTTCAGGCGAAAGAACGACTACATGCATCTGCTTGAAATAGTCAAGATTGATGCAGGTGCATCGAATAGGGTAAGAGACGGGCGACGAGCTTGAGCGGGACCATGAAACGCAAACCATCGACCGAGGCGACTTCCGCCTGGATCCGCTTGATGCGGGTGCAGAGCCGCGTGCTCAATTGTGTCGAGCAGGACCTGAAGAAGGCCGGCTTCCCGCCGCTTGCATGGTATGACGCGCTGCTCGAACTGTCACGGGCGCCTTCGGGCGAACTCCGGCCGGTCGAACTCGAACGGCAGATGCTGATCCCGCAATATTCGACATCGCGGCTGATCGACCGCCTGGTCGACGAAGGCCTTGCCTCGCGGCGTGAATGCAAGATCGACAAGCGCGGCCAGTTCGTGGAGATCACGGAAGCTGGCCGCGAATTGCAGAAGCGGATGTGGGGCGCCTATTCGGCCGCGATCGAGAAATATGTCGGCTCAAAGCTGTCCGATGCAGATGCCGTGAAGCTCAGCGGTCTGCTCGACCGTCTGGGCTGCTCGTGCGGCGAGATGAAACTGCCGCCCATCGTCCACGCCAACGAAACCACGCCGTCGCGATGAGCGCGCGGCACACCAGCTCGTCCGTGCACCCGATGGGTTCGCGGACCATCCCGTCACCCGCGCGCGTTCGGTCGAAGCGCCTTTTGATTAGAGTTTGATATGGCGCGAGACCAGATCGATATGACGCCGTTGCAATCGCGCGACGAGCTCGTCAAGTGGTTCGAGGAAGGCTGCAAGGACCCGTCCGAATTCCGCATGGGCACCGAGCATGAGAAGACGCCGTTCACGCTCGAAGGCCACCGCCCGGTGCCCTACGAAGGCCCGCGCGGTATCGGCGCGCTGCTCGAAGGCATGAAGCTCCTGCTCGGCTGGGAGCCGATCATGGAGAAGGGCAACATCATCGGCCTCTACGACGTCACCGGCGGCGGCGCGATCTCGCTCGAGCCCGGCGGGCAGTTCGAGCTTTCGGGCGCCCCCGTCGAGAACGTGCACCAGACCCAGAGCGAGCTGATGGCGCATCTGGCGCAGGTGCGCGAGATCGCAACGCCGCTCGGCATCGGCTTCCTCGGGCTCGGCATGACCCCGTCCTGGTCGCGCGCCGACATCCCGGTGATGCCCAAGGGCCGCTACAAGATCATGACCAATTACATGCCGAAGGTCGGCCAGTACGGCCTCGACATGATGTACCGGACCTGCACGGTACAGACCAATCTCGACTTCTCCTCCGAAGCCGACATGGTCAAGAAGCTGCGTGTCTCGCTCGCGCTCCAGCCGGTCGCAACCGCCTTGTTCGCCAATTCGCCGTTTACCGAGGGCAAGCCGAACGGCTTCCTCTCCTTCCGGTCCGAGATCTGGCGCGACACCGACAACGCGCGCGCCGGCATGATGCCGTGGGCATTCGAGGACGGCATGGGCTTCGAGCGCTATGTCGACTATGCGCTCGACGTGCCCATGTATTTCGTCAAACGCGACGAGGATTACATCGACGTCTCCGGCTCCTCGTTCCGCGCCTTCTTCGATGCCCGCAACAACAATTTGCCCGGCGAACGTCCGACGCTGTCGGACTGGGCCAACCATCTTTCGACGATTTTCCCGGAGGTGCGGCTCAAGCGCTATCTCGAGATGCGCGGCTCCGATGGTGGACCGTGGGGTCGATTGCCGGCGCTATCGGCGTTCTGGGCCGGGCTGCTCTACGACGATGTGTCGCTGGATGCCGCCTGGGACCTTGTGAAGCACTGGAGCGCGCATGAGCGTCAGGCCCTGCGCGACGACGTGCCGCGCTTCGGCTTCAAGTCGCGGATCAAGGACCGCTATCTGTTCGAGATCGCAAAGGAGTGCCTCGTTCTGGCACATGCCGGCTTGCGCCGGCGCGGCCGGATCGACCAGCTCGGCCGCGACGAGACCAGGCATCTTGAGCCGCTCGATCGCATCATCGATTCCGGCCGCACGCCGGCCGAGGAGATGCTCGACAAGTTCAACGGGCCCTGGAACGGCTCGGTGGAACCGGCCTACGCGGAATACGCGTTCTAGACCCAAGGCCTAACGATCGGGATCCGAGCCGTTCATCGCCCGTACAGGTTTGCGGCGATCAAATGGCCGGCTGAAAAACCCGAGCGTCGTCAATAACTCGAAAGCTGTTCCGATGGGGAAGGGCCGCCTGGCCGTCATGGCACGCGTCCTGGCAAGCATCGTGGCCTGCGCCGCGCTGCTTTCGCTCGCGTTTGCGAGCGGGCCTGCGCGCGCCCAGACGGCGTTCGACCGGCCTGGCGGAGACTATTTCAGCACCCCGGTCACGTCGGGCGATCCCGAGGATTGCGCGCTGCTGTGCGAGCGCGACCGCCGTTGCCGCTCGTGGAGCTTCAGCTATCCGGACGTCGAAGGCGGCTCGGCGGTGTGCTGGCTGAAGAACACGGTGCCTGCGCGCGTGCCGGGAAGCTGCTGCATCTCCGGTGTGCGCGGCGCTGGCGTGATCGAGCCGCGTGTCGAAGGCGTGGAGACCTCGATCGACCGCCCCGGCGGCGATTTGCGCAATTTCGAGATGAAGGACGGCGAAGGCGAAGAAGCCTGCAAGGCCGCCTGCACCGCCGACAACAAATGCCGCGCCTTCACCTATGCGCGCCCCGGCTACACCGGACGCGAAGCGCGCTGCTTCCTGAAAAAGGAAATCAAGCCGCCGCGGCGGAAGGCAGGGTTCACGTCGGGCGTCGTGAGATAGCGGTCTAGCTTGGTCGGGTGCGTTTGTTGAAGGCGTAACCAACCAGAGTTTGCCCGCCTCAGAAGCGAGAGAGCTCGATTAACTTCGCTAATCCGCCCGACTCACTCGCCCTCGCGCGCGTCGTGTCGAGCGCGCGCCGCCTTCGAAGCCAGCGTGCGCCAACGCCGCCGCAGCAGCGGCTCCACGATCGCGCGCTTTGCCTTGGACAGGCGGATCAGCACTATCGGATAATCGGCGTAGTGATCGCTGAAATAGAAGGTTTTCGGCTGGCTCTCGACCAGCATCGCGCGCTCGTCGATCGGGATGTCCGGCATCACCAGGCTGTCGCCATCTTCCTTCAGACGCGCCAGCATCTTCTTCCGCACCTTCAGTGCAGGCGTGCCGTAGGAGGTGCCGTCCTCGACCTCCGGCCACGTCAGTGCGAATTTTCTGACGTCGTCGAAGGTCATGAGATCGGTTCAATGCACGGCGGTGAAAAACCGCGCCATGCGAAATCCGGACAGCCAGGTCCACACCGGCTGGCCGCGGATGCCGAGATCCCAGGATCCGAGCACGGCATCCGCGCGGCCGACCAGATTGTCGATCGGCAACATGCCGACGCCGCCGGAGCGCAACGGCACGCGGCTGTCGGCGGAGTTGTCGCGGTTGTCGCCGAGCACGAAGAGATGGCCTGCAGGCACCGTTACTTCCTGCGTGTTGTCGAGCGGACCGTTGTCGCGCATCTTGAAGATCAGATGCGAGACGCCGTTCGGTAGCGTCTCGACATAGCGATAGGCGGGTTCGCTGCCGCCATTGTCGTCCTCGGCGGCGCCAACGCCGTCCGGCTTCAGCTCGGCGGGGCGGTCGTTGACGAAGAGCTGGCCCTGGCGCAGCTGGATGCGGTCGCCGGGCAGACCCACGACGCGTTTGACCCAGGCCTGCGAGCGGTCGCCGGGCCAGCGGAAGACCACGACGTCGCCCTGCTTCGGCGTCTCCGCGAAGACGCGGCCGCTCTCGGGCAGGTTGATCTGGATCGGCAGCGACGAGGTACCGTAGCCGTAGGGGAATTTCGAGGCGATCAATGCGTCGCCGATCAACAGCGTCGGCTCCATCGAGCCGGACGGCACGTAGAACGGCTCGGCCAGCGCGCCCTTGGCGATGAACACCGCCGCGACGATGCCGGCGAGCTGCATCAGCTGGCCAGCCCAGCCGCTGCTCTTCCGCTTGGTGGTGACAGTTATCTTCTCGACGCTCATCCGCCTGTTCCACCCACCGTAATGCGTTCCATCAACAGCGACGGCTGGCCGACGCCGACCGGCACGCCCTGGCCGTTCTTGCCGCAGGTACCGATGCCGGTATCGAGCGCGAGGTCGTTGCCGATCATGCGGATGCGATGCAGGTCGGTCGGCCCGTTGCCGATCAGCATGGCGCCCTTCAGAGGCGCACCGATCTTGCCGTTCTCGATCTTGTAGGCCTCGGTGCACTGAAACACGTATTTGCCCGAGGTGATGTCGACCTGGCCGCCGCCGAAGTTCGCGGCGAAGACGCCGTTCTTCACCGAGGCGAGGATCTCGGCCGGATCTCGGTCGCCCGCGAGCATGTAGGTGTTGGTCATGCGCGGCATCGGCACATGGGCGTAGCCCTGGCGGCGGCCGTTGCCGGTCGGCTTCATGTTCATCAGGCGCGCATTCTGACGGTCCTGCATGTAGCCGACCAGGACGCCGTCCTCGATCAGCACGGTGCGGTTGGTCGGCGTGCCCTCGTCGTCGATCGACAGCGAACCGCGGCGCGAGGCAATGGTGCCGTCGTCGACTACGGTCACGCCCTTTGCCGCGACCTGCTGGCCCATCAGACCGGCAAATGCCGACGTCTTCTTGCGGTTGAAGTCACCTTCGAGCCCATGGCCGACCGCCTCATGCAGCATTACGCCAGGCCAGCCGGCCCCGAGCACCACGTCCATCTCGCCGGCGGGGGCGGGAATCGATTCCAGATTGACGAGGGCCTCGCGCAGCGCGCCGTCGGCGGCGTCGCGCCAATTCTTGCTTTCGATGAATTCGGCGTAGCCGGCGCGGCCGCCATAGCCCTTGCTGCCGCTCTCCTGGCGGTCGCCCTGACCGGCGACGACGGAGACGTTGACGCGCACGAGCGGGCGGATGTCGCGATAGCTTTCGCCGTCGGGCCGCAGGATCTCGACCACCTGCCAGGTCGCGCCCAGACTGACGCTGACCTGCCGCACCCGCGGATCCTTGTCGCGCAGATAGGCGTCGATCTCGGCGAGCAGTTTGACCTTGGTCTCGAAGCCGGGGGCATCGAGCGGATTGTCGTCGGCGTAGAGCCGTACATTGGTATGCGGCGGAGGCGCCGCGAAGCTGCCGGAATAACCGCCGCGCACGGCCGCGACCGCGTCCGCGGCGCGAATCAGCGCCGGCAGCGACACGTCGGAGGAATGCGCGTAGCCGACCGCGTCGTCCTTGACGGCGCGCAGGCCAAAGCCCTGTGAGGTGTCGTAGGTCGCCTGCTTCAGCCGCCCATTGTCGAACATCAGCGCTTCGGTCTGGCTGTATTCCAGGAACAATTCGCCGTCGTCGGCACCGGCAAGCCCGCGCGCGAGTTCGTTGCGAACCCGGTCGCGATCGAGATTGGCGCGGTCGAGCAGGGAGGTTGTGGCAGGGTTGGTCATGCGTCCGTCCATTATCGGGGGATGTGAGGCAAGATAATGGTTTCCCGGCGGTTCCGCGAGGGGCTTGGCCGTCACATTACGGAAACGATAGGGAAGGGCTGGGAGCAAGGAGCCCTGACGCGGAAGCCGATCGATGCTATGCTAGCTCCATGAATTACCGAGACATCATCTCGATTGAACCTGGCAAGCGTGGCGGGCGGCCCTGCATCCGCCACATGCGGATCGCTGTGGCAGATGTGCTCGGCTGGCTGGCCGCTGGCCAGACCCACGCCCAAATCCTCGACGACTTCCCCGAACTGACCGAGGACGATATCCGCGCTTGCCTGGCCTATGCCGCCGACCGCGAGAGGCGATTGGTAACCGCACCGATATGAGGCTGCTGTTCGATCAGAACCTCAGTTTCATGCTTTGCCCGATGATCGCCGACCTGTTTCCAGACTCCAGTCACGTCAGGTCTCACGGACTATCCGAAGCTGCGGACCGTGCGCTTTGGGAATTTGCGAAGGCAAATGGCTTCGCGATTGTGACTCAGGACGTCGATTTTGCCGAGCTGGCGGCCCTGTTGGGCTCTCCACCCAAAGTGATTTGGCTTCGGGCTGGCAATCAAACGACCGCGACGATTGCGGCTCTGCTTCGCCGGCACGCGCGGACGATTGAATCTTTCGAGAGCGATGACAGCACTGCGTGCCTTGAGATTTATTAAACCGGGAATAGCCTACGGCAGCTTGTCATATCCCTCGCCGAGCCCGTTCAGGCTGAGCGGGAAGCCGATGCCTTGTTCCGGGGTCTCGAAGATGATGAAGGTCGCGGTCTTGGCGGTGCGGAGCTGGCCGAGCAGCTTGTCATCCATGACGACCTCGGCGACGCAGCCATTGGGCAGGCAGCGGACAAAGCCGGCACGGCCGACATCCTGGTTGTCGAGCTTGAGGCCGAGCCCGGAGGGCAGGAGAACGCCGAGGGGGGCGACGACCCGCATCAGGCGGCTCTTCTGGTCGGCCGTCTTGAGAACGATCACGGTCAGGCCGGCGTTGGAGCGGTCTTCGGCCACCACGCTCTGGATCAGGGCACATTGCTCGGACTGGGCGCCCGGCGGGGTGTCGCAGCGGATCTGCCAGTCGCCATGGACGGAGCGCACCGCGCCCTGCGCATGGGCGAGGCCCGGAAGCGCTAGGACGACGAGGGCCGCCAGCAGGGCAGCCAGCATCGTGAGGCCGCCAGCCTGGCTTCTAGCCCGCCTTGCCATGGATCTCGAAAACCCCATCGGGTCGGTCCCTCTGCTCGCCTGGGTCGCTCGCACCCGGCGGACTGATACGGGAATGACGGCGTCTTGAAGGCGATTCGCAAGCAAATTCCACGCCGCCACGGTCGCCGTCGCCCGCACGAATCAGGTTCCGGTGCGGCTGTCCGCCAGTGCCTACCGCGGGCAATTCCGCTGTCAAGGCGCAGCATCCCGGGAAAACGGTATTTTTGTTTGATGTTACTAGGAAATATCTTGCGGGTGATGGCTGACAGGCGAGGCTCAAGACTGCATTGCGATAGATCAAGAATTATGGTTTGAGAGGCTTGATTTCGGCGTTCTAGCGATCTGGCCCCAATTCCTCTTAGAGGTATTCTTGCGCGGCGGTTTGTCAGACGGGGGGATCGAATAAAGCGTTCCCGAAAATAGGGGAATGCACTTGGGGTGATTTCGTTAGGGGAGCGCGAACGGCATGAAGATGTCGATGGGCCCGGTGGGCCGGCACTTGCTGGGATTGGCCGTGGCGGGTCTGACGCTGGCGACGGGCGGTGCGGCATTTGCCGAGCTCGGGCAACCGGCTGCGTGGGAGTGGACGCTTCAGCAGTCCGCTTCCCCGGTGATGGACAACATCGTCTGGTTCCACAATTTCCTGTTCGTGCTGATCACGCTGATCACGCTGTTCGTTCTGGCGCTGCTCGTGATCGTGGTCGTCAAGTTCAACGCGAGGGCCAACCCGGTGCCGTCGCGGACCACGCACAACACGCTGATCGAGGTGGCGTGGACGCTGGTTCCGGTGCTGATTCTGGTCGGAATCTCGGTGCCGTCGTTCCGCCTCCTGTTCCTCGAGCTCGACGTGCCGAAGGCGGATCTGACCATCAAGGCCACCGGCAAGCAGTGGTACTGGTCCTACGCCTACCCGGATAACGGCAAGTTCGAGTTCGACTCGCTGATGGCCCAGGACAAGCAGCCCCGCCTGCTCGGCGTCGACAACGAGATGGTGGTGCCCGTCAACAAGGTGGTCCGGGTTCAGGTGACCGGCGCCGACGTGATTCATGCCTTTGCGCTGCCGGCCTTTGGCGTCAAGATCGACGCCATTCCGGGCCGCCTGAACGAGACCTGGTTCAAGGCCACCACGACCGGGATGTTCTACGGCCAGTGCTCGGAATTGTGCGGCAAGGACCACGCCTTCATGCCGATCGCCATCCGCGTGGTGAACGATCAGGAGTTCGCCTCCTGGGTCGAGACGGCGAAGAAGAAATACGCGAGCGGCGGCACCAGCACCTACGCCTCCACGGCCGGCCCGACGCAGTGAGCGCCGGGCGAAGGGTTCGAGGAAACTGAAAGCGACATAAGGCGGGACCTCCAGAGGTCCGATCGGGACGCAAGGCAGGATTAGAAAATGGCAACGAGCGCAGCGACACACGGCGATCACGCGCAAGACCACGGACATGACGAGCATGCCCATCCGACCGGATGGCGGCGCTACGTCTATTCGACCAACCACAAGGACATCGGCACGATGTACCTGATCTTCGCGGTCATCGCCGGCGTCATCGGCGCCGCGATGTCGATCGCGATCCGTGCCGAGCTGATGTATCCGGGCGTGCAGATCTTCCACGAGACGCACACCTACAATGTGTTCGTGACCTCCCACGGCCTGATCATGATCTTCTTCATGGTCATGCCCGCGATGATCGGCGGCTTCGGCAACTGGTTCGTGCCGCTGATGATCGGCGCGCCCGACATGGCGTTCCCGCGCATGAATAACATCTCGTTCTGGCTGCTGCCGGCCTCCTTCGCGCTGCTGCTGATGTCGACCTTCGTCGAGGGCGAGCCGGGCGCCAACGGTGTCGGTGCCGGCTGGACCATGTACGTGCCGCTGTCGAGCTCGGGCCACCCGGGCCCGGCCGTCGACTTCGCGATCCTGTCGCTGCATCTGGCGGGCGCCTCGTCGATCCTCGGCGCCATCAACTTCATCACCACCATCTTCAACATGCGCGCGCCGGGCATGACCCTGCACAAGATGCCGCTGTTCGTGTGGTCGATCCTGGTGACGGTGTTCCTGCTGCTGTTGTCGCTGCCGGTGCTCGCCGGTGCGATCACGATGCTGCTCACCGACCGCAATTTCGGCACGACGTTCTTCAATCCGGAAGGCGGCGGCGATCCCGTGCTGTTCCAGCATCTGTTCTGGTTCTTCGGTCACCCTGAAGTGTACATCCTGATCCTGCCCGCCTTCGGCATGGTCAGCCAGATCGTCTCGACCTTCTCGCGCAAGCCCGTGTTCGGCTATCTCGGCATGGCCTACGCCATGGTCGCGATCGGCGGCATCGGCTTCGTGGTCTGGGCGCAC
Organism: Bradyrhizobium sp. F1.13.3; assembly: GCF_040548265.1. Lineage (NCBI taxonomy): Bacteria > Pseudomonadati > Pseudomonadota > Alphaproteobacteria > Hyphomicrobiales > Nitrobacteraceae > Bradyrhizobium > Bradyrhizobium sp. F1.13.3. The sequence goes on along the minus strand of NZ_JBEPRI010000009.1, from coordinate 266,963 downwards.
CATATGTACACGGTCGGCATGTCGTCGGCGACCCAGGCCTATTTCGTCGCCGCCACGATGGTCATCGCGGTCCCGACCGGCGTGAAGATATTCTCATGGATCGCCACGATGTGGGGCGGCTCGATCGAGTTCCGCGCGCCGATGATCTGGGCGGTGGGATTCATCTTCCTGTTCACCGTCGGCGGCGTCACCGGTGTGGTGCTGGCGAATGCCGGCGTCGACCGCGTGCTCCAGGAGACCTACTACGTCGTCGCGCACTTCCACTACGTGCTGTCGCTCGGTGCGGTGTTCGGAATCTTCGCCGGCTGGTACTACTGGTTCCCCAAGATGTCGGGCTACATGTACAATGAAGGGCTTGCCAAGGCGCACTTCTGGGTCACCTTCATCGGCGTGAACCTGGTGTTCTTCCCGCAGCACTTCCTCGGCTTGTCGGGCATGCCGCGCCGCTATGTCGATTATCCCGACGCGTTCGCGGGCTGGAATTTGGTCTCGTCGGTCGGCTCCTACATCTCCGGCTTCGGCGTGCTGATCTTCCTCTACTGCGTGATCGACGCCTTCGCGAAGAAGGTGCCGGCCGGCGACAATCCGTGGGGTGCAGGTGCGACCACGCTGGAATGGACGTTGCCCTCGCCCCCGCCGTTCCACCAGTTCGAAGTGCTGCCCCGCGTGCAGTAAGCCAATGCTCGCGGCGCCCGTGACGGGCGCCGCGGCTCGACAACGAAGCGAGTCAGTCTAGTGTCCGTCCTCGACCACAACGCCATCGACATTAATCCCCGTATCTCCGAAGCGGAGGTTGGCGATTACATCGCGCTCCTGAAGCCGCGGGTGATGTCGCTGGTGATCTTCACCGCGCTGGTCGGAATGGCGTTGGCGCCCGGGCATTTCCACCCGGTGCTGGCCATCACCTCGCTGCTCTGCATCGCCGTCGGCGCCGGCGCGTCCGGCGCGCTCAACATGGCGCTGGAAGGCGACATCGACGCCAAGATGTCGCGCACGGCGAACCGGCCGATTCCGCGCGGGCGCATCACCCGCCCCGAGGCGATGACCTTCGGCATGACGCTCGCCTTCTTCTCGGTGATGACGCTCGGCATCCTCGTCAACTGGATCGCGGGCGCGCTGCTCGCCTTCACCATCTTCTTCTACGTCGTGATCTACACGATCGGCCTGAAGCGCTGGACCGCGCAGAATATCGTGATCGGCGGTGCCGCCGGCGCGCTGCCGCCGGTGGTGGCCTGGGCCGCGGTCACAGGCACGGTCGACGTTGAGCCGCTGCTGCTGTTCGCCATCATCTTCTTCTGGACGCCGCCGCACTTCTGGGCGCTGGCGCTGTTCCGCTCCGACGATTACGCCCGCGCCGGCATTCCGATGCTGCCCAACGTCGCCGGTCCCGACGCGACGCGGCTTCAGATCCTGCTCTACACCATCGTGCTGATCGCGGTCGCAGCTGCGCCCTGGGCGCTCGGCTATTTCGACGCCATCTACGGCATCGTCTCGCTGATCCTCGGCGCTGGCATGCTGGCGTTCGCCGTCAACGTCTATGTCCGCCGCGAGCGCAGCCAATCGCTGCGGGCGACCCGCAAGCTGTTTGCGTTCTCCATCCTTTATCTGTTCGCGCTGTTTGCGACCTTGCTGGCCGAGGTGGTGTTCCGGGCGCTTGCGCCGATGGTAGGGGGCGCATGATCACAGGGATGGCCGACAAACCCGAGATAGATGGAATCGTCCTCACCGAGGCGCAGAAGAAGAGCCGTCGTCAGCGCTCGGTCGCGATCGCACTCGCGCTCGGCGTGCTCGTGGTGCTGTTCTTCGCCGTGACCATGGTCAAGGGGCCGGCCGTGCTCGTCCGGCCGATGTAGGAAACATGGATCAGAAGCCGACCATATCGCAGGATCAGAGCCGGACGGCCACCAAGGCGCATAGGCCTTCCAAGGGGCTTGGCCGCGACGTGGTGGTCGCCTCGATCTGCGGCGGCGTGGTCGCGCTGATGGTCGGCGCCTCCTACGCGGCGGTGCCGTTCTACAACTGGTTCTGCCGCGCCACCGGCTTCAACGGCACGACCCAGGTCGCGACCTCGGCGCCGGCCAGCGGCCCGATCGCACGGAAGATCGCGGTGCGCTTCGATTCCAACGTCGCGCCCGGCCTGCCCTGGAAGTTCGAGCCCGAGCAGAGCGAGATCGAGGTCAATATCGGCCAGGTCGTGACCGTCTTTTATACGGTGACCAACCAGGCCGCGCGGACCACCGCCGGCCAGGCCGCCTACAATGTCGCGCCGCTGACGGTCGGATCCTATTTCCAGAAGATCAACTGCTTCTGCTTCACCGAGCAGACCATGGCGCCCGGCGAGAAGCGCGAGATGCCGGTCGTGTTCTACGTCGATCCGTCGATCGCCGACGACCACGAGAACGACGGGCTGAACACCATCACGCTGTCCTACACGTTCTATCCGGTGAAGGATCCGGTGGTGAAGCCGCTGGCATCTGGTGAGAACGACAAACGCAAGGGAAATCTCTGACCGCCGGGCTCACGTCCGGGGGGTGGAAACAAGGGGATAAGTGCCGGACAGGCACGGGATTGAGGAGCGAGACCGCATATGGCAACGGCGCACACCAAACATCACGACTACCACCTGGTCGATCCCTCGCCATGGCCCGTCGTCGGCTCCATCTCGGCCTTCATCATGGCGGTCGGCGCGATCACCTGGATGCACCACATGTTCTCGGCCGCGCCGATCATCTTCGGTGTCGGCACCGTCGGTGTGCTCTACACCATGGCGAGCTGGTGGGCCGACGTGATCAGGGAAGCCCAGTACAAGGGCGACCACACCCGCGTCGTGCAGCTGCATCACCGCTACGGCATGATCCTGTTCATCGCCTCCGAGGTGATGTTCTTCGTCGCCTGGTTCTGGGCCTATTTCAACGCAGCGCTATTCCCCGCCGACGCCGTCCACGCCACCCGCGATGCGGTGTTCGGCTGTGGTCTCGGGACCGCGGCCGGCGCCTGCGCCGTGCCGGGCACCTGGCCGCCGCACGGCATCGAGACCTTCGATCCCTGGCATCTGCCGCTCCTGAACACGCTGATCCTGCTCACCTCCGGCACCACGGTGACCTGGGCCCACCATGCGCTGCTCGAGAACGATCGCCAGGGCCTGAAGTATGGCCTGATCCTGACCGTCGTGCTCGGCGCGCTCTTCACCTGCGTGCAGGCCTATGAGTACAGCCACGCGGCATTCTCCTTCGGCGGCAACGTCTACGGCGCGACCTTCTTCATGGCGACCGGCTTCCACGGCTTCCATGTGCTGGTCGGCACCATCTTCCTGCTGGTATGCCTGTTCCGCGCCTATGCCGGCCACTTCACGCCGACCCAGCATCTCGGCTTCGAGTTCGCCGCCTGGTACTGGCACTTCGTCGACGTGGTCTGGCTGTTCCTGTTCCTCTGCATCTATGTCTGGGGACACGGCGCCGAGACCATGGCCCACGGCGCGCACTGAGCGGGCTGACTTCGGATCGAGAAAGGGCGGCCCCGGGGCCGCCCTTTTGCTTTTTTGCGCGCAGGGGTTTCGGCAGAAACTGTGATAGACCCTGTCATCATGAACAAAGCCGACGACACGTCCGAGTCGCAAGCCACCGTCCTGCAGAGCGCGCTGCGCGGGCTTGCCTGCAAATGCCCGCGCTGCGGCCAGGGCAAGCTCTATGCGGGCTTCCTGACGCTTGCGCCGTCCTGCGACCGTTGCGGCCTCGACTACGCCTTCATCGATTCCGGTGACGGCCCGGCGATCTTCATCATCATGCTGGCCGGCGCGATCGTGGTCGGCTGCGCGCTCGTCGTCGAGGTCAAGTACCAGCCGCCGTACTGGCTGCACGCGGTGTTGTGGCTGCCGTTGATTCTCGCAACCACCCTGCTGCCGTTGCGCGCCATGAAGTCGCTGCTGATCGCGCTGCAATTCCACCACAAGGCGGCGCCGGGCCGGCTGGTCGACCGCGCGAAATGAACGAGACCGCGCGCAAGCCCCGCGTGGCCGGCTTCGCGCTGTTCACGCTATTCCTGACCGCGGTCTGTGTCGTGCTCGGTGTCTGGCAATTGCAGCGCCGCCTCGCCAAGCACGAGCTGATCGCCGCACTCACCGAGCGTCTCGCGGAGGCACCGGTCGCTCTGCCGCCGCCGGCACGATGGGCCGCGCTAAGCCCCGCGCGCGATGAATTCCGCCGTGTCAGCTTTACCGCGACCTATGCGCCATTGCCCGACGCGATGGTCTATTCCCCCGGATCCGCCGTGCGCAAGGACGCGTCAGGGCCCGGCACCTGGGCGTTCCTGCCGGCACGGCTGCCGAGCGGCGAGACGGTGGTGATCGATGCGGGCTTCGTCGAAAACACCATGCAGGATCGCAGCGTCGAGGATCGCGCGGTCAAGAAGCTCGTCACGGGGCAGGAGGTCTCGTTCACCGGCTATCTGCGCTTCCCCGAAGCCCCTGGCTGGCTGACCCCGGCGGAGAACCGCGACAAGCGGCTGTGGTTCGTGCGCGATCACGTGGCGATCGCGAGCGCGCTGGGCTGGGGCGCGGTTGCGCCGTTCTATGTCGACCTCGAGCAGCCGGCGCCCGAGAACGGCATTCCGCGGCCGGGGCCGCTCGACGTGCATCTCAAGGACGATCACCTGCAATACGCCATCACCTGGTTCACGCTTGCAGGCGCCGTGCTCATCGCCTTCGCCGTGTGGGCAAGAGGGCGGCGGCGGGGCTGAGCTACTTAGATCCCTCCAGGGAACCCGGTATCGCCCGGGGTTTACCATTCAGCGCACATTCACGAGTGTGGTCCTAAGCCGCCATCGTTTTTCCGCGGCAGACAGGATTGCAGCGTGAGCGATTTCGACCAGATGGGAATTGTCGTCGACTGGGTCGATGCCTGCAGGAAGGGCGACCTTGCGACGCTCCTCGATCTCTATGCGGACGACGCCCAGGTCGAATGCACGTGCAACGGCGCGCAGCGCTATCACGGCCGGAGTGAGCTCGAAGAATATTGGCAGCCGCGGCTCAGCGCTTTCTCGTCGGCAGGTTTCGGGCTGGAGGAAATCCATCCTGCGCCCCACGGCGTCGATCTCGAATATTCCGTCGGCGGCGCGCTGCGCATCCGCGCCTCGTTTTGCTTCAGCCTGGACGGCAAGATCCGCACCACGCTGTGCGAGCCGGCGCGACAGAACGCGCAGCTTGGCTGTGCGTGCTAATCGTCGATGAGCGCCTCGCGTGCCGGTGCGGCGGGAAGGCGGCAGCGCACAGAGGTTCTATCGTCCACGCGCAGCAGTGACAGCGATCCGCTGAGTGCGCGCACGCGCTCATGCATGCCGGTCAGGCCGCGGCCGAACACATTGCCTTCGGGAAAGCCGCCGCCGTCGTCGGAAACCTCGATGACGACCGTCTCGCTGGCGAAGGTCGCCTGCACATGGGCATTGCTGGCGCTGGCGTGGCGCAACACGTTGGTCAGCGCCTCCTGAATCACGCGATAGACGGTCTGAGCCAGCGGCCCGTTGATCCCGTTGAGATCCGGATCAACGGTGTCCGTCAGGTTGATGGACGGCGCCTGCTTGCGAAAATTCCGGAGCAGCGTCTGCACACTGGTCTCCAGGCCCAATTCCTCGATGTAGAGCGGTCGCAACCGGTCGAGGATGCGGCGGTTGGTCTGCTGGAGCGCCTCGACCGATTGCAACACATCCTGCGCCGAACTGCCGGGATTTCCCGCCGGGGGCGAGGCGTCGGCCAATGCGATCGTGCCGGCGCGGATGCTGAACAGCAGCGGACCGAGTTCGTCGTGCAGTTCGCGCGCGAGATCGCGCCGCTCGTCGTCCTGGAGCGACACTAGGCGGTGCAGCAGGTCGCGATTGTCCTGGCTCAACTGCGCCAGCGTTTCGGCCAGCGCGTTGGCCTCCTCGCAGCTTTGCCGGATTTCCGGCGGTCCTCCGACCGGGATCGGCGTTGCGTAGTCGCCGCGCCGCATCCGCGTGAGCCCTTCGCCGAGATCTTGCAGCGGGCGCAGGGCCGATCCCGCGAAAACATAGGCAATGGTACCGGTGAGCACCATCAGCGCGGCAACGAGGATGGTCAGCGCGAGAAAGCCGATCCACTTCTCGAACAGATCGGCCGACAGGTCCGGCAGGAAGACGAGATCGCCGACACGCTGGCCGTCGATCGTCACCGGCGCTGTCGCGTCCATGACCGGAACGGTGAGCAGGTCGACAAACCATTGCGGTACGCCATGCGGCTTGCGCAGGCTGCCCCTCGCTGAGGACGCGGGACCCGTCTCCACGGCACGGAATTGGATATCGGAGGAAGTGTCCAGAGAATGGACAAAGGCGTCGAGCGTCTGCCGCGGATTGTTCGAGGTGCGCAGGGTGTTGTTGAGCGCGGCGGCAACGGTCTGGATCAAACGCCGCCCCGGCTCGTTCTCGTCCGCCAATTGGTCGGTCGCGAAGGTTTGGAGCAGCACGCCGCCCATGATCAGCGCGGCGAGGAAGCTGATGCCGAGCGGCAGAAACAGTTGGGTCCTGAACGAGAAGCGTTGCCACATTAGGTCAATTCTAACGCGCATCGGTCCGATTTGCTCTTTCCATTTGTTCCCGTCGGTTTATGAGTCGAAAAACTAGAGAACTGCGATGCAAGATACTGCCAAGCCGGCGACCCGCGTCCTGATTGTCGACGACCACCCCGTGGTGCTGTCGGGTTGCCGCACCCTGTTCGCCTCCGACCATTCGATTCGGATCGACGAGGCGACCGACGCCAAATCCGGGCATCGCGCCTATGTCAGCAAGCGGCCCGACGTCACAGTGATCGACATCAGCCTGCCCGACGTCTCTGGCTTTGAACTAATGCGACGCATTCGCAAGGACGATCCCGACGCCAAGATCATCATGTTCAGCATGAACGACGATCCGGCCTTCGTAGTGCGGGCGGTCGAGCTCGGGGCGCAAGGCTACGTCTCCAAGGGCGACGATCCCCGCATCCTGCTCAAGGCGGTGCGCAAGGTCGTTGCGGGCGACAATTTCATCTCACCGCAGCTCGCCGAAGCCGTGACGTTTTCCGGCGCGGCGATCAAGGCCAATCCCGCCTCGCAGATGACGCCGCGGGAGCTCGAGATTCTCCGCCTGCTGGGGCGAGGCGACAAGATCGTCGAGGTCGCCGAGGCGCTCGGTATCTCCTACAAGACCGTCGCCAACACCACTTCCCTGCTCAAGCAGAAGCTCGGTGCCAAGAACCATTCCGACCTGATCCGGATCGCGGTGGAAATCGGGATGAACTGACGCCCCGGGGCGCCGAACCGGCTGCTCCAGGATGCTGCCGGTCCGGCGGGCGGACCGGTCTCGGCGCAGCCGGGCAATGCATGGAAAGTGCCGACACCATCCGCCGACACAATGGGCCGAGCCGTCGTTCGTTCCCGAACTGTCCGGCCGTTCGGGAATTAATGGCAATGCGTGATGCGAGACTGCTCAAGAGCGTTTGCTAGCGCCGAAACGTGTCGGGAAAAATAGGAACATTTTCTCGCGCATCCAGTTTTGACCTTGACGATCGCGTGACAGGCGATGAAAGCTTGCGCGAACAGTTTTTGCGGGTCGGTGACCCCAACAGGCAAAACCGGTCTGCACACAACGACAGACCTTCCAAGAGAGGGCTGCGGCATTGCCGCAGCCCTTTTCGTTGGCAGCGCATTTCGTTGGCAGTGCTTTTCGTTCAATGGCCCCAGTTGCGAAGCGGTTTCCCGATGCCGCAAAACACTTTATGGTGGCTCAAAGCTTCTGGCTGTTAACAAGTAATTTCGTAAAATCAAAGGCTTGCGGATCGAGCTCAGGCTCGGCCGGCCTTTGGAGGGCAGTTTGACTCGTTATATCTCGACCCGGGGCGAGGCCCCCGAACTCGGCTTCTGCGACGTGATGCTGACCGGGCTCGCCCGCGACGGCGGCCTGTATGTGCCGGCCATCTGGCCGCAACTCTCGACTGACGCCATCGCCGGCTTCTTCGGTCGCCCCTATTGGGAGGTCGCGGTCGAGGTGATCCGCCCCTTCGTCGCCGGCGAGATCTCGGACGCCGAGCTCGGCCGCATGGCGAACGAGGCCTACGCCACCTTCCGCCATCCGGCGGTGGTGCCGCTGCGCCTGATGGCGCCGCATCAGTTCGTGCTGGAGCTGTTCCACGGTCCGACGCTCGCCTTCAAGGACGTGGCGATGCAGCTGATCTCGCGGCTGATGGACCACGTTCTCGCCAAGCGCGGCCAGCGCACCACCATCGTGGTCGCGACCTCGGGCGACACCGGCGGTGCTGCGGTCGACGCGTTCGCAGGGCTCGAAAATGTCGATCTCATCGTGCTGTTCCCGCATGGCCGCATCTCCGAGGTGCAGCGGCGGATGATGACGACGACGGGCGCGGCCAACGTCCATGCGCTCGCCGTCGAGGGCAATTTCGACGATTGCCAGGCCATCGTGAAGGCGATGTTCAACAACCACCGCTTCCGCGATGCGACGTCGCTGTCCGGCGTCAATTCCATCAATTGGGCGCGCATCGTCGCCCAAGTGGTCTACTATTTCACCTCCGCCGTTGCCGCCGGCGCACCCGCGCGCGCGGTGGACTTCGTCGTGCCGACCGGCAATTTCGGCGACATCTTTGCCGGCTATGTCGCCAAGCGCATGGGTCTTCCGGTGCGGACCCTGGGCATCGCCGCCAACGTCAACGACATCCTGGCGCGCACGCTGAAGACCGGGATCTACGAGGTGCGCGAGGTCCACGCAACGGCGTCGCCGTCGATGGACATCCAGATCTCCTCGAATTTCGAGCGGCTGCTGTTCGAGGCTGGCGGGCGCGATGCCGCCGGCGTGCGCCGTCTGATGGATTCGCTGAAGCAGTCGGGGCGCTTCGTGCTGCCCGATGCGACGCTGGCCGCGATCCGCGAGGGATTCGACGCAGGCCGGGCCGACGAGACCGAGACTGCGGCTGCGATCCGCGCCGCCTGGCGCGAGGCGGGCGAGCTGGTCGACCCCCACACCGCGGTCGCGCTTGCGGTCGCCGACCGCGACACCACGGACAGGACGGTTCCCAGCATCGTGCTGTCCACTGCCCATCCGGCCAAATTCCCTGATGCGGTCGAAGCGGCCTGCGGCCAGCGGCCGCAACTGCCGGCCTGGCTCGATGGTCTGATGACCAAATCCGAACACATGAAGGTGATGAAGAACGACCAGGCCGAGGTCGAGCGGTTCGTGCTGTCGGTCAGCCGCGCCGCGAAACAGGGAGTTGCCGGATGAGCGTCGAGATTTCCAAGCTTGCGTCCGGCCTGACTGTCGTCACCGACAAGATGCCCCATCTCGAGACCGCGGCGCTCGGCGTCTGGGCCGGCGTCGGCGGGCGCGACGAGAAGCCCAACGAGCACGGGATCTCGCATCTCCTGGAACATATGGCGTTCAAGGGCACGACGAAGCGCTCCTCGCGCGAGATCGTCGAGGAGATCGAGGCGGTCGGCGGCGACCTCAATGCCGGCACCTCGACCGAGACCACGTCCTATTATGCGCGGGTGCTGAAGGCCGACGTGCCGCTCGCGCTCGACGTGCTCGCCGACATCCTGGCCAACCCGGCCTTCGAGCCCGACGAGCTCGAGCGTGAGAAGAACGTCATCGTGCAGGAGATCGGCGCGGCGCAGGACACGCCTGACGACGTCGTGTTCGAGCATCTCAACGAGCTCTGCTATCCCGACCAGCCGATGGGCCGCTCGCTGCTGGGAACTGCGAAGACCTTGCGTGCCTTCAGCCGCGACTCGCTGCGCGACTATCTGTCGACGCATTACCGCGGGCCCGACATGGTGGTGGCGGCAGCCGGGGCGGTCGATCACAAGCAGGTGGTCGCCGAGGTCGAGCAGCGCTTTGCCAGTTTTGAGGGGACAGCGGGTCCCAAGCCGCAACCCGCGCAGTTCGGCAAGGGCGGCACCAAGGTGGTGCATCGCGAGCTCGAGCAGGCGCATCTGACCCTGGCGCTGGAGGGCGTGCCGCAGACCGATCTGTCGCTGTTCTCGCTCCAGGTCTTCACCAACATCCTCGGCGGCGGGATGTCGTCGCGGCTGTTCCAGGAGGTGCGCGAGAAGCGCGGCCTCTGTTACTCGATCTACTCGTTCCACGCCCCCTATACCGACACCGGCTTCTTCGGCCTCTACACCGGCACCGATCCGGCCGATGCGCCCGAGATGATGGAGGTCGTGGTCGACATCATGAACGATTCGGTCGAGACCCTGACCGAGGTCGAGATCGCGCGGGCCAAGGCGCAGATGAAGGCGGGGCTGCTGATGGCGCTGGAGAGCTGCTCGTCCCGCGCCGAGCAGCTCGCCCGCCACGTGCTGGCCTATGGCCGGCCCCAGACGGCCGAGGAGCTGGTGGCCCGGATCGACGCCGTCAGCGTCGAATCGACCCGTGATGCGGCGCGTGCGCTGCTTTCGCGCAGCCGCCCTGCGGTTGTCGCATTGGGCAGTGGCAGGGGTCTGGACACGGCGGTGTCTTTTGCGGAAGGATTGACCCGGGCACGCGCCAAGGCGCGGCTGCATTAGGAGCCGCGCACGGGTTGAACCGCCCCGGGAAGCATCACCATGGCCCTCTTTCGCCTGCCATCCAGTGGACCCGCCGCTCTCGCGCCGCGCGGCAATGGCCTGTTGCTACGCGCGCCGCAGATGTCGGACTTCCTGCAGTGGGCCCATCTGCGCGAGTCCAGCCGCGATTACCTGACGCCCTGGGAGCCGATCTGGCCGTCGGACGATCTCACCCGCTCCGGCTTCCGCCGTCGCCTGCGCCGCTATTCCGAGGACATCGCCGCGGATCGGTCCTATCCCTTTCTGATCTTCCGGGAGCTCGACGGCGCCATGGTCGGCGGCATCACGCTCGCCAATGTCCGTCGCGGCATCGTCCAGGCGGGCACCATCGGCTATTGGGTCGGGAAGCCTCACGCCCAGCGCGGCTACATGACGGCCGCGCTGCGGGTGCTGCTGCCGACGCTGTTCGGCGAGCTCAATCTGCACCGGGTCGAGGCCGCCTGCATCCCGACCAATGCGCCGTCGATCCGGGTGCTGGAGAAGTGCGGTTTCTCCCGCGAGGGCCTGGCGCGCCGCTATCTCTGCATCAACGGGGTCTGGCAGGACCATTTGCTCTTCGGCCTGCTGCACGAGGATTTCCGCGGCTGAGCCCGTTCATTCATGTGACCAAAGTCTCCTGTGTGCCTGCCTTGGGTTCGCCGGTTTTGACGATATAACGGCGCAACCCGGCCGGTGATCGGCCGTGATGTCGTCATGGAGTATGGGTGTTGATGGTGCAGGAGCTTCGGTCATCGCGGAATGCGTTGCGGCGGGGGGCAGCGGCCGCGCTGGCGTTGTCAGTTGCGCTCGTCTCCGTCTCGCCGGTCGCGGCGCAGTCGCTGACCGATCGATTCAAGGGCCTGTTCGGCGGCAAGTCGGACGAGCCGGCCCAACCCAAGCCGGCGCCTGCACCAGGCCAGCCGGCGGCTGACGACGATCTTGATTGCCCGCAGGTCACGGTGCGTGCCGGAGCCTCCACCTATGCGGTCGGTGCCACCGGCAAGCCGGCCGTCGGCAATGAGATCCGCTTCCAGGCCACCATCACCAAGATGGCGCGCGAATGCGCCCGCAATGGCGGCGATATCACGGCCCGGATCGGCATCCAGGGCCGCGTCATTGCCGGCCCCGCCGGCGCGCCTGCGACCGTCGAGGTGCCCCTGCGCGTCGCCGTGGTGCAGGGCGGCGTCGGCGAGAAGGTGATCGCTTCCAAGGCCTACCGGACCACGGTCGGAATGTCGGAGGGCGGCAGCGTGCCGTTCACCTTCGTGGCCGAGGATCTGGTCTATCCGATGCCGTCGGCCAAGGACGCCGATAGCTACATCTTCTATGTCGGCTTCGATCCGCAGGCGCTGTCACCCGAGCCGAAGTCGCGGGCGAAGAAGAAGTAGGCGAATGATTTGCAAGTGACCGTCATGCCCGGGCTTGTCCCGGGCATCCACGTCCTTCGCTCCGCCTGAATAGAACGTGGATGGCCGGGACAAGCCCGGCCATGACGACGAGAAAGCAAACTTTCAAACAAAAAAGCCGGCGCTGATCGCGCCGGCTTTTTGATGGGTGAAGGCGAGACCCCTCAGTTCAGCTTCTGCCGAACCTCGGTGATGCCCTTGGCGAGCAGATCGTCGGCGACCTGGCCCCTGACTGACTGCGACAGGATCGTGGAGGCGGCCTGGACGGCGGCTTCGGCGGCTGCGGCGCGAACATCGGCGACCGCTTGGGCCTCGGCGAGCGCGATCTTGCCCTCCGCGGTCTTGGTGCGGCGAGCGACGAAATCTTCCACCTTGGCCTTGGCCTCGATTGCGATGCGTTCGGCTTCGCTCTTCGCGTTGGCGATGATGTCGGCGGCCTCGCGTTCGGCCGAGGCGGTGCGCGCCTTGTAGTCGGCGAGCACCTTGGCGGCTTCCTGCTTGAGGCGCGTCGCATCGTCGAGCTCGGCCTTGATGCGATCGGCGCGATGGTCGAGCGCAGTCATGGCCTTCTTGAAGACCCCGAGATAGCCGAACACGACCATCAGGATCACGAAGGCGATGGCGACCCAGGTTTCAGGATCGAAGAACATATCGATTAACCCTTCAAGGACGCATCAACGGCGGCATTGACCAATGCCGCGTCCGGAACCACGCCGGTGAGCTGCTGCACGATGGTGCCTGCCGCATCGGCCGCGATGCCGCGGACGTTGCTCATGGCGGTCGCACGGGTCGAGGCGATGGTCTTCTCCGCCTCGGCGAGCTTGGCCGCCAGTTGCTCTTCCAGCGCCTTGCGCTCGGCGTCCGCCTGCGCATTCGCCTTGTCGCGGGATTCGTTGCCGATGGCCTGCGCACGCGAGCGTGCCGAAGCAAGCTCGCTTTCATAGGCCTTCAGCGCCGCTTCGGACTGGTCCTTCAGCTTCTGCGCTTCGGCGAGGTCGCCCTCGATCTTGTTCTGGCGCGCCTCGATCGCCCCGCCGACGCGCGGCAAAGCGAGCTTGGACACGATCACGTAAAGCGCGACGAAGAAGATCGCGAGCGACACCAGCTGCGAAGCATAGGTGCCGCTCTCGAACGGCGGAAAACCGCCACCGTGACCGCCTTCGGACCCGGTGTGGGCGCCCGCCGCCGGACTTTTCGCCCCGCCATGACTTTCAGCCATGGATTACTCCTGTTGCAGCCATGCGCGTCGCTTCGGTCGAAGCGGCGCGAAAAATCGTTCTCAGAGCGGAACGAACAGCAGCAGCAGCGCGATCAGCAGCGAGAAAATTCCGAGCGCTTCGGTCACGGCGAAGCCGAAGATCAGATTGCCGAACTGGCCCTGAGCGGCCGAGGGGTTGCGAACGGCTGCGGCGAGGTAGTTGCCGAAGATCACGCCGACGCCGACGCCCGCGCCGCCCATGCCGATGCATGCGATGCCCGCGCCGATAAGTTTTGCTGCTGCCGGATCCATTTTAGACTCCTTGGAAGAAAGATTGGGTTTTGGGTGGAAATTCCCCGGACCGCTCAGTGTCCCGGATGAATGGCGTCGTTGAGGTAGATGCAGGTCAGGATCGCAAACACATAGGCTTGCAGGAACGCGACCAGAATCTCGAGAGCGTACAGCGCGACCGTGAGCGCCAGCGGCAGCACGCCGCCGACCCAGCCGAGGGCGCCGAGCGAGAAGCCGAGCATGGCGACGAAACCCGCGAACACCTTCAGCGCGATGTGGCCGGCCAGCATGTTGGCGAACAGACGAACGCTGTGGGAGACCGGCCGCAGGAAGAACGACAGAATCTCGATGAACATCACCAGCGGCAGGATGTAGCCGGGGACGCCGTGGGGCACGAAGATCGAGAAGAATTTCATGCCGTTCTTGGCAACGCCGTAGATCAGCACCGTGAAGAAGACCAGCAGCGCGAGCGCCGCGGTGACGATCAGATGGCTCGAGATCGTGAAGGTGTAGGGGATGATGCCGACCAGGTTCGAAACGCAGATGAACATGAACAGCGAGAAGATCAGCGGGAAGAACTTCATGCCTTCCGCGCCGGCCGTCGAGCGGATCGTCGAGGCCACGAACTCGTAGGAAATCTCGGCGACCGACTGCAGGCGTCCGGGAACCAACTGCGTGCCGCTGGCGAGCATCAGGATCGAGATGATCGCGACCGCCACCAGCATGTAGAGCGACGAATTGGTGAAGGCGATCGTGTGGTTGCCGATATGGCCCAGGGTGAAGAGAGGCTCGATGTTGAACTGGTGGATCGGATCGATTTTCATCAGCGCGGCATCTCTTGGTCTGCCGGGCGATGCCGGCGGGTCTCGGTCTGCCGGTCGGGCCCGGCCCGTACCGGCGCGAGCCGGCACGATCATTCCTCTCCTGGAGTGGATCGCTTAAGAACCACCGCGCCTGTTCTGACCCGCGCCTGCCGTTCTCACCACATTCACCACGCCGGCGACGAAGCCCAGCAGCAGGAACACGATAAATCCGAAAGGCGACGTCGACAGCAAGCGGTCGAAACCCCAGCCAATCCCCGCTCCGACAACGACCCCGGCGACCAACTCGGAGGATAACCGGAAACCAAGCGCCATCGCCGAGGCTCTGGCCGCTCTGTCTTCACCGTCACCTGCGGGTTGCTCGGTCTTGATGTGGCGGCCGCGAAATTCGGACAACCGCTGATCAAGATTTCCGAGCCGTTCGGAAAGCGCAGCTTCCTCGGGCGATCTATCGCGATCTCCATTCTCGCCGTGTCCCGTGCCCTGTGTCATGCAACGAAGACCCGAAACGCCGCGGCTGAATGGAAATTGCGCCCGCCACCCTCAAAAGCCGCGCGGACCATACTGATGGCCCATAATCAAGTCAAGCCAAGTCACGATTGCGTCCATTCCCGTTATGTATCTGATTTATTTGAAAATATCGACGCGAGCGGCAGCGCTGCACACAGCGTGACGCCGCACCGCAGCAGGTCTCCGCTTGATCGGCGGATGCAGTCGCCATTTCACCCGGCTGCCGGGATCAAAGGGGGTGCCGCGATCGTTCATGTCAAAGGCGCGTTTTGGGCGGCGGATCGCCTCGCCGGGGTGTAGAATTTGCGAGAAATGCCACCTTTATGAGCGCCATGTTTGGAAGTCCTACCGGCGCGTCGTGGCGGAGAACGCGATGAGACCAGCGAATTCGTCTACAGCATCATCCACAGCATCATGGCTTGCCGCGGCGGCGTTCGCCGCGGCGCTGGCGGTCAGCGCCGGCGGCCTCGCCGCGCAATCCGCGCCTGACAGCGAAAACGGCCGCTACAGCATGACCCCCATCCCCGAGGGCGTGCTGCGGCTCGACAGCCGCACCGGCACGGTGTCGACCTGCACCCGGAGCGGCGCCGGCTGGGCCTGCTACGCGGTGCCCGATGAACGTACCGCGCTCGACGCCGAGATCGGCAGGCTCCAGGCCGAAGTCGAGACGCTGAAGGGACGACTTGCGGCGGGGCCGACCGTGTCAGGCAAGATCGACGAGGCGCTGCCGAAAACCGATCCGCTCAAGAAGGCGGAGCCGCAAGCACGAGAACCAAAGGCCGCCGAGGGTGATCGCAGGATCGAGATCCCGCTGCCGAGCGACCAGGACGTCGATCGCGTGATGTCGTTCCTGGAAAAGGCCTGGCGTCGGCTGATCGACATGGCGAACCGCGTGCAGAAGGACGTGTCGGGGAAGATTTAGCGCATGGCGAGATGCGGTAGGGTGGGCAAAGGCGCGACGCGCCGTGCCCACCAATCTTCCAACTATACAGGGCGAATGGTGGGCACGCTTCGCTTTGCCCACCCTACGGCAGCTTTCGATCAGGCGAGACTTTCATGACGTCAGGCAAATCCATCACGCGCTCGGCGCCATCGTCAGTGCAGGCCACCACGATCGCATCGTCGCTGCTGACCGTGCAGACGCCGGGCCGCGGCTTCACCGATCTCTCCGGCGAAGCTGCGAAGTTCGTCGCCGAGGCAGGCGCGCGAGACGGCGCGTTGACGTTGTTCGTTCGTCACACCTCGGCATCGCTGACGATTCAGGAGAACGCCGATCCTTCCGTGCTCGTGGATCTCACCACGGCGCTGTCCCGGCTCGCACCGGAGAACGCCGGCTGGACGCATGATGCCGAGGGACCCGACGACATGCCGGCGCACGTCAAGACCATGCTGACCCAGACTTCGCTTCATGTGCCGGTCCTGAGCGGCAAACTCGCGCTCGGCACCTGGCAGGCGATCTACCTGATCGAGCACCGCAAGCGCCCGCACCGGCGCGAAATCGTGCTGCAATTCGTCGGCGGCAATCAGTAGGGCGTTTTCGAGCGGGGTGGATAAAACAAAACCGGCCGCGGAGACCGCGGCCGGTTGGTGTTGATCCGGATCTGCCGTCGATCAGTTCGACTTGATATCGACGTCCTTGGTCTCCGGCAGGAAGAACAAGCCGATCACGACGGTAATCGATGCGAAGATGACCGGATACCAGAGGCCCGCATAGATATCGCCGGTCGAGGCCACGATGGCGAAGGCGGTCGCCGGCAGCAGGCCGCCGAACCAGCCGTTACCGATGTGGTAGGGCAGCGACATCGAGGTGTAGCGGATGCGGGTCGGGAACAGTTCGACCAGCATCGCGGCGATCGGGCCGTAGACCATGGTGACGAAGAGCACCAGGACGAATAGCAGCCCGACAACCGCAGCGACCTGCGGACGGAAGATGTCGAACGGATGCGCCATCTTCACGATGCCTGCATCGCCGGGCTTCGGATAGCCGGCCGCCTGCGCGGCGGCGAGGAGCGCCGGATTGCCGTCCTTGGCGTTGGCGTAGGGAACTTCCTTGCCGTTGACCACCACCTTCACGCCGGAGCCCGCCGCACCCGGCGTGGTCGAGTACTTGACCGACGACTGCGACAGGTAGGCACGCGCGGTGTCGCAAGGCGACGTGAAGACGCGGGTGCCGACCGGGTTGAACAGGTCGCCGCAACCCGCGGGATCCGCCACCACGTCGACCTTGACCGACTCGATCGCCTTTTCCAGCGCCGGGTTGGCGTTGGTGGTGATCATCTTGAAGATCGGGAAGAAGGTCAGCGCCGCGATCAGACAGCCGCCGAGGATGATCGGCTTGCGGCCGATCTTGTCGGACAGCATGCCGAACACGATGAAGAAGCCGGTCCCGAGCAGGAGCGACCAGGCGATCAGCAGGTTGGCGGTGTAGCCGTCGACCTTGAGGATCGATTGCAGGAAGAACAGCGCGTAGAACTGGCCGGTGTACCAGACCACGCCCTGGCCCATCACGCCGCCAAGCAGCGCCAGCAGCACGAGCTTGCCGTTCTGCCAGTTGCCGAAGGCTTCCGTCAGCGGGGCCTTCGAGCTCTTCCCCTCGTCCTTCATCTTCTGGAAGATCGGGGATTCGTTGAGGCGAAGCCGGATCCAGACAGAGACGCCGAGCAGCAGCACCGAGACCAGGAACGGAATGCGCCAGCCCCAGGCTGCGAAGTCGGGTTCGCCGAGCGCGGAGCGCGTGAACAGGATCACCAGCAGCGACAGGAACAGGCCGAGCGTCGCCGTGGTCTGGATGAAGGAGGTGTAGTAGCCGCGCTTGCCGTTCGGGGCATGCTCCGCGACGTAGGTCGCCGCACCGCCATACTCACCGCCGAGCGCCAGGCCCTGGGCGAGACGCAGCGCGATCAGGATGATCGGGGCCGCGATGCCGATGGTCGCAGCGTTGGGCAGCAGGCCGACAATGAAGGTCGACAGACCCATGATCAGGATGGTGACGAGGAAGGTGTATTTGCGACCGACGATGTCGCCGACACGGCCGAACACGATCGCGCCGAACGGGCGCACCAGGAAGCCCGCGGCGAAGGCCAGCAGCGCGAAGATGTCGCGGGTTGCCGGCGGATAGGCCGAGAAGAACTGCGCGCCGATGATGCCGGCCAGCGAACCGTAGAGATAGAAATCGTACCACTCGAAAACGGTACCGAGCGAGGAGGCGAGAATGACGAACCGTTCGTCCTTCGTCATCCCTCCCGCGCCTGCTTGAGACACAGCCATTGTCGACATGTTGAGTCGCTCCCCGAAAAATCGTTTCCTCGCGCCCTGGATGCCCGGCCATGCCGGATCAACCCAAGCCTTACCCCCAAGGTAACATTGGCGTGAAACCCGCCCCAATACGACTTTCGGCCTTTCGCACTGACGCTCGCCTGACGCCGCGGGCGTTCCATTCGGCAACATAGTGCCGGCCTGTGGATTAACCCCGTTGCAGCAAAGGGATAATGTCCACTTGCATGCCACGGCTGGTCGGGAAAGAATTGACCCAAGGGCCTGCGCCGGCTTACTGGCCCGGTGCGATTGCCAGCAAGAGAACGATGAACGCTCCCTCGACCCATCTCGTCATTGCCGATGACCACCCGCTGTTCCGCGACGCGCTGCGGCAGGCGGTGGCGGGCGTCCTGAGCTCGGCCAGGATCGACGAGGCTGGATCGTTCGAGGATCTGACCAAGCTTTTGGAACAGACCTCCGACGTCGACCTGATCCTGCTCGACCTCTCGATGCCCGGGATCTCCGGCTTTTCAGGCCTGATCTATCTGCGCGCGCAATATCCGGCGATCCCGGTGGTGATCGTCTCCGCCTCCGACGACAGCGCCACGATTCGCCGTTCGCTGGATTTCGGCGCTTCCGGTTTCATTCCGAAGCGCTTCGGCGTCGAGACCCTGCGCGACGCCATCCTCAAGGTGATGGAGGGCGAGGTCTGGGTTCCCGCCGACACTGATCTGTCGGCGGTCGCGGACCCCGACATGACGCGCCTGCGCGACCGGCTGGTGACGCTGACGCCGCAGCAGGTCCGGGTTCTGATGATGCTGTCGGAGGGATTGCTCAACAAGCAGATCGCCTACGAGCTCGGCGTCTCCGAGGCCACCATCAAGGCGCATGTCTCGGCGATCCTGCAGAAGCTCGGCGTCGAAAGCCGGACCCAAGCCGTGATCGCCGCCGCAAAGATCGCCGGCGGCCAGTGGAAGCAGGGCACCCCGACGGGGTGAGTCCCTAGCGGGCGAGCTACGCGACCGCGCCTGTGTCGCCCCTCTGTCAATCCGCGCGCGCAAAAATATTCCACTTTACCGAAATTCGGAAATGGCGTATGTGTCGCCTATCCCGGCTCATCCTTGAGGGGCGATCTTGTGGTCGTCACGTTCGCGAGCCGGGCTTGCGGTGGACGCGGCAGCGTTCGGGTGCGAGAGGCGTGGGCAGGGCGGATTGCTCTCCGTGAGCCCAAGGCTTCGTTCCGACGAGCGGCGCTGCTAGGCTTCGTCTCGTCTGTAAGTTTCCGGCTCCGTCGACAGGGCTGGGAAAACTGCGGCGAAATGGCGGGCCGTGCGTACGGCAAAACCGTGTGGTCCTGGCCGTCGTTGCTACGGTCAAGCTCTTGCGGATGCGGCATCTGCGTCAACCGGCGCGGTGCCGGTGAATTTCGCGAGGACGAGGGAGGCCAGCAGGAACTCGGCTCCCGGGAGAGCACGGCATAAGCCGTCCAACCATCGCGCAGGGAAGGCCGAGTGATTGGCTACACCTGTATGCTGCTGTGCGGTTTTCCTGCGTGTGCTTTTCGCGCAGCGGACCGCGGGTGCCAGCCGGCACCCGGCCTTCCCTGCGCCCTCTTGGATAAGAGGGTGGAATGACGAAGCAAAGCTCGGGCGAAATCAGCCGCGAGGATGCGAAGGTGTGTCCGCAATTCAAAATGCGAGGAACAGTGGCGCTATCGCCTCATACTCCGTCATTGCGAGCGCAGCGAAGCAATCCAGTCTGCCGCCGCGGAGGGATTCTGGATTGCTTCGCTACGCTCGCAATGACGATGTGGAGAGAACGTGCGCCACACTCCGTTCTCGTGTCCCGGCGATCGGGCCGCAGATGCTGGAACCGGAACCTCACAACTTCTCACAACTCCAAACGGGTGTCTCGCGGTCGCCGCTGCTAGTCAGTGCATGGCCGATCAACAAGGGAGCAGCACCATGACACAGAGCATTGACCAGCACCGCCGCCAGTTCTTTGGCGTCGCCGCAGGAACTGTCGCCGCCGGCCTCGGCGTGATCGGCCTCGCCCGCGCCGAATCGGAAGCGCCGCGCTATTCCGCAACGAACGCCTCATTCGGCGCGATCAAGCAGATCGATGCCGGCGTCCTCAACGTCGGCTACGCGGAAGCCGGTCCTGCGAACGGTCCCGTAGCGATCCTGCTGCACGGCTGGCCCTACGACATTCACGCCTTCGTCGACGTCGCGCCGATCCTGGCGAAGGCCGGCTATCGCGTCATCATCCCCTACCTGCGTGGCTACGGCTCGACGCACTTCCTCTCCGACGAAACGCCGCGCAACGGCGAGCCGGCAGCAATGGCCGCCGACATCATCGCGCTGATGGACAAGCTCGACATCAAGAAGGCGGTCGTCGCCGGTTTCGATTGGGGCGCGCGCACCGCCGACATCATCGCTGCGCTGTGGCCGGAGCGCTGCCGCGCGCTGGTGTCGGTCAGCGGCTATCTGATATCCAGTCAGGCCGCGGGCAATGCACCGCTGCCGCCGTCGGCCGAGCTGCTCTGGTGGTACCAGTTCTATTTCTCGACCGAGCGCGGCCGCGCCGGATACGAGAAGTACACGCATGATTTCGCAAAACTGATCTGGAAGCTGGCCTCGCCGCAGTGGAAGTTCGACGACGCCACCTTCGACCGCAGCGCGGCGGCGCTGGACAACAAGGATCACGTCGCGATCACCATTCACAATTACCGCTGGCGGCTCGGGCTTGCCCAGGGCGAAGTGAAGTACGAACATCTCGAAAAGAAGCTCGCCGCGGGTCCGGTCATCGACGTGCCGACCATCACGATGGAAGGCGACGCCAACGGCGCCCCGCATCCCGACCCGAGCGCCTATGCCAAAAAGTTCTCGGGCCGCTACGAGTTTCGCCTGATTACCGGTGGCATCGGCCACAATCTGCCGCAGGAAGCACCACAAGCCTTTGCCAAGGCCGTCATCGACGCCGACGGCGGCGCCTGACCCGCTACTCCGCCGCCACCATCTGCTGCGTGCGCCACTGGCCGAGCAGGGCGCGGAGCGAAGCCGGCTTGACCGGCTTGTTGAGCACCGCGACCTTTTCGTCGCGCGCAGCCATTTGCACGGCGGGGCTGCGGTCGGCAGTGATCAGGATCGCGGGGATGCCGTCACCGAAGCGGCGGCGGATGTCGCGGATCGCGGCGATGCCGTTGCCGCGGTCGAGATGGTAGTCGACCAGCAGGCCGGTCACGCGGCGGCCGGCAGTTTCGATCGCGGCGATCGCGCCCTCGGGATCGGCTACCGCGATCACTTCGGCGTCCCACGCCTTCAGCAGCGTGCGCATGCCGTCGAGGATCGCGGCATCGTTCTCGATGCAGACGATCAGGGTCCCCGAGATCGAGGTGCGTGCGAGCGGCGTCGCACTGGTCACGGCCGCGGTGTGGGTGATCGCCTTGGCCGTCGGCACCGTCACGGAAAACACCGAGCCGCCGCCGACATTGGAATCGATGGCGATGCCGTGCTTGAGCACGCGCGCCAGCCGCTCGACGATCGACAGGCCAAGGCCGAGGCCGCGGGCGATCCGCGCGCCCTGCTCAAGGCGGTGGAATTCCTTGAAGATCTCGCCGCGCTTGACCGTCGGGATGCCGACGCCGGTGTCGTAGACGCAGATCTTGAGCGAGGCGCCGCGGCGGCGGCAACCGACCAGCACGCGTCCGCGCGGGGTATACTTGATCGCGTTGGAGATCAGGTTCTGCAGCAGCCGCCGCAGCAGGAGACGATCCGATTCGACGGGCAGCGAGCACGGCACGAAGACGAGCGCCAGATTCTTGGCGCGTGCGATCGGCGCGAACTCGATCTCCAGCGAGCGCATCAGATCGGCCATCTTGAAGCTCGAGATCGAGGTCGTCATCGCGCCGGCGTCGAGCCTGGAGATGTCGAGCAGCGCGCCGAGGATCTCCTCGATCGCCTGAAGCGATTCGTCGATGTTCTCGACCAGTCGCGTCTCCTCGCCGCTGTGCTGGCGCTCGACCAGGCTCGTGACATAGAGCCGCGCCGCGTTCAGCGGCTGGAGAATGTCGTGGCTGGCGGCGGCGAGAAAGCGCGTCTTGGAGATGCTGGCGTCTTCGGCCGCGCTCTTGGCCAGTGCCAGCTCGGAAT
Source organism: Bradyrhizobium sp. F1.13.3 (assembly GCF_040548265.1). Lineage (NCBI taxonomy): Bacteria > Pseudomonadati > Pseudomonadota > Alphaproteobacteria > Hyphomicrobiales > Nitrobacteraceae > Bradyrhizobium > Bradyrhizobium sp. F1.13.3. The sequence goes on along the minus strand of NZ_JBEPRI010000009.1, from coordinate 244,757 downwards.
TCAGCCGGGTCAGCTCCTCGGTGCGGTCGCGCACCCGTTTTTCCAGCGTCGCATTGGCGCGCTCCAGCGCTTCGGCCGCCTCGAAACTGGGCGTGACGTCGGTGAAGGTGATGACGAATCCGCCGCCGGGCATGCGGTTAGTCAAGATCTCGATCACCATGTGGCGGTCGGGCAGGCGCTCGAGATAAGGCTCGCCGTCGGTGGTGTAAGCCACCAGCCGGCGCTCCAGCATGGCCTCGCGCTCGGTCGGATCGGCCGGCTCGCTCACGCCCATGAATTCCAGGATTTCACGCAGCGGCGTGCCGAACTGGATGAAATGCGGGGGAACGTTGAGGAGATCGCCGAACTGCCGGTTGGAGCAGATCAGTTGCAGATCGGCATCGAACACCGCGATGCCCTGGCGCACATGGTTGAGCGCGGTCTGGAGAATCTCGCGGTTGAAATGCAGCGCCGCATGGGAATCGTCGAGCAGCTTGAGCGCAGCCTTCGCCGATACCGTTCGTTTGCGCAGCAGCAGCGACATCACGAGACGCGAAGAGGCCGCACCGATCGAGGAGGCGATCAGGTGCTCGGCGTGCTGCAGCAGCTCGAAATCGGCGGGCGCCCCGGACTCCAGCCGCACATTGCGCCGCGCGGAGAATGCCTCGAACGAATGTCGCGCGCGGTCAGGCCCGAGATATTGCGCCACCGTGGTCTGGATGTCCTGCACCGTGACGGTGGTGCGCCAGCGGCGGAAGTTCGGGGAGATCGGCGCCAGCGTGTTGGGGACGAACAGATCGGCCTGCACCAGCTCGATCGACGACGGCCGGCGCGCCAGCGACAGCAGCACGTAGGTGAGAATGTTGAGCGACAGCGACCAGACGACCCCGTGCATCAGCGGCGGCAAATCGGCGCCGAACAGCGCCTGCGGCCGCAGCGCCTCGATTCCGAACGGGCCGTGCTGGAGCAGCAGGATGCCCGCCGTCGAAGTGTCCATGAAGCTCGGGATGAACAACGTGTAGAGCCACACCGCGAACCCGACCAGCATGCCGCCGATCGCGCCGCGCGCGGTCGCGCGCCGCCACAGCAGTCCACCGAAGAAGCTTGGTGCAAGCTGGGCGATGGCGGCAAAAGAGAGCAGGCCGATCGCCGCGAGCTGGGTGTTGCCGAGCGCGCGGTAGTAGAAATAGGCCATCACCATGATGGCGAAGATCGCGAGCCGGCGCGAGCGCAACAGGAAGTCGCTGAAATCGGCGCCGCCGGTTCGCCCTTCGGGCCGTCGTTGCAGCACCAGGGGCACCACGAGATCGTTCGAGACCATGATGGAGAGCGCGACGCATTCGACGATCACCATCGCGGTCGCCGCCGACAGGCCACCGACGAAGACGGCGACGCTGAGCAGATCCGCGCCGCCCTCCATCGGCAGCGCCAGCACGTACATATCCGGCTCGGCGGCGCCGAACGGGAAGCTGACGAGGCCGGCGAGCGCGATCGGGATCACGAACAGATTGATGGCGACGAGATAGAGCGGGAACAGCCAGCGCGCGCGGCCGACCTCGGCGTCCGAGGAATTCTCCACCACGCTGACGTGGAACTGGCGCGGCAGCAGCATGATCGCGCACAGCGACAGCAGCGTCATGGTCAGGAAGTTACCGATCGAGGGCGAATAGTTGATGGCGCGGACCGCCTCCGGTGTCTTCATCGCGCGCTCGATCAGCTCGTGCGGCGAGAACATCCAGAACGTGACGAAGATGCCCGCGGCGAGGAAGGCGACCAGCTTGATGATGGATTCGGTCGCGACCGCCAGCATCAGGCCGTGCTGGTGTTCGGTGGCGTCCGTCTGCCGCGTGCCGAACAGCACCGCGAAGGCCGCCATCGCCAGTGTCACCATTAGCGCCACGTCGCCGACGATCGGGATGTGGGAGAAGGCCTGGTCTTCGCTCAGGATGGTTTCGAGCGAGGAGGCGACCGCCTTGAGCTGGAGCGCGATGTAGGGCACCGAGCCGATGATCGCGATCAGCGCGACGGTTGCCGCCACCGCCTGGCTCTTGCCGTAGCGCGCGCCGATGAAGTCGGCGATCGAGGTGATGTTGTGGGCCTTGGCGAGCTGGATCACGCGGCGGAGAACGCCGGCCCCTAACCCGATCATCAGGATCGGGCCGACATAGATCGCGAGGAAGTCGGTGGAGGTGCGAGTGGCGAAGCCGACCGAGCCGAAGAAGGTCCAGGAAGTGCAGTAGATCGCCAGAGACAGCGGATAGATCAGCCCCGAGGCGCGGCCGCGCCCAGCCGGCGAGCGGCGGTCGCCATGGCTCGCCACCAGGAACAGAAAGCCGATATAGCCGAAGGCGGCGGCGATCACGCCCCAATCGTGCAGCATGCGAGCGTGCTTCTCCCGGGGCGCGCGCTGGCCGCGCCCGATCTCATTTTCCCTGTAAATCTAGCGCGTTGGACCGTCGCAGGCGACAGCGAAATGCCGTCCGGGTGCGGGAACTGGGGTTGTCGTTAAGGTGCAAACCCCAACGTCGTCCTGGCTCCCGTGCGCAATTGCGCACTAGGCCAGGAGGACCCGGAGCTACTCCGCCGCCAGCGACTTCTCGCGGAGCGGCAGACCGAGGCGGTCCCACACTTGCAGCAGGGCTTCGGCGAGCTGATCGATCAGGCCGTCGTCGTGATAGGGCGAGGGGGTGATGCGCAGGCGTTCGGAGCCCTTGGCGACCGTCGGATAGTTGATCGGCTGGATGTAGATGCCGTGCTGTTCGAGCAGGAGGTCGGAGGCCTGCTTGCACTTTTCGGCATCGCCGATGAACAACGGGACGATGTGGGTGTCGCTCGACATCACCGGCAGGCCGGCGGCGTTGAGGATCGCCTTGACCCGGGCGGCGCGGTCCTGGTGACGCTCACGCTCCCAGCTCGAGGTCTTCAGATGCTTGATGGCGGCGGTCGCGGCCGAGCAGATCGCCGGCGGCAGCGCGGTGGTGAAGATGAAGCCCGGCGCATAGGAGCGCACGGCGTCGATGATCTGGCCGTTGGCGGCGATGTAGCCGCCGAGGCAGCCGAACGCCTTGGCGAGCGTGCCTTCGAGAATGTCGATGCGATGCATCACGCCATCGCGCTCGGCGATGCCGCCGCCGCGCGGGCCGTACATGCCGACGGCGTGGACCTCGTCGACATAGGTCATCGCGCCGTACTTCTCGGCGAGGTCGCAGATCTTGGCGAGCGGGGCGATGTCGCCGTCCATCGAATAAAGGCTCTCGCAGGCGATCAGCTTGGGCCGGCTCGGGCCCGCAGCCTTCAACAGCGCTTCGAGATCGGCGAGGTCGTTGTGGCGGAACACGACCCGCTCGCAGCCGGACTGGCGGATGCCCTCGATCATCGAATTGTGGTTGAGCTCGTCGGACAGGATCAGGCAGTTCGGAATGAGTTTCGCGATGGTCGCGATGCCGGTCTGGTTCGAGACGTAACCGGACGTGAAGAGCAGCGAGGCTTCTTTGCCGTGGAGATCGGCGAGCTCGGCCTCGAGCTGTACGAGCGGATGATGCGTGCCGGCGATGTTGCGGGTGCCGCCGGCGCCGGTGCCGACGCGGGTCGCGGTCTCGACCATGGCGCCCACCACCTTCGGGTGCTGGCCCATGCCGAGATAATCGTTGGAGCACCAGATCACGACGTCGCGCTTGCCCTTGGGCGAGTGCCAGAGCGCATGCGGGAACCGGCCGGCAATGCGCTCGAGATCGGCGAACACGCGGTAGCGCCGCTCGGTGTGGAGACGATCAAGGGCGGAATTGAAGAACTGGGTGTAATCCATCGTCAAACCTGCAGCGGAACCGACCAAAGACCCGCATATCCTTAGAGCTATTCCAGCTCCAATGTCTATGCGCTATCCCACATTTGGACCTGCGGGGCATTTGGGCAAAATGCCCTATCGTGCGATTTGAAACTTGATCCGGATCAAGTTCGCGCGAGATGCGATGTTGCTCTGCACCATTGCGCCCGGGCTATCTGCGCGCCCCGATCGCCTGATGTGCGTGCGCGGCGGACTTGCGCACATGTCCGTCGTCATCGTTCAGCAGCGGGGTCAGCGCGGGTAGGACGTCCGGATCGCCGAAAGTCTCGGCGATCTCGCAGGCCCACAATCGATGCCGGGGAAACTCATCCCTGGAAAAAGCATCGAACAGCAGCCGCCAATTGCCCGCGGCGGCGCCTCGCCGCAAGGTCCGCGAGGGTTCCTTCCGAACTCCGATTTCCGGATCGCGCCTGTAGAGATCAAAGATCGAATGGAAATCCGCCTCATGCCAGATCTCCGCGAGAGCGCGAAGCGCGCACTCCCGCGTCGATGCTTCGGGCGCCCTCAGAAGGGGCAGCACGAGATCGTGAGCTTCGGCAAGCTTCCATTGCTCGACGATGCCGCAGGCGGTGTGCCTGACGTAATCTGACGTGTCGGAAAAGGCAGCGGCAATAATCGTGCGGAGTTCATGCCCCCGCTTGTGGTGTCCGATGACCTCGATTGCGGTTCGCCGCACAAAGGCATCGCTCGCCGTTGACAGTGTCCGAAGCTCGCCCAGCGCTTCGTCGTCGTCCCGTGCTAGCAGGTTGCGGATGGCCTCATGGGTCATCGGCGGCGCCTGAAACTCAGGTCGTCCTGAACTGCAACACGCCGTCTTTCATCTCCGCCGTCAGCCGGCCCTCGACGATCATGTAGTTGACGTGAGCGACCAGTTCGCCGGCGGCGAAACCCATCTGATGTTCGTCCAGCACGTGCTTGTTGAACACGACGGGCACCAATGCGCGCGAGGTCTGCGGTACCTCGCGGCAGGCTTCCGCGATCAGGCGGCAGCGCTCCTCGTGGTGATCGGCGAGCTGCTTGATGCGGGTCTTCAGCCCGTAGAACGGCACGCCGTGGCCCGGCAGTACCAGCACGTCATAGGGGAGAGTCGTGGTGAGGCTGGCGAGCGAGGCCAGATATTCGCCGAGCGAGTTCTGGTCGGGTTCGACCGCCCACACGCTGACGTTCGGCGAGATCTTGCTCAGTACCTGGTCGGCCGAGAGGAACAGCTTGTCGTCGGCGCAATACAGCATCACCTGGTCGAGCGCGTGACCGCCGCCGGTGATCACCTTGAAGCGGCGCGTGCCAATCACGACGTCCTCGCCATGCGAGATGCGGCGGTAGGACGGCGGCAGCACCGAGACGCGCTTGAGATAGTCCTGGCCGCGGCCGAGCAGTTTTTCGGTGAGCGACTCGTCCATGCCGTGGCGGCGGAAGAACAGCCGCTGCGCCTCCTGCCGCTCCTCGGTGCCGCGGTTCTGGTGATAGACCGATTGCAGATATTCGACCTGCGACATCACCAGCGGGCAGTTGAACCGCTCGACGATCCACCCGGCCAGACCGACATGATCGGGATGGGAATGGGTCACGATCAGGCGCGTGATGTTGACACCCTTCAGCGGCCCGTCGAACAGCTTCGTCCAGGCTTCGATCGTCTCCTCATTGCCGAAGCCGGCATCGATCATGGCATAGCCGTCGCCGTCGGCGAGCAGATAGATGTTCACATGGTTGAGGCGGAACGGCAGCTTCAGCCGCGCCCACAACACGCCGGGCTTTACCTCGACGACCTCTTCGGGGCCGGGATGCTGTTCCCAGGGATAGCGCAGGGCGTCGGCGGAGGACTGCACGGTGTCGGTCTTTGCGTTCATGCTACCGGCTTAAACCCACCTCTCCCGCCGCGCCAGCCGAAAAAGAACGCTGGCGCGGCCCGCATGGCGGTCATTCCGGGTTACGGAACGGCGCCTACGCCGCCCGCATGTTGTTGAGGAATGCGTCGATCTCTCCGCGCAGCATGTCGGCCTCGCGGCGGAGCGCGTCGGAGGCGCCGAGCACTTCGTTCGCCGCTGCGCCGGCTTCCGCCGAAGCCGTGGAGACGCCGACGATGTTGCTGGAGACCTCGCTGGTGCCGCCGGCTGCATGCTGGATGTTGCGGGCGATCTCGCGTGTCGCCGCGCCCTGTTCCTCGACCGCGGCGGCGATCGTCGTGGTGACGTCGTTGATCTCGCCGATGATCCGGCCGATGCCCTGGATGGCGCCGACCGCCGAAGTCGTCACTGACTGCATGCTGGCGATCTGGCTGCGGATCTCCTCCGTCGCTTTGGCGGTCTGGCTCGCGAGGCTCTTCACCTCGGAGGCGACCACCGCGAAGCCGCGGCCGGCTTCGCCCGCGCGCGCCGCCTCGATGGTGGCGTTGAGCGCCAGCAGATTGGTTTGCGAGGCAATGGTCTGGATCAGGTCGACCACCACGCTGATGCGGCTCGCGCTGTCGGCGAGGCTCTGCACCGTAGCGTCGGTCGCGCCGGCTTCGTCGACCGCCTTCCTGGCGATCGCGGCCGAGGTGACGACCTGCTTGCTGATCTCCTCGATCGAGGACGAGAGCTGCTCGGTGCCTGACGATACGGTCTGCACGTTGACCGAGGTCTCTTCGGCTGCGGATGCAACTGCGTTCACCAGCGCATTGGACTGGTCTGCCGTGTTCGACATGCTCTGCGCGGTCGATTGCATCGAATTGGCTGACTGCGCGAGATTGTCGAGTGCGGAGCGGACCGCGCCCTCGAAGTCTGCAATCTTCGCCTCCATCTGCGCCGCACGCTCGGCCTTGGCAACGCGATCCCTGTCCTGCTCGCTCGCAAGCGCCCGGGCTTCGATCATGCTGTCGCGGAACACCGTCAGCGTTTCCTTCATCGCGCCGATCTCGTCGTTCTGCCGGGAGCGGACGATCTCGGTGTCGAGGTCGCCTGCCGAGAGCAACTGCATGGCGCGTTGAAGCTCGCGAATGCGACGCAGGATGTTGCGGCCGACATAGAGCCAGACGAACAGCGCCGAGCCGACCAGCATCAGTGCGCCGAGCGCCAGCATCGCGGTGGTCGCGAGCGAGATCTCATGCCGCGCCTGGAAGGTCGACGCGTTGGTCTCCTTCTGCACACCCTCGACCAGCTGCTGCACGCTGATGCCGAGGCCGACATTGAGCTTGCGGGTCTCGTCCAGGATGGTCTGGCCGTAGTCGATGGCGTCGAGCTCCTTCTGGCGGATCTTGAACACGCCCGTCTTGCCCTCACCGAAGGCGAACAGCTTTTGCACGGTGTCGCGCACCGCTTGCATCGAGGCCATGTTCGGCAGGTCCTCGAGGTTAGACTTGACGCGGTCGCGCGTCGCCTTGAACTCCTTCTCGATCGCCTCCAGCGTATCGCTGTTGTTGGCCGACAGCGCCGCCATCATGTCGGCGGCCATCAGATTGCCGTTGGCGGAGATGGTCGCGACCTGTGAGACGGTGCGGGCGGCTTCGGTGGCATCGTCGGCGGAAACTTCCGCCGCGCCGAGGATCGCGTTCAGGCGCGTTTGCGCATCCAGCATGGCAGGACCGGCCGCACCGACGAAGGTGAGCTGCGCCTTGCGGAGTGCTTCATATTGCTTGTCATGCAGCGCGCCGGTATCGAGCCGTTCGCGCGCGGCCGACACCAGGCTCTGGGTCGCCTCGTCGATGCTCTTGGCGGTGTCGCGCAACGCGGTTGCGATCTGCTTGTCGGCGCCGTGCTCGATGATCTCGCCGAGCTTGGCCATGGCGAGCTGCTGGATCTCCTGCACCTTCTTGGTGCGTTCGTTCAGCGCCTCATCGGACGGCGACGCCAGGAGGCCCGGCCCCTGTGCCGCGAGCGTTGCGCTTTGCGATGCGAGTTGAAGGCTGGCGGAAAGGCGCGGGATGTCGCGGCCGCTCAGGTCCATCATGGTGCTGCCGAGATGGTTGAAGACGAAGCCGGCGCCGGCTGCAATCACGAGGCCCATGCCCGCGATCACCGCGAAGGCCGTGAACAGGCTGCCGCGCACGCCCCATGTCGGCATTTTGAAACGAGGCCGGATACGACCAAGCAGACGGCCAAGGCCCAGACGGATCGCCATCGAAATTCCCCCACGCGTGATCTTTATGCTTTCGCCGCGCAGTATCCTCGGGCCAGGTTAAAAAATCGCAAGTTGCTCAATCGGTTGAGCGCGTTCCGCACAGCGAAAAAAGAAGGGCCGGCAACGATGCCGGCCCTTCCATCACGATAAGGTCTTGGTAACCGTTCAGTAGCGCGCGACCGCCGAGTTGGCCCAGTTGAAGCGGTAGTTGACGCCCGCCTTGATGGTGTGGTCGTCGGTGGTGAAGTTGCCGGTTCCCGCCAGCGGGCCCGCGGTGAAGTGCGCGTCGCCGAAATTGTAGTACTGGTACTCGGCCTTGGCCGACCAGTTCGGCGCGAACATGTATTCGAGGCCGGCACCGACGGTGTAGCCGTTGCGGTGGTCACCGCTGATGATGAAGCCGGTCGGCACGCCGCCGACGGTCACCCTCTCGTTGTTGTCCGAATAGGCGTAGCCGCCCTTCACGTAGAGCAGGCCCGGACCCCAGGTGTAGCCGACGCGGCCGGTGATCGAGCCGAGACCACGCTGGTCGTTAGTGTAGGCGACGCCGCCCGGGAACACCGCGCCGACGCTGCCGGAGAGCCAGGAATACTGGCCTTCGACACCGACGACGAAGTTCGGGTTGAACTGCCAGTCCGCACCGGCCTGCAGGCCGCCGAGGAAACGGCCGTTGCCGTTATTGCCGGTGGAGAGGCCGCTGAAATTGTTGTCGCTGGAGAACGCGCCGCCGACATGGCCGCCGATATAGAAGCCGGTCCAGTTGTAGATCGGCGCGGCATAGGCGGGCGCGGGCGTCTTGTAGTAGTTGCGGTTACCGAGATCGGCACCGACTGCCGGCGCGGCAGCGCCCACCACGAGCAGCGCGACGGTCGCAAACAGAATCTTCTTCATCGTCCAAACTCCAGCACTTAGGTCCCCGGCAGGCGCGCTTTCCGCGCCGTCGTTGGTTTTGCAGATAGCTCGCTTTTGACGAAAATGCTGTCACATCCGTGGCACAGCGGCAGCCAACCTAACTTATTGGGCTGTAAATGATTTTCGTGCTTAATGTCGGCTTAAGAAGTGGTGAAGGAAGACTTAACTCGGCGCTATCAGGGTAACTTGCGCGAGCATCCCATTAACCAAGACGGCGCCGCGCCTCATCGCGCATCTGTTCGCGGAATGCAGCGCGCTTCGCGGGCCGGTCTTCCTCGCGAACGTCATGACGATCGAAGACGTCGAACTTCTCCAGGATCGGATAGCGCTCGCTCGCCATCGCGAGCACGCGCAGCACCTTGGTCGCGGACGGTGTCGGGCCGCTCACTTCCCAGCGCCGGATGGTGTCGGCGCCGCCCTTCTCCGGCAATCCGCAAAGCCGGGCCATGTCGGCCGCGGTGAGCTTGCGGTCGAGGACATCCGAGAGATCGTTGCGGAGTTGCTTCAGTTCGGGACCGGTCATGTCGCCTCAATACGCGAAGTCGATGAGGTGAATGCATTAGAGCTGATTCGGGTCCATCCGAAGGCGAGGCACGCGTAGCGGGCGGGCGTGCTAGTCTCGCGCCCGCCGGGCTCAGCCAGGAAAGGATAACCGCATGCCGGTGTTCAAGCTGCCTCTGTCGGGGGACGTCGTGCAATCCATCAACCCGATCACGTCGTTCTTCAGTCCGGCCGGCGGCCAGTTCGGTCTCGTGAACATCACGGTGGGCCAATCCTCGGCGCCCGACGTCGAGAAGGACCTGCTGTCGGATGTCGGCAGTTACGGCAAGCAGATCGGCCAGGTCGCGGATGCGCTGCTCGTGGTCATTGAGCATCTGGAAGCGCTCGGTGACAGCGCACTCGGCGACGACAAGGCCATCGCGGCTTTCAAGGAGCTGATGCACTCGGTCGCGACCGTCAAGGAGCGCCACAACCGCAAAGCCTGTCGTCCGCGGCGGCGCTGATCATGCCGTGCGACCGCTCCGCGGCACCTTCGCCCGCGCACGGAGTTATGAACGGGTGCCTATGGAAATCCGCCGTTGAATGAACAGATGCCAAGCGGGCCGCAGAATGAAGGGATCTGTCATGAGCATCAAATCCGCCGTTGCCGCCCTGGTCACCATCGGGCTGCTTGCCGCGCCGTTCGCGGCTGAAGCCAAAAAGCACCGGTCAAACCGATCTTACAGCACCGGCGTGGTGGCTCCGAGCTATGGAAGCGCAGGATCATTGGCAGCGCAGCCCAGAGCCTACGGGTCGTCTGGACAGTCGGTCGGGACGGTCACGGCGCCATCGATAGGCGCGTATAATTGGCCGTCGGTCGGCGTGACCAACGCAGTCCCGACCTGGAGCAACACCAACCCGCCCGTCAGGTAGGCGCGCCTGTACCGCGTGCCAATGCTGTGCCGGTCGCAAGACCGGAGAGAAGATAGAGCGCGACCAGCAATGGTCATGGTGGTGACCAGGCATTTCGGATCGTTCAGGGACAGCGCGCGCGATCCTAAATTCCCCGGCCGGCCTGTTGGCCGATCACGCAGCGCCATCCGGCGAGGCGCTCGGCTGGATGCTGGTTCATCCATTCGGCGAGCTGCGGCGCACCCACCAGGCACGATTGCATCGAGACGTCGGCGAAGTCGGATGTGGTGACGGTTTGCTCATGACAGTTCGCTGGAGAGGCGAGGTTGCAGAGCACGGCGATGATCTTGATCACGCGAGGTTGCCTCCGTCGCTGCGATGCGCAGAGGCTCCGCCCGATCGTTCGCTCACCGGATCAGCCGGCGGGAAGATGCTGTCGTAGATCGCGCGCGCTTCCTGGATGAGGCGAATGCGCTCGCGCTCGGATTTCGAGACAAACTGAATAATCTGGCCCATGTCGGCTCCAATAGATCCTCGGTCCATCATCACATGATGGGAATCATTCCATGCGGATGTGGGGTGCCGGCTTCGGCTTTGCAGCCCCGCGGGCGGTCACGAGGGATAAAAAGCCCGTGAGTATTCCGTTCCTGAGGTGGAGCGCGATACCTTCAGCGATACGCCGGCTTACGGCGCATCCGGTGGTCGGCCAGACCCGCTTCGCAGCATCGTGATGAAGTGTTGAGCCCGGCGGCGTGATGGCATTGCGGCACATTTTCTCACGCATCGAGTTGTAAGGTCACTCAGTGCACGGGCGCCTGACAAGCGGCATTGCGATTGAAGGACCGCGCCCGAAAGGATCAGCCATGACAACAACGAAACGCTCCACTGCCGCACTTATCGCTCTCGGATTGGCCGCAGCGCCACTCGCTGTAAACGCTCAAACGTCGGGGACAAAGACACCAAGCGGCACGAGCGGACGCTCTGGAGCACCGGTACAGCAAGGGACTATTGGAAGTTCCGGGCAGACTGTCGGGACCGTGACAGCGCCGTCGGTCGGGACCTCCAACCAGCCCTCCGTCGGCGTAACAAACTCAGTCCCCACCTGGAACAACACGAATCCTCGGACGAAGTAGAAACCGCGACCGGCTGACTTACGCCGCCGGCGCGCGCTCTCTCTGCCCAGGCACCGCCGCGAGAAGCTCGCGTGTATAGGCATGCTCGGGCGCGGCGAACAGCTGCGCGGTGGGCTTCAGCTCGACGATGGCGCCGCGCTGCATCACGGCGATGCGGTCGCAGATTTGCGCCGCAACCCGCAGATCGTGGGTGATGAACAGCATCGAGAGGCCGAGACGAGCCTTGAGGTCTTCGAGCAACCTCAGGACCTGCGCCTGCACGGAGACGTCGAGCGCGGAGACAGCCTCGTCCGCGACGATGATCTCGGGCTCGAGCGCGAGCGCGCGCGCAATGCCGATGCGCTGGCGCTGGCCACCGGAGAATTCATGCGGATAGCGCTCGAGCGCGCCGGCATCGAGCCCGACCATCTTGAGGAGATCGCGAGCGCGGTCCAACGCGACTTTCGGATCGGTGCCGGCCGCGATCGGGCCGTCGGCGATGATATGACCGACCTTGCGACGCGGATTGAGCGAAGCGAACGGATCCTGGAAGATCATCTGGATGCGGTGGCGCTCAGCGCGCAGTGCCTTGCCCGCGAGCTTTGTGAGATCGGTCTCGCCGATCCGCACGGTGCCGCGGTCGGCCTCGATCAGCCGCATCACCAGCCGGGCCACCGACGATTTGCCGGAACCGGATTCGCCAACCAGGCCGAGCGTCTCGCCCTTGAGAATCGTGAAGTTGACTTCGCGCGCGGCATCGACGCGGCGGTCCTCGCGAAACCAGCCGCCCGAGGTGACGTAGGTCTTGTCCAGTCCGATCACCTCGACCGCCTTGGCCTGGTCGTCGAGGGGGCTGCGGGCGGGCGGATCCATCGAGGGCACGGCGGCGAGCAGCGCCTTCGTGTAGTCGTGCTGCGGCGCGTTGAAGACGGCCGAGGCGGCGCCTTCCTCGACCACCTTGCCATGGCGCAACACCACGACCTGGTCAGCGATGTCGGCGACCACGCCGAAATCATGGGTGATGAACATCACCGCCATGTTTCGATTGCGCTGGAGGTTGCGGATCAGTTTCAGGATCTGCGCCTGCGTGGTGACGTCGAGCGCGGTGGTCGGCTCGTCCGCGACCAGCACCGCCGGTTCGAGCGCAAGCGCCATCGCGATCATGGCGCGCTGGCGCTGGCCGCCGGAGAGCTGGTGCGGATAGGCGCGCACGATGCGCTCGGGGTCGGGGAGGCCGACCTCGCGCGCCAGCGACAGCGCCTTGTGGCGCCGCTCCTTCGGCGTGAGCAGGCCGTGCGCCTCGAACATCTCCGCCATCTGATCGCCGATCCGCATCAACGGATTGAGCGCGGTCATCGGCTCCTGAAAGATCATCGCGAACCGGCGGCCGCGCAGATCGCGCCAGCCGTCGTCGTCTAGTTTGAGCAGGTCGCGGCCTTCGAACTGGATCTCGCCGGAGGTGACGGTGACCGTGTCAGGCAACAGGCCCATCAGCGCGTGCGCGCACATCGATTTGCCGGAGCCGGATTCGCCGACGACGCAGACAATCTTCCCGGGCCGCAAATCGAGCGAGACGCCGTCGACCGCGTACGGCCGTTCCGCGCCCTTGGGCAATGCGATCCGCAGATTCTTGATGGAGACGGCGGGCGGTGCGTTCATGATCAGCGGCCCTCCCGCGACAGGCGCGGATTGAGCGCGTCGTTGAGGCCTTCGCCGATCAAATTGAGCCCCAGCACCGAAATCAGGATCGCGACGCCGGGAAACACGGTGATCCACCAGGCCTGGCGGATCACGGTGCGGCCGGCGCCGACCATGTAGCCCCAGGAGATCAGATTGGGATCGCCGAGGCCGAGGAACGCCAGCGAGGATTCCAGCAGGATCGCGGTCGCCACCATCAGCGAAGCCAGCACGATGACCGGCGATAGCGTGTTCGGCAGGATTTCGCGCAGGATGATCCAGGTGTTGCTCTGGCCCGTGACCACGGCGGCCTGGACGTATTCCCGCGTACGCAGCGACAGCACCTCGCCGCGGACGAGACGCGCAACCGGCGGCCAGCTTACCAGCGCGATCGAGGCGACGATCGAATAGATCGAGGGCTGCAGGATCGCGACCAGCACGATCGCGAGCGCAAAGCTCGGAATGGTCTGGAAGAACTCGGTGAAGCGCATCAGGGCGTCGTCGACCCTGCCGCCGAAATAGCCTGCCATGGCGCCTATGGGAACGCCGACGACCAGCGCCACCAGGGTGGAGACCATGCCGACCAGCAGCGAGACGCGTGCGCCGAAGATCATGCCGGCGAACACGTCGCGGCCGAGCGCGTCGGTGCCGAGCGGGACGGTCGCGAGCGTGAACGGCGGCAGGAACGGCCGCTGCACCATGCGCCAGGGCGAGTTCGGGAACAGCATCGGACCGAACAGGGCGACCGAGATAGCAAGCAGCAGGATGATCAGCCCGATGACGCCGCTCGGGCTCCTCAGCATCGATTTCCAAAACTGTTTCATGTGGTGAATTCGATGCGCGGGTCGACCAGGCGATAGACCAGGTCGGTGATAAGGTTGAAGGTCAGGACCATGGCGGAACAGATCACGAAGACGCCGAGCAGCAGATTGTAGTCGCGCTGGAGCAGGGCGTCGTACATCAGGCGTCCGATGCCGGGCCAGGCGAACACGGTCTCGGTGATGACGGCGCCGCCGATCAGGGTGCCGGAGTGGACGCCGGCGAGCGTCACGACTGGCAGGAGCGCGTTGCGCAGGACGTGGCGGCGCTGGATCACGGCATCGGACAGGCCTTTGGCGCGCGCGGTCTTGACGAAGTCGAGACGCTTCACCTCCAGCATCGAGGCGCGCGTCATGCGGGTGTAAGTCGCCATGAAGAACAGGCCGAGCGTCATCGCCGGCATGATCAGGTGCCTTGCGACGTCGACCGCATGGGCAGGGCCGGAGAGGTTGGCGCCGACCGTCTCATAGCCGAAGCTCGGCAGCCAATCGACAGTGACCGAGAACAACAGGATGCCCATCAGCGCCACCCAGAAGATCGGCATGGCGTAGAAGATCAGCGCGAAGATCGTGATGGCGGTGTCGAGCCAGGTCCCCGCGAAGCGCGCCGCAAAGGTGCCGAACAGGATGCCGAGCACCAGTGAGATCGCGAACGCCGTCAGCGTGAGTAGAAGCGTCGCCGGAAGCCGTTCCAGGATCAGCTTCGACACCGGCGCCTGCTGGCGGAAGGAGAAGCCGAGGTCGAGCGTCACGACGCCCTTGACGTAGACGAAGAGCTGCTCGGGCAGCGGCTTGTCCAGGCCGAACTTCTCCCGGAGCTGCTGGACGAATATCTGGTCGCTGGCGCCGGCCTCGCCCGCCATCACGACCGCGGGATCGCCGGGCGCGAGCCGGATCAGGAAGAAATTGAGGACGACGATCGCAAGCAGGACGATCACGCCCTTCATGATACGCTGAGCGACGAAGGAGAGCATAATTAGACGGCGATCAGATCAGGTTGAACGCAGCGGCAATCGCGATGCGCCCCCTCTCCCGGGAGAGGGAGAGGGTATTTCCGCAGAGGGATTGCCAAGTGGAGAGGCCCCTCACCCGCTACGCTCTTCGAGCGCAGCGACCTCTCCCGCAAGCGGGAGAGGTAAGGGGAGCCTGGAACGCCTGCCCTCACTTGTCGAGCCATGCGTCCTTGAAGCCGTCATTGACCCCGATCCCGGTGGTGATCAGGTTCTTGACCTTGCAGCGCATGACGGTCGGGAATTGCAGCTCGAGCATCCAGGCCACCGGCACGTCCTCGACCAGGATCTTCTGCGCCTTCTCGTAGATCTCCTTGCGCTTGGAGTCGGGCGTCGCCACCGCGCCGTCGGCGAACAGCTTGTCGATTTCCGGGTTGGAGTAACCCTCGACATTGTTGAACACCTGGCCCTTGGCGATGGCGCTGGAGACATAGTTGCGGCCGACGCCGAGTGCGGGATCGCCGTACTGGTAGAGATAGGTGAAAGCGATGTCGTAGTCCCAGTCGCCGATCTTCTGGTTGCCGCCCGCGACGTCGGTGGCGATGGTCTCGATGTTCATGCCGACGTCCTGGAGGTTCTGCTTCACGGCTTCACCCCAGCGCTGCCAGGTCTCGCCATAGGCGAGCGGCAGAAGGCGGATCTTCTCGCCCTTGTAGCCGGCTTCCTTCAACAGCGCCTTGGCCTTGGCCGGATCGTAAGGGTATTTCGGCACGTCGGCGGTGTAGTACTTGATGGTCGAGGCGGACGGGCCGGTCGCGACCTTGCCGAGCCCGTTCCAGATCACGTCCTTGGCGAAGTCGCGGTCGATCGCAAACATAACCGCCTGCCGCACCCGCTTGTCGGCGAGCGGACCCTGGCGGTTGTTGAGCCACAGCCAGGCCAGCGGCGAGAAGAACTCCCAGCCGGCGCCGGTGACGCAGGTGTCCTTCAGCTTGGAGAGCCGGGGCACGTCGAAATTCTCGACCGAGCCGCCGGGCAGCACGTCGACCTTGCCGGTCTCATATGCCACCGATCGCGCCGCGGCATCGGGAATGATCTGCCAGTAGATCTCGTCGAGATAGGGCTTGCCCTTCTCGTAATAGTTCGGGTTCTTGACCAGGCGGATGAAAGAGCCCTTCTGCCATTCCTTGAACATGAAGGGGCCGGTGCCGACCGGGGCGTTGTTGTAGGGATTGGTCTTCCAGTCGGTGCCTTCATAGAGATGCTTCGGTACCATCGGCATCGAGCCGACCTCGAAGATGCCGAGGAACGGGCCGAACGGCTGCTTCAGCGTGAACACCACGGTGTAGTCGTCGGGAGCCTCGACCTTGTCGACCTGCGCGAGATTGTTGCGGGCGCGCGCATGCGTCTGCTTCAACATATCGAGCGAGAATAGCACGTCGGCGGCGGTGAAGGGCTTGCCGTCATGCCAGGTCACGCCCTTCCTGAGCTTGAATGTGTAGGTTTTTGCGTCCTCGCTGACGCTCCAGCTCTCGGCGAGCTCCGGCTGTGGTTCGAGCTTGGGGCTGTAGCGAAGCAGGCCTTCGAAAATGTTGCCCGACACCATCTGCACCGGGCCGTTCTGGACCATCGCCAGCATCAGGCCGGGCGGCTCGGGCTGAATCACGGCATTGATCGCTCCACCCGCTTTCGGCTCTTGCGCCAGCGCCGGGGCCGTGAGGCCGCAAGCCAGGAGGACGCCAAGCAACACTCGTTTTGACATGTCGTATCTTTCTCAAGCGAGACCAGCCGCAGACGCTTCGCACGTCGTGGCGCGCAAAGCTATGGCCAGCCCATCCCAGTCCCCATCCGGGATCGAGGCTCACACAGTCTCGTTCGGCGCCGCAAGATGAAAGTCTCGACAGTGTTCGCCCAAAAAATGTACAGCGCGTCCTGTTACGGCATTTGACGGCCAAGCCGGCGCCGCCGCGCCGCCCGGCTTCAGGAGGGCCGCAGCACCCGTTGCAACTCGGCAAGCGCATCCGCGAGTTGCTCCCGGTGCGCGATGTCGTCCTTGGGGATGGCCGCGACACTGCCCGCGAGCTCGCGCAGGATTCCGGCGAGCAGGCCGAAATTGAGGTGCAGGTGCACCGATTTGCGTTCGTCCGCCGTGCCCGGCTGCTGCAGCACCAGCGCAACGCCGCTGCCGTCGAGTCGCGCCTCGAACCGCGATGAATGCCCGAAGGTGCCGACATAGAACTTGTCGGGATATTCGAGCGCGATCTCTGCCTTGTCGGGAACCGGCTTGGACATGTGAGCCTCATTTGTGTGGGGCTATTCTGGCCGGGAATAAACTCGGCCGCCTTGAGATAGGTCAGGAGCGGGCTCGTTCCGGATTTGATCGGGATCAAAGCCGGGCTGCCCCTTCTGCGATCTGATGGCAGGACGCGGTGAGGCTCCGCGTGACCGGTCAACTGCGAGTGCATCGACGATGAACGTCCATTCCACCCCACCCGAAGCGGATTCAGATGATATCGCCATCTCCTTCGCGGACGAGGCGTCAGCACGTTGCGCGCAATTGCTCGGCGATGCCGGCCTCAGGCTGACGCGCCACCGCCTGGCGCTCGGCAAAATGCTGTTCCTCTGCCCCCATCGTCATGTGACAGCGGAGGGGCTTTATGAAGAAGCGACGGCTGCCAATCTGCGGCTGTCGCTTGCGACCGTCTACAACACGCTGAACCAGTTCACCGAAGCCGGCCTGTTGCGCCGGATCGCAGCCGACGGCATCAAGTCGTTCTTCGACACCGACACGTCCGTGCATCCGCATTTCTACCTCGAAGGCGAGGATGTGCTGGTCGACGTCACCGACGGCCTGACCTTCACCAGGATGCCCGAGGCGCTTCCGGGCCATGAGATCGCGCGGCTCGACGTCGTCGTCCATCTGCGCCGCAAACGCGACGCAGACCCGGCGTGACGATCGTCTAGCGCAAGCCCGCTCGCCGGAATCCTTCCAGATAGTGCTCGCGGTCGGCCTCATTGGCCCATGGCAGTTGCGTCCCGATCCAGTGCAGCGAGATGTTGGGTTGGGTGCGGCGGAGCTCGCCCAGCGCCATCTCCGCAAGCACGCCGTCGCCAATCATGCCGGCAGAAACCGCGAGCACGCGGTAGGCGCCGGTGAGGTCGCCACGGTGGCGGATCGCCTCGCGCGCGAGCGCGATGGCCTCGCCATAGCGCCGCTCGGTGAAGCGGGCATAGCCGGCGATGCCGTGATAGATCGCCAGGGATGGATCGCGCGGCGAGAGCCGCATTGCCCTCTGTGCTGCCTCGAATGAATCTTTCGGCCGCCCGGCATAGGACAGCGCCAGTGCGTAATAGCCCTGCGCCAGTGAGAAGTTCGGATTGAGCGCGAGCGCCTGTTCGAACTCGGACAGTGCATCCGCCAGCCTTCGCGTCGAGAAGTAGACGCTGCCGAGGGCGGCGTGCGCCCAGGCATCCTCGTGGTCGCAGCGCACCGCGGCGAGCGCGGCGGCTTCCGCCACCGGCGCCACCACGGCCAGCTCGGCCCAGCCGAGATGCACGCCGAACATGTGGTTCGCCGCGAGCACCGACAGCGCCTGGCCGTAGTTCGGGTCGATCCCGACCGCGCGTTCCAGCAGCGCCCGCGCGGTCTCGTGATCCCGCCGCGTCACGCGCCAGTAATGTGACAGCGCCCGCATCAGGAGATCCCAGGCATCCAGGCTCGCAGGGGGCTTGCGATGGGCGCGAAAACTTTCCGCCGCATGAATTTGCGGCTCGATCGCCGCGGCGATCGCGTTGGTGATTTCGTCCTGCACGGCGAACACGTCGACCAGCTCGCGGTCGTAGCGCTCGGCCCAGAGATGGCTGCCGGTTGTGGCGTCGTTGAGCTGTGCGGTGATGCGCACCCTGTTGTCCGACTTGCGCACGCTGCCTTCGACGATGTAGCGGACGCCGAGTTCCTCGGCGATCTGCCGGATGTGGACCGCGCGTCCCTTGTAAGTGAAGGACGAGTTGCGGGCGATCACCATGAACCAGCGCTGCTTCGACAGCGCGGTGAGGATGTCCTCGCTGATGCCGTCGCCGAAATAGTCCTGCGCGGGATTGCCGCTCATGTTCTCGAAAGCAAGCACCGCGACCGCCGGACGATCCGCTAAGGCGCGCGGCAGGGCAGCGACGGGTTCAGCGGACGCCGTCGCGGCTGCCACTTCTTCCCGTACTTCGCCGACGAAACGAAAGCCCTTGCGCGGAATGGTCTTGATCAGCCGCTGGCTCGCACCGTCGTCGCCGAGCGCCTTGCGGGCGGCGTTGATCCGGCTGTTCAGGGCGGAATCCGAGATGATCCGATCGCTCCAAATTTCGCTGATCAGGTCATCCTTGCTGACCACACGGGTGCGCTGCGCCACCAGATAAAGCAGGAGATCGAACACCTGCGGCTGCAACGGCACGGCTGCCCCGCTGCAGGTGAGTTCCCGCAGGTCGCCGTCGAGCACGTTGTTTTCAAAGCGAAATCGCACGTTTCTGTCGTCTCAAGCAAAAATCAAAGTCGTCTCAGGCGAAAATCAACCGTCCGCGAAAGTCTTGGGACCTCCGGTGCGGCATGGTGCAGCGACCAATGAAGTGCCGGCGTTTTGGCACAACGGAGCTGTTTATGACCCAAATTGATCATCAGGTTCATCCTATCGGCCCGGTTGCGGGCTCACGCATTTTCAAGTTCATCGCATTTCTGTACGGAATTGCGGCGTATCTCGTGTTTTTCGTCACCATTCTCTACGCCATCGGCTTCGTCATGGGGCTGGTGGTGCCGAAGACCATCGACACCGGGACCGACACACCCGTCGCCGAGGCCGTCATCATCAATCTGCTCCTGATGGCCCTGTTTGCGGTCCAGCACAGCGTGATGGCGCGCCGGCAGTTCAAGGCATGGTGGACGCAGTACGTCCCCAAGCCGGTCGAGCGCAGCACTTATGTGCTGTTTGCGAGCCTGTCATTGCTCCTCCTGTTCTGGCAGTGGCGTCCGCTGCCCACGGTCATATGGGAGGTCGCGAACCCGGATCTTGCTGTGACGATCGTCACGCTGTCGTTGGTGGGCTGGGTCCTGGTGTTCACCTCGACCTTCATCATCAATCATTTCGAGTTGTTCGGATTGCATCAGGTCACCAATCATCTCGTCGGCAAGGAGGCGTCGCCGCCGCGCTTCAAGACGCCGCTGCTCTACAAGTTCGTCCGTCATCCGATCTATCTCGGCTTCATCATTGCGTTCTGGGCGGCGCCGGTCATGACCGTGGGCCATCTGCTGTTCGCCGCCGTGACCACGCTCTACATCTTCGTCGGCATCGCGCTGGAGGAGCACGACCTCATCGATCTCTTCGGCGACGAGTACCGGCAGTACAAACAACGGGTCTCGATGCTTATTCCCTGGCGCAAGTCGGTATAGCTTGCGCGTCTTTCCGTCGCGTCCGCCGAAAGGAGGACGCGCGGCGGCGCCGAGGCGCGTATCGGATCTTGCCGACCCGGCCTTCAACGTTTCTCGGGGTGAATCCCCTCACCCCGACGCTACCTGCGCGAGCGAAGCTCGTCGCGACCCCGCATCCGTTTTTGCCGAGCTATCGGCAAACGGGCGCGGGGAGAGAAATTCAAACCTTCATCAACGGAGACGACCCAATGAAACATGTCGGAAACTGCTTCTGTGGCGCGGTCACGATCGAGGCCACAGGCGCGCCGGAGGCGATGGGCTATTGCCATTGCCGCTCGTGCCGCTCGTGGTCGGGCGGTCCGGTGAACGCGTTCAGCCTGTGGAAGCCCGAGGCTGTGCGCATCACCGAAGGTGCAGAGAATGTCGAGACCTTTACCAAGACGCCGCTCAGCCAGCGCAAATACTGCAAGAAATGCGGCGGCCACCTCATGACGAACCATCCGCCGCTTGGCCTGGTCGACGTCTTCACCGCCACCATTCCCACGCTCGCCTTCGCGCCCGGCGTCCACGTCAATTACGCCGAGACGGTGCTGCCGATGCGCGACGGCCTGCCCAAGCTCAAGGATTTCCCGGCCGAGTTCGGCGGCAGCGGCGAGATGATGCAGGAGTAGCGACCCTCTTCTCCTCTCCCGCAAGCGGGAGAGGAGAAATTCGCTATCTCATCCCCGCGCGCCGCAATCCCTCGAGGTAATGCTCGCGATCCTCGTCCCGCAGCATCGGCAGCTCGCGGGTGATCCAGGCCAGCGAGATGCCCGGTTGGGCGCGGCGCAAGCCTTCCAGGGCGGAAGCCGCGCGCGCGGGATCCCCCGACATGCCGGCGGCGGCGGTCAGCACGCGATGCGCGCCGACGAAATCGGCGCGCTGCCGCATCGACTCGCGCGCCATCTGTGCGGCTCCTTCGTAATCGCGGCCGATGAACCGGGCATAGGCCGCGACGCCGCAATAGATCGCCGCGAGCGGGTCGCGGGGGCTCAGCCGCAGCGCGCGGCGCGCGGCGACATCGCCGTTCTGCCATCGTCCCGCGTAGCACAGCGTCACGCCGTAGAAGGCATGCGCCATCGCGAAGTTCGGATTGAGGTTCAGCGCCAGCTCGAATTCCGCCAGCGCGTCGTCGAAGCGGCGGCGGAATAGATAAGTATAAGCCAGGCCGTGATGGGCCCAGGCATCCTCGCGATCCGCCTCCACCGCCGCGAGCGCGGCGCGTTCGGCGACCGGCACGGTCGGGGCCATGTCGGACCAGCCCATATGCGCGCCGAAGATGTGGCTGGTCGCGAGCAGGCCGAGCGCCTTGCCATAGGCGGGATCGAGCGCGACGGCCTTTTCGAGCAGTCCCTGCGCGGCGGCATTGTCCTCGCGAGTGATGCGCCAGTAATGCGACAATGCGCGCATCACGAGGTCCCAGGCATCCAGGCTTCCCGGCGGTTTCTGCTGGGCGCGAAAACTCTCGGCGGTATAGAGCTGCGGCTCGATCGCGGCGACGATCGCCTCGGTGATCTCATCCTGCACGGCGAAGATGTCGGCAAGCTCGCGGTCGTAGCGTTCGGCCCAGAGATGGCTGCCGGTCGAAACGTCGTTGAGCTGTGCGGAGATGCGCACGCGATCGCCGCTCCGCCGCACGCTGCCTTCGAGCACGTAGCGCACGCCGAGCTCGCGCGCGACCTCGTTCATGTGCACAGCGCGGCCCTTGTAGACGAAGGAGGAGTTGCGCGCGACGACGAAGAACCAGCGCAGCTTCGACAGCGCGGTGATGATGTCCTCGCTGATCCCGTCGGAGAAATAATCCTGCTCGCGGTCGCCGCTCATGTTGGTGAAGGGCAGCACCGCGATGGCCGGCCGGTCCGGTAGCGGCAGCGGGGCCTGCAGAAGCTTCGCTCCAAAACCGGATTCCGGCGCGGTCGCCCCACGCTTGGTCTCGACGTCGCCGACGAAACGAAAACCCTTGCGCGAGATGGTGCGGATCAGCGCCTGGCTCGCGCCGCTATCTCCGACCGCCTTGCGTGCCGCATTGATCCGGCTGGTCAGGGTGGATTCGGAGACGCTGCGCCCGTGCCAGATCTTGTCGATCAGCTCGTCCTTGCTGACCACCCGGTCGCGGTTCTCCATGAGGTGGACGACGAGATCGAAAACCTGCGGCTCCACGGCAACGGGAACCTGCTCGCGGCTCAGCTCGCGCAAGTCGGTATCGAGCAGGTGATCCCGGAACAGAAACTGCACGTCGAAAACTCAGGCCTCAAGACGACATCGGGCAATGATGAAATCAAAATGGATTTCGGCTGATGTCTGTAAGTCCGCCAAGGGGCCTGTCCGGTTCACCACGATCGCGTGATGGCAGCCATGCGATTTACGGGGAGGAATGCAGCCTGGGTTAGAATGTGGCGGTTTCGGCCGGATTGTCGCACGTCATTGCGAGCGCAGCGAAGCAATCCAGCTTGTCGCCGCGGAGACAGCGTGGATTGCTTCGTCGCGAGGGCTCGTCGCAATGACGGTGTTGAGGCAATGGCGTGCGGCAGCTTCCCACGTTGTCCTGGCCTTCGCGACGGCATCGAATGTGTGACGAGCGGTGAATGTCCATTTGCCGAACAGCTCCGTGTGCGTAAGCTGCCTTCACACAACACACCAACCACGAAGAAACGCCCATGCCCGCTTTTCATGCCTCGACCACCGTGCTCGATTCCATGCTGTTCCGCGATGCCTTCGGCACGCCGCAGATGCGGGAGGTGTTTTCTGATATCGCGACGGTCGCGCGCTATGCCGAGGTCGAGGTGGCACTGGCGAAGGCGGAAGCGAAGTGCGGGGTGATCCCGCAGGATGCCGCCGACCAGATCGCGGCGCGGACTGATCTTGCCGCGCTGGATTTCGACCTGTTGCGGCAGGAGACCGATGTGGTCGGCTATCCGATCCTGCCCCTGGTGCATCAGATGGTGAAGCAATGCGGCGATGCCGGCCGCTATGTGCATTGGGGTGCGACCACGCAGGACATCATGGACACCGCCGTGGTGCTGCAACTGCGCGCCGGGCTCGAGATCGTCGAGCAGGACATCGCCGCACTGCGCAAGATTCTCGCCGACCTCTCCAGGCGCTATCGCGACACCCCGATGGCGGGCCGCACCCATCTCCAGCAGGCGCTGCCGGTCACCTTCGGCTACAAGACCGCGATCTGGCTCGCGATGTTCGACCGCCACGCCGAGCGGATCAGTGAGTTGAAGCCGCGCGTCCTGGTCGGCCAGTTCGCCGGCGCAGCCGGGACGCTGGCCTCGCTCGGCGACAAGGGGTTCGAGGTGCAGGAGGCGCTCTGCGTCGAACTGAGGCTCGGCGTCCCCGCCTCGACCTGGCACGTCGCACGCGATGGTTTTGCCGAGGCCGTGAATTTCCTGGCGCTCGTCACCGGCTCGCTCGGCAAGATCGCGCTCGACATCATGATCATGGCCTCGACCGAATTCGCCGAGGTCTACGAGCCCTTCGTCAAGGGACGCGGCGCTTCCTCGACCATGCCTCAGAAGCGAAACCCGATCTCCTCGGAACTGATGCTCGCGGCGTCCAAGGCGGTGCGCCAGCACGCCGGCCTCATGTTGGATGCCATGGTGCAGGATTTCGAGCGCGCCACCGGGCCCTGGCACGCCGAATGGATGGCGATCCCCGAGAGCTTCGTGCTGACCGCCGGCGCGTTGCACCAGGCGAAGTTCGCGCTCGCCGGTCTCATCGTCGACGAAAGCAAGATGAACGAGAATCTCGCCGTCAGCCGCGGTCTGATCGTGGCTGAAGCCGTCATGATGGGGCTCGCGCCGCAGATTGGGCGGCAGGAGGCCCATGACGTGGTCTATGACGCCTGCCGGCTCGCCAATGAGAATGGTCTTACACTGGCGGACGCGCTGTCGTCCGACGCCCGCGTCTCTGCCAGAATCGACCATGCCACGATCGAGGCGCTGACATCACCGAAAAATTACCTCGGCCTTGCTCCCGCCATGGTCGACCGGGTGCTGAAATCGGCAACACGTTGAAAACCAAAATGCGCGAAACTGCGTATCTTTGGGGTGTCGCAAGGCACTCGCGCACTTGTGTCTCGCGATGCTAGACTTAAATTGAACGAAAGACGTTCGGCAGAGGATCCGGCATGACTGATCAACGCATCACCTCCACTCCCATCGATCCCGTGAAGCTCGACCGGCTGGCCGAGGTGGCGGTGAAGGTGGGCCTGGGCTTGCGGCCGGGCCAGGATCTGCTCTTGACGGCACCTGCGATCGCGTTGCCGCTGGTGCGGCGGATCGCCGTGCATGCCTACAAGGCCGGCGCCGGCATCGTGACGCCCATTCTCTCCGACGAAGAGATGACGCTGGCGCGCTATCGCCACGGCCACGACGACAGCTTCGATCGTGCCGCCAACTGGCTCTATGAGGGCATGGCCAAGGCGTTCTCGAACAACACCGCGCGTCTTGCCATCGTCGGCGACAATCCGATGCTGCTGTCGGGCGAAGATGCTTCCAAGGTCGCACGCGCCAGCAAGGCCAATTCCATGGCCTATCAGCCGGCGCTGGAAAAGATCGTCAATTTCGACACCAACTGGAACATCATTGCCTATCCGAGCCCGTCCTGGGCGAAGCAAGTCTTTCCGAACGATCCTGAAGAGGTCGCGATCGGCAAGCTCGCGGACGCGATCTTCGCGGCGTCCCGCGTCGATCGCGACGACGCGCCGGCCAATTGGGCGAGCCACAATGCGGTGCTGCGGGAACGCACCAATTGGCTCAACGGCCAGCGTTTCCGCGCGCTCCAGTACTCGGGACCGGGCACCGACCTCACCATCGGGCTCGCCGACGGACACGAGTGGGAGGGCGGCGCCTCGCTATCCAAGAACGGCATCAGCTGCAACGCCAATATCCCGACCGAAGAAGTCTTCACCACGCCGCATTGCCGGCGGGTCTACGGCCATGTCGTGAGCTCGAAGCCGCTGTCCTATCAGGGCACGCTGATCGACAACATCGCAGTGCGTTTCGAGGACGGCAGGATCGTCGACGCCAAGGCCTCCCGCGGCGCGGAGGTGCTGAACAAGGTGCTGGACACCGACGAGGGCGCGCGGCGTCTCGGCGAAGTGGCGCTGGTGCCGCATTCCTCGCCGATCTCGCAGAGCGGGCTGTTGTTCTACAACACGCTGTTCGACGAGAACGCGGCCTCGCACATCGCGCTCGGCCAGTGCTATTCGAAGTGCTTCGTCAACGGCGCGCAGCTCACGCCGCAGCAGATCGCGGCGCAAGGCGGCAACCAGAGCCTGATCCATATCGACTGGATGATCGGCTCGGCCGAGACCGACATCGACGGCATTCTGGCCGACGGCAGCAAAGTGCCGGTGTTTCGCAAGGGCGAATGGGCGAAGTAACTACGCCGCCGCGTTGCGCAGCATCGGGCTGTTGTCGATGCTGAAGCGGTTGAACAGCGTCGTGAACGGGCTGCCGTCGGTGGCTCGCACAATGGCGTCGGAAGCCGCCACCGCGTCGTAGAGCGCACCGACCGGATCATTCGCCTCGGGCAGGTCGAGCCCCTTGCGGATTTCCTCGCGTGCCTCGTTGACGTCGTCCTCGTCCTCGAGTGTCGCTTCCAGCGCGTCGGCCGCCCGCCGCATCTCATGGAGGTCACCGCCGGCGGAAAATTTGAGGATGTCGAGCCAGTAGGGGCGCGCCACGACGAGCCTGACGAAGGCCTCGAAACTCTCCGCGATAATTCCCGCGCGGCCTTCCGATGAGACGTAGAGCACATTCTGAGAAGGCAGCAGCACGAACGCGCCGCCGGAGCCGTCACTGCCGATCTGCCGGGGGCTCTCGATGCCGTCGACGGTGAACCAGGGCTCCTCGTCGGTTGCGAAGGAGACATCGAGACTGCCGAGCCAGGCGACGACCTCGCCTTGGGTTGCGAGAACCTCCGGGGTGAGGGGCATCGGCATGACTCCTTTCAGATGCTTCGCGCACTTTGTCGCACCCCGGAAAAGAAGGGTTCATGTGCGCGAAATCGCAGGGAAATTGGGACGTTAACCGTTTCGCGTCTGCAACTTGCGGCTGATTGTCTGGCCCCGCGTAAGAAAGAATTAAAAACCGGCTACTAGCGTTCCCGGCATCTTTGAACAATCCGGGCCGAGACCCGGGCAGGTCATATTTTATCCCCTGAGGAAACAGATGTCGCGCACATTGATTGAAATCAGTAGTTGCAATGTAGAGCTTGAGCTGCGGCCGATCGAGCCGTCCTGGATTATCGAAGGCAATCCGGTGTCGCGCTCGCACATCCTGTCCACCAGCGCCGACGGCACCGCTTCGACCATCATCTGGGCTTGCACCGAAGGGCGCTTCAATTGGTACTACGATATCGACGAGACGATCATGATCATGGAAGGATCGATCGTGCTCGAAAGCGACGGCATGCCGCCGAAGCGCTACGGCCCGGGCGACGTCATCTTCTTCCGCGATGGCGCGCATGCCAAATGGCATGTCGAAGGCCACGTCAAGAAGATCGCCTTCTGCCGCAAGACCAATCCCGTGATGATCGGCTTCCTGATCCGGGTCGTCAACAAGCTCAAGAAGATCTTCGTCTCCACCGGCGAGCGCCGTCCGGCCTCGCTCATGGGGGCCGGTTAGAGTTCAATCAGTTTCAAGGACGCTTCCCAGCGGTCACGACGGAACAGGGGCCGGGATCAACATCCCGGCCCCTGTTCTCGTCATGACGGCAATTCGAGCCGGTAGACATCGGTCGCGGTCTGCGAGAACAACGCCGTCTTCTCGGTCTCGCTCAACGGCGCCGCGATACGCTTGAAGGCGTTGAAAGATCACCTGGTAGCTGCACTGGCCCTTGTCCGGCGGGAAATTGCTCTCGAACATCGCGCGCTTGGGTCCAAACGCCTCGATGCAGGTTTCGACATAAGGCCGCCAGGCCGCGGCAAGCTCCTCGGATGAAGGTGGCCTCTCGCGCAAATGGAAGTCGTAGCCGAGCAGGCACATCGCGAGCCCGCCGAGCTTCACCACCACGTTCTCGCATTTGGCGATCTCCTGGATCGAGGCGCGCCATTGCGGAAACACCTCCTCGCGTCGCCCGGCAAAGCGGCCGATTCCGGCCGGGCCGCCGCAATGATCGAGCACGATCCTGGTGCCGGGAAATGCGCGGGCGAGCTCGGTCAGCTCCCCGATCTGCGGATGGAACAGCCAGGCGTCGAAGCTCAGGTTCAGCGGCGCCAGACAGGCGAAGCCTTTGCGGAAGGTCGGGTCCTGCAGCAATCCCTGCGGTCGGCTCGCATACATGCCGGCGACAGCAGGATCCTGGTCCCAGGCCGAGGAATGCCGGATGCCGCGGAAGCGACCGTTGCCTGCCGCGATCTCGGCCTCCAGCACCGGTTTTGCGGCATCGCCGAGCAGCAGATTGACGTGGCTGACGATGCCGGCGCAGATCGCGGCCTTGCCGTAACCGCCGCTCGCGCTCATCGCGGCGACGCCATTGGCGAACTCGACCTCGCCGACCGCCCGGAACGCCTCGGGCCCGTGCGCACGATACATCGAGCGGCAGTCGACATAGACGGTGGCGGTGACATTGTGGCCGGAGGCGATATCGGCCGCCATCTCCTCGATCAGATAGCGGTGCCCGCGATCCCAGAGATGGTGATGGGGATCGACGATCGGCCGCGAGGGATCGGTGATCTCCTCCCGATGCAGCGCGAGCCAGTCCTCGCGCGGCTCGACGAATAGCCCGCTCGTGTTGGCGGGTAGACCGCTTGCAGCCATCGACGTGTGCTCCCCTTATGCATGCATCTTGTTCTGGGAGCCTAGCACCTCGTCCTCGCACGCAGCAGCGCGCGTTGCGCAACCGCACCCGTCATCGTGGGCACAGCGGTGCCGTCGTCATCCCTTGCGCCGCTTCGCCCTCACATCGACCACCAGCCGCCAATCGGTTGCGGTGGCCGGCTTGACCTCGCCGAGCCAGTGGAAGAAATCCTCGGTGATCTCCGTGAAACTCCAGCGCGTCAGGTCGCCGGCTTCGGTCGTGCCTTCCTGCACGATGTCGGCATCGCGTGGACGGCCGATCTGCTGGCGGAATATGCAGCGGCCGGGATCGAACCAGGAAATCCGCCATGCATCGATGGTCGGATCGTAGACCCGCAGCGTCGTGCCGTACCAATTGCCAGCGATCGGCAAGGCCGGGCTGCCGGCGGGGCGCGGAATGATCCAGACATCCTGCACGGCGCGGCCCTCCAGCACCCAGCCGAAATGGATTTCGCCGGGCGCGGTGTGTTTCGTTCCATCGGGGCCATGGGCGGTGATCTCGGCGTCCCAATCGCCGACGAAGCGGCCATAAAGCTGGAGCGCCGCCGCGTGCTCGGGGTTCGGTCCGTCCGCGTGCAATAATCTCGCAAAATCGGTCATGTCGATCTCCTATGCTCAGGAGATCAGCACGAGCGGCCGGCAGCCGACTTGGAGAAAATTGCGCGTCACACCCCGTCGAGGATGATCACCGTCGGCTTCGACGGCAACGCTTCCCGGGACATCCGGAAACTTCGTTCCATGCGCCGGTCGATCTCGAACTGCTGACCGATGCGTTGCATGAAATCGTCGAGCGGGGTGGCGAAGCGGTGCATCGGCAGCACCACCGAGGCGCGCAGCCGCTTGGTGATCTCGGAGACGCCATCGAGCGACATGGTGTAGGCGCCGTCGATCGGTACCATCACGATGTCGAGCCGCCCGATCTGGGCAAAGTGGCTGTCGTCGAGCTTGTGGTGAAGATGGCCGAGATGGCCGATGCAGAGACCCGCGACCTCGAAGATGAAGATAGAGTTGCCGTCACGGATCATGTCGGAGCCGGAATCGTCGCCGAAATAGCGGCGGATGTCGGTGGTGACGTTTCGGATGAAGGTGTCGCCGATGCGCTCCGACACGATGGCCGGCTTGCCGTCCTCGCCCCAGCCATGCAGCACACGAGGAATGCGCTTGTCGGGATATAAAGAGTAATGCGTGCTATGGGCCCGGTTCATGGTGACGACATCGGGCAGCCGTCCCACCTGGTAGGCCCCGCTATAGTCGGTGGCGATGCGCAAGCCGCCGGGCGTGTCGATGAAATAGGTCGAATGGCCCGCATAGGTAATCTGGACTTCAGCCGGGGCTGCGGCCTGCCGGAACGCCACCGGCGTCACGCGGGGTGCCGCATTCGCCATCGCCAGGCATTCGCTGCGCTGGGGCTGCTGGGCGAGAGCAGGTGAGAGGGATGCGCCGAACAGCGCCAGAACCGCCGAAACCAGTCGCCGCATGTATCCATCCCCGATGAATTTCAGGGGAAAGTCTAGCGTGCAATGCAGCGCGTGGCCAACAGCGCGCGATCAACAGCGCGCCAGTGTCGCACCCTCACGCCGCCCATTCTTACTCCCGCCGCGGGCTGAACTTCCAGGTGAGGGTGACGAGGCTCGCGGTGATCAGGCCGCTGACGAGACCGACGATGGGGAGCGTGAGCACCAGCGCGGCGCTGGCAGCCCAGCCGATCGAGGAGAACGCCTCGGCGACGGTCGCAAGCCGCGACGAGGTCTGGCGGCGGCGGAATTGGCTGCGCCGGGCCTGCACCCGGAACCAGAGCTGGATGGCGGTGGCGGAGGCCGCGCTGACGATGACCGCACCGGCGCTGACCGCGGCCTGGAACGGCGAGGCGAAAGCGAGTGCCGCGACCAGCGGGCAGAAGATGATGGCGATCGCGATCAGCACCACCTCGATCTTGGCGCGAATGACGCTGGACGGCGTCAGGGGCGCGGTCGCAACCAGGTCGGGCGCGTCCTCGCCCGAGATCGTCAGCCAGGCAAGCCCGCCGGCGAGTTGACCCGCCGCCATGACGATGACCGGCGTGATCAGCGTCAGCGCCGCGGAGCTGTCGGCAAAGTTGCGCCAGAGCAGCAGCGCCGGCGGCACCAGATAGAGCAGCTGCATCAGCGTCTGCGAGATCAGCCAGGGATCGCGCCAGAGCAGCGAAAATTCCTTGCGCCGCAGGGCATGCTGCCGCGATCCGCCGCGGAACGGGCGCTCCTTCGCGCTGCGACGGCCGGCCGCGCCATAGGCGGCGGCATCGATCGCCGTGTCTGCAAAGCGGCCCGAGAAGATCGCCATGACGCTTCCGAGCAGCACGAGCCCGAGCGCCAGGAGCAGCAGAAGCGCTTCGGCGTCCCCCATCGCCGCCCGCGCCGGCCACCACCAGATGCTCTCGGCATCGGGCGCATAAGTGGCCAAGCTACCCGAGGTCAGGATGGTGAAGCGCGACAGCGTCCCATAGGACATGATCGCCGCGACCTGGAGCGCGATCACGAAGCCGGCGCCGATGATCGCAGCGAGGATCTGTGCGACGAACCGTGTCCGCGCCGGACCGATCAGGCGAAACAGCAGGATCGTGACGGCGATCGCGATCGCTGCGGCCGACAGGCCCATGGCGACGACGACGCCGAACGCTGCAAGCCAGCGCGCGCCGCCTCCGAACACCAGCACGTCGATGAAGGGCGTCGAAAACAGCAGCGCCATCACCGTGACGGTGAGCGCGATCGCGGCGATGCGCACCGAGAACAGATTGGCCAGCGTCGCAGGTGAGGACATGATGAGGTCGAGATCGGCGCGTGCGTAAAACACCCGCGTCACCGATTCGATCGCCTGTGACAGCATCAGCGTCCAGGCGAGAAAAATCGTCGCCGAGATCACGATCAGCGAGGATTTGTCGAGCGGCAATTGCAGGTCGGCGAAGCGGCCGATCACCGCCCAGGCCGGCACGTGCAGCAGCGCCGCGAAGCACAGCAGGCCGATTACCGCGGCACGCGTTCGTTTGCGCCGCCCGCCGGTCATCATGGCGAGCCATTCGCGCCAGGCGAGCCGGAGCTCGTGGCGGGCGAACCAGGACAGCGCAGTGGCCGAGCTCATGCGGCTTCCTGCAGCGTCACCAGCGCGATGAACAGATCTTCCAGGCTGGTATCGGCGTGCCCGTTTTGCTGGCGCAGCTCGGTCAGCGTGCCTTCGGCAACCAGGCGGCCGGCTGCGATCACGCCGATGCGGTCGGCCATGCGTTCGGCGACCTCGAGGATATGCGTGGTCATGATGACGGTGCAGCCGGCGCGGACGCGCTCGCTCAGGAGTCCCTTGACATGGCGGGCGGAGACGGCGTCCAGTCCCGTCAACGGCTCGTCGAGGATGATGAGGCGGGGATCGTGCACCAGTGCGCCGGCGAGCGCGACCTTCTGGCGCATGCCCTTGGAAAAACCCTCGCAGCGTTCGTGCCGGTGCGGCTCGAGCCCGAGCGAGTTCAGGAGCTCGGCGGCGACCGGTTCCGAGCCCGATGGTGCGATGCCCCACAGACCGGCCACGAATTCGAGATATTCGAGCGGCGTGAGCTTGTCGTAGATCATGGGCTCGTCGGAGACCCACGCCATCACCTGCTTGGCGGCGACGGGGTTTTCGAGCGCATCAATGCCGAAGATGGAGACGGCGCCGGCATCGGGCCGCAAAAGGCCTGCAACCATGCGCAAAGTGGTGGTCTTGCCGGCGCCGTTGGGGCCGACCAGCGCATAGAATTCACCGGCATGGATGGTGAGATCGAGGTTATCCACCGCCAGACGGTCAAAACGCTTCGTTAACCCCATGACTTCGAGCGCCGAGTCATCCCGCTTTATCACGGCCACACCTTGCGGTTTTGCATCGCTCGCGACCATGCCCCGAAGATGTTTCGGCACCGTGAATCGCGCTACCGCAAATTCCGTCATCCGGATTGGACTAATGGCAAGTCACCGTTTGTTGACAGCGCTGGGCGGTTCAGGCTGAATTGGCGAAGGGACGAATGGCGCGAACGCAGCGAAACGACTGCGTAGCGACTGAACACAAGATGCGGCAAGGCGGTCTGGAAGAACCGCCGGTTGTATCGGGAGGATGCGCGACGATGCTGGATTTCGTTCAGCAGCTGGTCAGCGGTGTTGCGCTCGGCTGCGTCTACGGCCTGATCGCGCTCGGCTTCGTACTCGTCTACAAGGCCACCGAGGTCGTCAATTTCGCCCAGGGCGATTTGATGATGCTGGGCGGCTTCTTTGCCTTCACCTTCATCGGCATGATGGGGCTGAACTACTGGGTCGGCTTTGCCGGCGCGGTGGCGGCGATGGCGCTGTTCGGCATGCTGGCCGAGCGCGTGGTGGTGCGGCCGATCCTCGGCTATCCGCAATTCTCCATCATCATGGCCACCATCGGGCTCGGCTATTTCCTGCGCTCGGTCTCCGGCATGATCTGGGGCACCGACGATTTCAAGATCGATACGCCGTTCAGCCAGGGCGTGCTGCGGATCGGTTCGCTGGTGCTCGCCCATGACAAGCTCTCGGTGATTGCGGCGACGGTCATCCTCTGCGCGCTGCTCTGGCTGTTCTTCAACAAGACCACGCTCGGCACCGCGATGCGCGCCAGTTCCGAGAACATGCTGGCGGCCTATTACATGGGCATCCCGGTCAAGCGCGTGGTCTCGATCGTCTGGGCGATCAGCGCGGCGGTTGCGACCTGCGCCGGCGTGCTGCTGGCGCCGATCACCTTCATCCATTCCAATGTCGGTCTGGTGCTCGGCCTGAAGGCGTTCCCGGCCGCCGTGCTCGGCGGCTTCGGCTCGATCCCCGGTGCTGTCGTCGGCGGCGTCCTGATCGGCGTCATCGAGAGCATGGCCGGCTTCTATCTGGCCGAGGGCTGGAAGGACGTCGCGCCCTACATCGTGCTGCTCGCCGTGCTCTTGCTCAAGCCCGAAGGCCTGTTCGGCCTTCACGTCCGCAAGAAGGTCTGAACGCATGCGCTTCCTGTTCAAGACCGACTACGAGGACGACATCCGGCTGTTTCCGCATTCGGGCTATTACGTCTCATACGGTCTTCTGCTGGCCGTGCTGCTGATCGCGCCCTATGTGCTCTCCAGCTATCTGATGAGCCAGCTCGTCTTCGTCTGCATCTACGCGACCGTCGGCGTGGCGCTGCTGATCTTGACGGGTTTCACCGGGCAGGCCTCGCTCGGGCATGCGGCGTTTCTCGCGATCGGTGCGTATACGGCGGCCTATTTGCAGAAATATGGTGTGCCGTTCCCGGTCTACTTTCTCGCCGCCGGGCTCCTGACCGGGCTGATCGGTGCGCTGGTCGGCTTCCCCGCGCTGCGGCTGCAAGGCATTTATCTCGTCATCGCCACCATCTCCTTCGCCTTCATCGTCGAGGAGATTCTGGCGCGCTGGGAGAGCGTCACCAACGGCAACGAGGGCATGCGCGTCAAGGCGGTGTCGCTGTTTGGGGTTGCAGTCTCACGCGACAGCCCCACTTTCTATTTCCTCTGCCTCGCAGTGCTGGTGCTGACCATCGTCGGTACGCTCAACCTGTTGCGTTCGCCGACCGGGCGCGCCTTCGTCGCGATCCGCGACAGCGAGACCGCGGCGCGCAGCATGGGCGTCAATGTCGCGCTGTACAAGGTGAAGTCCTTTGCGATCTCCGCGGCGATCACCGGCTTCGCCGGTGTGTTGTTCGCGCACAAGCTCTCCTTCATCTCGCCGGAGATGTTCACGCTGCAGCTTTCGATCGAGTTCATCATCGTGATCCTGATCGGCGGCACCTTCAGCCTGCACGGCGCGGTGCTGGGGGCGATCTTCATCGTGATGATCGATCCGTTCCTGACCTACCTCAAGGACGATATGCCCGGCATCATCGCCGGCATTGCAGCGACCTTCGGAGCGGGCACGCAAGCCGCCGCCAACGTCCAGTCCAAGGTCGCGGCCTTTGCCTCGCTCAACGGCCTGAAAGGCGCGATCTACGGCATCATCATCGTATTGTTCGTGCTGTTCGAGCCGCTCGGGCTTTACGGCCGCTGGCTCAAGATCAAACTCTTCTTTCAGCTGTTCCCGCTCTACAAGCGCGCCACCTTCAAGCGGCAGAAGATCTACGTGAAGTCGGAGCGCAACCGATGAGCTATTTTCGCGCCGAGAGTTTGTCGCTGCATTTCGGCGGGTTGAAGGCCGTCGATGCGGTGTCGTTCGCGGTCGAGAAGGGCGAGATCCTCTCGATCATCGGGCCCAACGGCGCCGGCAAGAGCTCGATTTTCAACCTGATTTCGCGGATCTATCGGCCGACCTCAGGTCGCATCTTTTTCGAGGATCAGGACATCACGGAACAGCCGCCCCACGACATCGCAAGGCTCGGCATCGCCCGCACGTTCCAGAACATCGAGCTGTTCGAGAATGCAACGGTGTTGTCGAACCTGTTGGTCGGCCGCCACCGGCATTCGACCACGCAGCTCTGGCAGGAGCTGTTGTTCCTGCCGGGCGTACGCGCCGACGAGAAGGTGCATCGCCGCAGGGTCGAGCAGGTCATCGAATTCCTCGATCTCGAGCCCTACCGCGACAAGCTGATCTCGGGGCTGCCTTACGGCGTGCGCAAGGTGATCGAGCTGGCGCGCGCACTATGCTCGGAGCCGAAGCTGATCCTGCTCGACGAACCGTCCTCCGGCCTCAACGTGGAGGAGACCGACGACATGTCCTTCTGGATCCGCGACCTGAAGAGCGAACTCGGCGTCACCGTGCTCATGGTCGAGCACGACATGGCGCTGGTCAACCGCGTCTCCGACCGCGTCATTGCCCTGAACTACGGCCGGGTGCTGGCCATGGGCTCGCCCGCCGAAGTGCAAGAGCATCCCGATGTTGTCGCCGCCTATCTGGGAGCCTGACGCAATGGATGCCGTGGCGACACCAGACATCATCCTGAAACTCTCCAATATCGAGAGCTATTACGGGCCGATCATGGCGATCCGCGGCATCTCGCTCGAAGTGCCGCGCGGCCGCATCGTCACGCTGCTGGGCGCCAACGGCGCCGGCAAGACCACGGTGCTGAAGACGATCTCGGGCATTCTCGATCCGCAGAAGGGCGCCATCGAGTTCATGGGCAAGTCGATCCAGCGCATGGAGGCGGACAGGATCGTGCGGCTGGGCCTCAGCCATGTGCCGGAGGGACGCGAGGTGTTCCCGTTCCTCTCCGTGCGCGAGAACCTGATGATGGGCGCCTACCCGCGCAAGGATCGTAACGGCGTCGCGGAAGATCTGGAGCGCGTCTACGGCTATTTCCCGCGGCTGAAGGAGCGCATCAACCAGCCGGCCGGACAGCTCTCCGGCGGCGAGCAGCAGATGCTTGCGATCGGCCGCGCGCTGATGAACCGGCCGACGCTGTTGCTGCTCGACGAGCCCTCGCTCGGGCTGTCGCCGATCCTGGTGAAGGAGATCTTCGATATCATTCGTCGCGTCAATGAGGAGCAGGGCATGTCGATTCTGCTGGTCGAGCAGAACGCCAAGGTGGCGCTGGAGACGGCCCACTATGGCTATGTGCTGGAGATCGGCCGGATCGTGATGAACGACAGCTGCGACCGCTTGATGCACTCGAAGGACATCCAGGAATTCTACCTTGGCGCCAAGGAAGCGGGCGCACGAGGCGAGCGGCGCTGGAAAAAGAAGAAGACTTGGCGTTAGAAGACTTGACGTTAAGATTTGGCGTTAAGATTTGGCGTCAGAGGAAGCCTTAAGTACCAGAGTCCATCCGCCAAAATAGACCGCCGGCAAGGCAGGCAGCGGAGGGGAACGCGACAAGGAGGAGACGTGCATGGCCCGACCGGCGGTGCTGACGGTCGCTGACACGATCGCGAAAAGCTTTTTGCGCGCCGCGGAGACGCGGGGTGACAGGCCGGCTATACGCGAGAAGAAATTCGGGATCTGGCAGCCGACCAGCTGGCGCGAATGGCTGGAGATCTCGAAGGAGGTCGCCTACGCGTTGCACGCCATCGACTTCAGGCCCGGCGATGTCGCTTCCATCATCGCCAACGCCGTGCCGGAATGGGTCTATGTCGATATGGGCATTCTGTGCGCCGGCGGCGTCTCTTCCGGAATCTATCCGACCGATGCCTCATCCCAGGTCGAATATCTCGTCAACGATTCCCGGACGAAAGTGATCTTCGCCGAGGACGAGGAGCAACTCGACAAGATCCTGGCCTGCCGCGCGCGCTGTCCGTCTCTGCGAAAGGTCATCGTGTTCGACATGGAGGGCCTCAGCGGCTTCTCCGACGACATGGTGATGTCGCTCGACGAGTTCCGTGCGCTCGGGCGCAACCACATGCTCGGCCGCGAGGCGCTGTGGCAGGAGATGGTCGGCAGTCGCGGCGCGAGCGATCTCGCGGTCCTCGTCTATACATCCGGCACCACGGGCCCGCCCAAGGGCGCCATGCACGCCAATCGCAGCGTCACGCACCAGATGCGGCACGCCAACGATTTCATTCCGGCGCGCGAGGATGAGGACCGGCTCATCTTCCTGCCGCTCTGCCATGTCGCCGAACGGATCGGCGGCTATTACATCTCGGTCGCGCTCGGCTCGGTGATGAACTTTGCCGAGAGTCCGGAGACCGTGCCGGACAACCTGCGCGAGGTGCAGCCGACCATCTTCCTCGCGGTGCCGCGCATCTGGGAAAAATTCTATTCCGCCATTACCATCGCGCTGAAGGACGCGACCCCGCTGCAGCGATGGGTCTACCGGCGCGCCATCGACATCGGCTATCGCATGGTCGATTGCAGGATCGAAGGGAAACCGCCGCCGCTGTCATTGCGTATCGCGAACGGCATCGCTTACCGGCTCACATTCCGCAACATTCGCCGCATGATTGGGCTCGACCGTTGCAGCATCGCCTTCACCGGCGCAGCGCCGATCGCACCGGAGCTGATCCGCTGGTTTCTCGCGCTCGGCATCGACATTCACGAGGTCTACGGCCAGACCGAAAATTGCGGGGTCGCCACCATGATGCCGGCGGAGCGGATCAAGCTCGGCTCGGTCGGCAAGGCGGTGTCGTGGGGTGAAGTGGCGCTGTCGCCCGACGGGGAGATCCTGATCAGGGGCGACTTCTTGTTCATGGGTTATCTGAACCAGCCGGAGAGGACAGCTGAGACCATCGACCATCGCGGCTGGCTGCATACCGGCGACGTCGGCACCATCGACAATGAAGGCTTCGTCCGCATCACCGACCGGATGAAGGATATCATCATCACCTCCGGCGGCAAGAACGTCACGCCGTCCGAGATCGAAAACCAGCTGAAATTCTCGCCCTACATCTCGGATTCCGTGGTGATCGGCGACAAGCGGCCATACCTCACCTGCCTCGTGATGATCGACCAGGAGAATGTCGAGAAATTCGCGCAGGACCACGACATTCCCTTCACCAATTATGCCAGCCTGTGCCGCGCGACGGAGATCCAGGACCTGATCTGGCGCGAGATCGAAGCGGTGAATGCCAATTTCGCCCGCGTCGAGACCATCAAGAGGTTCTATCTGATCGAACGCCAGCTCACTCCGGAGGACGAGGAGCTGACGCCGACCATGAAGCTGAAGCGCGGCTTCGTGAACAAGCGTTATGCCGCCGAGATCGACGCGATGTATCCGACGCGGGCGGTGGCTTGAACAATCTTGTTTGAATAACAGCGAAGGAGTGATGGCCCCACCCTTCGCATCATAGGGCCCCAAGAGAGGAGACGTCAATGTCGAGATCGTTGAGAACGTTCGGCTTTGCGGCAGGCGCGGTGGTGCTCACCTGTTTGCCGGCCGCGGCGCAGACCAAGGTCACCAATGAGGGCATCTCGGCCTCCGAGATCGTCATCGGCACCCATCAGGATCTGTCGGGGCCGATCAAGGGCTGGGGCGTGCCAGTCTCGAACGGCATGAAGATGGCGGTCGAGGAGATCAACGCCGCCGGCGGCGTCCAGGGACGAAAGATTCGGCTTGTCGTCGAGGACAGCGGCTACGATCCGAAGAAGGCCGTGCTCGCATCGCAGAAGCTGATCGAGCGCGACAAGATCTTCGCAATGGTGGGGGCAATGGGCTCGCCGACTGTCCTGGCGGCGCAGGATATCCTGCTCGACGCCGGCGTGCTTCAGCTCTTCCCGCTGACGGCGGCGGAGTTCACGTTCAAGTTCGATCCCGCCAAGCCGCAGGAGCGGCTGAAGTTCAACAATCTGCTGCCCTATGTCGAGAGCACGCGGGCGGCGCTGAAATACATGATGGAGTGGAAGAACTTCAAGAAGCCCTGCATCATGCATCAGGATGACGAGTACGGGAAGAACGTGCTCGACGGCTTCAACCAGCAGCTCACTGCCATGAAGGTCCAGCCGGCCTCGATCACGAGCTACAAGCGCGGTGCGTCCGACTTCAGCGCGCAGATCGCCAAGATGAAGTCCGACAGCTGCGACCTCGTCGTGCTCGGCGCTGTGCTCCGTGAGCCCATCGGCGCGATGACGGAAGCCAAGAAGCTCGGCTGGGACGTCACCTTCCTCGGCGCGACGCCAACAAACGTGATGGAGGTGCCCATGCTCGGCAAGGAGGCCGTCGAAGGGCTCTATGCGGCGTCCGGATTCGAGATTCCCTACGAGGACACGGCAAAGGGCAAGGTGAAGGACTGGCTGGTCAACTACAAGAAGATGTTCAACACCGATGCCAACACCCAGGCCATCATCGGCTACAACGCGGTGACGACGTTTGCGTTCTACGCCAACAAGGCGGGCAAGGATCTGACCGGGCAGAAGATGCTGGACGCGCTGGAATCGGGCGACAAGTTCCTCGACATCTTCAACTCGCCGCCGACCAAATTCTCCAAGACCGACCACCTCGCCAACACCATCACCCAGGTGCAGCAGGTCAAGGGCGGCCGCTGGGTTCTGGTGAAGGACAATCTGATGTTTTGATCCGAGTGAGGGGGTTCTCCGCGTCTAACTGTCAACGGATTCGCTCAAGCAGCTCCTCACCCCAACCCTCTCCCCATAAGAACGGGGAGAGGGAGAGGACAGAGCCCTACGATCCCCCGCCCGCGGTGCCTGAATTCACCGGAGCCAGTTCATCTTCCCGGCAGCGCCAGCCATCGGCGGCTTTCACAAACGCAAATGTGCGCTGGATCCTGAGGCGGCGTGTGACGTTGAAGGCGTCTGCGGAGCGCTCCTTGTTGCCGACGCCAGGCTGCGGACGACCCGTTCTGGCGTCCCAGCAGGTGCCCGTGCACGTCGTGGCGACCTTGCTGCAGGTGGCGAAGGGCGCCAGAACGGCCATCTCGATTTCGCCCGTGACTTGCGCCTCCTGCTCGCCCACCTGGCTGTCGAGCGCGTAGACGCGGTTGATGCGGAGGAAGTTGCCGCAGGAATTGGCCGCGTGGATTCGCGCGGCGCAGAAGTCGACGGCATCGGTGTCGGGCGCGCGGGCTGCGACCTGCCGGCCAAACACCTTCTTCGGATCGCCTTTCGCCGCGCCAATCTCGTCGGCCTTGTGCTTCAGGTAGCCGGCGAGACAGTCCTCCGCGGACTCGAGCTCCCCAAGCGGCACGTTCTCCTTGCCGACCAGATCGCATCTGCGATCGCGCTCCCGCGTCCACCGGCCATATTCGGCGAAGGCAAACCGCGCCGCGGTCGGATCAAGCTTGCCGATCAGGCCGAGGACATGGCTGTTCAACTCGGTCTCGGCAAGCGCCAGCGACGGGTCCGCACAGATCAGCGCGCCCGCGGCGGTGTTGGCGGCGAGACAGTCGAAATCCGGATCGCGTACGATCGCTGCGCGCTCATCGGTCACCTTGAGAAGACACGCCTTCACCCGGTTGAAATCGTCGGCGCGGATCGCGGTCTGGCCGACGATGCCGCAACCGAGGTTGCGCTGGCGGATCCAGATCGCGTTCTCCTCGATCCCAGGCAGGCGATCGGGCAGGCGGGCAAGCCGCGCCTCGATTCCTGTGCTCAGCTTCTCGGCGGCGGCGGCAAGCTCGGTATCACCGCAGAACAATTGATTGCCGGGATCGCGGATCTGCTGGCAGTTGTTCCTGGCGAACAGCGGCAGCCTGTCGGCGACGGCGCGATCGGACGGGCCGGATTGCGCGAAGCCTGGAGCCGCCGGCGAGGCCAGCAGCGCAAGCACAGTCAGCACGATGAACCGCATTCCAGTCGCCCCCGCATAGCCGCGGCCATGCTAGCGTCCCGGATCGCACTGTGGAATGGCTTTGTGGGTAAGCGTACTTTGTGCTGGTAGCCTGGATGGAGCGCAGCGCAAACTCGGGATTCGTGCGACAGGCGGCAGCGGCCCCGGATTTCGCGGAGCCTGTCATCGGGCGGCGCTGTGCGCCGACCCGGTGGCTCCATCCGGGCTTCAAGAAAATCAATGCGCGTCGACGGCGACCATCGAGAACTGCACGGGTTCGTCGACATATTTCATCACGGCCGACCGGTAGAGCACGAACAGCGGCTGGTAGCTCCGTGCAGCGTCGTCCTCGACCATTGCCATGCGGCGGTTGTCGAGCATCAGCCAGTGACCGTCGAGCCGTGCGGCAACAACCGCATGCTCTTCGCCGGCCCTGACGTCGCGCACCACGACGATGCGGAGATCTTCGGTGGCGACGCCCGCGAG
The DNA here is from genome assembly GCF_040548265.1 of Bradyrhizobium sp. F1.13.3. Lineage (NCBI taxonomy): Bacteria > Pseudomonadati > Pseudomonadota > Alphaproteobacteria > Hyphomicrobiales > Nitrobacteraceae > Bradyrhizobium > Bradyrhizobium sp. F1.13.3. The sequence goes on along the minus strand of NZ_JBEPRI010000009.1, from coordinate 204,076 downwards.
CTTAAGGGCGGCGAGCTTGGCAATGGCATAGTCCTCACAATCCCCGGCGCCGCGCGCAAAAGTCGCGAGCGGCGAGCTCCAGACGTCCTCAGAACCGTCATCGGCGGCACGAATGGCGAGGTTGATGGCGCGATTGGTTTCGCCCAGCAGAGCGCGGCCGTCACGGCTGCGGGCCTGGTCGACGATGGCGAGCAGTTTCAGCGCAGCGGGCGAGGCGCAATTCTCCCGGTCGCCGTCGCACAGCGCGAGTTGCACCATGTCATCGTCGAGCCTGGACCTCAGCGCGAGCCATTTCTGTTGCAGGCTACCGGCGGAGATGGCGAAGGCGAACACGCCGAACGGCTCGGCGGATTTGCGCACGAGGACGCTGGCCCCCGGCGACAGCAGCGTGCCAGCGCGAAGCTCGGCGGCCGATCCGAGCAGGATCAATCCGCACAGCACAAGGATTGCGCGCCAAGCGCGCGAACGAGCAGCGGTCTCCATCTGACATCCCCTTCCAGCTTCGCCAGGTCCCCCTCGACCTGTACGTGCCGGGCTTTGTTGCTTTCGGGGAGATAGTGCGAGGCAGGCGGTTTTGTTCTGCTTAACGCGCCCGGCTGGGATCCCAAAACCGGGCAACAGGCTGAAACGGGTCTGCTCAAATTGCGTAAAATTTTAGGATTCGCCGGCTAGCAGGGCGGCGGTTGCCGCGAAGAGCGACCAATTGCAGGCACAAGTTGTCCTGGAACTGATTCTGCGCCTTATGGCTAACGGCTCGCTATTTCACGAGTTCTGTTAGTTGGATCACAGATTTGGCTCGGTATTTGCCGCAAGGTGGTGCGGGGTACCACGAACAAAAGATGACAAAAGTATCTATTGTAGGATTTCTACAATGGAGTACACGGGGTGACTTGAAATGAGCGGAAATAAGCGCTGCTTTACTTATGAATATTTCAAAAATTACTTTGCCTTCTCTGCGGATGCCCCGCCGCGCGGGAGCATCGACCGCTTGGTGATGCGAAATCACACAAGCAATAGGTGGTTTCGCTAAGGACTTGGTAATGATATGCAAGTTTAGGCGAGCGATACTTACTTAGATTTTAACTCCTTTTTTGGTGCCCGGATTGAATTACGCTGGCAAATTTGACGCCGCGATTTCCTTGGACGGCTTGGGTTCCCGATCGCCCGCCGATGGCCATGTCGATTCCTTTATCGCGAAGGCACACGGTCACGTGCCTGATGGCGCATTCGTGGTTCCCGACCCGAACCTGATCTTCAACGGCGATTTCAAGCGCGCCGGTCTCGACCTTGTGCTGTCCCATGATGGGCACGATTTCGTCGTTCACGATTATTTCAGGGGCGACAAGCGCGCGGCGATCGCCTCACCCGACGGCGCGCACCTCACCGGGGACGTCGTCAACGCACTCACCGGCCATGTGCAATATGCGCAGACCGCTTCCGGCATTGCCGCCGCCCAGGTCATCGGCCACGTCACGAAGCTCTCCGGCAGCGCGACCGCGGTCCGCAACGGCGTCTCCGTCATCCTGAACAACGGCGACAACGTCGAGAAGGGCGACGTGGTCTCGACCGGTGGCGACTCGACGCTCGGCATCACGTTCATCGACGGCACGGTGTTCGGCCTGTCCTCTAATGCGCGGATGGTGCTGAACGAGATGGTCTACGACCCCAACGGGTCGAGCAACTCCTCGCTGCTGAGCTTGGTCGCCGGCACCATCACCTTCGTCGCCGGCGAGACCGCCAAGCACGGCGACATGAAGATCGACACGCCGGTCGCCACCATGGGCATCCGCGGCACGGCGGTGCTGACCCAGATCAACTTCGTTGTTCCCGCCGGCGGCGGCGATCCGCAGCCGCAGGCGAGCTTCCAGGTGCTGGTCGAGCCGAACGGCACCACGGGCTCCTACATCCTGTTCGACAAGGTCACGCTGCTGCCGATCGCGACAGTCAACCAGGCCGGCCAGATGATCCAGATCAGCGGCGGCAACGTCTCGATCTCCAATGCCCTGATGTCGCCGGACATTCAGAAGCTGATCACGGACGTGTTCACGCTGAAGTTCACGGACAACAACAGCAACACCAAGCTGACCCAGAACTTCACGGACTCGATCACGCAGACCGGCAACATTGTCTTCATCAAGACGGACACCGGTGCCACCGCGACCGCGACCTTCACGCATCTCCCTGAGCCGACATCGCAGGGGTCCGGCCATGATCCGTCGACCAGCACCCGCATTCCCGGCCCGCCCCTTGCGCGCAGCCTCGATCTCAACGGCAATGTGAAGAAGGCGTTCGAGCTGACCGAGCACGCCAACGCGACCGGCGACCGCGCGGACGCGTCCGGCGACACCGTGGGGCCCGACGAGATTATCTTCCGCATCACTTTCGTCGACCAAAACCTTGGCGACCGGCCGACGGTAAGCATAGACCTGGGTGACGCGCCGAACTATGTCTACAAGAACGCCGGCCAGCAGGATGTCACCGGGACGCTCTCAGCACTCCAGAAGCAGGACATCGCGGCAACGCAGGCCCAGATCAGCGTCGCCGCAGCCGCCGGTAACAACAACAACGGTTCGGCGGACCTGACCTACAGGATCCCCGACCACGTCTTCGACTTCCTCGCGGCGGGTGAAACGCTGACGCTGACCTACAAGGTCCGCGTCAACAATAATTTCTCGGTCAATCCCGAAACGTCGACCATCGACATCACCATCACGATCACCGGCACCAACGACAAGCCGGTGATCACCAGCAGCGTTCCGGTCATCATCTTCGAAGGCGGCACCAGCGTGCCGGGTGGCCCGCTCACCAGCGATGTTCCGACGACGGGCACGCTGAGTTTCGACGATGTCGATCTCACCGACAAGCATACGGTGTCGGTGGCGTTGACCAGCGCGACCCTGCCGGATGGCACCGTTCCGCCGGGGCCGCTCGCGGCGTTCCAGAGCGCGATGTCAGTCGCGATCGCGGCGGGTGCCGACAGCACCGGAGACGGTACCGGCACCATCAACTGGTCGCTGGCTGACCTGCCGGTCTATCTCGCCGACTTCATCCCCAAGGGTGAGGTGCTGACGCTGGTCTACACCGTGACGCTCAAGGATGCGCAAGGCGCCACTTCGCAGCAGACCATCACCGTCACGATCACCGGCACCGACGCTCCCGCCGTGGTGTGGATCGCGACCGACAAGCCCGGCGCTCCCTCCGGCGGCTTCTGGAAGGACGCCGCGAACTGGGCAACCGGCACGGTCCCGACCATCAATGACGACGTCATCGTTATCACCGATCAGTTGCACGGGCTGACGCCGTCCTATCCGGTGACGATCGACACCGCGGCCTACGCCAAGTCGATCACGATGAACGACTACGACACCACGGTCGGCCACACGGCGCCGGAAGTCATCAACAAGAGTGCGTTGACGATTGCGGGCGAGGTCAGCCTCAAGGCCGATTCGAAGCTCACAAATTTCGCGGCAAGTACGATCTCGGTTGGTGGCAAGGCCGAGTTCCTGGACAGTAGCGTCCTCACCAATGCCGGCTATCTGACGCTCAAGGGCGGCGGCGATTTCGCCAGCGGTACCACGATAACTAATTCCGGCACGATCGAGCTGTTCGGCGGCACGCTGACGACGCTCGCCACGATCCACAATGCCGGCGGCACGCTGAAGGCCGATGCCGGCACGACGCTGATTGTCGACAGCGCGACGGTCGACGGTGGCACCGTGACGATTCTGGGCACGCTGGAGCTCGACGGCACCAGCCTGATCGAGAACGGCACGCTGAACAATTCAGGGGCAGTCAACGTCAAGGGCACAGCGGAGTTCGCCCACGAGACCGTCTCCAACGCCTCCGGCGGCACGATCAAGGTGCTGGCGAATGGCTGGCTGACGATCGACCAGGGCTCGACAGTCGCCAACAGCGGCAACGTCACGGTCGATGCGACCGGCAAGCTGACGGTGAACGGCGCGACGATCAGCGGCGGTACGATCGACGGTCTCGGCACGATCGACGTCACTGGCGCCAGCACGATCGATGGCGGCTCCACGCTGAGCACCGCCACAGTTACTGCCAATGCCAAGCTGACGCTGGACGGCATCACGGTGTCGGGCTCCACGATCACGGACAATGCCGGCATCGAGCTCGACAACACCGTCAAGCTCAAGGACGGCGCCAGCATCCAGGGTGGCGCGGTCGCCAATATCGGCACGCTGAAGATCGCCGGCGCTGCGACGCTGCTCAACGACGTTGTGACCAATACCGGAACGCTGACGGTCGATGGCGGCCAGACGCTGAAACTGTCCGGCACGGAGATTTCGGGCGGGGCCGTCAACGGCGCCGGCACCATCGATGTCCTCGGCGCCAGCAAGATCGACGGCGGCGCCACGCTGAGCACGGCCACAGTTAGCGCCGATGCCAAGCTGACGCTGGACGGCATCACAGTGTCGGGCTCGACGATCACGGACAACGCCGGCATCGAGCTCGACAACACCGTCAAGCTCAAGGACGGCGCCAGCATCCAGGGTGGCGCGGTCGCCAATACCGGCACGCTGAAGATCGCCGGCGCCGCGACGCTGCTCAACGACGTCGTGACCAACACCGGAACGGTGACGGTCGATGGCGGCCAGACGCTGAAACTGTCAGCCACGGAGATCTCGGGCGGGGCCGTCAACGGCGCCGGCACCATCGACGTCATCGGCGCCAGCAAGATCGACGGCGGCGCCACGCTGAGCACGGCCACAGTTAGCGCCGATGCCAAGCTGACGCTGGACGGCATCACAGTGTCGGGCTCGACTATCACGAACAATGCCGGCATCGAGCTCGACAACACCGTCAAGCTCAAGGACGGCGCCAGCATCCAGGGTGGCGCGGTCGCCAATACCGGCACGCTGAAGATCGCCGGCGCTGCGACGCTGCTCAACGACGTCGTGACCAATACCGGCACGGTGACGGTCGACGCCGGCCAGACGCTGACACTGTCGGGCACGGAGATTTCGGGTGGAACCGTCAACGGCGCCGGCACAATCGACGTCACCGGCGCCAGCAAGATCGATCAATCAGCGACGCTGAGCGCGACTGCCGTGACGGTTGAGAGCGGCGTCATCCTAACGCTGGATGACGTGACTGTTGCGGGCACCGCAATCGCAAATCATGGCACGGTCAAGGTCGATGCAAGCAGCAAGCTGACATTGAACGGTGCGAGCCTGACCGGCGGCACGCTCAATGTTTCGGGCACGCTGAATTCGACCGGCGCAACTTCGATTACCGACGCCAACATCTCGAACGACTATCTGATCGAGGCAACCCTCGGCGCGTTGACGCTGTTGGCGACGACCTCCGCAACCTCGATCGCGAATGGCGGCATCCTCCGGGCCAATGGCGCCGAGCTCGACATCAACGGCGAAGTCATCGCAAACACCGGCACGCTGGCGGCGATCGATCATGGAACGCTGAAGCTGATCGGGATGACGGTGACCAATATCGGCAGCGGTAGTGTCTCGGTCGAGTCCAACTCGACACTCGATCTCCAGGGCGCCACCATCGACGGCGGTACGGTGACGATTGCCGGGACCTTGAAATCGACCGGCACGAGCGCGGTCAACAACGCCGACATCACCAACACCGGCACGATCACGGTCACCAGCGGCACGCTGATGATCGATCCCGCCACGCTTCATGCCATCACCAATCATAATCTCATTCAGGCGAACGGCGGCGTGCTCGACGTTTCCGGTGAGGATATCGCCAACACCGCGGCTCTTGAGGCGGTCAACCACGGCACGCTGAAGCTGGCAAATCTCACCGTCAGCAACACCAGTGCCGGGTCGATCACGGTCGACGGCACCTCGAAGCTCTTTCTGACCGACGTCTCGATCAACGGTGGCAGCCTGAGCAATGCCGGCAATCTCTACAGCGCTGGCGTCGATACGGTCACGGGCAGCGTCACCAATACCGGTATTATCGAGGTCCAGAGCGGCACGCTCGACCTTGCGGGCGGCATCGCCGGTTCAGGCCAGGTGATCGTCGATGTCGGCGCGACGCTGGAGTTTTCGGGCGCGACCGGTTCGATCCACATCGTCAATTCCGGCTCGATCGTGGGCGCCGGTAGCAATGCGGCGATCCACGTCCAGCAGGACACGACTGGTTCGGTGATCGACAATTCGGGCACCATCGGGCCGGCCGCCGCCTCGAGCGTGACCTCCGCGACCGATGCGATTGTCGAGATCGGTGGCAGCATCACGATCAACAACACCGGCCACATCAACGGCAATATCTCGGTCGCCACCGCGACCTTCAACAACGAGTCCGGCGGCACCTGGACGGTCGCCGGCACGAGCGTGTTCGGCAATGCGTCGACGATCCTCAATGACGGTGTCATCGATCTCCTCAACGGCGCCTCGATCTCCCTGAGTGGGCCCGGCCTCGTCAATCACAACCACATCGACAGCTGGGGCACGGCGTCGATCTCGGGCACCATCAGCAATACCGGCAGCATCGAGGTCCATGATGGCGAGCTGTCGCTGTTCGGCTCGCTGACCGGCACGGGCTCGGTCACCGTCGATGCCGGTGCGCTGCTGAAGCTGGAGGGTACGGTCGCGCAGACGATCAACCTTGCGGGCAACGGCGCCGCGCTTGAGATCGATACGGATACGTTCGGCGGCTCGATCGCGGAGCTTTCCGCGAACGACACGATCGACCTTTCGATGATCAAATACGGGCTCGGCACCAGCGCGGTCTATGTCGCCAATTCCAATCCTGCGACCGGCGGCGTGCTGACGGTAACCGATGCGGACGGCAATCACATCAGCCTGGACCTGGCCGGCGCCGACTACAGCAATGCCCATTTCGCCGGGAGTGACGTCGGCACCGGCCACACGCTGATCACGATGACCGATGACCACGCGCCGGCCTTCACCGCCGGCGGCGTGCTGGCGGGGGGCGTGTCCGAGCAGGCGGATGCCACCGGCGACTTCGCCACGTCCGATACGTCAACGCCCGCGACCGGCGCGATCGACTTCACCGACATCGACCTGACCGACCTTCCGACGGCACAGATCACCGGCCGAGCCGTGACCTCGCTTGGCGCCGATCACATCACCAATCTCACCTGTTCGCTAACGCCCGACGATATCGCGGCGCTCAAGAGCGGACTGACGCTTTTGCCGCAGGCTGGGCTGAACAATGGCACCGTCACCTGGAGCTATTCGATCGCCGACGGAGCGCTGGACTTCCTCGCCAAGGACCAGACCGCGAAGGTCGTTTCCACCATCACGATCACGGACGATTACGGCGAGACCGCCACAACCGACGTCACGATCACGGTCACCGGCAGGAACGACGCACCGACCCTGGCCGCGGTCACCACGGATCCGCTCGTCGATACGGCGATCGCCGACAGCTTCTCGGACATCACGGGAACGTTGGTCGGAACCGACGCCGACCATGGCGAGACGGCGGGGCTGACCTATGCCGTTCTGAACGCGGATAGTCACGGGACGACGGCTGGCCTGTACGGCTCGCTGACGGTCAACGAAAACGGCACCTACACCTACGTTCCCGACGCGGCTTCGATCAACGCGCTTTCGGAAGGCAATCATATCGATACGTTCACGGTGCAGACCACGGACGCGCAAGGCGCCGTCGGCACGGCGACGTTCGAGGTGAACGTAACAGGCGCCAACGACGCGCCGGTGATCACGGCCGCAAGCGGCGACAGCGCCGTCGCCACCGTGAGCGAGACCGATGCGGGGCTGGACAAGACCGGCACGCTGACGCTGTCCGATCTCGACACCGCCGATCACGTCAGCGTCGCGCGCAATGACCATGTCGACGTTTATCTCCAGGGCGATCTAAAGGCGGACGGGTTCGAAGGGTTGTGGGCCTCGGACCTGCTGAACTATTTCACCGTGCCCTCTGGCGAAATCCTGAATGGCACGGCCAACCACGCCCAGTTCACGTGGGAATTCAATTCGGGCAGCCATGCCTTCGACTTCCTCGCGGCCGGCCAGACACTCTCGCTGCAATACACGATCGTGCCGAGCGACGGGCACACGGCGACCGGCACCGGCAACGGCGTCGTCACCATTAACATAAACGGCACCAACGACGCGCCGACGCTCGACAGCACGACGCTGGCCTCGGTTACGGGCAACGAGAGCAATCCGGGCGGAGCTACGATCGTCAGCCTGTTCACGGACAAATTCCACGACGTCGACACCGGTGCAAGCTTCACCGCGGTCGCGGTGACGTCGGACACGGCCTCTGCTGCGCAGGGCATCTGGCAGTACGAGCTCCACGGCACCGATCAATGGGTCGACATCGGTTTGGTCAGCGACACGAGCGCACTGGTGCTGAGCACGGATACGCTGATCAGGTTCGTGCCAGCCGATGGCTTCACCGGGACGCCGGATGCGTTGGGCGTGCATGCCCTCGACGACACCTATACCGGTGCAATCACCGATTCTTCGTCGCCCGCGATTATCGATCTTACGGCGACGGGCACCGGCGGAACGACGCCTGTCTCGCACGACCTCACCACTATCGATACGGAAGTGACGGCGCCACCCGCCTACGGTCCTGTCATCAACACCGATCACTTCCAGGTCTCGCACAGCAACGAGCTGAACACCGACTCCATCACCCGTCTCTCAGTCGTCGACACCGATTCCGGTGCCGCGACGGACGACTTCAAGATGACCGCAGTAACCGGGCATGATCCAGATAGCAGCGTCGATCCGGGGACGGCTTGCGGCAACCTCGACGATATCAACTCGGCCCTCGCCGATGGCGTGACCTACAGTCCAGGAGCCTCCCCGCCCGACACCGACCAGATCACGCTGACGGTGACAGACAAGACCACGGGCCTGTTCGACACCGTCCACTTCATCTTCAACGAGGCCGGCGACACCAGCCAGGGCGTCAGCCTGCAAGGCACCAGCGGCAAGGACGTCATCTTCGGCACCGATACGAACGACACGCTGACCGGCGGCGACTCCAAGGATCAGTTCGTGTTCGCACCGGGCGTGCTGTACGACGATAACGGGCAACCCCTCACCGACTTCTCGCACACCATCACGGACTTCACCGAGGGCCTCGACAAGATCGACCTGCGGCAGTTCTCGAGTGTCAGCTCCACCAACAATCTCACCATCGTCCAGCAGCAGGACTCCGACGACACGCTGGTCACCTGGCAGCAGCAGGTAAATCCCCTGGAGGGCGCGCCGATCACCGAGCATGAGGCTCTGTTGCTCAAGAACGTGATCGCAGCCAGTCTCAAGGGTAGCGATTTCATCTTCCATATCACCTGATCGCGGCCGGGCCTGCCTGCTGTCGGCCCGCAGCTCGACCGCGGCAAAAATTCCATAGTCCTCCGCATTCAGGAATGGCCAATCGCGGGCCGGCGCGCCATGATCGGCGCGCACGGTATGATGCGAGGCAGGAAGTCCTACTGAAATGAAACGTCTCAAGATCCTGCGGCGGTGGTTTGCGCGCAAGTTGGGGTTTGCGCGGCTGATGTGCCTTGCGCTGCTGGTCGTATTTGCCGGCGCTCGCCTCTGGGATCCGCCGCCGATCCAGGAACTGCGGCTGCGCACCTTCGACATGTTTCAGCTGATCGATCCGCGTCACAAGACGGCGCGGCCGGTCACCATCGTCGACATCGACGACAAGAGCCTCGCCAAGCTCGGCCAGTGGCCGTGGCCACGGACGCGGATCGCCGACCTGATCCAGAATCTCACCAGTCACGGCGCGGTCGCGATCGGCTTCGACATCGTGTTCTCGGAGGCCGACCGGCTCAATCCGGATCTGGTCGCGAGCCAGATGCGCTACCTGGACGACGCCACCCGCGCCAAGTTGCGCGAGCTGCCGAGCAACGACCAGATACTCTCCGAAGCGATCAAGCGCTCGCGCGTGATCTTGGGCGAGACCGGGCAGCGGGCGATTTCGTCCGAGGTCGACAAGTCGCTGCCCTTTACTGGCGTCGCAACGGTCGGCGAAGAGGGTGCTGAGCGCTTCCTGTTCGAGTTTCCCGGGCTGTTGCGCAACGTGCCCGAGATCGAGAAGGTCGCGGCCGGCCGCGGTCTGTTCTCGATCAAGACCGAGCGCGACGGCCTGATCCGGCGCGTGCCGATGATCATGCGCGCCCAAGGCATGGTCATGCCCTCGCTCAGCCTCGAGATTTTGCGCGTCGTCACGGGCACGCCAACGCTGCTGGTTCGGACCGACAAGACCGGCGTGCGGGCCGTGCGTCTCAAGGGCGTGGAGATCCCAACCGACAGGAACGGTCAGCTCTGGGTGCATTATGCGCGGCAGGATCCCTCGATCTACGTCTCGGCGGCCGACGTGCTCGACAACACCGTTGCGCCGAACAAGATCGCCGGCAAGCTGGTGCTGGTCGGCACCTCCGCGGTCGGGCTCAACGACATCAAGACCACGCCGGTGTCCTCGACCATGCCCGGCGTCGAGATCCACGCCCAGGTGCTGGAGAGTGTGCTGAGCGGCGCGGTGATCTCCCAGCCGAATTATGCGCTCGGCGTCGAGCTGCTCGCCGCGCTCGTCATCGGCTTGCTCGTCATCATCTTCACGCCGAACCTCGGACCGGTCCGCCTCGTGCTTGCCGGCGCGACCTTCGCCGCGATCCTGATCGGAGTGTCCTGGTTCTTCTATGCGCAGCACCGCTATCTCATCGACTTCACTTATCCTCTGCTCTCGACCACGGCGATCTATTTGACGCTGATCTTTGCCAGCTTCGTGCGCGAGCAGCGGCAGCGCGTGCAGATCCGCGGCATGTTCGCGCAATACATGTCGCCGGTGCTGGTCGAGCAGCTCGCGCAGTCGCCGGAAAAGCTGGTGCTCGGCGGCGAGGAGCGCGAGATGACGATCATGTTCTCCGACGTGCGCGGCTTCACCACCATATCGGAAACCTACAAGCACGATCCGCAGGGCCTGATCGCGCTGATGAACCGCTTCCTGACCCCGCTGACCGACGTGATCATCGATCAGAAGGGCTATATCGACAAATATATGGGCGACGCCATCATGGCGTTCTGGAACGCGCCGCTCGACGATGCCGAGCACGAGGTCAACGCCTGTGAAGCGGCGATCCAGATGTTGGAGAAGATCGACGCGGTGAACAAGGACCGCGAGCAGGAAGCCATTGATGGCGGCCACGTCTACATCCCGCTCAATGTCGGTATCGGTCTCAACACCGGCATCGGCGTCGTCGGCAACATGGGCTCCGACCTGAAGAAGAACTATTCGGTGCTCGGCGACAGCGTGAACCTGGCCTCGCGCCTGGAAGGCCAGTCGAAGGAGTACGGCTTTCCCATTATCGTCGGCTCGAGAACCGCCCTCGCCGCCAAGGACAAGTTCGCGATCCTCGAACTCGACTTCATCATGGTCAAGGGCAAGACCGAGCCGGAAGTGATCTACGCCATCGCCGGCCGCGCGGACGTGATGCATTCAGGCGCCTTCCAGCGGCTGCGCAACGTCACCATCGAAATGCTCGCCTGCTATCGCAGCCGTGACTGGCAGGGCGCGCTGGACGCGATCGAACGCGGGCGCAGGAGCGAGGATGCCGACACGCTGGAAAAGCTGTTCAACCTATATGAAGTGCGCATCAAGGAATTCCAGGTCAATCCGCCGCCGGAGGGTTGGACCGGGGCCTATGCGCTGCTGACGAAGTGAGGGGGCGTTTGCTAATGGCCAAACCCTCCGTGTCGTCCCGGCGCAGGCCGGGACCCATACTCCGCAGCAGAAGTTGTTACGCCAGATCGGAGTTGGCTGTCGTCGCCGAACTCAACTCGGTGGTTATGGGTCCCGGCCCCCCGTGCGCAATTGCGCACTAGACCGAACGACAGCGGTGTTCGAACTCGCAGGCCGTCGCCTCAATAAGAGGTGTCGTCCTGGCTTTCGCCAGGACGACGGTGGTGTTTGCGGAAGTTGAGTGCCGGCCTCGGCCCTCACTCCGCCCCGATCGTCGTGAGATCCTGGAACCAGTGTTGCGCCTGCACGAACTGCTTGACCTTGGGCGACAGCGCGTGCGGATTGGTGTCGTGCACCACCCACACCAGCGTGGCGTCGTCGACGATCAGCGCGTGCGCCTGCGCCAGCAGCTCGTCCTGCTTGGTGCTGTTGAAGGTCTGCTTGGCCTCGTCGATCAGCGCGTCGACCTTCGGGTTCTTGTAGCCACCCCAGTTGACGCCGACCGGCGCGATCTGGCTCGAATGGAAGAAGCGGACGATGGCGTAGAGCGGATCGGAGGTGACATAGGCGATGTTGTTGGCGGTGATGCCGGCGTTCATCTCGTCGGCCGCACCCTTGCGCCAGTGCGTATAGAGTGTCTCGAGCTCGACGACCTTGAAATCGATATCGATGCCGATCTCCTTGAAGCTCTGCTGCAAAAATTCGTTCATCGGCAGCGACAGCATCTGGCCGGTGCCGCCCTGTGCGATGATGAAGGTCGCCTTCAGCGGCTTCGCCTTGGAGTAACCGGCTTCCTCGACCAGCTTCTTCGCCGCGGCGACATCGTATTTCAGCTCGAAGCTCGGCTTGCCGAACCAGGGGCTCGACGGATCGACCTGGCCCTTGGCGGGTTTTGCAAGCCCATTCATCAGTCCAACGACTGCCTCACGATCGATCGCGAGGTTCAGCGCCTTGCGCAGGCGGATGTCGGTCCAGGGCGAACCCGGCAGCACGCTCAGATGATAATTCCAGACATGCGGCGTGACGTTGTCGACGAGTTTCATGCCGGCGGCCTTGAGCTGCGGCACGGCATCCGGCGCCGGCGTCTCGATCAGATCGACTTGCCCGGCGAGCAGCGCATTTGTGCGCGTCAGCGCTTCCGGCATAGGCACCAGCACGAGCTTGTCGACCTTGGGAATGCGCTTCTTGTTCCAGTAATCCGGGTTCTTGGTGAGCTCGGCGAGCTCGCGCGGCACCAGCTTTGTCAATTTGAACGGGCCGGTCCCCGAGGGCTGACTGGCGAACTTGTCCCAATCCTTGCCGAGCTTTTCGTACTGCGTCGGGCTCGACACCAGGAACCACAACATCTGATAGGGAAAGAAGGAATCGACCGTCTTGGTGGTGATCTCCACCGTAGAGTCGTCGATCTTGGCGTAGCTCGCGACCGAAGGCAGGCGGGTCTTGACCTGGGCGCTCTGGCGCTTGTCGAATTGTGGCGCCTTGTCGTTGAGCACCTTGTCCAGATTCCAGATCACGGCATCAGCGTTGAACTCGCTGCCGTCGTGAAACTTCACGCCCTTGCGCAGAGTGAAGCGCCATTTGGTCTTGTTCTCGTCATCGACTTTCCACTCGGTGGCCAGTCCCGGCACCAGCTTTCCCGGCCGGTCGGCGACGTCCATCTCCCACGCCACGAGCGGATCGTAGATGGTGTAGGCCGTGAACTGGTAGGCGCCGGCGCCGCGATCGGGCTGGCCGGTGGTCAGCGGGATGTCCGCCATCGAGATGCCGTAGCGCAGCACCGTTTCGGCGCCCGCCGGAATCGCGGACAGCGCCAGTGCAAGCACGGCGAAACAGGTCGATAGTCGGATACGCATAGGCCAAAGCTCCAGGGAAGACTTCCGGGACAATCGAAGCCAAACCTGCAATCTTGATGCCAGAATAGGCACCGAGGTGCTTTCGCCGACGCGTCATCACAAGGACTTGTCGTCGCAGGGGCAATTTGCAGAAAAAGTTTCCCCATTGGCATAGCCATTGCATACGTTTGCATCAAAATTAGTCATCGAAGCCGGAAAAAGGATTGAGGCAATGCTGATCAATAAAAACAAGACCCGCGCGGCGCTGATCGCGTTGCTGGCGCTCGGCAGCGCGGCTGCGTGGCCGCGCGTCGCAAGTGCCGACACCGTGCTGCGCATCGCCATGACTGCTGCCGATATTCCGCGCACGCTGGGTCAGCCCGATCAGGGTTTTGAAGGCAACCGCTTCACCGGCCTCACCATGTACGACGCGCTCACCGGCTGGGATCTGTCCTCGGCCGACAAGGCGAGCGTGGTGATCCCCGGCCTTGCCACCGAGTGGAAGGTCGACGATGCCGACAAGACAAAATGGACTTTCAAGCTGCGGCCGGGTGTCACCTTCCATGACGGTTCGCCGTTCAACGCAGACGCCGTGGTGTGGAATGTCGAGAAGGTGCTGAAGCAGGACGCGCCGCAATTCGACGCCAGCCAGGTCGGCGTCACGGCCTCGCGCATGCCGACGCTGGCATCCGCGAAGAAGATCGACGACATGACCGTCGAGCTCACCACCAAGGAGCCCGACAGCTTCCTGCCGATCAACCTCACCAATCTCTTCATGGCGAGCCCGGCGAAGTGGCAGGCCTTCTACGACAAGGCGGAAGGTGCTGACGCCAAGGCGAAGTCGCAGGCCGCATGGACCGCGTTCGCCAAGGACTCTTCGGGCACCGGCCCGTGGAAGATGGCGGGCTTCACCCCGCGCGAACGGCTCGAGCTCATCAAGAATGCGAGCTACTGGAATAAGGACCGCGTGCCCAAGGTCGACAAGATGGTGCTCTTGCCGATGCCGGAAGCAAATGCGCGCACCGCGGCGCTGCTTTCCGGGCAGGTTGATTGGGTCGAAGCCCCGGCGCCGGACGCGTTGCCCGAATTGAAGCAGCGTGGCTTCAAGCTCTACGCCAACGAGCAGCCGCATGTCTGGCCGTGGCAGTTCTCGCGCGTCGAGGGCTCGCCCTGGAACGACATCCGCGTCCGCAAGGCCGCGAACCTCTGCGTCGATCGCGAGGGCCTCAAGGACGGCCTGCTCGCGGGGCTGATGGTGCCGGCGACCGGCACCTTCGAGCCTGGACACCCCTGGCGCGGAAAGCCGACCTTCGAGATCAAGTACGACAAGGCTGCTGCGCAGAAGCTGATGCAGGAAGCCGGATTCGGACCGAACAAGAAGCTGACGGTGAAGACCCAGACCTCGGCCTCCGGCTCGGGCCAGATGCAGCCGCTGCCGATGAACGAATATCTCCAGCAGGCACTCGCCGAATGCTATTTCGACGTGCAGCTCGACGTCATCGAGTGGAATACGCTGTTCACCAATTGGCGCCGCGGCGCCAAGGATCCCAGCGCGAACGGTTCAAACTCAACCAACGTCACCTATGCGGCGATGGATCCGTTCTTCGCGCTGGTGCGCTTCCTGCAATCGGGCATGGCCCCGCCGGTCTCGAACAATTGGGGTTTCATCAACAACCCCAAGTTCGACGAGCTGGTGAAGAAGGCGCGGCAGACCTTCGATCCAGCCGCGCGTGACGCCGCGCTCGCCGAACTGCACGCGGCCTCCGTCGACGACGCGGCCTTCCTCTACGTCGCCCACGATGTCGGCCCCCGCGCCATCAGCCCGAAGGTGACAGGCGTGGTGCAGCCAAAGAGCTGGTTCATCGACTTCTCGCTGGTGTCGATGCAGTAGTTCGCGCGCATACGCAGTGCACCCTCTCCCCTTGCGGGAGAGGGTGGCTTCGCAAAGCGAAGCCGGGTGAGGGGTTTCTCTCCGCGAGTGACCATCTCTCATTAGGAATAGCTGTACTCGCGGAAACAACCCCTCATCCGCGCTTCGCGCCACCTTCTCCCGCAAGGGGAGAAGGAAGAAAGAACTGCAGTGCTCGCCTATATCGCCAGACGCATCGTCTACGTCGTCCCGATCGTCATCAGCGTCGCGCTGGTGTGCTTTCTGCTCGTGCACATCACGCCGGGCGATCCGCTCGTCGCCGTGCTGCCGGCCGATGCCTCGCAGGAGCTCGCCGCGCAGCTCCGTACCGCCTACGGTTTCGACCGCCCGCTGCCGGTGCAGTTCGGGCTTTGGCTGCTCCGTGCGCTTCATGGCGATCTCGGCAATTCCATTGCGACCGGGCGCCCGGTGCTGGCCGAGGTCATGCGCGCGGTCAGCAACACCGTCACGCTGGCGATTGCGGCGGCCATCATCGGCTTCACCATGGGCGTCCTGCTCGGCCTGATCGCCGGCTATTTCCGCGAGACCTGGATCGACAAGCTGGCGACGTCCTTTGCCATCGCCGGCGTTTCGGTGCCGCATTACTGGCTTGGCATGGTGCTCGTCATCATCTTCTCGGTCCAGCTGAACTGGTTGCCCGCCGTCGGCGCCGGACCCGGCGGCTCGGCCGCCTGGGCCTGGGACTGGGCGCATTTGCAATACCTCGTGCTGCCGGCGATCACGACCTCGGTGATCCCGATGGGCATCGTCACCCGCACGGTGCGCGCGCTGACCGGCGACATTCTCAGCCAGGATTTCGTCGAGGCGCTGCGTGCAAAAGGCCTGCATGAGCGCGGCGTATTCCGCCACGTCATCAAGAACGCCGCGCCCACCGCGCTCGCAGTGATGGGACTTCAGCTCGGTTACATGCTCGGCGGCTCGATCCTGATCGAGACCGTGTTCTCCTGGCCGGGCTCGGGCTTTCTGCTCAATTCGGCGATCTTCCAGCGCGACCTGCCGCTGCTCCAGGGCACGATCCTGATCCTGGCGCTGTTCTTCGTCTTCCTCAATCTGCTGGTCGACATCGCGCAAGCCGCGATCGACCCACGCATCAAGCGGGGCTAGCGATGAGCGAGCTTCCGTTGTCTGTCACCAGCGATGCCGCGCTTCAGTCCGCGCCTGCGAGCAAGGCGCGCGGCTATTGGGCGACCGTCGGCCGCCGTATCCGGCGCGACAAGGTCAGCATGGTCTGCGCGCTGGTGCTGCTGCTGATCTTCCTGTCCGCGATCGTTGCGCCGTGGCTCGGTCTGGAAGATCCCTACAAGGGCTCGATGATCCGCCGCCTTCGGCACATTGGCACAACCGGCTACCCGCTCGGCACCGACGAGCTTGGCCGCGACATGCTGGCGCGACTGATCTATGGCGGCCGGCTGTCGCTCCTCATCGGCATCTTGCCTGTGATCCTCGCCTTTTGCATCGGCACCTCGCTCGGCCTCGTTGCCGGCTATGTCGGCGGCAAGCTCAACACCGCGATCATGCGTACGATCGACGTGTTCTACGCCTTTCCGTCCGTGTTGCTGGCGATCGCGATCTCCGGCGCGCTGGGCGCGGGCATCCTCAATTCCATCGTGTCGTTGACCGTCGTGTTCGTGCCGCAGATCACCCGCGTCGCCGAAAGCGTCACGACAGGCGTGCGCAACATGGACTTCGTCGACGCCGCGCGGGCCTCCGGTGCCGGTCCATTCACCATCATGCGCGTGCATATCCTCGGCAATGTGCTCGGTTCGATCTTCGTCTATGCCACCAGCCTGATCTCGGTCTCGATGATCCTTGCGGCGGGCCTGTCCTTCCTCGGCCTCGGTACCAAGCCGCCTGAGCCGGAATGGGGTTTGATGCTGAACACCTTGCGCACCGCGATCTACGTCAACCCCTGGGTCGCGGCATTGCCCGGTGCAATGATCTTCGCGGTCTCGATCTGCTTCAACCTGCTCTCGGACGGCCTGCGCAGCGCCATGGACATCAGGAACTAGCCATGAGCGAAACCAACGTCTCCGTCGCGATGCTGGAACCGGTCGAGGACCGCGGCGGCGTCGCGCAGCCGCTGCTCCAGGTCAACGGCCTGACCAAGCATTTCCCGGTTCGTGGCGGCCTGTTCGCCGCAAAGCGCACCGTGCGTGCGGTTGATAATGTCTCGTTCACCGTCGCCAAGGGCGAGACCGTCGGCATCGTCGGCGAGTCCGGTTGCGGCAAGTCGACCACCGCACGGCTGCTCATGCATCTGATGCCGCGCGATACCGGCGACATCATCTATGACGGCATGAGCGTCGGCCAGTCGCTCTCCTTGCGCGAGCTGCGCCGCGGCATGCAGATGGTGTTCCAGGATTCCTACGCCTCGCTCAATCCGCGCCTGACCATCGAGGAATCGATCGCCTTCGGCCCGAAGGTGCACGGCATGGCCGACGGCGCCGCACGCGCGCTGGCGCGCGAGCTGCTAGGCAAGGTGGGCCTGGTTCCTGCAAATTTCGCCAACCGCTACCCCCATGAGATCTCGGGGGGCCAGCGCCAGCGCGTCAACATCGCGCGTGCGCTGGCGCTGTCGCCGCGTCTGGTGATTCTCGATGAAGCGGTCTCCGCGCTCGACAAATCGGTCGAGGCGCAGGTGCTCAATTTGCTTGCCGATCTCAAGAGCGAGTTCGGGCTGACCTATCTCTTCATCAGCCATGATCTCAACGTCGTGCGCTACATCAGCGATCGTGTGCTGGTGATGTATCTCGGCGAGGTGGTCGAGCTCGGCCCGGTCGACCAGGTCTGGGACCAGCCGGCACATCCCTATACACGCGCACTTCTTGCTGCGATGCCGTCCTCGGATCCGGACCGCCGCACCGAGACGCCGCCGATCACGGGCGATCCGCCCAATCCGATCGATCCACCTTCGGGCTGCCGCTTCCACACCCGTTGCCCGTTTGCGGAGCCGCTCTGCGCAAATGCGACACCAAAACTCACCGCGCTCGATAGAATGGGCCACGAGGCCGCGTGCTACATGGCGATCCCGGGTTCAGGCCATAGCCGCGCGCCGAAGGAGGAAACCGCATGACGAGACCGACGACAAAAGAGATCAAGGCGACGGCACAGGTCGCCGGTGTTCCCGTTGACGACGAGATTGCGACGCGCATCTCCAACTCCATCGGACCGGCCTTCGAGGGCTTTGCCGCCATTGCCGGCACGTTGCCGTTCGATCTCGAGCCCGCGCTCTATCCGATCGCGCAGACTGCGAAGCTCTCGAAATGAGCACCGAGCCCGAATTGATGACGCTTACCGAGGTTGCGCGCGCGATCGCGATGAAGCAGGTGTCCTCGCACGAGGTGACGCGTGCGCTGCTGCATCGTATCGCGCAGTGGCAGCCGCATCTCAACGCCTTCATGTCGATTGAGGCAGAGGCGGCGCTGAAGGCCGCCGATGCTGCCGACGCAGAACTCGCCAAGGGCGAAGTCCGCGGTCCGCTGCACGGCGTGCCGCTCGCGCACAAGGACATGTACTACGACGCCGGCCACGTCGCGACCTGCGGCTCGCTGATCCGCCGCGATTTCGTTCCGACCGTCACCTCCACCGCCTTGCAGCGGCTGAAGGACGCTGGCCAGGTTCGGCTCGGCACGTTGCATCTCGCCGAATTCGCCTATGGCCCGACCGGCCATAACGCCCATTACGGCCCGGTTCGCAATCCCTGGAACGTGGCGCACATCACCGGCGGCTCGTCGTCGGGCTCGGGCTCGGCGGTCGCGGCGCGACTGACCTATGCCGCGCTCGGCTCCGACACCGGCGGCTCGATCCGCATGCCCGCGCATTTCTGCGGCGTGACGGGATTGAAGACCACCGTTGGCCGGGTCAGCCGCGCCGGCGCGATGCCGCTGTCGCAGTCGCTCGACACGGTCGGGCCGCTCGCCCGCACCGCCGAGGATTGCGCGCTGCTGCTGGCGCTGATGGCCGGCCCTGATCCCGAGGATTCGACCACGAGCCGTGAGCCGCTGTCCGACTATGTCGGCGCGACCAAGGGCTCGCTGAAGGGCCTCAAGATCGGCGTCCCCTCGTCCTTCTATGTCGACGATCTCGACGGCGAGGTCGCGCGCGTGCTGGACGAGACCATCGCGGTGCTCAAGCGTGAGGGCGCCGACATCGTCACGGTCGAGCTGCCCGACCAGCGGCAATTGTCCTCGGCAAGCCAGCTCGTGCTTGCAGCCGAAGCCGCCGCCTTCCACAAGCGCTGGATGATCGAGCGGCCGCAGGATTACGGCCCACAGGTGTTGATGCGGCTTCAGAACGGGCTCGCGGTCCCCGCCATCACCTACCTCGAGGCGATGCGCTGGCGCGGACCTGCGCTCGCCGCGCACAACGCTGCGACATCAGGTGTCGACGCGATTATCGCGCCGGCGTCCCCGGTGCCGGCGCCGACGATCGAGGAGAGCGACGTCGGCGGCGGGCCGAACGCGCCGGCGCTGTTGCAGCGGCTGACGCTGTTCACCCGCCCGGTGAATTATCTCGGCCTGCCGTCGCTCACGGTGCCCTCGGGCTTCACCAAGAGCGGACTTCCGATCGGCATGCAGTTGATCGGCCGCTCGTTCGATGAGGCGACCTTGCTCACCATCGGTGCCGCATTCCAGCGGGCCACCGACTACCACGACAGGCTGCCGAAGCTTCCGTCATGACAAAGCTCGTCGAGATCTCAGGCCTCAACATCCGCTTCACCGGCGAGCGCACGGTCTATGCCGTGAACGATCTCAGCCTCTCGCTCGGCGACGGCGAGGTGCTGGGCCTGCTCGGCGAGTCCGGCTCGGGCAAGAGCGTGACCTTGCGTGCGCTGATGCGGCTGTTGCCGAAGAAGCGCACGCAGATCACGGGCAAGGTCAACGTCATGGGCCGCGACGTGCTGGCCATGAACGACGAGCAGCTGTCGTCGTTCCGCGGCCAGACGGTGTCGATGATCTTTCAGGAGCCTGCGCTTGCGCTCGATCCGGTCTACACCATCGGGACGCAGATCGCCGAAAGCGTCGTGCGTCACGAAGGCAAGTCTTACGCGGAGGGCAGAGCGCGCGCACTCGAAATGCTCGAGGTCGTGCGCATTCCTTCCGCAAAACGGCGGCTCGATGCCTATCCGCATGAGATGTCCGGCGGCATGCGTCAGCGCGCGATGATCGCGCTGGCGCTCGCGTGCCGGCCCAAGATATTGCTCGCGGACGAGCCGACCACGGCGCTCGATGCCACCGTGCAGATCCAGATCCTGCTGCTGTTGCGCGAGCTGCAGCGCGAGTTCGGCATGTCCGTCATCTTCGTCACCCACGACATCGGCGTCGCCATCGAGATCTGCGACCGGGTCGCGGTGATGTATGCCGGTCAGATCGTGGAGCAGGGCACGCTTCGCGACATCGTCCGCTCGCCGGTGCATCCCTATGCCAAGGGCCTGCTCGCCTCGACCGTCCACGGGGCCAAGCGGGGACAGCGGCTCGAGACCATCCCCGGCGCCCCGCCGTCGCTTGGCGAGAGGCCGCACAACTGCTCCTTTGCGCCCCGCTGCGCCGTAGCCCAGCCGCGCTGTCTGGAGCAACTGCCAGGGAATGTGGAGGTCGGGCCGGGCCGGGCGGCACGCTGCGTGCTGGCGGAGCCGGTCACCGCGCTGTCGTGATATTTGGACCGCAGCGGGGAACGGGGGAACAGCATTCAGACCTCGTTCATCCAAGTTCCGCTTCCATGGAACCGTTCACGCAGAGGGACCTCACTTATGTACATTTCCAATGAAGGTTTGCTTGTCATCCTGTTCGTCGGCCTCGTCGCTGGTTGGCTGGCCGGCAAGGTGGTGCGCGGAACCGGGTTCGGCATCATCGGCGACATCGTGGTCGGCATCGCCGGCGCGCTGGTGGCGAGCTTCCTGTTTCCGAAGCTCGGCATTCGCATCGGCACCGGGCTGATATCCGAGATCGTCTATTCCGCGATCGGCGCGGTCATTCTGCTGCTGGTGGTACGGCTGGTCCGCGGCGGCGGCCGGTTTTAATGGCGCCCGAGTTCGATTGATCGAACTTTTGACCTCTCCCCGCCCGGGGAGAGGTGACATGTCTGCAAGAAAAAGCCGCAAGATCGTGAGATTCCGGACTTGCGTGCAAGGCCGGTCGGGGGTGATGTGGGCCATAGGGGGTCCCGGGTATTCGACTGCGTTGGGCGATGAGCGCAAACGCGATGTTAATCCGGGTCAATTACTCCTGAATTTGCCTTTGAAATCAGGGGCTTTGGCCCCTACCCGAAAGAGATCAGACTGATGGCAGCCGTTCCCGGCGTCCGCCGCTCAGAGCTCGGTGATGCGCTGCGCGCCTGTCGCACGGCCTTTGTCGGCGTCGGCTTGATGAGCTGCATGATCAACCTGCTCTATCTGACAGGGTCGATCTTCATGCTGGAGGTCTACGACCGGGTGCTGCCGAGCCGCAGCATTCCAACCCTGGTCGGCCTGATCGTCCTCGCCAGTTTCCTCTACATGGCGCAGGGCGTGCTGGACATGATCCGCAACCGGATATTGGGCCGGGTCGGCACCGCGCTGGACGAAGCCTTGAACAAGCGGGTGTTCGACACCATCGTGCGCCTGCCGCTGCTGGTCGGCAGCCGCAACGAGGGGCTTCAGCCGCTGCGCGATCTCGACAATGTCCGCTCCTTCCTCGGCGGCATGGGCCCGAGCGCGTTCTTCGACCTGCCTTGGCTGCCGCTCTATCTCGCCATCTGCTTCGCCTTCCACGTCATGATCGGCGTCACCGCGCTGGTCGGCGCGGTCATCCTGGTCGGGTTGACGCTGGTCACCGAGTTCATGTCCCGCCAGCCGGCGCGCGAGGCGATGGGGCTTGCCGCCCAGCGCAACGATCTCGCCCAGGCCAGCCGCCGCAATGCCGAAGTCATGGTGTCGATGGGCATGGCGGGGCGGATGAACGCGCGCTGGAGCGAGGCCAACGAAAAATATCTCGACGGCAACCAGCGTGCGAGCGACGTCGCCGGCGGTCTCGGCGCGGTCGCAAAGGTGTTGCGCATGATGTTGCAATCGGCCGTGCTCGCGGTCGGCGCCTATCTCGTCATCCACCAGGAGGCGACCGCCGGCATCATCATCGCCGGCTCGATTCTCTCGGCACGTGCGCTCGCGCCGGTCGACCTCGCGATCGCGCATTGGAAATCCTTTGTCGCGGCACGTCAGAGCTGGCACCGCCTGACCCGCCTACTGGAGCAGATGCCGGCGCAGACGATGCCGACCCAGTTGCAGGCGCCCACCAGCCGCCTCTCGGTCGAAGGCATCGCCATGGTGCCCCCGGGCGACCAGCGCCTCATCGTGCAGGACGTCACCTTTGCGCTCGAAGCCGGCAACGGCCTTGGCGTGATCGGACCGAGCGGCTCCGGCAAGTCGTCGCTGATTCGTGCGCTGGTCGGCGTCTGGCAACCGGTCCGCGGCAAGGTGCGGCTCGACGGCGCGGCGCTCGACCAATGGTCGTCGGACATGCTCGGGCGCCATATCGGCTATCTGCCGCAGGACGTCGAATTGTTCGGCGGCACCATCGCGCAGAACATCAGCCGTTTCGACCCCGAGGCCACCTCTGACGGCATCATCGCGGCCGCCAAGGAAGCCGGCGTGCACGAGATGATCATCAAGATGCGCGAGGGCTACAACACGCAGGTCGGCGAGCAGGGCACGGCGCTCTCCGCGGGCCAGGCGCAGCGGGTGGCGCTGGCGCGCGCGCTCTATGGCAACCCGTTCCTGATCGTGCTCGACGAGCCCAATTCCAATCTCGATACCGAAGGCGACGAAGCGCTGACCCGCGCCATCCGCGCGTCGCGCGAGCGCGGCGCGATCGTCATCGTGGTGGCGCACCGCCCGATCGGCGTCGAAGCGGTCGACCAGATCCTGGTGCTGCGCGACGGTCGCATGCAGGCCTTCGGGCCGAAGGAACAGGTGCTCGCCCAAGTGCTTCAGCCGCGGGTGACGCCGCCGGCCCCGATCAAGATCGTCAGCGAAGGCGGAGCCAAGGCATGAGCACGATGGCGCTCGGCGGCGCGAAGCCTGCCGCGAAGCGGACCGTACGGCAGTCGATCCGGTTCCACCTCATGCTCGGGCTTGGGATCGTGCTGGTCCTCCTGGTCGGCCTCGGCGGCTGGGGGTCGACCGTGCAGATCTCGGGCGCGCTGATCGCGCCGGGTCAGATTGTGGTCGAATCCAACGTCAAGAAGGTGCAGCATCCGACCGGCGGCGTCGTCGGCGAGTTGCGTGCGCGCGATGGCGACCTGGTCAAGGCCGGCGACATCGTGGTGCGGCTCGACGACACCGTCACCAAGGCCAACCTTGCCATCGTCACCAAGAATCTCGACGCGGCGCAGGCGCGTGCGGCACGGCTCCAGGCCGAGCAGCGCGGTATCGACAGGATCGACTACCCGCAAGCGCTGCTCGATCGCGGCAACGATCCCGACGTCAAGGCGCTGCTCTCCGCCGAAACCAAGCTGTTCGACGTCCGCGTCAACGGACGCGCCGGCCAGAAGGCGCAGCTGCGCGAGCGCATCCAGCAGCTCAACGAGGAGATCGAGGGCCTCTCCGCGCAGGAGCGGGCCAAGGACAGAGAAATCTCGCTGGTGCAGCAGGAGCTCGTCGGTGTCCGCGATCTCTATGACAAGCACCTGGTGCAGATCTCCCGCCTGACCACGCTCGAACGCGATACCGCCCGCCTCAACGGCGAGCGCGCGCAATACATCGCCTCGCGCGCGCAGGCCAGGGGCAAGATCACCGAGACTGAGCTCCAGATCATCCAGGTCGACAAGGACATGGTCAGCGAGGTCTCCAAGGATCTGCGCGAGACCAACGACAAGATCGGCGAAATGATCGAGCGCAAGGTCGCCGCCGAGGACCAGCTTCGCCGCGTCGACATCCGCGCGCCGCAGGACGGCATGGTGCTGCAATCGACCGTGCATACCGTTGGTGGCGTCATCACCGCTGGCGACGCCCTCATGCTGATCGTGCCGCAGGCCGACGATCTCCAGGTCGAGGCCAAGGTCAATCCGGTCGATATCGACAAGCTCCAGATCGGCCAGAAGACGCTGCTGCGCCTGTCCGCCTTCAACCAGCGCACCACGCCGGAGCTCAACGGCGTCGTCAGCCGCGTCTCGCCCGACGTCACCACCGATCAGCGCACCGGCCAGAGCTACTACACCATCCGCGTCTCGCTGTCCGCAGAAGAGGTCGCCAAGCTCGGTGACTCCAGGCTGATCCCCGGCATGCCGGCGGAAGCCTTCGTCCAGACCGGCGACCGCACCATGCTGTCCTATCTGATGAAGCCGCTGCACGACCAGTTCATGCGCGCGTTCCGGGAGAAGTGACGCGCGAAAGCGCGTCCTCGCCTCTTTCGTCATTGCGACCGTAGCGAAGCAATCCAGGTTGCCTCCGCGGCGAGATTTCTGGATTGCTTCGCTACGCTCGCAATGACGGGGGCTTCTTTCTTGCTTTAGTTTTCTTGCTATAGTTCGATTCAGCCCCAGCAACCCGGCGTCGAACAATGCAATCCATCCAATCCCCACCCTCGGTCGCCACCGAATCCTTCTCCAACGCCGGCCTCGCCGTCGCCCGCCTCGAAGAGATCTACGAGCGCAACACGAAGTTCCTGCGTGACCGGTTCGAAGCTTACGTCAACGGCGAGGCAATCACGACGCGGGTGCGGGCCTTCTATCCCTTCGTCCGTGTCACCACCGCGACGCATGCTCGGCTGGATTCGCGTCTCGCCTACGGCTTCGTCGCGCGGCCCGGTGTGCACGAGACCAGCGTCACGCGTCCGGATCTGTTCCGGACCTATCTGACCGAGCAGATCGGGCTGTTGATCCAGAACCACGGCGTCCCGGTCGAAATCGGCCAGTCCAGCGAACCGATCCCGGTTCATTTCGCCTATCGCCGCGACATCAACATCGAAGCCGCCATCACCACCAGCGAGAATTCGCCGGTGACGCGGTCGCTGCGCGATGCATTCGACGTGCCTGATCTGGCCACCATGGACGACGCCATCGCCGACGGCACTTTCGAGCTTCAGCCCGGCGCGCCCGAACCGCTGTCTCTGTTTCGGGCGGCTCGTGTCGATTACTCGCTGCGCCGGCTCTACCATTACACAGGCACGGACCCCGAATATTTCCAGAACTTCGTGATTTTCACCAACTACCAGTTTTACGTCGACGCCTTCGCGCAGCTCTGCCAGCAGCGGCTTCAGGCTGGCGAGGCCGGCCTCGACGCCTTCGTTGCTCCAGGCAACGTGATCACGCGCAGCGGCGGCGCGACGACAGGCG
Organism: Bradyrhizobium sp. F1.13.3; assembly: GCF_040548265.1. Taxonomy (NCBI): domain Bacteria; kingdom Pseudomonadati; phylum Pseudomonadota; class Alphaproteobacteria; order Hyphomicrobiales; family Nitrobacteraceae; genus Bradyrhizobium; species Bradyrhizobium sp. F1.13.3. The sequence goes on along the minus strand of NZ_JBEPRI010000009.1, from coordinate 178,312 downwards.
TTGCGCCCGCGCGCGCGCCGCAGATGCCAGCCTTCCATCTGGTCGCGCCCGGCTATCGCGGCATCACCCTGATCAACATCGGCACCGGTCCGTCCAACGCGCGCAACGTCACCGACCATGTTGCCGTGCTGCGACCCCATGCATGGCTGATGCTCGGCCATTGCGCGGGCCTGCGCAACACGCAGCGGCTCGGCGACTACGTGCTCGCCCATGGCTACGTGCGCGAGGATCATGTGCTCGATCGTGAGTTGCCGCTGTGGGTGCCGATCCCGGCGCTCGCGGAGATGCAGGTCGCGCTCGAGGAGGCGGTCGAGGACGTCACCGGGCTCGAAGGGTTCGAGCTCAAGCGCCTGATGCGGACCGGCACCGTCGCGAGCGTCGACAACCGTAATTGGGAGATCAGCGGGCGCGATGTCATTCGTCGCTTGTCGCATTCGCGCGCGGTTGCGCTCGACATGGAATCGGCCGCGATTGCCGCCAACGGCTACCGCTTTCGCGTCCCCTACGGCACGCTGCTGTGCGTCTCGGACAAGCCTCTGCACGGAGAGATCAAGCTCGCAGGCATGGCCAGTGAATTCTACCGCCGCCGTGTCGGCCAGCATCTCGAGATCGGCTTGAAGGCGCTGGAACGGCTCAAGCAGCAGGAATCCGAGCGGCTGCATTCGCGAAAGCTCCGCAGTTTTGCCGAAGTTGCGTTCCAGTAGGCGAAGGCTTGCCTTTGCTGCTGACAAGCAGCGGGATTTTCGGCATTTTCGGCGCGGGGGTCGACCGGGACGACTTGATGCCACTCATGCGCGACAGGATCATTGGCCATGATCTCGAACGGCTTGCCTTTCGCTTCACAATGCTGAATGACGGCGAGGTCGTGCAGTGCCAGATCAGCGACGCCGCGATGGACGAGCTTGCGGGTATGCAGGGCACCGAAAGCAGCGCGCGGCAGGCTCAGTTCCTGTCGCTGCGCGAGACCATCGAGCGGCTCGCCTCAGACCTCTACGACGAGGCGCCGAGGGTCAGGGGTCATGTGGTGCGGATCTTTACGCGACATTTGCAGCGGTAATTCCGCTCCAGGCTCCGTCGACATGCCCAGAGCAGTTCGTCAGTTGGTCAAGATCCAGTCTTGCTGGGCTTACCTTCCCGCTGGCGGCCTTTCGATGATCGTCAATTCCTCTAAAGCATTCGCTAACCAAGCAACCGTTTCGCGGCAATCTTAAGACCTGCGAAACCAGACGTTATACGACTATGAATTGATGGCTCGTAGAGGTTAGGTCACGAAAATGGGGCCTCACGAGTGCTCGCGTGACAAAAGAGATTGTTGGAAACGACGCGATCCGCGGGCATGACGTCAACCCGGGCAAGACGCTGCCAAAGAGTTGGCGGCTTGCAATTGCCGTAACGATCGGATGCGGACTCCTGGGCCTTGCGCTCCGCTACGTCGCCCGGAAGCACGCGACCGACGACGCCATTCAGCATCTGATTCCCTGGTATGTCTTTGCTCGCGATCACGGAGTCGCCGGGCTGGCCGAAGCCTTTACCAACTACACGCCGTTCTACAGCTACCTCCTGCTGATTGCCGCCCGATTTGATTGGCTAGGCGAGCCACTTTCCCTCGTGAAAGCGATCTCGGTAGTATTCGAATTGGGCTGCGCGATCGCCGTGGCCCAGATCGTCTGGAGAGCGACAAGGCTGCCATTGCGCGCCTCCCTGGCCTTCTGCGCTGTTTGGCTTGCACCGACGGTGATCTTCAACGGCGCAATGTGGGCGGAGAGTGATTCGATCTGGACCTTCTTCACGCTGGTTTCCGTCGCGCTGTTCATGCGGGATCGAAACGGCGTTGCGTCATTTGCGATGGCCTTTTCGATGAAGGCTCAGGGCGTGTTCCTGGGACCCTTCGTGCTCGGCATGATTCTGCGCCGCAGGATCCACCCGGCATGGCTCGCCACCGTTCCTGGGATCTATGTGGTTCTCGCCATTCCGGCTCTCGTCGCCGGCAGATCCTTGGCCTCCGTGCTCGCGGTCTATCTGGACCAGGCTCACACCTTCAATCGCCTCACCATGAACGCGGCCAACATCTGGGTGTTGGCCGGGGGAATGCCGTACACGATCGGGGTCGCCGTCGGCATGGTGCTCGCGGCTGCGAGCGGGCTCGCCTTGTCGATCTTCATCGCGCGCTCTCAACGGACGGGGCCGGAGTTTATTCTCCTCGCAGCATGTGTATCGCTGATGCTCATGCCGTACCTGCTCCCTAAGATGCACGAGCGGTATTTCTACGCCTTCGAACTTGCGTCGATCGCGCTGGCCTGCCTCAATCCGCGCTATGTGGCCTTCGCGGTGATTGCTCAGGTCAGCGGCGTGCTTTCCTATCTCGCGTTCGAAAGCGGAATCGTCTTGGGCGTGCTGCCGGCGGCACTCTGCAACAGCCTTCTCGTGTACTACCTCGTGCTTGATCTTTGGCACGGCGAGCGTGGATTTCGCTTTCCGAGGCTTGCCTGGCTCGGCTTCAGCGCGTCAACCGCGGGATTGCTCGCTTATCTGGTCATCCAAGGGCCCGGTTTGAACATATCGCCCGTGTACCTGCTCACCACGGGTCTCGTCACAGCTGCGGCGCTGCTGCTCCTGAAAGAGTCGCGTTGCGACCTGGCCGGCCCGGACCAGTTGCCTCGATCCTGAGCGTCCCGCTTCATCCGGCCATCAGCTGTCAAACATGATCACGCTGCGCAGCGTCTTGCCGGCCTTCATGTTGGCAAAACCTTCGTTGATCTCGGAAAGCTTCAGTTTCGCGGAGATCCAGTCCTCCAGATGCAGCCGGCCGCGCAGGTAGAAATCCACCAGTCGCGGCATGTCGACGCGAAAATGGTTCGAGCCCATCGATGAGCCCTGGATCCTGCGTTCACGCAGGAAGTCGAAGCCATGCAGCTCGATCTTCTGGCCGAACGGAATCATGCCGACGATGGTGGCCGTGCCGCCCGAGGCGAGCATGCCGAAGGCCTGCTCGGCGGTCTCCTTGCGGCCGAGCACCTCGAAGGAATGATGCACGCCGCCATTGGTGAGATCGCGCACCTGCTTCACGACGTCGCCGTCGGCGGGGTTGATGATGTCGGTCGCGCCCAGCTTGGTCGCGAGCTGGAGCTTGGCCGGATTGGTGTCGATGGCGATGATGCGGCCGGCGCCCGCGATCTGCGCGCCGTTGATCGCGGCCATGCCGACGCCGCCGCACCCGATCACGGCCACGGTCTCGCCGGCCGTTACCTTTGCCGTGTTCACGACCGCGCCGTAGCCGGTGATGACGCCGCAGCCGATCAGCGCGGCGAGATCGAGCGGCATCTCCTTGCGGATTTTGACGATCGCGTTCTCGTGCACCAGCATCTGTTCGGCGAAGGACGACAGGTTGAGGAACTGATGCAGCTTCTCGGAGCGGGTCCATTGCATCCGATTGGAAGCCCCCGGCAGCAGTTTTACCGTGGTGTCGGTGCAGAGCACCGTCCGGCCCGTGGTGCAATTGTCGCAGGTGCCGCAGAACACCGAAAGACAGGTGACGACATGATCGCCGGGCTTCACATAAGTCACGTCGGAGCCGACCTGCTCGACGACACCGGCGGACTCGTGCCCGAGCACCGCGGGCAGCGGATGCGGATAAAGACCTTCCATGAAGTGCAGATCGGAGTGGCAGAGACCTGCGACCGAGGTCCGGATCAGGACTTCGCGCGGGCCGGGCTTCGGCAGGCTGACATCCTCGATGACCAGGGGCTTGTTGACTTCATGGAGGACGGCGGCCTTCATCGAGCACTCCCTATCGCTTTTTTTGCTTGAACGCGGGTGCAGCCTACGCTGCCAGGACCAGTTCGCCAACCTCGCTCATGCCGGCATCACGATCGCCGAGCAGCAGCGCGGCGATCTTCTGCTGCACGGCATTTTCCGTCAGCCGGAACGGATCGCTCGGCGACACCCGGTGATCGATGACGAGCCGCGACAACAACAGCCTTCGCGCATCGCCACGCATGTCGTGAATACGATGTGCCTCCCAGGCGAGCGCGACGGCACTGGCGACATGATAGAGCAGGCTGGTGGCGCGGCGCGCATCGGCCTCATTGTCGGCCTTCCCTGCGACCTCGCGTGCGAAGCCGACCGCGCGATCGGTGAGGGTGTGCAGCCGGTCGCGCCAGGCCTGCGGCACCGAGGGGCTGTCATCGAGGCGGGCGTGCAGATCGGCGGCAAGCGCGGATTCGGCGCCGTGGCGGCCGACCGCGCGCCTCAGCGCATCGATCGCGACGATGTTGCCGGTGCCTTCCCAGACCGAGCCGAGATGCGCGTCGCGCAGCAGGCGAGCGGTCGCGAATTCCTCGATATAGCCGATGCCGCCGCGCATCTCGAGCGCATCACCGCACACTTTTCTCGCATCGCGCGTGGCGCGGAATTTCAGCGTGGGGGTCAGGATGCGCAGCAGCGCGGCCGCGTCCTGGCTGCCGGCCTCGGCGCGGTCGAGCGCGTCCGCGGCGAGAAAGCTCATCGACAACGCCTGCTCGACCGGCAGCATGATCTTCAGCATCTGGCGCCGGCCCAGCGGCAGGTCGATGATGCGGTTGCCGAACACCACGCGGTTTTTCGCCACCGTCATCGCGTCATGGTAGGCCCGCCGCATCAGCGCGGTGGATTTGACGCCATTTGAAAGCCGCGACGAGTTCACCATTTCGGCCATCTGCACGAAGCCGCGGTCGAGCTTGCCAACCGCATAGGCGATCGCGCCTTCAAGCTTGATCTCACCCGAAGCCATCGAGCGCGTGCCGAGCTTGTCCTTCAGACGCACGATCCGGTAGTGGTTCTGCGAACCGTCGTCGAGGAAGCGCGGCATCAGGAACAGACCGACACCGCGCGTGCCGGGGCCGGCGCCTTCGGGGCGCGCCAGCAGCATTACGACTTTTGCGTCGGCGTTGGAGCAGAACCATTTTTCGCCGGTGAGGCGCCAATGGTCGCCTTCCTGCACGGCCGTCGTGGTCAGCGTGCCGACGTCGGAGCCGCCTTCCTTCTCAGTCATGAACTGGCCGCCCTGGGTCAGCTTGCTCATGTCGGTCTGGGTCAGGCCATCCAGATATTTTGCCTTCAGTTCGTCACTTCCGAAATTCGCGAGCAGCTTGGCGCAGCCATCGGTGACGTTGATCGGGCAGCCCATGCCGAATTCGGTCTGGTTGAACAGGAAGGTGAACGCGTGCTTGGCGACGACGGGATATTTGTCCGGCCAGCCCATGATGCCCTTGCGGATCGAGAGCGCGTGGATGCCGAACTCGCCAAAGGCTGCCTTCTCCAGCTCGCGATAGGCCGGGTGGTATTCGATCCACTGCACGTCGCGGCCGAACTTGTCGCGCTGGTGCAGCACCGGCGTGTGCCGGTCGGCAAGCCGCGCGCAGTCGTCGAGCGTGCCACCGGCGAGTTCACCGAGGCGATCGAGATGCGGCTCGATGTGGCGGAATAGCGTCTCCGGCAGATGAATGCGCAGAAGATCGGTGAGGGCCTGATCGCCGCGGTAGAAATTCATGCCGGTGGTATCGGGAGCCAGCAGTCCGGATGGTGCGGCCGCGACCTGTTTTGCCTGCGCGGGGGCCGGCTTGTGCATGATCGTCCTCTTTGTTTCCGCCTTGCGGTCATTTTGCGCTGATTTGGCGCTTGCCGCTTGAGATGATGTCGATCATGCTCCAGTCGCGAAAGCGGATAAAGCCGCAAATTGTCAGGGAGGCATGATCGCCGCGTGGGAGCAATTCGCTCTGCGGAATTGTGATCGACCCGGCTGGTTGTCCGTGCGGACCGTGCATAGATCAGCGGCTTCCCGTCTCCGAGAGATCACGTCATGGAACACCCGAAATACAAAATCGCTCTCATCGTCGGCGCCGGCGAAGGCCTGAGCGCCTCGCTGGCGCGGCTGTTGTCCGCCCAGGGCATCCGCGTCGCACTGGCCGCGCGAAAAATCGAGAAGCTCGGCGCGCTCTGCAGCGAGACCGGCGCCAAGGCCTATGCCTGCAACGCCACCGACCCTGATGAGGTCGAGCGCCTGTTCGGGCTGGTCGAGCGCGAGATCGGCACGCCCGATTTGGTCGTCTATAACGCCAGCGGCCGCGCGCGCGGGCCGTTCGTCGATCTCGTTCCGGCCGACGTGGCGCAGGCGATCGCGGTCAGCGCCTATGGCGGCTTCCTGGTGGCGCAGCAAGCGGCTAGGCGCATGCTGCCGAACCAGCACGGCGCGATCCTGTTCACCGGCGCTTCGGCAAGCGTCAAGGGCTATGCACAGTCCGCACCGTTCGCGATGGGCAAGTTCGCACTGCGCGGGCTGGCGCAGAGCATGGCGCGCGAATTGTCGCCGCAAGGCATCCATGTCGCACATTTCGTGATCGATGGCGGCATCAGGAGCGCAGCGCGCACGGAAGCGCCGGAGAAGCCGGATTCGATGCTCGATCCCGATGCCATCGCGGCGAGCTACTGGAACGTGCTGCAGCAGCCGCGCAGCGCCTGGAGCTGGGAGCTGGAGCTGCGGCCTTGGGTGGAGAAGTTTTGAAGGCAAGCTGCCGTAGGGTGGGCAAAGGCGCATAGCGCCGTGCCCACCATCAACGACGAAACAGCAATTGGTGGGCACGCTTCGCTTTGCCCACCCTACAAGGGCGGGAATCATGACCACGGACACCATCATCGATACCGGCACCAGTGAACTTCTCTGCGTGATCCGCGATCGCGTCGCATTGATCACGCTGAACCGGCCGGAGGCGCGCAACTCGCTGTCAGACGCCCTGACCCCGGCGCTACGCACGATGATTCGCACCTGCGGCGAGAACCCCGATGTCGGCGCGCTGCTGATCACCGGCGCGGGCGAAGCGTTCTGCGCCGGTGGCAACGTCAAGGGCATGGGCGCACATCGCGACCCCAAGAAGCTGGAGATCTCGCTGGAAGATCGCATCGCCGATCTCCAGGAGCGGCAGCGCCTGCTCACCGGCGCGCTGGTGTCGGTGCGCAAGCCGACCATCGCGGCGCTGCCGGGGCCGGCGGTCGGCGCGGGGCTCGCCATCGCCATGGCGTGCGACATCCGCATCGCCGCGCAATCGGCCTTCGTCGCCACCGGCTATGCGCGCATTGCGCTCAGCGGTGATTATGGCATCGCGTGGCTGTTGACGCGCCTCGTCGGCACCGCGCGGGCGCGCGAGCTGCTGTTCACCGGCGATCGGGTCGATGCTGCAAGGTGCGAGGCCATCGGCCTCGTCAACCGCGTGGTGCCCGATGACGAATTGCAGGCGGAGGCCTTCGCCCTGGCAAAGTCCTTGGCTGGAGGTCCGCGCCTCGCGCTGCGCTACATGAAGGATAATCTCGACGAGGCCCTGCTGTTCGACTTCGAAACCGCGCGCGACCACGAGGCCGAACGTCTGGTCCGCCTGACCGCAACCGCCGATCACAGGGAAGCGGTGCAGGCCTTCATCGAGAAGCGCAAGGCGGTGTTCACGGGGAAGTAGCGGCGAAAAAAATGCCCGGCTCTGGTTTTCGCCAGGCCGGGCTCGAGTGGTGTCAGGCCGAGGCTGAGGGGCTATCGGCCTGACGGGAAAGAGCGACGAGACGCCAGCTCGCGCAGGGAATGTCTTTCGGTGCGACGGAGATCTCCTTGTCGAAGCGCACCAGCTTCCAATCGTCGGGATGTTTGACGAAGGCGCAGCCCGATTTGCGCGCGAGCGAGATCATGGACGCGTTGGAGCGTAGCGTGTCGCCGAACATGTGGTCGGCGCCAAGCGCGGCCGCGCGGCATTCAAGATTCTTCATGAGCACGGTGGCGATGCCGTGGCCCTGCCAGCGATCGGCAACCGACAGGCCGAATTCAAGCGTCTCAGTTTCGGCATGCAGTGCGTAGCGCGCTTCGGCGACGATGGTCTCGAAGCCGTCCACCATCATGGTCGCGACCACGGTAAAACGTTCGCGCTCGCCGACCTGAAGGAATTCCTGGAGGAGGCCCTGCGGCAGTTCGCTGATCGCACCGAAGAAGCGGTTGTAGCGGGAGCGCGTCGAGAGCGAGCGAAAATAGTGCTGGAGCTCCTCGGTGTCGCCCGGCTCGACGAAGCGCACGCGCAGCGCCTCGCCGTGTCGCGTGCGCAGCGTGTCCGAATACTGCTTCAAATCTTCCAGGCGAAGGCTGCTCATGACACCGCGCCCCCAAGGGGACCAAAGGGAAAAGGGACCGCCGGCGCCCCACAGTCAGGCGGCGCCGGCCTGGCGGCCAATCAGGCCCGCCAGAAGGGTTTGTCGGCCTCGTAGGCCACATCGCTCCAGGACAGCCCGACGTCCTGAAGGTCACGCGCGGACCAGTTGGTGAGCTCACGCCGGGTCCGGTAGCGCTCGTGCCAGACGTGAAGGGTCTCGCCGATCTGGTGGATCAAGCCGGGCGCATGATGATTTGTCATCGAATTCTGGGTCAAAGTAGACATTGTCAGCTCCTGGAGCTAAGTTGACCGCTAATATCTGCTTCCTGGTGCACTGCGACAAACGACAATTTGTACTCTTTCGCATGAAATAACGTCATGTATCCTGCTGCCAGATGACTGCCAGATTGCCCTCTCTGAATGGATTGCGGGCCTTTGAGGCTGCCGCGCGCCATCTCAGCTTCACGCTGGCCGCGTCCGAGCTGAACGTGACCCAGACCGCGATCAGCCATCAGATCCGCAGGCTGGAGGAGGAGCTCGGCATCCGCCTGTTCGTCCGGCAGAACCGCGCGCTGGCGCTGACGCCGGAAGCGCGCGACTATCTGCCGGGCGTCCGTGCCGCCTTCAACGACCTCCGCCTTGCCACCGATCGGCTGCTGCGCAAGGACGACGACAAGGTGCTGACGGTTTCGACGTTGGCCTCGCTCGCCGCAAAATGGCTGCTGCCGCGGCTGACCGATTTCCAGGAGCACCATCCCGGCATCGACGTTCGCATCACCACCTCGACCGGCCTCGTCGACTTCCAGCGCGACAATGTCGATGCCGCGATCCGCTACGGGCGCGGCCAGTGGCCGGGCTTGCGCGCCGACTGGCTGATGGCAGACGAGCTGTTTCCGGTGTGCAGCCCGTCTCTCCTCCGCGGCGACAAGCCGTTGCGCTGTCCGGAGGACCTCAAGAGCCACATGCTGCTGCACACCTCCAACGCCAACAGCGACGACTGGCGGCTGTGGTTGACCGCGGCAGGTCAGCCGGCCGACATCGCCAGGCAGCCCGGCATCACCTTCGACATGATCTTCATGACCATCCAGGCCGCGATCGACGGCATCGGCGTGGCGATGGGGCGGACCTCCTACGTCCAGGACGACATCGTCAAGGGCCGGCTCGTGGTTCCCTTCAAGATCGCGCTGCCGGCCGATGCCGGCTTCTACCTGGTCGCGCCGGAGGGCCGCCGCGAGGCGCCGAAGCTCGCCGCATTCCGCGATTGGATGATCACTGCAACGCAGAATAAAGCCTGAGATCGTGCCGGCGCATGTCCGGCCACCTGCTTCTCGCTACAACTCCACCACGACGTAATCGCTCTCGACCTTCACCGCGACAGTCTCGGCGACATACGGCCCCTTCACAACGCTCGCACCCGGCTCGACATGAGCCGGATAGGCCTTCACGCGGAAGCGGCGGGGGCCGCAATAGGACTGGCCGGTGCGGATGTCGAACTCCCAGCCATGCCATGGGCAGCGAATGATTTCGCCGAGCTTGGTGTATTCGATCTCGCCGGGATCCGTCGATTGCGCGAGCCCGATGAGCGGCCCCTCGCACAGCGCCGCGCCCTGATGCGGGCAGCGGTTCATCAGGCCGAAATATTCACCCTTGATGTTGAAGATTGCGATCGGCCGTCCGTCGATCTCCAGAAATTTTCGCGTGCCGGGCGGAAGCTCGTCGACCGCGGCAATCACATGCCGCGCCATCAAGCGATCCCGTACAGGTTCTTCGCATTCCCGAGATAGAACGCCTCGCGGTTGTCGTCGCTGACGCCCGCGGGCAGCACGCGCGACGGCTCGTCGTAATCCCAGTGCGGATAGTCGGTCGCGAACAGCAGCCGGTCCCAGCCGATCCACTTGATGACGTCGAACAGATCCTCGCGCCGCTCCGGATCCTCCATCGGCTGCGTCGTCCACCACACCTGCTCGCGGATATATTCGGACGGCGGCCGTTTGACATGCGGCACCTCGCTCCGCAGCCGCTGCCAGACCTTGTCGAGCCGCCACGCCAGTGACGGCGCCCAGCCGAAGCCGGCCTCGATCATCACCATCTTCAATTTCGGGAAGCGCTCGAACACGCCCTCCAGCACGAGGCTCGCGAGCGCCGATTGCTGGCACTGCGAATGGCCGACCATCTCCTCGATGTAATAGGAAGGCCAGCCCGACGGCGTGATCGGGTTGCCGCCGAAACCAAAGGCGTGGACGCCGACGGGCAGGCCGGCCTCTTCCGCGGCCTGATAGATCGGCCAGTAGCGGCGCTGGCCGAGCGGCTCGACATTGCGGCTGAGCAGCAGCACCTGCACGAAATTCTTGTCGCCGGCGCGTTCGCGGATTTCGGCGGCGGCCGACAGGCCGTCCTCATTGCCGACGACGATGGACGCCTTCAGCCGCTTGTCCTTGCTGGTCCATTTGTCGATCTGCCAGTCGTTGATCGCCGAGCACAAGGCGGCCGAGAGCTCGTGATTGCGGATGCCCTGTCCGGTGTTGAGGGGATTGAGCACGCCGAGCTGCACGTTGTGGGGATCGAGCAGCTGCTTCTGCATGAAGGATAGCGATGAGCCCTGCGGCCCGCCTTCCGGCGGATAGGCGTCGCGGCGCGAGGCGTTGGGCTGGGCCTTCGGATAGGGTGGACCTTCCATCATGCCCTGATAGGCATGGACGCCGTAGACTTCGAGATGATGCTGCCAGCGTTTGGCGAGGTAAGGATAGAGCTCGGCGCGGGTCGCGCGTGCCGGATGGATGTCGCAGTCCGCAATTGCGGTTTTGACCGTCAGTGGGGAAGCGGCTTCGGAGCTTTCGCGGAACTGAATATTCATCGCCTTGCCTCCTTTGGCAGCGGCTAAGTCAGGCGGGGATAGGTCGCATGCGGATTATCGATCATGATCTTGCGCACGAGATCGGGGGTGAGACCTGCGGGCAGCGCCTCCTGGCCGTCGAACTGCCAGTGCGGATAGTCGGTGGAGAATAGGACTAATTCGTCCGACTGCATATGATCAAACAGGCGAATTAATGTCGCCTCGTCCGGCGGCGCGTCGAATGGCTGCAACGAGAAGCGGATGTTGCTGCGCACAATCTCCAGCGGCGCGCGATCAACCCACGGCGTCTCCATCCGCACGCCCCGCCAGAACTTGTGAAGGCGCCAGAGAAAGGGCGAGATCCAGGACACGCCTGATTCCAGCATCACCATCTTCAGCCGCGGATATTTGGCGAATACGCCCTCGACGATCAGGCTGGTGAGCTGGGTCTGGAACGCCTGGGCCTGACCGGCATAATCCTCGATGTGGTAGGAACCCCAGCCCACGGCGGTCGGCGGATTGTGATAGGCGGAACCGGCGTGAATGCCGATCGGCAGGTCCAGCCGTTCTGCTGCCTCGTAGATCGGCCATAGCGCGCGCTTGCCGAGCGGCGTATCGCCCATCACCAGCATCAGCACCTGCACGAAGCGTCGATCCGCCGCACAGCGCTCGATCTCGGCGACGGCCTTCTCGACGCTTTGGGTGGGGATCACGATGGAGCCGCGCAGCCGCTGATCGCGATCGAGCCATTCTTTCGTGAGCCACTCGTTCAAAGCGCGGCAGAAGGCGGCCTGCAGATCCTCGGAAAACACCATCTGCACGCCGTAGAGCGGATTGCAGATGGCATGCGAGAGCTGAAAGGGATCGAGCACATGGCGCTGCATGTCCGCAAGGCTCTCGCCCGGCTTGCCGCTTCCGGGGCGCCAGTCGGGCCGCGCCGTGATCGGCGAGTTTTGCGGGTAGGATTGCGAGATGAGATCGACCATGCCGCGCGTCGTCACCTGATCGCGCCAATAGTCGTTCAGGTACGGCAGCAGGCTGGTCAGATGCGGCACGGCCGGATGCACATCGCAATCCACCCCGCCGGCGATCAGGGACGCCATGACGTGTCCTTCGCGTTTCCTCGTCGCGCCTTCTCGGGCAGCGCTTGGCCGCTCCGCCTTGCCGCCATTCAAGCAGGCCTGCCCGTTGCCTGCAACTCGGCCAAGGGCGCTGTCATATGCTAGAAAGGCCGAGCTCGGTTGCGAAGGAATAAGGGGTCAACGAATGAAAGAGCTCGTCGGCATTGCGGAACAGGTTGCAGCGAAGCTGATCGCGCGCAAACAGACCATTGCCGTGGCGGAATCCTCGACCGGCGGCCTGATCTCGGCCAGCCTTCTCGCGGTGCCCGGCGCGTCCGCCTATTTCCTCAGCGGCGCCGTGGTCTACACCCGCGATGCCAGGCGCGTGCTGATGGATATTTCAGACGAAGGAATGAAGGGCTTTCGTTCCTCGTCGGAGCCCTACGCGCAACTGCTGGCCGAGCGGATGCGCGGCCGTTTCAACTGCGATTGGGGCCTGTCCGAGACCGGCGCGTCCGGTCCGACCGGCAATCGCTACGGCGATGCGGCGGGCCATAGCTGCATGGCGGTCGCCGGGCCCGCAGTTGAGGTGATGACGCTGGAGACGGGCAGCAACGACCGCTTGGCCAATATGCAGACCTTTGCGGCGACAGCGCTGAAATTGCTGCTGAAGAATCTGGAGCGGTGAGCTCGCGGCCTCCCGAATATCTGGCTGTCCCGGAGAATGTGTGGTGTGACGCGCTCTTTACCGCGACACGTGCGCCGACACAGCCAGCCACGTCTCGCCTCCCTTCGCCCAGCAATCGGTATAGCGCCCGGTGGCCTGCTGGCCGTCCGCATTGGTGTAGCTCGTCCCCGCGTGGATGATGGCGAAATCGCCCATGATGCGGATGATGACGTCGTGCTCCCTGAGATTCCGGATCGCAATCGGCCGCGCCGTCTGCTTCAGGAAGGCCTCGCGATCGACCAGCGTCTTGTCGGGATTGGAGCAGTAGAACTCCCGCGCCAAAATTTCGTCGAAGCGCTTGACGTCGCAATTCTGCACGGAGGCGACATAGTCGCGGTTGAGCGCGGTGAGCTGTTCGAGGTCGTTGCTCATGAGATTTCCCTCAGTCATTGAACAAGGGCGGCGGCACGAACCCGCCGAACTCGCGTTCGATCAGCTCGGCGAGCTTCAGCGGCGTGCGGTCCTCGAGGAAGGGCCCGATGATTTGCACGCCGACCGGGAGGCCCTCCTTCGACAGACCGAGCGGAACAGCCGTTGCCGGCAGGCCCGTCAGCGTGGCGATGCCGGGCCACGCAAGCTGGTCCGGATAGGCAAAGTCCTTGCCATCAATATTGATCCGGCGCTCTTCCTGCTCCGGCGAATGATCATGCGGATAGGCTGGGGTCGGCATGATCGGGCAGATCACCGCATCGAATGTCCTGAACAGGTGTCGCCATTGCGCGCGCAGGCCGGCCCGAGCGCCTTCGTCGAACACCCAGGCCTGATGTGTGCTGGTCATGCCGCGCAGCCGCTCGGCAGCAAGGCTCTTGTCCTCAGGCGAGAGCTGCGCTGCTCCGGCACGCGCGCCGGCGAGAATGTCCGGCGGAAGGAAGGCGCCGAGAAAACCCATCAGCATGCGCATGTAGAGGCGAGAGGCATCCGTGAAGTCGGGAAACAGCGGGCTTTCGCGCGTGATGCTCGCACCTGCGCGCGACAATTGGTCCGCCAGCTTCTCGATGGCGCCGCGAATGTCGGCATTCGCAGGCAGCAACGGATGGCTGTCGATCACCAGCACGCGAAAATCCTTCAGCGCGCGGTGTCGCGCCTCCGGCAGCGCGAGCTTGTATCCTACGCCCAGGTCCAGATGATCGGGGCCTGCAATCACGTCCAGGAGCAGGGGCAGATCGACTGCGCTGCGCGCCATCGGACCGATCACCGCCATATCGCGCTCCATCGGGATGGCAGGAAATGGCGGCGGCGTATGGCCGCGTGTTGGACAGAGATTGTAGGTCGGCTTGTGCGCATAGACCCCGCAATGGAAGGCGGGCACGCGCAACGAGCCGCCGATGTCCGACCCTAGCGAGAGTGGTCCGTAGCCTGCCGCGAGCGCCGCAGACGAGCCGCCCGACGAGCCACCCGGCGTGCGGCCGAGATCGAATGGATTGTTGGTCGTGCCGTAGATCTCGTTGTAGCTCTGCCAATCCGCCAAACCCACGGGCACGTTGGTCTTGCCGAGGATGACGCCACCGGCACCCTTCACCCGGGCGATGGACAGCGCGTCCTCCGCCGGCTTGAAGTCTTTCTGCAGCGTCCAGCCCCAGGTCGTGGGCAGGCCGGCGACGTTGTAGGATTCCTTCACCGTGATGGGGAGGCCGAGCAGCGGCTTCCGCTCGCCGCGCGCCAACGCGGCGTCCGCCTCGCGTGCGGCGTCGAGCGCGCGGTCGAAATCCCGGACGCAGATCGCGTTGACCTTGCCGTCGTGCCGTTCGATTCGGTCGATCGCATCCTGCGTGAGCTCGACCGCGGAAACCTTCTTGGCCGTCAGTGCCGCCGACAGCGCGACCGCGCTCTTGAAGCTCCATTCGGATTTGGCCATGGCGCATCTCCTGTTCTTCTTGTCCTCGAACAATGATGCGCAGTTTGGCCCAGCACCGCAATCGCCGTTTGATCGCGATTGACATGTGAGCAAGACGGAACGCGGTGAGCCAAGCAACCACTCGCAGTCATCGCCCGGCTTGACCGGGCGATCCAGTATTCCACCGGCGCCGATCGGACACGGAGAGGTCGCGGCGTACTGGATGCTGCGCCCTCGCGGGGCATGACACCGAGAGTGAGGCTGTTACGCCGCTCCGATCAATATCCCCACGGCGAGCACGATCGCGCCACCAAGCACGATCTGGAATACGGCCTGCAGGAACGGCGTGTCCATGTAGCGCGCGCGGATAAAGGCGATCGCCCACAATTCGAAGAACACGACGATTCCGGCGATTCCGGTCGCGATCCAGAAGGCGTTGGCCCAGCTATCGGGCACGAGATACGGCAAGGTATGTCCAAGCCCGCCGAGCGTCGTCATCAAGCCGCAGGTGAGACCGCGGAGCCAGGGCGAACCGCGACCGGTCAGCGAGCCGTCGTCGGACAGCGCCTCCGCAAAACCCATGCTGATGCCGGCACCGATCGAGGCGGCGAGGCCGACCAGAAACGTCTGCCAATTCTGATGCGTGGCGAAGGCAGCCGCAAACAGCGGCGCCAGCGTCGAAACCGAGCCGTCCATCAGGCCGGCGAGACCTGGCTGCACATATTGCAGCACGAACATGCGCCGGTTGGTGCGGTCTTCCTCCGCGCGCACGTCTGAACTCAGGATCTGGTCGGTCAGCTTCGCGGCCACCTCTTCGTGGCCTTTCTCGGCTTCGGCCAGATCGCCGAGCAGGCGGCGCACGCCGACATCCTGCGCCTGCTCAGCCGCCTTCACGTAGAAGCGCTCGGCCTGCAATTCCATCGTCTCGACTTCCCGTCGGATGGTGTCGAGCGGCAGGTTCTTGGTGAGCCAGACCGGACGGCGGCGCAGGAAGCCTTTGACGTCCTCGCGGCGGATCGGGGGCAAATGCGGACCGAAGCGCTGCTCATACATTTCCAGCAGCATGTGACGATGGCCGCGCTCTTCCTCGGCCATCTGCTCGAAGATCTTGGCGGAGTCCGGATAGCGCTCCTTCAAGTCTTCGGCGAAGCTCATATAGATGCGGCTGTCCTCCTCCTCGGAGGAAATTGCGACCGCAAGCACCTCGCGCTCGGTCAGATCGGCAAAATTCTTCACGGCGGCCCTGTCTCACTAGTTTAGAATAATTCTAAAATATATAGGGCGGCGGGGTTCCAGGGTCAAATCACGCCGCGGCTCTTCGCCAGGAAATCGAGCAGCAGGCGGCTTACCTCGGCCGGCTGCTCCTGTTGCACCCAGTGACCGGCGCCGTCGACGAGGTGGCAGCCGAGCAACTTCGTGCAGGCCCGCGCCTGCATGGCCTCGAACACGCCCGGACGCTGATAAGTGCCCCAATCCTGCTTGCCCGAGACGAAGCAGGAGGGGACATCGATGGTGCGGCCGGCCAACAATTGGAGCTGGCTGTTGAATGCGCCCGATGTGCCGCAGCGGTACCATTGCAGGCCGCCCTGGAATCCGGTGCGGTCATATTCGGCGCTGTAGTAGGCGAGCTCGCGGTCGGGCAGCCATTGATTGGCGGCGATCGCGGCCGGCGAGGGCATCTCTTTCGCGACCGTCTCGGCCATGGTCTCGTTCAGGTCCATCACATAATAGGTCGGCAGCTTCGCCAGCTCGTTTGCCGACCAGGATTTCAGCGGATATGGCTTGTTGTCGGTCCAGTCCGCACCCTTGTGATGATAGTAGGCGCGCAGGAAATCATGCACGCCTTGCGGCGCACGGTGCATATCGGCATTGGCCGGGCGTGTCGCATAGTACCACTGATAATGCTTGCGCGGACGCGGCAAGGCGGCGAGCTCGCGATGCACGGGGTCTTCAACCGGTGGTTTTGCCGGCGCGTCGACCGTATTGAACGGCAGTGGCGGCGCTCCGCCGAACGGCGCGCTCATCATCGCCACCGAACGAAACACGTCGGGCCGCATCAGCGCGCACCAGGCCGCGACCGGGCTGCCGAAATCATGTCCGACCACATCGACCTGCCTGTAGCCGAACGCTGACACCAGCCCGAGCGCATCCCGCACCAGGTTGAAGAGCGAAAAGGGCGCGAGGTCGCCGTCGTAATCCGCGCTCCATCCCGTCGTCCGGCCATAACCGCGCTGGTCCGGCGCGATCACGTGATAGCCGGCCGAGCTGAGCGCCGGCATCACCTTGCGCCAGGAGAAGGCGAGCTCCGGAAAGCCGTGCAGCAGCAGGATGCAGGGCCGCCCCTTGGTCTCGAAGCCGGCCTCCAGCACATGGATGCGCAGGCCGTTGATGTCGTCGACATAGCGTGAGCGGATGCCAGCAGGGAGCGGGATGTCGGGGAGGTCGGTCATGTTTGTTTCCTCGTCATGGTCCGGCGAAGCGCGTCTCTCCAAAATCCCGGCCATCCACGTTCTTCGTTGCGGTTGATTGTAAGAACGTGGATGCCCGGGACAAGCCCGGGCATGACGGAACGGAAGGCCGCGTTAGACCGCCGCGCAGACGAAGCCACTGCCCTTGCGCCGGATCTTCCCCACCGACGGCGAGGGGAAATGCGCGGTGCAGCACAGCGTGTCGGTGTCGCAATAGCGTTCCAGGAAGCTGCGGCGCGTCGTTGCTGCCTTGGCCTGATCGACGTCGAATTTCACCGACAGCTCCGGATAGAGCGTCTGGATCGGTGAGTGCATGAGGTCGCCGGAGAACACGGCGTCGTCCTTGCCGTGGCCCATCGTGATGGCGATATGGCCCGGCGTGTGGCCCGGCGTCGGCAGAATACGAACGTGATCGCCGATCTGGTGATCGTTGCCGACGAGTTCGTGGCGTTTGGCCTCGACCACCGGCAGCACGCTGTCGGCGAAGGGCGGCACCTCCGCCTTCGCGTTCTGCTCGGTCCAGTGATCGAATTCCTGCTTGGCGAAGACGTAGCGCGCTTTCGGGAAGGTCGGCACCCAGCGGCCGTTCTCCAGCCGCGTGTTCCAGCCGACGTGATCGACATGCAGATGCGTGCACATCACGAAGTCGATGTCGTCGACCGAGAAACCTGCGGCGGCGAGACCGCGCATATAGGCATCATCAGTCTTCATGTTCCATTTCGGCCGCGGCCGCGGCTTGTCGTTGCCGATGCAGCTGTCGACCAAAATGGTGTGATGCGGCGTCTTGATGACATAGGACTGGAAACACAGGATCAGCGTATCCTGGTCGTCGATCGCCTTGGTTTCTCGCATCCACGCGCGGTTCTCGGCCAGCACCTCCGGCGTCAGACCAGGGATGAGCTCCAGTGCCGGGAGGAACGTCGTCTCCTGCTCGATGATCCGATGAATGGTGAGATCGCCGACCGAGTATTTCAGGCTCATAAGAACTCCTGCGCTTTATGCGGCCGGCGGCACCGAGATCTTCACGGAGGGTCGCTCGAGCATCTTCTGGTGGAAGGCGTCGAGCTTCGGATAGGCCTTGCGCCAGCCGCAATCGGCGAAGCGGAAGTCGACATAGCCGAGCACGCAAACGAGGCCGATCTGCGAGATATCGAACGGGCCGTTGAGCACTTCAGGCATGTTCTCGAAGCGCGCCATGCCGGTCCAGGCCCGATTCCAATGGTCGTCCGACCAAGCCTGCCATTGCAGGCCCTGCGGCCGCACCATCTTCTCGTAGCGGCACAGCAGCATGGAATCGAGCATGCCGTTGATCAGGGAATGATTGGTCTTGGCTTTCCAGCGCCGCGGACCGTAGTCGGGGATCAGGCTGCCGCCGACCATCTCGTTGAGATATTCGACGATGACATAGGAGTCCAAAATAACATCGCCGTCATTGGTGATCAGCACCGGCAGCTTCTTCAGCGGCGTGATGCGCGAATAGTCCTCGTTGGCCGTGCCGGGCGCGACGGCTGCCGGCGTGAACTCGATCTTGTCGATCAGCCCGAGCTCGATCGCGGCGATGCGCACCTTGCGGGCGAAGGGCGAGGCGGGGGAGAAGGTGAGCTTCATGGGACAATTCCCTGCGATCGGTCTTGAGCAAACGGTGTCTCCTCCGTCATGGCCGGGCTTGACCCGGCCATCCACGCGCTTCCGCGTGGTTAGACTGTGAGACGTGGATGCCCGGGACAAGCCCGGGCATGACGACGAGTGTTGCGCTGGCCGCGGCTTACGCCGCGACGATCTCCTGGCGCTGCTCGCCGAGGCCCTCGATGCCGAGCGTGATGACGTCGCCGACATTGAGGAAGGTCGGCGGCTTCATGCCGAGGCCGACGCCGGGCGGGGTGCCCGTCGTGATGATGTCGCCCGGCAGCAGCGTCATGAACTGCGAGACATAGGAGATGCATTTGGCCATCGAGAAGATCATGGTCTTGGTCGATCCGGTCTGGCGACGCTGACCGTTGACGTCGAGCCACATCGGCAGGTTCTGCACGTCCTTGATCTCGTCCTTGGTGGCGAGCCAGGGGCCGAGCGGGCCGAACGTGTCGTGCGACTTGCCCTTGGTCCACTGACCCAGGCGCTCGATCTGAAAGGCGCGCTCGGAGACGTCGTTGCAGACGCAGTAGCCAGCGACGTGGTTGAGCGCGTCGGTTTCCGAGACGTATTTTGCACGCGTGCCGATGATCGCGGCGATCTCGACCTCCCAGTCGAGCTTGGTCGAGCCGCGCGGCTTCTCGACGGCGTCGTTCGGGCCGGACAGCGAGGTGTTGGCCTTCATGAAAATGATCGGCTCGCTCGGGATCTCCGCGCCGGTCTCCTTGGCGTGGTCGCTATAGTTGAGGCCGATCGCCACGAATTTCGACATGCCGGTGACGGGGGCGCCGAACCGCGGCTTGCCGGAGACGGCGGGTAGCGAGGCGGGATCGAGCGCCGCCAGCTTCTTCAGGCTCTCGGGCGAATAGGCCTCGCCGGTCAGGTCCTTCACATGCGCCGACAGGTCCCGCAACTGGCCGGATTTGTCGATCATGCCGGGCTTTTCCGCACCCTTCTCGCCATAACGAACAAGCTTCATTCTCGTTTCTCCCTGGAATGGACCGATCGGTTGAACAGCTTCATGGAACAGGGCGGCGGGAAATTCAACCGCTCAAAGAGGGGCGCATTGCAGCCCTCTCAATTCGGGTGATCGTAGGGGCACGAGACCTAGGCCAGCGCCTCGAACCTGAACGCGTCCCCGTCCCGCCTAATATGCCCGGCCGAAAAATGCCCGCCGATCACCAGCGTCGGGGTGTCGGCAAATCGGCCGAACAATTCGCGCCGCGTCGCCGCCGATTGGCTCTGGTCGGAATCCGCGGTCGAGGACCAGCCGAGATGCGCCATCTGGCAGGGATGATGAGCGACGTCGCCCGTCAGCAGTCCCTGCTCGCCGTCCGACCGGATCAGAATGCTCATATGCCCGGGGCTGTGACCGGGGGTCGGGATCATGCTGATCTCGTCGCTGAGCCGGTGGTCGCTCGCGACCAACTCGGCCCGGTCGGCATCGACGATCGGCTTCACGGAATCGCCAAATACGGCTTGCTTGTCCGGCTCGGTGGAATGGTCGCGCCAATGCTCGTACTCGGTCTTGCCGAAGACATAGCGCGCGTTGGGGAAGGTCGGCACCCATTTGCCGTCGACCAGCTTCGTGTTCCAGCCGACATGGTCGACATGAAGATGCGTGCACAGCACGGTATCGATGCTCTCGGGCGGAAAGCCCGCCGCAATCATCGTCTCCAGGAACGGCGTGGTGCGGTTGTTCCAGGTCGGGAGGTTGCGGCCCTGCTTGTCGTTGCCAAGCCCGGTATCGACCACGATGCGGCGCGTCGGCGTCTCCACCACCAGCGAATGGATCGACATTTTCAGCCGGCCCTCTTCGGTGGCGAAATGCGGGATCAGCCAAGGCAGCTTCTGGATTTCTGCATTGCTCGCCAAGGGCAGAATGAAGCGGGTCGAGCCGACCGTCTCCAATTCCACGACCTCAGTGATTTTGACCCTGCCGACCTTCCACTGCATCCGGCGCATCCTCATGTTCTTGCTTTGACGGGGAACATGCGCAGTTTCGCCGTCAGGCGCAATGGATCATCTGACCCGGTGCGGCGTTATCGCGGGAACCCAGGAAAAGACAAAGGGCCAGTCATGCCAGAGCTTGCGATTTCCGCGGAGAAGGTCGCCTTCATCATCGAAAAGGCGCGTGAATTCGACGTCAAGCAGGCGGATTCCGATCCGGATTCCGGCTCGAATGCGACGGATGACGATTCGGTCGACGTTCTCGAGGATGACGGCTCCGATCCGGTGGTCAACGAACTCGGAAGTTTCATCGTGGCCATGAACGAGGACGAGCAGATCGATCTCGTCACGCTGACCTGGCTCGGTCGCGGCGACGGCACAATCGACGATTGGGACGATTTGCGTGCACGCGCTGTGGAGGCGCGCGCCGAGTATCGCAGTCCCCGGCGCGAGACGGCGCATTATCTGCTCGGTGAGCCGATGCTGGGCGATCTGCTCGCAGACGGGCTCGACGAATTCGGCGTCGACTGGACCGACGGAAACCCAGTCGCCGATTCATCCAGTCCGAGCCAGCGGGACGAAGACGAGATCACCAAGCAGCGGTGATCCGGCCGATATCAGCGCGCGCAGTCAACGACCACGGTGCCGAGCTTGTCGCCTTTCTCGACGGCGACGTGGGCTTGCGCCGTCTCCGACAACGCAAACTGCGCCGCGACATTGTGGATCCGCGGCCCCGCTGCCAGCCATTTCGAGATGTCGGCTTGCGCCGCCGCAAGGAACGCGGGCGGGAGCGCGAACAAGACGAGCGAGCGGAGCGTGATACACTTTTCCATCAGCTCGCGCATCGGTACGGTCGGCGTGCGGTTGCCGTTCGTGGCGTAGACCGCGATGGTCGAATTCATGGCCATCAACTTCAGGGTCGTCGCGATGTTGCCGCCGAAATCGACATCGACCAATTGGTCGACCCCGCGTCCGCCGGTGAAGGCCATGGCCTTGGCAACGACATCTTCGTCCCAGTAATTGACCACGAGATCGGCACCAGCTTGTCGCGCCTGCTCGCCTTTCATCGCCGAGCTGACGGTCGCGATCACCTGCGCGCCGCCCCATTTCGCGAGTTGCACGGCGTAGTGCCCGACCGCACCCGCGCCGCCGGTGACCAGCACCGACTTGCCGACGATCGGTCCGTCCGCAAACAGGGAGCACCACGCCGTCATTGCGGGAATGCCCAGCGTCGCGCCTTCCGCAAAAGAGAGATTGTCCGGCAGCGGCGTCACCAGATGCTCGGCAAGCGCGATATGTTCGGCTGCGGTGCCAAAGGCGCGGCCGTTGCGCTGGCCGTTGAACAGCCAGACCCTGTCGCCGATCTTGAACCGCGTCGCGCCATCGCCGATCTGGTCGATAAACCCCGCGCCATCGCTGTTCGGAATGACGCGCGAAAACTCCTTTACGCGATAGCTGCCCCCGCGCCGGCCGACATCGGCCGGATTGATGCCGGAGGCTTCCAGGCGAATACGAACTTCGCCTGGACCCGCGACCGGCGTCGCCATCTCACCATAGGTGAGGACGTCCGCCGCCGGTCCTGTCTCCTCGTACCAGACCGCCCTCACAGCGTTCCCGGGAAGGCACCGCCATCGAGCAGAAGGTTCTGACCGGTGATGAAGCCGGCCCTGCTGCCGCACAGGAATGCGCAGGCGTAGCCGAACTCGTCGGGATCGCCGAAGCGGCCTGCGGGATTGAGCTTGGCGCGCTCGGCCAGAACCTGGTCCGGCGTGATGCCGCGCTTCTCGGATTCCCCCTTCGCGGTGCTGCGCAGTCGGTCGGTCTCGAACGGACCCGGCAACAGGCCGTTGATGGTGACGTTGTTGATTACGGTCTTGCGTGACAGGCCGGCGATGAAGCCGGTGAGGCCGGCGCGCGCGCCGTTGGAGAGACCGAGAATGTCGATCGGCGCCTTCACCGCGGCCGAGGTGATGTTGACGATGCGGCCGAACTTGCGCGCCATCATGCCGTCCACCGTTGACTTGATCAGCTCGATCGGGGTCAGCATGTTGGCGTCGATCGCCTTGATCCAGTCGTCGCGGGTCCAGTTGCGGAAATCGCCGGGCGGCGGTCCACCGGCATTGTTGATCAGGATGTCAGGCTCCGGGCAGGCCTTGAGCACGGCCTCGCGGCCCGCCGGCGTCGTGATGTCGCCGACGATCTCGGTAACCGTCACATCAGGATAGGCCTTGCGGATGTCGTCGGCCGTCTTCTTCAGGGCCTCGGCGCCGCGCGCGGTCAGCGTGACGTGTACGCCGGCTTCGGCCAGCGAGATGGCGCAGGCGCGTCCGAGGCCTTTGCTGGATGCGCAAACGATGGCGCGGCGGCCTTTGATCCCAAGATCCACTGTTTCACTCCCGTAATGTCATGCAGGTTTTTAGAGCCGCTATTCTAGCCAACCTTGGCGCCGCTGATAAGGGACGGGCTCGCATCAAAATGCATGCGCACTTGCGCGGCGATGCAAATGTGCGGGCATGATCCCCAGACAATGAGCTAGATACGCCGCTCCTGCTTGAGGCGGTCGATCGCGGAGGCCGCCTCCGGCGGCAGCGACTTGAAGCCCATCTGCCCGACTGTCGAGAACAGCGGCCGCAGGTGCGAACCGGCGAGGAACGGCGGCTGACGATTGGCCGGCACGATCTGGTCGAACACCAGCACCAAGGTGGTGGCGACGAGGCCGACCCTGATCGCGCCGAGGGCGGCGCCGCCGAGCCGGTCGCCGATGCCGGCCTGCCGTATCGTGTCGCTCAGGGCCAGCCGGCCGAGATGTCCAAACAGCATGCCGACCACCACGAAGATGCCGAAGAACCAGATCCAGTTCTGCAGCAGCGGCGCATTCGGATTGCCCGCGACCTGCGGGACGATCAGCGGCATCAGCGCAACCGCGATGGGGGCGGCGAGGAGATAGGCGAGGATCGTCATGGCGCTGCCGAGCAGGCCGCTCCTGAAACCGAAGCCGATCGCGATTGCGAACGCCGCATAGACGGCGAGATCGAAACTGTTCATACGTGGGAGCCTGCCATGGAACGAGTGAACGCAGAACCGATCATTCCGGTTTCAGATCGTTAAAATCGTCTGTATTGATGGCTGCAAAGCCCAAGGAAAGCGTCATGTCAGACCTATTCGATGTCAGTCAGGAAACCATCCTCGTCACAGGTGCGAGCCAGGGGCTGGGGCGGCAATTTGCCCGGGTGTTGGCGGCGCACGGCGCGGCCGTCGCGCTCGCGGCTCGGCAGACCGACAAGCTGAAGAGCCTGGAAGAGGAGATCCGCGGCAAGGGCGGCCGTGCCGCCGCCGTCGCGCTCGACGTCACCGACACCGCATCGATCGCCAGGGCCGTCGATGCCGCGGAAGCCGCACTCGGCCCGGTCACGGTGCTGATCAACAATGCCGGCATCGCCATCGAAAAGCTCGCGACCGAGCAGACCGAAGCCGATTGGGACGCGGTGATCGGCGCCAATCTCAAGGGCGCCTATTTTCTCGCCACCGAGATCGCGCGCCGCATGGTCGCGCGCAAGCAGGACGGCAACATCGTCAACATCGCGTCCGTGCTCGGCACCGGCGTGCTGAAGGCGGTGTCGCCTTACGCGATCTCCAAGGCCGGCATCATCCAGGCAACCAAAGCGATGGCGCTGGAGCTTGCGGGGCAGAACATCCGCATCAACGCGCTCGCGCCCGGCTACATCGACACCGAGATGAACCATGCGTTCTGGTCGACGCCGTCAGGCGAGCGCCTGACCAAGCGCATCCCGCAGCGCCGTATCGGCGCCGAGTCCGATCTCGACGGCGCGATCCTGCTGCTGGCTTCCAAGGCCTCGCGGTACATGACGGGCAGCGTGGTGACGGTGGACGGCGGGTTTTTGTTGAATTGAGCCCGGCTGTCGTCCGGACAAGCGAGTTCACTCAGGCGTCGTCCCGGACAAGCGCAGCGAAGCGGAGCGTAGATCCGGGACCCATAACCACAGGGAGCAGTTTGGCGAAGACTCGTGGTTACCATCTCACGCCGCAGCTACTCCCTGCGGTTATGGGTCCCGGATCTGCGCTTACGCTTGTCCGGGACGACGGCGGAGTATGACGCGGCAGCTTCGCACTACCGCATCTCCGCCCGGATCATATCCGCCGCCTTCTCCGCGATCATGATGGTCGGCGCATTGGTATTGCCGCCGATCAGTGTCGGCATGATCGAGGCGTCGACGACGCGCAGACCCTCGACGCCGTGCACCTTCAGCGCCGGATCGACCACGGCCATCGCGTCGGTGCCCATCTTGCAGGTGCCGACGGGGTGATAGACGGTGTCGACACGCGCGCGCAGGATGGCGCGGATGTCGTCGTCCGTTCTCACATCGGACGTGAACATGTTCTTCTTCTGCAACGCGCGCATCGCGGGCGTCTCCATCAGCCGTCGCGTGGTCTTGAAGCCCGCGACCATCGTCTCGAGATCCTCCGCCTCGCCCAAGAAATTCGGATCGATCATCGGCGCCGCTAGTGGATCGGCGCTTTTCAGCCAGACGCTGCCACAGCTCTTCGGCCGCAACAGGCAGACATGGCACGAGAAGCCCGCCTCCTTGTGCTTCTTGCGGCCATGGTCGTCGAGCATCGCGATGATGAAGTGCAGCTGGATGTCGGGCACATCGAGGTCGGCCCGGGTCTTCAGGAAGCCGCCACACTCGGCGAAATTGGTGGTCATCAGGCCGCGCCGCTGCCGGCGGTATCGCTGGATGGCGCGGAGCAGGGACGGCAGCCGGCCGATCGATGAGTGGACGAAGTGCGGATAGTCGGAGGCGTAGACGAACACGAAATCCGGATGATCCTGCAGATTGCGTCCTACGCCCGGCAGGTGATGCACGACGCCGATACCGTGCGCGGCAAGCGCCTCGCCCTCGCCGATGCCCGACAGCATCAGCAACTGCGGTGACTGGAAGGCGCCGGCGGCGAGGATCACCTCGCGGCGGGCGCGCAGCTGCTTTGTCTGCTTGCCCTGGACATATTCGATGCCGACCGCGCGCCCACCTTCGAACAGGATGCGCGTGGCATGCGCCTGCGTCTCGACACGCAGATTCGCGCGCTTGCCCATGTGCGGATTCACATAGGCGCGCGCCGCGCTCCAGCGCTCGCCATTATGCTGCGTCACCTGGTAGCTGCCGAGCCCTTCGTGGTCCTCCGCATTGAAGTCCTCGCGGATGCGAAACTGCGCCTCGCGGGCGGCCTGATGGAAGATTTCATGGATCGGATTGTCCGCGCGCAGCCTGTTGACATGCAGCGGGCCGCCCTTGCCATGATACGCGCCGTCAAAATCAGCGTTGTTCTCCGAGCGCTTGAAATAGGGCAGCACGTCCGCGTACGACCAGCCGGCATTGCCGAGCGAGGCCCAGTGGTCGTAGTCCCATTTGTTGCCGCGGATGTAGACCATGGCGTTGATCGCCGAGGAGCCACCGAGCCCCTTGCCGCGCGGTTGATAGCCGATACGGCCGTTCAATCCCTTCTGCGGCACAGTATCGAAGCCCCAGTTCGCGACCTTGTATGGCAAAGCGAGTCCGAACGGCGTGGTGATCCGCCAATTGTCGTTCCGTCCGCCGGCATCGAGCAGCGCCACCGATGTCCCCGCATCCTCCGACAGCCGCCCCGCCACCGCGCAGCCGCCGGAGCCCGCGCCCACGACGACGAAATCGAATGTGTCCGTCACTGATGTTTCCCCCTCTTGCATTTTTCTTCTCGTCATTGCGAGCAAAGCGAAGCAATCCAGACTGTCACCGCGGAGGGATTCTGGATTGCTTCGCTGCGCTCGCAATGACGGAATGCTGAGACCCTACGACATGAACCGCATCAACTTCTCCAGCCGCGCGATCTTGCCGCCGTAGGGCGGATAAAGGTCGGCGAGGCGGTTGAATTTCGAGCGATAGAACACCGGCTTCAGCTTGCTGAACGTGCGAAAGCCCCATTCGCCGTGATAGGCGCCGGTGCCGGACGCGCCGACGCCGCCCATCGGCTGGTGGATTTGCGCGAAGTGAAACAGGCAGTCGTTGATGGTGACGCCGCCGGAGACGGTGCGCGCCAGCACCTCGTCGCGCGCAATGCGGTCCTTGCCGAACCAGTACAGCGCCAGCGGCCGGTCGCGGGCGTTGACGAAGGCGATGGCGTCGGCCGGTTCGCGATAGCCGAGCACCGGCAGCACCGGTCCAAAAATCTCCTCCTGCATGGCCGCCATGTCTGCGGTCGCGCCTGCGATCAGCGTCGGCGGGAATTTGCGGTGCGCCTTCCAGTTCGGATCGTCCGGCTTCGCCGGCTGCAGGATCTTTGCGCCGCGACTTGCCGCATCCGCGACGAGATTCTCCAGCCGCGCATAATGCCGGTCGGAGATCACGGAGGTGTAGTCCTTGGTGGCGGGGTCGGTACCGAACATGCGCCGCATCTGCGCTCGCACTTTTTCGGCGAAGGCCTGCAACGAGCGCTCGGGCACCAGCACATAATCGGGTGCGATGCAGGTCTGCCCGGCATTGAGCAGCTTGCCGTAGGCGATGCGCTCGGCGGCCTCTTCGAGGTCGGCCGAGGCGTCGATGATAACAGGCGACTTGCCGCCGAGCTCGAGCGTCACGGGCGTCAGATTGCGCCCCGCGGCCTCCGCGACCAACCGCCCGACCCGGGTCGAGCCGGTGAATACCAGATGATCGAACGGCAGCGATGCGAAGGCCTTCGCGATCTCGTCCTCGACCCCGGTGACCAGCAACTCCGCAGCGTCGAACCGCTCGGCCACCGTCTCCTTCAGCAGCGCTGAGAAATGCGGCACGATCTCGCTCGGCTTGATGATGACGCGGTTGCCGGCGGCGAGTGCGCCGATGGCGGGCGCGAGCGTCAGCTGCAGCGGATAATTCCAGGGCGCGATGATGCCGACGACGCCGAGCGGCTGCGGCATCAGCCGGTTGCGCGCGGGCAGGAATTGCAGCGTCGTCGAAACGCGCTGCGGCGCCATCCAGCTCTTGAGGTGCTTGGTGGCATGGCGGATCTCGGAGAACACCATCATGGTCTCGGCGATATTGGTCTCGACCGCGCAGCGGTGGCCGAAATCTGCCGAGATCGCCTGCCGGAAGCGCTCCTCGTTGTCGGCGACGACAGTGCGCAGCCGCGCCAGCCGGTCGAGCCGCTCGGCGAGGCCAGGCGCCGGCTCGGCCCGCGACCGCGCAATCATGGCACGGAAGGTCTCCTCAACGGCCCGAAGCGGGGCGCTCGGCGGGGGGCGGTCCGAGGGACGGTCCAAGGCGTGGTCCATGGCGTTCTCCCTCTTTAAGTGGCGTTTCCGCCTGGTTTTGTGGCCGCAAGCTGGCCCCTTGTGGAACTTCTGGCAAGGGCGGGCCGAACAGGCCGTAAATTCGTCCACCGCGCTGTCATAAAGTCGAAAAAAACGTCCGCGCAGCCCTTTCCAAAGCCACCCCGGGTTGGTACATACCGCCCGCACCCAACGGGCTTTGCCCGGGGTTGCCTTCCAAGGAAGCCTTCGGGACGGACGAAGCAAGCCACGCGAACAGCGCCGGCCCTTCATTCACCGTCCCCGGCACTTTCACGAAGGCAAAGCAACGGTTAACGCGGGGTGGAGCAGCCCGGTAGCTCGTCAGGCTCATAACCTGAAGGTCATAGGTTCAAATCCTATCCCCGCAACCAAGTTCGGACCTTACCGGTCCCGATGAGAAAATGGCCCGCGTTGAGCGGGCCATTTTTGTTTCTGGTGTCCTCAAAACTCTTTAATCGCCTTCCCGTCCGCCCCGACCAGCATCGACGGCGCTTCCCCGAACACCAGGCCCTCGGGCTGAAACTTG
This sequence comes from Bradyrhizobium sp. F1.13.3, assembly GCF_040548265.1. Lineage (NCBI taxonomy): Bacteria > Pseudomonadati > Pseudomonadota > Alphaproteobacteria > Hyphomicrobiales > Nitrobacteraceae > Bradyrhizobium > Bradyrhizobium sp. F1.13.3. The sequence continues at coordinate 149,807 of NZ_JBEPRI010000009.1, read as the reverse complement.
ATCGTCTTGCCGCCCTCGACGAACTCGGCAAAATTTCGTGGCGTCGCCGAGTGCACGCCGTTGGTGAGGAAATCGCCGATCTCGTAGCAGGTGTCGGGCTTGCCGCCGGAGCCTTCGCCCAAGAATTTCTGGAAATTCTGGCTCGTCACCTTGGCCTTCTTGCGGGCCGACCAGTTGGCGTAGCGGCGGTAGAGCTTTGGCAGCATCACCGGGCCCTTGTCGGTCGCGAGCACGCCGGTCTCGTTTGTCTTGGGCTCGCGCAGGTCGAAGTCGAAGGCGCCAATCGTCCTGGCGAGGTGCTTCCAGACTGGCAGCTTTTTCGCGCGCGCGGTCTTGGCGATCGCGAGGAAGGCGCGGATCTCGTCATCATTCATCGAGGAGTAGAACGTCGGATAGGCAAAGCCCTGCTCGACCAGCCAATGGTTGACGTCGACCTTGTGGCCGCGGACCGTCACCTCGATGTCGCCGACCAGCCGTCCATACGTGTCGAACACCTCGTTCGGGGCATCGACATGCGTGAACACCCGGCAGGTGAGCGTCGGCTCGGCGCTACTGCCGAGAAAATCATGCAGCGCCTTGCTCGTCGTCGCGCCGAGAAACTGCCGGTAGGGATGCGTGAGCTCGTGATAGGCCTATCGCCTGGCGTCGGTCAGCCCCTTCTTCTCCGCGGGCGAGAGCGGTGAGGGCTGGTAATGCAGCTCCGGCGCGTCAATGCCCTGGAGGCGAATGGTAAGCTTGCCATTCTTGATCGGCGCCGTGTTGGTGCGGCCCTTGACCTTGGCGTTGTCGAACACATGGGTCGGCTGGAACGGCGCGGTATCGTTCTTGCGAAAGCGGATCGCGTCCGGCGCGATGGTCACCACGACCTTGGTGGTGTCGGCGTCCGACCGCCCCTCCGGCCAGAACTGGCTGACATCAATGGTGCCTTCGACCTCCAGCAGTCCAACGGGCATCGGCCGCTCCTCTCATGGTTCAGAAGGCAGCGAATCATCTTCGCACGACAAGCCCATGACGGAAGACGCGACAGGCACGACACCTCAAGGACGCGCCGGAGGTTCTAACCCGCGCCCTTGTAGCGCGCGGGCGGAGATGATCTTCTGAACGAAGCAGAATGTGTCCGAAGCTCAGGATCTATGCGGGCAGACCATCGTCAGATTGAGCAGCGTCGGCTTGTCCGAGCCCTTCTTGTAGTCCCACTCCAGCCGTATCTCGTGCCGGTGCGCGAAAGCGTCGCTGGCTTCGTGGGTGATGATCTTCGTCTTCATCGGGATCGGCGGCTCGGAGTTGAAGCATTTCCGGACGCAGGCATCGAGCAGATCGCATCGCGTCAGAGGAATGACGCCCGGCTCATCCCTGGACAGGGGGACTGTGTTCGGCTGGGTGCTGAGGTCGACGCGGGCCCGGCCCTTTTCCTTGTGCCAGTACTTGGCGCTGCCCTGCGGCCAGTTCGATGCCGGGTTCAGAATCAAATGGTACTGGCCGTATTCCAAGGTCGGCAGGTCGATGTCGTCGGACTCCTTGAGCTTCGCGACGCTCTTCTTCATGTTCGCCAAAGGATAGTAATTGCTATTCATCAAGTCTCGAAATGCCTTGCCGCTATATACCAGTCCGGCCATCGCCTCTTTCCTTCATATGTCTGTTTGTCAAAATCTCTGGTGCGGTGGCCGAAAATACGCGTCACGCTACGGCCGATCACGCTGTTTGTTGTGCGCAGTCAACGCTACCACTCAGGAATGTATTTCGTCCAGAGAGCCTCCATCCCGTAACGTCGCCTATGTCGCAAGCCCAATTGCCATGCACTTTCCTATAGGTATTGTTAGGTCGAACGCCTCGCGGGGGTTGGGGTGGGGCTGCCGAGGCAGTGGTTGAAGGCGCTGGAATGCATTGCTTCGCTTGTCAGTCGGCGATTGGTCCGGGCGACAGCTGGTGCTCCAAATGCGGAGCGGCGGTGCGCCAGCCCGTCGACCCCGACAGCGAACGACGCTTTGTGACGATTCTGCGTGCCGACGTCGTCGATTCCACAGGTCTTGTTGCCGAACTGGAGCCGGAGGCGGCGGTGTCGCGCCTCGAGCCTGCTCTTGCGGCGATGAGAGGCGCGGTGCGCCAGTTCGGCGGCATCGTCAGCAAGGAGTTGGGTGACGGGTTGGCCGCCGTCTTCGGCGCCCCGATCGCCGACGATAACCATGCGCCCCTGGCCTGCCACGCGGCCATCGAGCTGGTCCGGCGTGTTGGCAGTCTGGGCGATCCAGGACTTCAAGTCCGGGTCGGCCTGCACTCGGGTCATGTGGTGGCCTACATGGTCGCGAGCGAATTTTCCAAGGTCTACGAGATCGGCGGCGCAGCCCAGCACCTCGCGGCTCGGCTGGAGACGGCAGCCGAGGCGAACCAGATCTACGTCTCCGAAGCCTGCCAGGAGCTTGCGGACGGACACGTCCGCTTTGAATTCCTGGGACGCAAGGCGCTCCGTGGTTTCGGCGAGCCCCTGCCTGTCTACCGGGTCATGGGGGCGAGTGATCTGTCGAGCTGGCGGGTCCGACGTGCGCGGAGCGTTTCCAGATTCGTCGACCGCACGACGGAGCGGGCGTTGTTGTGGCGCGCTGCGGATAGGGTTGCTGCCGGCCGGCAGACGGTTCTGCTGATGGGTGACGCCGGCATTGGCAAGTCTCGGCTTGCGCATGAATTCGCGCAGGATCTCCGGGCTGGCGGCTGGCGGCTGATCGATGTCGAGTGCAGTCCGAATCTCCAGGGTGCGCCGTACAGCGCGCTCAAGCGCCTGTTGCTCTCGATCCTTGATACAGCTGCGAGAGATCAGACCAGGACGGATGATCCGAGAGACGCGTTGCCGGTGGTGCAACAGCGGGCCGTCGACGCGATCCTGGATTTGCCGGTTTCCGATCCGCAATGGGATGAATTGGAGCCTCACGCGCGCGGTCGTGCGATTTCAGACGCAAGCTGTGCGATCGTCGAGAGCGTCGCCCGTCGTCAGCGTACGATCCTTTTGATTGAGGACCTGCACTGGATGGATCGGGCCAGCGATGCGGTCGTCGCGACCCTTTCGGGGCTACAATGCCCTGATCTGCTTGTGCTGCTGACGACGCGGCCCAATGGGATGCCGGTTTGGATCGCGAGCTGCCGCGCGGAAATCGTGGCGATGCGGCCTCTCGATGACGATTCAGGCTTGGCCATGCTCGCGGACATGCTTGGTCCCGCCACGACCAACGAAGACCTGAAGAACCGGATCATCTCTCATACGGCCAACGTTCCGCTGTTCATCGAGGAGGTCTGCCGCAGTCTGAAGGACAGCGGCATGCTTCTTGGCCAGTGGGGCGACCTTTCCCTTGCGCGTCCTGTGGACGAACTCGGCATCCCCAGCAGCATTCAGGGTGTGATCGCGGCGCGGCTGGATCGTGTGTCACGACAGGAACGGTCGCTTCTCCAGATCGCCGCGGCGCTTGGACCCCGGGCCGACCAGGCCACACTGCGAAGAGTAGCGGCCGTGCCGGAAGACGTCCTGCAGGATTGCGTTACCGCGCTCGACCGGGCCGAGCTGCTCGTCAGGATCGACAGTGAGTTGGAGGACTCGCTCGAATTCCGCCACGAGATGGTCAGGCAGGTGACCTACGATTCGATGGTCGAGAAGGTGCGGGAAAGCATCCATGCCAGCATTCTGGCGGCTCTCGAGACCGACGAGGCGTGGACCGACGGTCCGGATACGCTCTGCTATCACGCGGCCCGAGCGAAGGATTGGGGGAAGGCTTTTCAGCATGGCAGGAGCGCGGCTCGAAAATGTCTGGTGCGCTCGGCCTTTGCCGAAGCGGTCGATTATTTCGAGATCGCGATGGGTTCTCTCGACAAGACCCCAGTGACGCACGCGCGCGAAACGGACGCCATTGACCTGCGGATGGAGGCGCGGTTGGCCTTTGCCGGGTCGGGGCGTGTCGCCGAAGCCCTGGATTTGGGGAGCGAGGCCGAACGGCGAGCCGATGCGATTGGCGACATTGAACGCAAGGTCGCGGCCATGACCATGAGAGCGGGTGCCCAGAATTTCTATGGAACGCCGGTCGAAGCTGTCGCGATCGGAGAAGATGTGGTGCATCTGGCGGAAAATTCGGGCAATCCCGCCTGGCGCAATCTCGCGCAATACAGTCTCGGGCAGGCCTATTTTCTTTCCGGCCGCTACGATCGCGCCGAGAAGATGCTGGTTACCACCCGTGCCCATCTCTCGGGGCCGGCAGCAAGTGCCCCGATCGGCACGACCCCACGATCTTTGCTCCTGCTCTGCTGCATGATGAACAGCATCACCCACACCGTGATGGGCGAGCTCGATGCCGCCGAGCAGCTCCAGCAGCAAGCCGTCGCAATCGCGGAGGAAACCGGCCGCCCCTACGACCGTGTCGCCGCTGCCTATAGTGGCGGCTGGCTGATGCTCGGCCGCGGCGAGCCGGCGGGGGCCGCGGCCATTCTCGAGGACGGTTTCGTCCTGGCGCAGAAGCACGGCATCCGGCTGTTCGTGCCAGTGCTCGCCTGCCATCTCGGCATGGCCTATCTGGAGCAGGGGCTGTTCGACCGGGCGCGCGGCATGCTGACGGAAGCGCGCGAGGAGGCGAAGGCGGTCGGCTATACCTCGGCGGTGCTGCGCAGCTCGATCTATCTGGCGCTCGCCACCCACCGTCTCGGCGACGTCCAGGCGGCGCAGAACATGCTGCGCGAGGCGCGCAACACCGCGCGGCAACAGGGGTTCTCCGGGCTGGAGGCGGAGGCGCTGTTCGGCGAGGCCGTGGTGACGCCGCCGTCGGATGCGGAGGCCAAGGCGGCGATCCTGAGCGCCCTGCGCGCGACCATCGCGATCGCCACCGAGAGCGGCGCGCTGCCGCTGCGGCACAAAGCCGAGGCGATGCTCAACGAGATGCAGGCGGCGGGTGACGAGCTAAGCTGACGGTAGCGGCGGCCGGGCGGCCAGCGCGGCCGAAATCTGCCCGACGCGTCAAATAAATCCAGCAGGCGCCGCAATGGGTTAGCTACTGTGCATGGGGTTGTTTTTGCCCTTTTATTTGAAGGGTCCCCATGGTCCAGCGCGGAGGAGGGCCCGCTGGTGCGGTCCGCTCCGATGACTCTGCCCTTGCGCGCGCAGCAAGGTCGGCTACCGTCGGCCCTGGCCACACGGCCAGGCGACTTTTGATTTCAATTTTTTAGCATCCGATTTTTCGGCGCCGCGACGGCGCGACGCCCACCGAACGAGGCGGGGCCATGATCACACGGGACCAGTCAGCGCTGCTCGCGCCGGTCGAGCGCGACCTGCGGCTCGATCTCTTTCGCGGCATCGGTCTGTGGATGATCTTCCTCGACCACATTCCGCACGACGTCGTGGCCTGGCTGACCTTGCGCAATTACGGCTTCAGCGATGCCGCCGAATTCTTCGTCTTCATCTCCGGTTATCTGGTCGGCTGGATCTACGGGCCGATCGTCGCGGGCGGCTGGTTTGTCGCCGCGCTGAAGCGGCTGTGGCGGCGCGCGATCGAGATGTATGTCGCCCACATCATGCTGTTCCTGCTGTTCACGGCGCAGATCGCCCGCACCGCGCGCCGCTTCGACAATCCGATGTACGAGCACGAGTTCAACGTGTTCAATTTCCTGTCGCATCCGGACGAGCTGATCGGGCAGGCGATCCTGCTGAAATACAAGCCGGTCAATCTCGACGTGCTGCCGCTCTACATCACGCTGGTGTTCGCATCGCCTTTCATCGTGTGGTGCCTGGTGCGGCGGCCGAACCTGACGCTCGCCGCATCCGTTGTGCTCTATGTGCTGGCGCGCTGGTTCGACTGGAACGTCGCCTCCTATCCGCCCGGCACGCACTGGTACTTCAACCCGTTCTGCTGGCAGCTGATGTTCGTGTTCGCGGCCTGGTGCGGCATCGGCCAGATCGACAAGGTCGCGAGATGGGTGTGGTCAAAGGCGGCGATGGCGCTGGCCGCGGCCTGGCTCGCCTTCGCGCTCCTGATCGTGATGACCTGGCACGTCCCTGCGCTCGAAGCCCTGATCCCGAAGTGGATGATCAAGGCGATCTACCCGATCGACAAGACCGACCTTGACATGCTGCGCTTCACGCATTTCCTGGCGCTGGCGATCTGGGTGACTCATCTCATCTCGCGCAAATGGCGGACCCTGCACAGGGCGTGGCTGCGTCCTGTGATCCTCTGCGGTCAGCATTCGCTGCCGATCTTCTGCCTCGGCGTCTTCCTGTCGTTCTCGGCGCACTGGATCCTGACGCAATACACCAGGGGCGTCTGGGAGCAGCTCGCGGTCTCCGTCGTCGGCATCGTCATCATGATCGCCGCCGCCTGGCTGCTCGACCGGGCCGAACGGGTGCCGAACCTGTTCGTGAAGGTGACGGAGATCGAGGAGGCCGACACCGTCCTGGAAAGTGCGCCTGCGGACAGGTCTGCCGTGGCGCCCGCGGGTCACTGACTATCGCCGGCCTGCATTTCGTCGAGAGATCCAACGGAGAGGTTCATGCCCAGACTTGTGTTGACGATCGCCGGCGCCCTCCTGCTCCTGATCTCTGGTGCATCGGCGCAAGCACCCTCCCCGGAGGCAATGAGCGCGGCGCGCAAGCTCGTGGTCACCTTGAAGATCGCGGAGCAGTATCGCGCGCTGTTGCCGCAGCTCCTGCTCAAGCTGAGGCCCGTGGTCGCGCAGGACAGGCCGGAAATCGAGCGCGACTATGACGCGGTGACGGCACCCGGCTCCGAGATTTACACTCCAGCCCTCACTTCGATGATCGACCAGGTCGCCGCTCTCTATGCCCAGAGCTTCAGCATCGATGAGCTGCGCCAGATCGAGACTTTCTATGCCCAGCCGGCCGGGAAGAAGCTTCTGGAGAAGTCGGATGCGCTGGCGCAGGCAAGCGCGCGGATCAGCCAAGACGTCAGCCAGAAGACGGCCGACGAGTTGAAGCAGCGCCTCATCGAGGCGCTGCGCCAGAAAGGGCACAAGCTCTGAGCTCAACTCTTGCGTAATGGCGCCGCGCTCGCTGGCTGATTTGACGTGGCCGGTCGCCCCGACTACGCTTTTGCGAAGACAAGAAGCGCGTGAATGCCATGGCCTGACTGGGTTCAGGCTGGCAATTCACGCAAAGAGAAAATTCAGGGGAACGGAAATGACCGGCGACATCGCAGCCACCATCTCGAAGGCCCGCGAGCATTCCATCGGCGACATCCTGCGCCGCGCGGCGGGCCGCGATCCGGGCAAGCTTGCGGTGAGCTGCGGCAATGTAAGCTGGACCTTTGCCGAGATGGACGCGATCTGCAATCGGCTCGGCCGCGGCCTGCTTGGCCTCGGCGTGAAAAAGGGTGACCGCCTCGCCGTGCTCTCGCGCAATTCGCACGCCTTTGCGGCGATCCGGTTCGCATTGGCCCGGATCGGCGCGGTGCTGGTGCCAATCAACTTCATGCTCAACCCGGACGAGATCAATTTCATCCTGAAAAGCTCCGGCGCAAAGCTGCTCGCGGCCGGCCCTGATTTCGTCGAGCCCGCGCGCGCGGCCAGCGCCAGGAATTGCGCGGTCGAGAAGATGATCTGGCTGCCGGGGGAGGATCCCGCCACGGCGCCGGCGGGCCTCACCACCTTCGACGATCTCCTCAGCCCCGACGGCTCGTACCTCGAGGCCTCCGTCGACAGCCGTGATCTCGCGCAGATCGTCTACACCAGCGGCACGGAGTCGCTGCCCAAGGGCGCGATGCTGACCCATGAAGCGGTGATGTGGCAGTATGTCAGCTGCATCATCGATGGCGGCATGAGCGTGGACGACAAATTCCTGCACGCGCTTCCGCTCTATCATTGCGCGCAGCTCGACGTGTTCCTGGGACCGCAAATCTATCTCGGCGCCTCCGGCGTGATCACGGGCAAGCCTGCGGCCGACAACATTCTGTCATTGATCCAGACGCACAAGATCACGTCGTTCTTCGCGCCGCCGACGATCTGGATCGCGATGCTGCGCTCGCCCAATTTCGACAAGACGGATTTGTCGACCTTGCAGAAGGGTTATTACGGCGCCTCGATCATGCCGGTGGAGGTGCTGCTCGAGCTCCAGCGCCGCCTGCCCAGCGTGAAGTTCTGGAATTTCTACGGCCAGACCGAGATCGCGCCGCTCGCGACCGTGCTGGGTCCTGCGGACCAGCTGCGCAAGGCCGGCTCGGCGGGCAAGCCAGTGCTCAATGTCGAGACCCGCGTGGTCAACACTTCGATGGAGGATGTGAAGGTCGGAGAGGTGGGCGAGATCGTGCACCGCTCGCCGCATCTGCTCTCCGGCTATTATAACGATCCTGTCAAGACGGCGGCTGCGTTCTCCGGCGGCTGGTTTCACTCCGGCGATCTCGCCACCGTCGATGAAGAGGGTCACATCACTGTGGTCGATCGCGTCAAGGACATGATCAAGACCGGTGGCGAGAACGTCGCGAGCCGCGAGGTCGAGGAGATGGTCTATCGCATCCCCGCAGTGTCCGAGGTTGCGGTGGTAGGCCTGCCCGATCCGCGCTGGATCGAGGCAGTGACTGCGATCGTCGTGGTCAAGAGCGGCGAGAAGCTCGACGAGGACACGGTCATCAAGCATTGCGCCGGCCAGATGGCGCATTTCAAGGTGCCCAAGCGCGTCATATTCGTCGATGCCCTGCCCAAGAACCCGAGCGGCAAGCTGCTCAAGCGCGAGCTGCGCCAACGCTTCGTCGGTGGCGAAACACTCGACAAGGCGATCCAGAAGAATTTTGGGACTTGACGATTCTCCTTCTCGCTCTCCCGCAAGAACGGGGAGAGCGAGAAGGAAGCCTCAATACTTCTTCACGTGGGCGCCGAACGCGAACCACAGCGCCATGGACGCGAGGCCAAAACCGCCGAGCAGCAGGAAGGTCGGGCCGTAGCCGATCCATTGCGCGATCCAGCCGCCAAGCGCGGGACTGAGGCTCGCGCCGATGCCCTGCACGGTGATCACGGCACCCTGGCCGAGATTGATGCGGCCGGTGCCGTTGAGCGAGCGCGCGACCATGCCGGGGACGGCAACCGTCTGGAGTCCCGTACCGAGGCCGTCGAGCACCTGCATCGGTACGACGCCCCACCATCCCGTGACGAAGAATGCGAGCACGCCGCGGATGGGCAGGAACATGAAGGAGACGAGGATGATAGGCCAGTAGTTGCGCTTGCTCGCCGCCTTCATTGCGATCAGCGACGTGATGACCATGACGCCTTGTGCGATCACTACGGTGGTCGCGACGAAGCTCGGTCCGTTGGCCTGGCCTTCGGCGACCGCCGCCAGGCCATAGAGCGGCACGATGGCGGCATTGCCGAGATGGAATAGCGCGAGCGCCAGTGCCAGCACGAGTAGCGCGCGGTGCTTGAGCAGCATCGTGAACGCGTCCGGCGCGCTATCGGGATCCTCTTCCTTGCTGCCGCGCGCGGCGCGATCGTCGATCGCCTTGGCCGGAATCATCATCACGCAGGCGATCGCGATGGCGCCGAACACAGCCGCCAGCACGAACACCGAGACATAGCCGAACTTGTAACCGAGATAGCCCGACAGCGCGGCGCCGACCATGTTGCCGGCATGGTTGAACGCCTGGTTGCGGCCGTTGAGCGCGTTGAAGCCCTTCTGCTTGGCAATGCCGAGCGTGATGCCGGTTACCGCCGGCACGATCGCGGCGCTCGCCAGCGATTGTGCGACCTGCGAGAACGTCACCGCCCAGAAATTCTGCGAGACCAGGATGATAGCGGACGCGAGCACCACGCAGATGCCGGGAATGACGACCCACATGCGCTTGTTGCGGCTGGCGTCGATGAAGCCGCCGATCGGCGTCGTGACCAGCATGCCCGCGACATTGCCGATCGTCATGGCGGTGCCGATCAGCCCGGTCGCCCAGCCGCGCTCCTGGAGGAAGACGCCGACGAAAGGGCCGATGCCCGACTGCATGTCGGCCATGAAGAAGTTGAGAGCGAACAGGGGCCAGATACGAGACGAGGAGGGGGACCGCGATGTCATCGATACCAAAACGGGGTCTCAGCCGGAATACGGCGGGTGGGACATGATCCTTTCAGCCAATCGTTCTGGCGCGGACGAGAGTTTAACGAACGCTGATCGGGTTGGTTCCAGGCCTTGCCGGGGCGGCGGGCCCCATCATCCGTCATCCTGAACGCCGGCCGCAGGCGGCCTTCCAGCCATATCGTTCTTCATATGCAATCGCCCTGCTCACATCTGGGAGGACATGGTCATGACGTTGTCGTCACGCTTCGTTGCGCGTCCTGCTGTCGCGGTCCTCTCGATTGGATTGCTGCTGTGCGGCTTCAGCGGCACGGCGAAAGCGCAACCGACCTACCACTCGCGGCTGCGGCGGCCGTCAGCCGGACGCAGCCGCATCATGATGGATCGTGACATGCGCAACGACATCCTCGTGGCTCTCGCAGCGACCGCATTGGCGAACGTCGTGACAACCCTGAACGCGACGTCCATCGTCCGCGACCACCGCCACTAGACGTCTTTGCGACCGGGCCGAACCAAGTCGGTTCGGCTCCGCTTCGCGGATCGTCTGCGCGTGGCGCCTATGTCCATTCCCGATTGTGAGGCTTGAGAACGAGCCACGCCCGCGCTCTCATGCTATTGCTGCCTCGCAACGACGCGAGGACACCCATGCTCCCCCTTCCCGCCGATATCTTCACCGAACCTGAGGACGTCTCGCCCGACGGCCTTGCCAATCTGGGCCCGCTCCGCCGTCTGGCCGGCGTCTGGCAGGCCGACAAGGGGATCGACATCAATCCGAAGGCGGAGGGACCGGAGCGGCGGACCTTCATCGAGCGCATCCGGATGGACCCGATCGATCCCCAGGCCAACGGGCCGCAGCTGCTCTATGGGTTGCGCTATCACATCCACATCAACACGCCCGAGGAAGACATCACCTTCCACGACCAGGTCGGCTACTGGTTGTGGGAGCCCAAGACCGGGCTGATCATGCAGACGCTGGCGATCCCGCGCGGGCAGGTGCTGCTGGCGTCGGGCAAGGCCGGGCCGGACGACAAAGAGATCTCCGTCACCGCAAAGCGCGGCGACACCGCTTACGGGATCTGCTCGACTGATTTTCTGGAACAAGCGTTCCGCACCGATGCTTACCGCTGCGACATCACCTTCAACGACGAGGGCAGTTGGACCTATCTGATCCAGACCGAGTTGTTCGTGCGCGGCGCGCCGTTCAACCACCGCGACACCAACACGCTCAAACTCGTCGCGCCGCCAAAGCTCAATCCCCTCGCGGTGATCGTGAACGATCGCGCCAAGGGAAATGAGAAGGGCAGTGAGCCGGCAGCCTGAGCGCGGCCTGGAGATGCGCATGAAGCCTTACGTCATCTGTCTGATGCATTCGAGTCTGGACGGCCGCACGCATCCGAGCCGCTGGCGCCCGCAGGGGGCAGGGACGGACTGGTTCGAGAAGATCCATGACGAGCTCGGCGGCGATGCCTGGGTGATCGGCCGCGTCACCGGCTCGGAGTTCGCCAAGGGCAAGCCTTATCCCACGGTAGACGCGAAATTTCCGCGCGAAAACTGGTTCGCGCGACGCGACGCGAAAACCTATGGCGTCGTGCTCGATGCGCAGGGCAAGATCGGCTGGGGCCGCTCCGATATCGGCGGCGATCAGATCGTCGTCGTGCTGACCGAGAGCGTCTCCGATTCGCATCTCGCCGGGCTCCGCGGCGAGGGCGTATCCTATATCTTTGCCGGCAAGTCTGAGATCGACCTCGCGCTGACGGTAGACATTCTCAACCGCGAGCTCGGCGTGAAGCGCCTGCTGGTGGAGGGCGGTGGCGTCGCCAACGGCGCGTTCCTGCGCGCCGGCCTGATCGACGAGTTCAACCTGATCCTCAGTCCCGCGATCGACGGCGCCAACGGCGCGCCCTTCGTGTTCGATTCCACGGGCGCTGACGGAGATCGGCGTGCACCGCTGACCGCGATGACGCTGGAGAGCACGCGGGATCTCGGCGGCGGCGTCCTGCTGCTGCGCTATCTGATCCGGAACGATCCGCAGGCCGTGGGCAAGTAACAGCGCCGAGATGTCCGCAACGTCAGAGCATATCGTCATCGTCGGTGCCGGCGCGGCCGGCCTGATTGCGGCTCGCGAGCTGGCGCGCGCCGGGAGGACAGTGACGATCCTGGAGGCGCGCGAGCGCTGCGGCGGCCGCATCCACCCGCTGCCTGCTTCGGAGTTCGGCTACCCCGCCGATGGCGGCGCCGAATTCGTCCACGGCAAGGCGCCGGTGACCCGCGCGTTGCTGCGTGAGGCCGGACTGGTTCTTCAAGAGATCGAAGGCGAGCGGTGGAGCTTTGATGGCGCTGACATCATGCGCGAGGATCGCCACGATGCGCATGAGGCCGAGCTGCACGCCGTGGTTCGGGAATTGAACGACGACCTCACCGTCGCCGAATTCCTGCGCCGGCATTTTGCTGGGGATCAGCATGCGCGGCTGCGCCATTCGATCGAGCGAATGGTCGAGGGCTACGATGCGGCCGACCCCGAGCGCGTCTCCACGCTGGCGCTGCGCGAGGAATGGATGGCTGGCGGGCACTCACCCCAGGCGCGGGTCCGGGGCGGCTATGGAGCCATGATCGACTTCCTGACGGCCCAGTGCCGCAAGCTTGGCGTGATTTTTCGCTTCGGCTGCGCGGTGTCGGCGATCGAGGAGGAGGGCGGCGCGATCGCCGTTCGCTGTGTCGGCGGCGACGTGCATGGCTGTGATCGCGTGATCCTCACTGTTCCGTTGCCGTTGCTGCGCGAGATCGGGCTGCCGGGCCGCGCGCGCGCCAAGGCGGCGGCGGCCGACGACATCGGCTTCGGTAACGTGATCAAGATACTGCTGCGCTTCAGGCGGCCATGGTGGCGCGAGCGCAAGGAAGAGCTCGCGGACATGAGCTTCCTTTTGTCCGACCAGCTCATCCCGGTGTGGTGGACGCAATACCCGGACCGGCATCCCGTGCTTACCGGATGGTTCGGCGGCCCGCTCACGGCAGCGCTGGCGCACCTCGACCCGCAAGCGCTGATCGATGTGGGGCTCGATTCGCTTGCTGCTGTCTTCGCCCTGTCGCGCGAGGACCTCGCGCGCGAGCTCACTGCGGCCGCTGCGACAAACTGGGCGCACGATCCCTACGCGCGCGGCGCCTATTCCTGGGCGACGCCGCGAACACGCGAGGCGCAAACGATCCTAGCTCGCGGCGATGGACCGGTGCTGTTCTCCGGCGAGGCGCTTTATCGCGGAGCCGACATGGGCACGGTCGAGGCGGCGCTGGCGAGCGGTCAGCAGACGGCGGAGATGATCTTGCGGGGATAGGCTGACGAGCAAAAAGGCCCGCATTTCGCGGGCCTTTCGTATTGCTGCCTTTCGGGCGACCGTCTTACCAGCGACTGCCGCCGAAGCCGAACGTCACGCTGGGTCCGCCGCCGCCGTAATATCCGTACGGTCCGCCGCCGTAATATCCGTGGTGCCGAGGATAATAGCCGTAGCTCCGGTAGTGCGGACGATGAAATCCGTGATGGTGGTGAGGGCGCCAGTGATGGCGATGGCCATGATGGTGGTGCCTGTGCTGCGCGCTGATATCGGTTGACTGGGCGGCTGGCGCGTTCTGTTTCGCGCTTGAATAATTGGCCGCGTTCGCCGCCGATCCTCCGGCAAGCGCCGCAGCACCGACGGCTATCGCGACAATGAGATACTTCATGTCATCACTCCAGTTGAATGTCGTGTGACAACACATGGTCGTCAGGTGCGTTCCGGCCAGTGCGGGCGTCGAAACGACGCAGTTTCATTGGCGTCCGATTCGCGCGGCTCCGTGTGTGTCGTGAGATTTATTGTCGCATCACGGGCTTCGATCGCAACGCTGCCATCACTCTGCCGCGAATGACGCAATCACGTCATCGGTGGTGACGATGCGCGCGAATTCGCCGTTCAGGTTCGACAGCGTCATCGCATGGATCTCCTCGGCAGAATGCCTGTCGCCATCCGGCCCGACCCGCTCGAACGTCCAGGTCGCGTCGCGCACCAGCTGTGCGTCGAAGCCGAGATTGCCGGCCATCCGCGTCGTCGTCTCGACGCAACGATTGGTGGTGGCTCCGCAGATGACGAGCGTGCCGATGTCGCCCGCGCGCAGGCGCTTTTCCAGATCGGTGCCGATGAAGGCGCTGTTGACGCGCTTGACGATCACGATCTCGCCCGGCCGCTCGCGCGCCTCGTCCTTGACGGCATAGCCGGAGCTCGTCGGCAGAAATGAGGAGGACGGCTTGGTGCCCTCATGACGAATGTGGAAGATCGGCGCGCCGCTCGTTCGGAAGGCCGCCAGGAGATCGGCAATACGCGCCACCGCCTCCGGATTGTTGCGCTGCTTGCCCGCCGCCTCCCATTCGTCGAACGCACGCTGGACGTCGACGACGATGAGGGCGGGAAGGGCGAGGGACATGAGGGGTGGCTTTCAGACTTACCTGCAGATTTGCTTACTGCGCCGACTATGCGAGTCGATAGTGACAACACGCAATGCCAATCTTCCCTCGTTTCGCGACGCCTCGTGCCCCGGACGCAGCGCAGCGTCTCTTCGACGGTGCGCTACAGAGCCGGGGCCCATGTCTCCAGCGGGATCTTGTGCGGCATGGGGGTCCCTGCTCTGGATCCCTGCTCTGCGCAGCACGCCGAGAGCATTGCAGCGCGTCCGGGACACGAGAGTCGCGCTGCCGGGGTTGATCAGTCGATCGCTCAACTCAACGTGATCCTCATGCGCGTTGCGCTTGATCCAGCGCAACTCAGGCCAGTGTCTCCCCATGCAATGTCGCCGCGAAAATTCGAAATTGCAGATCGAGGCAGGACATGAAGGCGTATTTCATCGGTGGCGGCATTGGATCGCTCGCGGGCGCGGCGTTCCTCGTTCGTGACGCGCAGCTGCCGGGGCGGGACATCGTGATCTACGAGGCGCAGCCGCTGGTCGGCGGCAGCCTCGACGGCGCGCTGCTCGCGAACGGCGCTTATTCGCTGCGCGGCGGGCGCATGCTCACCACCGATCACTACGAATGCACCTGGGACCTGCTATCGAGCATTCCCTCGCTCGAACATCCCGGCCTCAGCGTGCGCGAGGAAACCGTCGCGTTCAACACCGAGAACCCCGTGCATTCGCGGGCGCGCCTGGTCGATCGCAACCGCTTCAAGCTCGACGTCTCGCATATGGGATTTTCCGCGCGCGACCGGCTCGAGCTGCTGCGGCTCACGGAGGCCTCGGAGGAGACGCTGGGAAACAGCCGCATCACCGACTGGCTGTCGCCCAAATTCTTCGAGTCCAATTTCTGGTACATGTGGCAGACCACTTTCGCCTTCCAGCCCTGGCACAGCGCGGTCGAGCTGAAGCGCTATCTGCATCGCTTTATGAACGAATTCCCGCGCATCGAGACTCTCGCCGGCGTCAAGCGCACCGTCTACAACCAGTATGACACGATCGTGCGGCCGCTTGCCGGCTGGCTCAAGGGGCAGGGCGTGCAATTCGTGCGCGGCACCGCCGTCACCGACATGGCGATCGAGAGCGAGGACGGACGCTTGCGGGTGCGCCAGCTCGTCCTCGACCGCGACGGCCGCACCACCAATGTCCGGCTCGAGGACGGCGACCTCGTGTTCTTTCAGAACGGCTCGATGACGGACGCCTCGAGCCTGGGCTCGATGACCGAGCCGGCTCCGCGCCTGACCAGGTCCGACAGCCAGGGTTGGGCGCTGTGGGAGAAAATCGCGAACGGACGTCCCGAATTCGGCAAGCCATCCGCGTTCAACGCGTCGATCCCGGAATCCTATTGGCTGTCATTCACTGTCACCTGCCGCGATCCGCGCTTCTTCGACAAGATGGAGGCGTTCTCCGGCAACAAGGCCGGCACCGGCGGCCTCGTCACGTTCAAGGATTCCAACTGGCTGATGTCGGTGGTGCTGTATCACCAGCCGCATTTCGCCGGACAGCCGAAGAACGTGCAGGTGTTCTGGGGCTATGCGCTGCATCCCGACCGCGTCGGCAATTTCGTGGCCAAGCCGATGTCCGATTGCGGCGGCGCCGACCTCCTGAAGGAGCTTTGCGGTCACCTGAATTTCGACCCTGGCGTGTTCGAGGATGCGATCTGCGTTCCCTGCCGCATGCCCTACATCACCAGCATGTTCATGCCGCGCACCGTGACCGACCGGCCGCTGCCGGTGCCGAGGAAATCCGTCAATCTCGCCTTCGTCAGCCAGTTCGTCGAAATCCCCGATGACGTCGTGTTCACCGTCGAATATTCGGTGCGCGCGGCCCAAATGGCGGTCTATCAGCTGATGAAGATTGATCGCCCGGTGCCGCCGGTGACGCGGCACGACAAATCGCTCGCGGTGATCTTCGCGACGCTGGAAAAGGCGTTCACGTGACGGGTGGAGCTACTTGAACGGATCCTGGATCGACGGCGCCGACTGATGGCTGACGTCTGGCGGAAGAACGCCCCGACTCACGATCGCGCCACAGCCAGTGGCAGGCTGATATGAAAGACGGCGCCTCCTGTCGGGGCGTTCTCGGCCCAGATGCGCCCGCCATGTGCCTCGATGATGGTGCGCGTGATCGAGAGGCCGATGCCCATCCCCTGCGTCTTGGTTGTGAAAAACGGCTTGAAGATTTCGGTTATCTTTTCTGTGCGGATGCCGTCGCCGGCATCTGCGATCGAGATCATGGCCTGATTGTTCGCAAGGCTGGTTCGACCGACGATGCGTCGCCGATCCTCCGGCAGATCGGTCACCGCTTCGATGGCATTCATGACCAGATTCAGAATAGCCTGCTGGAGCTGCCCTTTGTCGGCAGTTACGCGGATATCCGAGGACGATCGATCCGTCGCGAGCGCAACGTCGTAGGTCAGGGCCTGTACGGAAAGGAATCGAAACACCTCGCCGACCGTCGCGTTGAGATCGAGCTCGCGCCGCTCTGTGCGGGCCTTCTTCAGAAATGAGCGCACCTGAACGACGATCTCGTTGGCGCGCATATCGTCTCGGCGAATGTCACCCAGTATGTCCTTGATCACGCCGAGGTCAGGTGCCGGTGTCTGCAGCACCTGCTCGGCGGTCTCAGCATTGATCAGAATGGCGGCGAGCGGCTGGCTCAGCTCATGCGCGATCGTGGCAGACATCTCGCCCGCGGTCGCAAGGCGATTCATGTGGGCTAGCTCCGACATGCGCTGGCGTGTCTCGATCTCCGCCAGGAATCGCAGTCTGCGCTCGCGCAGGAGGATGGCGATCATCGTCGTCTTGCACCAGCAACGCGCCGACACTGATCATGACGCGCCAGTAATACTGCTCCCAGAAGCTCGGTTCTCGGAAACGCACCTCGCTGCCCGGAGGCAGATGGGCTTCGTCCACATTCCAGAGCTTGAGCTGCCGCCAGTCGAAGATCGGCTTCACGTTGTCCCCGGCAACGGGCGGGATGCTCGACGGCGATTCGCCGCCGAGAATCCGCATTGCCAATTGGCCGGCTTCCTGTCCGATGGTTTCGGGCAGCAGCAGGAAGCCGCCAACTCCCGTCCGCCCGAGAAATGTATCGGAGGTGATGATGATCGGGCGGTTCGCGCGCTCGGCGACACGCGCAAGCGCCGCGGCCGGCAAATAGTGGGTGCCTTCGCCGTCGGAATACATCGCCGAGGTCAGAATTGCAGAGCGGGGGGCAAGGAGCCGACCCGTTCGCGCACCTCCCGCAGCACGATGCCGGACAGATCGATAATCTTGAGATCCGGCATCGTGGTCGCGAATTCCTGTTTCCAGTGGCCATATATCAGCGGATTTTTCCATGCATCGCCAACGAGAACGACGCCGGTCAAGTCGGGAACGACCGCGCGTGCCGCAGTCAGTATCTGCGCCGGAGACACCTTGGCAAAGATTGCGGTCGTGCCGGGCAGGAACAGTGCGCGCGTCTCGGGCAGATCGGGCACGAAGCCGTAAACCACGGGTGCGGCGGGCCAGATGTCGTGCTTGTGCCCCTGAAGAAATCTCGCCGACGCGACGCCGATCGAGACGATGACGTCAATCGACCGGTGCGCGTATTTGGTCTTGAGATGACCGAGCAGGCTCTCCTCGTAGTCCGGTCCCGGGAAACGGGCGAGATCCAGGCTTTCGCCGTAGATCACGGTATGGATCTGTCCATTTTCCTTCGCCGCGGTGCGGATACCGGCAAAAATCTCCGAATAGAACGGCGAACGAAAGTCGGCGTCTTCCAGCACCAGGATCGAGCGCTGCCCCGGACCGTCGGCTGCAGGGCAATCATGTGCCAGGGTTGCGAACAGGCAGACGATCAGGAGCCGCTTGATCGCTATGACCATCCGCATTGCTGGACTCTGTGCCTGCCTGTGTCTGCAACGGGCGCCTCCTCAATGAGGACGCATCCGAGCATACCTGCCGGTTCCGAAGTTTCAACGAAAGGATTTGATCCGGCTGTGCCGCGCAGGCGGCAGTTCGCCTCGCCCGCCTCCAGAGCGAAGAAGGGTCGCTACTTGAACGGATCCTGGATCGACGGCGCCGACTGCCTGATACGACGCACGCTCACGGGCGTGCCGTCGGAAACGAACAGCAGTTCGTAGCTGCGGCCCTCGCTGTCGGTGGCAGAGCAGGTGACGTCAGTCACCTTCTTGGCGGCGAAATTGCCGGTCTGGCGGCAGAGGCCGGTGGAGGTCTGCTCGGCCGGCACCGGCAGGCCGTGGACCTTGGGGCGGTCCTTGGAATTGAGCAGCATGCGGTCGATCGGCAGCTCGTAGGAGTTGTCGTCGGCGCGCTTGCCGTTCTCGCCGGAGAACGACACGACGTGATTGTCATCGGCGGGATCGTCGACCGCGACCGCGAAATTGACCCGGCCCTTGTCACCATGGGCGTAGGCGACCGTCTTGCAGGCGAAGGTACGCCCGGCGACCTTCAGCGTCTTGCAGTGGCCGGACATCAGCGCCAGCAGGTCGACGTAAGCGTTTGGGGCCTGAGGGTTGTTGACGGGAATCGACAAGGAAGACTCGGCAAAACAAGGGCTTGCCAAGGCCATGAGGGCGGCGGTGAAGACTGGTCGGCAGAGGCGCATCGGAAGGCTCACGTGCCAAGGAACCCCGGAAAAGTTCCGTCCGATAACCAGCGAACCGCAAATTGGTTGCGATCCCGTTTGTTCTGCCGAATCCGTCTGAAATACCACCGCGCCACCCCCCAACTGCGATTCGTCCATATCGCCCAACCTATTCCCGACCGGCAATTGCCGCCCGGCCGGTGTTTTTTTCGTGGCGGAGCTAGCCCATCGTCGCCCGCCAGCGCGTATCGCGCAGGGAGGGACGGCGGTGCAGGCGCGCGTCGAGCAGCGCGCGGGCGCGCCGCAGGTCGCCGCCGCGCATGAGGGCAACGACAAAAGTGTCCTCGATCAACTCGCGCTGGGCGTGGCTGCCGCCGACGCGCACGATCTCACCGAGAACCGGCGCGAGCATTTGCACGCATGCCGCGTAATCCTCGTCCGCAAAGGCTGCCAGCGCGCGGCAGACCGCGGGCACCACGGGACCGGCCGGAAGCTTGCCATCGGCGAGCCGCTGCTCGATCGCGGCAAGACGTGTGGCGAGTGCCTCGCTATTTTGCGTCGCTGCCGCGAACAGCGCCATGTGGATATCGGCGAAGGGCAGGCTCGATTTCGGAAACAGCTTTTGCGCGGTGGCATCGCCTTCGACCCAGAGCGCTCCCGGCACGGCGTGGCCGTAAGCCGAAAGGCGCCAGAGCAGTGACGCGCTGTCGGTGACGGCATTCAGCGGCGGCGCCTGTGTCGCCTTCGGCTGCAGCACATCGGCATAGATCGCGAGCGCCCGCGCGGCATCGCCATGCTCCAGTGCGCCGAGCGCCTGATGCCAGCGGATGTGGCCGTGCAAGATGCCGGCGCGGTCGTAACTGGGGATCCAGTCGTCGACGAGCCGGTCAGCCGCTTCGATCGAACCGTCCTCGAACATCGCATGCAGCACGGCGTGCGCGGCATGGGCATTCTGCCGGCGCAGGTCGAAGCCGCGCTCGGTGACGCCGCGGCCGCGACCGACATTGCCGTTCTCGGTCGTTGCCCAGCCGTACATGGTGAGGAACCACCAATCCTCGCCATAGTGATGCGCGACGCGCTCGCACAGCTCTTGCCGCGCGCGGTCGTGATCGGCCATGCCGGAAAACGCGAACAGGCCGAACGCGCCGAGCGGCAGCGACAGCACCAATGCATCGCGCGGCCACGCCTGGACGTGCTTCATCGTCGCCGCGATTGCCTCGGGCAGCCGGCCCTCGATTGCGAGCGCCAGCGTCTCGACATGCGAACGCTCGCGTTCCGTGCCGCGTGTCACCACGAGCTCGCGCGCGAGGGCCGCCTTCTGCCGTGCCAGATCGCCTTGCTGATAGAAGCCATGCAGGCGGGCGCGGGCGATATGGGCCAGCGCAAAATCCGGATCGGCCGCAATCGCGCGCTCCAGCATCTCCGCCGTGCCGGTCCAGCCCGAGAGCATGAGGTCAACGCCCTCGCGATAAGCGGATGCCGCCTCGGGCGAAGAGGTAGTGATCGGTAGGCCGTAGCGATCTTCGAGGGCCATTCGTGTCTCCGTCTCAAGCCGTCCGCGCGCGACGTCCTTCGATCGGATAGGCCGGGTCGTTGTAGCCCGGCGTCGACGGATGACCTGGCACGACCAGTCTGTCGATCAGCGCCTCGTCCTCCGCAGTGAAGCGATAGTCGAGCGCGCCGGTGTAGCCGTCCCATTGCTCCTCGGTGCGCGGACCGGCAACGATCGAGGAGACAAAGGCGGAGTTCAGCACCCAGGCGACCGCGAACTGGCCGGCGGTGATGCCCTTTTTCTCGGCGTGAGCCTTGATCTCCTGCGCCAGTTGGAGCGATTCCGGCCGCCATTCGGTCTGCATCATGCGGGTGTCGTTACGGCCTGCGCGCGACTCCTTATCAGGAGCTGCGTCGGGCTTGTATTTGCCCGTCAGCACGCCGCGCGCCAGCGGGCTATAGGGCACGATGCCGAGGCCGTAATAGGAGCAGGCCGGAAAGTGCTCGACCTCGGGCATGCGGTTCATGGCGTTGTAATAGGGCTGGCTCACCGCGGGCCGGTCGATGCCGAGCCGGTCGCAGATGTTGCAGATTTCGGCGACACGCCAGGCGCGGTAGTTGGAGACGCCGAAATAGCGCACCTTGCCGGCGCGGATCAGATCGCCCATCGCGCGCACCGTCTCCTCCAGCGGAGTCGTGTGGTCTTCCTTGTGCAAATAATAGATGTCGATGTGATCGGTGCCGAGCCGCTTGAGGCTCTCATCCGCTGCCTGCAATACCCAGCGCCGCGACAGGCCGACACGGTTGGGATCGGTGCCCATCGGGTTCGCAAGTTTGGTGGCGAGCACCCAGGCGTGACGGTTGTTGCCGATCGCGCGTCCCACGACCTCTTCGGATGCGCCCTTCGAATAGGCATCCGCGGTGTCGATGAAATTGATCCCGGCCTCGTGCGCCTTCGCGATGATCCGCTTCGATGCCGCCTCATCGGTCGGCCCGCCGAACATCATGGTGCCCAGACAGATCGGCGATACTTTCAGGCCGCTGCGGCCGAGCTGGCGATATTGCATAGGGCGCGTCCTTGCTGCTTCTTGTGGCATCAGCATAGCGGCCCAGTGCTGTCATTGCGAGCGCAGCGAAGCAATCCAGAAATGCGTATACGGAAAGATTCTGGATTGCTTCGCTGCGCTCGCAATGACGAGCTTGGGAGCACGTCGCTCGTCAACGTCGACCTGGACAAGCGGAGCGCCGATCCAGGACCCATTACCCCGAGAGGAGATTTGACGAAGATTCGCGGTGAGCTGCTCGCGGCACGACGTCTCCCTGGGGTAATGGGTCCTGGCTTTCGCCAGGACGACAGTGGACCCTACCCCGGCCCCTTCAAAATCTTGAACACACCATTGGCCATCACCACGCAACGGCCGTCCACGCTGACCTCCGTGCTCATGAAGATCAGGCTGCGCGTCGCGCGCACCACGCGCGGGCGGGAGATCAGGATATCGCCGATCTGGCCGGCTTCGACGAAATGGGTGTCGAGCTGCACCGTTGCCATGAACTCTTTGCCGGAGACGTAACGGGCGGTCATGCCGCAGGTACGGTCCGCGAACGTCATCATCACGCCGCCCTGGACCATGCCGCGTCGATTGTGATGCTTGTCTTCTGTCGCCAGCGCGAATTCGTGTTGGCCGTCGACCTTGCGCTCCCACAGAGGGCCGATCAGATGCATGAAGCCCGTGGTCTCCAGGATGGTCCAGCCGTCTGCTTTCAGCCGTGCGGCGGCTTTGTTGGTCATGTCGTCGTCCATTCCCGAGCGGGTCTTGCGAACTCATTTCATCGGGGCCGGACGTGGTGTAGTCAAGCATCATGAGACCGTTCGACGATGCCACACGGCGGAATATCGCGGCTGCCTGTGCGGCCTTCACGCGACTGCCGGAGGACGAGCAGCCGGCGGCGTTGAAGCGTGCTGCGGTGGTGATTGCGCTGACCGCGGCCAGCGAGGGCGATGACACGGCGTTGCTGCTCACGCTGCGCGCATCGCATCTGCGCGCCCATCGTGGTCAATGGGCTCTGCCCGGCGGACGCTGCGATGCCGGCGAGACGCCGGTCGAGGCGGCGCTGCGCGAACTTGACGAGGAGCTTGGCCTGCGCCTCACCGGCGCGGAGGTGCTCGGCACGCTCGACGATTATCCGACCCGCTCCGGCTATCTGATCACGCCGGTCGTGGTTTGGGCCGCCGATAGTGCCGCGATCAAACCAAACCCGGACGAGGTCGCGTCCGTCCATCGCATCGCGCTTGGGGCGGTCGAGCGCGAAGATGCGTTCGATTTCGTCGCGATCCCCGAGAGCACGCGCCGTGTGATCCGCTTCCATCATCAGTCGAGCTTGATCCACGCACCGACGGCGGCCCTGATCTACCAGTTCCGCGAAGTGGTGGCAGGACGGCACACCCGCGTCACCGAGCTGGAGCAGCCGGTGTTCGCCTGGAAATGATGCGAGGGGCGAAAAAGAGGTAAACGGCGTGTTAACGTGACGGTTACCGGATGCCTGCTAAGAGGGCAGCATGCATCGATCGATTCGAAATGCCGTGAGACTGGTTCCACTCGCGCTCGTCCTGCTCGCGCCTGCCGCGCGCGGCGGCGAATCCGACGCGCTGCCGCCAGCCGTCCGCAATGCCAAAGCCCAACTGTTGTCGCAGTTTTTCGCGCAAGGCGGCGTGTCGCCCGCCGTGCTCGAATATCGCCGCAAGCTGCAGGAGTATCAGGCGGCGCGCGCGGCCTTCGACGAGGAAGCCGGCGCCTATTGGAGCCAGATCTCCGAGAAGCGGAAAGGTCGCAACGCCAAGCGGCGCAACGGTCAGCAGGTCACGCTCGACGACTACGTGCTGGAGCATCCGTCGCTTTATAACGGGCCGAAACGGCCGGTGAATCCGGAGCCGGAGGAAACCCCGGACCGCCCGACGAAAAAGCCGATCCCCGTGGTCGCCGATCTGCTGCGCGCGGCGCAGGAACTCTATCAGTTCACGCCGCAGCGGCCGGCCAGCGAAGTCGAATTCAAGCGCGTCTATGCACGCTACGCGCTGGCCTCGGGGCTGACGCGCGAGCAGGCGGTGCGGGTCTATGCGTTCGAGACCGGCGGCACCGGAAGTTACGACGTGCAGGCGGGAATCGAGCATGGCGGCAAGCGCGCCATTTCGACCGCGATAGGCTACAACCAGCTGCTGACGACCAACAGCGTCGAGCTGCTGGCCGAGCAAGGCCATGAATTCATCCGCGCGCTCTCTGATAAGGTGGCGAGGACCTCGGGCCCGGCGCGCCAGTCGCTCGAGCACAAGCTCACCGTTCTTAAAAAAATGGTGGCGCACGCCAAGTCGGTGCCCGATACCTGGTCGGAGCACGAGAAGATCGGCAATACCGCGCAGGGCTGGGCCATGCATGCCATGGTGCTCGACATCGATATCGGGCCGATGCTGCAGACCCACAAGCTGCTCACCTCGGTGCTGTTCGCGCGCGCCAAGGGCTATAGCCGCCCGCTCAGCGCGGCCGAACTCGAGATGATGAACCTCACCGGCGACGGCACCGGCCTCGACATGGTGACGATGCCGCAGGCCATGCGCGAGCAGGTGCCGACCTCGAACTTCTTCCAGCGCGGCGGCTACGAGCGCAACCCGGTCGCGATCCGCCACAACACGGTGGCGAAGCTGCTGGCGGTGACGGATACGAGGATGGACAGCAACAGCAACAACGCCGGCGCGCGGGAGCTGGCGGGGGCGTTTTAGACGGCGTCGTCCCGGCGAAGGCCGGGACCCATCACCACAGGGCGTGGTTTGGGAGGACAGTCGTTCGGTACTGCGACCGTCCGCAATCGAGGGATCACGCGGTATGGGTCCCGGCCTTCGCCGGGACGACAGCAATGCGTGGCGTCGCCGCGACCCGCCCTACTGATCCGACCCGAACTTGAACTTGCCGTCGCCTTCCAGGTACGGGCCGCTGCGCATGTAGAGCTGACCGTTGTGGCCGAGGAAGAACAGCGTGCCCTTCGGCACCTTCTTGGCGCCTTTCAGGAGTTCGCCGGCATTGCTGGTGCCCATCTTATAGGAAAGGGTCTTGCCGTCCTTGTCATAGGCGTAGCCGGTGTCGGGCTTGAGCTCCCAAGGTGTTGCAGCGGTCTGCGCCAATGCGGGTGTAGCGAACGCGCCGAGCACGGCCGTCACCAAAAAAATCCTTGTCGAAAATGCCATCACCCTATCCTCCCCATCGAGGCTCCCGGCTTGAACAAATCACGAACGGCGTTTCCAGGTCAATTTGCGAAAGCGCCGCAGCGCATCACGTCTTGCCGAGCAGTTTGTGATTTTCCCTTCGTCCCCGCGCGACTATGTTCCGCTTTCCGTCTAGAACGCAATTCGACAAAAACATTGGGTAGGGGATGATTCGAATGAACCTCGTCATTAAAGCTTGCTGGGCCGCCGGCCTGTTGCTGACGGCGCTCACGCCGGCCGCCCGGGCCGACGATTACCAGCTCAGCCACAACCAGAGGATTTCGTGCAGCCGCGGCCTGGCCCCGGGCAAGCTGAATACCGCGACCTGCAAGTCCTACACTTATCTCTTCAACACCAAGACCTCGGAATATTTCCGCTGCCAGGTCTCGCTCGCGCTGACCCGCGACAACAAGGAAGTCATCAACGTCCAGACCGACGGCGCCTGCACCAAGAAGCCGCGCATCTTCGAGACCGACGGCCATTACGATTTCGACGCCACCGAGACCGAGCCGCCGAACACCAATTCCTTCTTCGGCCCCGGCGGCTACTCGGTCTGGGCCGCCGACGTCGGCGCGCAGAAAGTCCGCGGCTGCATCATCATCTCCTCCGGCCTCGGCTCCGACATCTCCAAATGCCTGGATATGACCTTCCAGTGAGGGGCTGACCCGACCTGGCTGCGCCACCTCGCCGCACCCGCGGGTTCCCCAAAAATCGAGCCAGGACAGCCATTTACCGCAGTCCTGTTTTGACTTTTGGATGGGTTGACCCGCACCCTTCATCCGGCCAACTTCCCGGCCGGTTTGGGGAGTGAAAAGATCATGAAAAGGACGATTTTCGGCGTGGCCGCGGCTCTTACGCTGGCGGCCTCGGCGCCTTGCGCGCAGGCGCAATCCTTCATCAACGTGCTGACCGGCGGCACCTCCGGCGTCTACTATCCGCTCGGGGTCGCGATCGGGAAGATCTACGGCGACAAGATTCCGAACGTGAAGACGCAGGTGCAGGCCACCAAGGCGTCAGTCGAGAATCTGATCCTGCTCCAACAAGGGCGCGGCGAGCTGGCGTTCACGCTGGGCGACTCGCTGAAAGCGGCTTGGGACGGCGAAGAGGAGGCGGGCTTCAAGACCAAGCTCGACAAGCTGCGCACGATCGGCGCGATCTATCCGAACTACATCCAGATCGTCGCGACCGCCGAGAGCGGCATCAAGACGTTGGCGGACCTTAAGGGCAAGAGCCTGTCGGTCGGCGCGCCGAAATCGGGCACGGAGCTGAATTCGCGTGCGATCCTGGCGGCGGCCGGCATGAGCTACAAGGATCTCGGCAAGGTCGAGTATCTGCCGTTTGCCGAATCCGTCGATCTCATGAAAAACCGCCAGCTCGGCGCGACCCTGCAATCGGCAGGCCTCGGCGTGGCCTCGCTGAAGGATCTGTCGACCTCGAGCCCGATCGTTGTGGTGTCGGTGCCGAAGGAGACCGTCGACAAGATCGGCCTGCCGTTCATCGCGGCAACCATTCCCGCAAATACTTACACCGGGCAGGACAAGGACGTGCCAACCGCGGCCGTGGTCAACTATCTCGTCACCAGCTCGGCGGTGTCGGACGATCTCGCCTACCAGATGACAAAACTGGTCTACGAGTCGCTGCCCGAGCTCGCCAACGCGCATGCGGCCGGCAAGGAGATCAAGCTCGAGACGGCCGCCAGCGGCAGCCCGGTTCCGCTGCACCCCGGCGCGATCCGCTATTACAAGGAAAAAGGGCTGATCAAGTAATCAGCTCTCGTTATCGGACGTCATGGCCGGGCTTGTCCCGGCCATCCACGTTCTAAGAGCAGGCGAGAAAGTCCGTGGATGCCCGGGACAAGCCCGGGCATGACGGTCTGGAGGCGCTGTGCAATGTTATAAGCGCCACGGCGATCGGCGCGGGGACATATCGATGTTGCAAGCAGAGGGCAGCGAAGCGCCCATCAAGGTCGACTTCGACAATTTCGAGCACGGTTTTCCGGAAGGCTTTGGCCCGGGCTGGTGGGGCGCTCTTGCGTACTGGATCGGCATCGCCTTCGCGACCTTCCAGCTTTATGTCGCGGCCTTCAACTATCTGCCGAGCCAGGTGGTGCGCGGCGTCCATGTCGGTTTCCTCATTCTCCTCACCTTCGGCCTGATCGGCAACTTCACCGCCAAAAGCGATTTCGGCCGCGCGATCGGCTGGCTGATTGGCGGCGCCGGCCTTCTGTGCGGGCTCTATCAGTGGATCTTCTATGCGGATCTCATCGCGCGTGACGGCGATCCGACGCGCCTCGATCTCGTGGTCGGCACGCTGCTCGCTATCCTGATTTTCGAGGGCACCCGGCGGCTGATGGGCGCGGCGCTCCCGCTGATGTGCGGCGCTTGCCTCGTCTACTGGTTCTTCGGCCAGTATCTGCCGTCGCCGCTCAACCATCGCGGCTATGATTTCGATCAGATCGTCACGCATCTGTCGTTCGGCACCGAAGGTTTTTACGGCGTGCCGATCTACGTCTCGGCGACCTATATCTTCCTCTTCATCCTTTTCGGCTCGTTCCTGGAGCGCGCCGGCATGATCCAGCTCTTCACCGACGTTTCTCTTGGGTTATTCGGCAGGACCCGCGGCGGCCCGGCCAAGGTCGCGGTGTTCGCCTCGGGCATGATGGGCACGATCTCCGGCTCCGGCGTTGCCAACGTCGTCACCGTCGGCCAGTTCACCATTCCGCTGATGATCAGGTTCGGCTATCGCCGCGCGTTCGCGGCCGGCGTCGAGGCGACGGCCTCAATGGGCGGGCAGATCATGCCGCCGGTGATGGGCGCGGTTGCCTTCATCATGGCGGAGACGCTCGGTGTCCAGTACTCGGAGGTCGTGAAAGCGGCCGCGATTCCCGCGATGCTCTATTTCGCCTCCGCCTTCTGGATGGTGCATCTGGAAGCCGGCAAGCACGGCCTCACGGGCATGAAGAAGTCGGAGACCCCGAGCGCCTGGAAGGCGCTGGTGAAGGGTTGGTACCTCGTGTTGCCGCTCGCAGCCCTCGTCTACATGCTGTTCGAAGGCTTTACGCCACTCTATGCCGGTAGCATGGGCCTCGCGCTCACGGTGGGGCTGATCCTTGGCACCGCCATCACGACGGGCGCGTCTTCGATGGCGATCCGCTACATCTTCTGGATCGGGCTCGCGCTCGTCGTTGCCGCGCTGTCGCGCGACGGCCTTCAGATCGTGCCGGTCGCCTGCGTCGTCGTCGCATTGATCGTGATCACTGCGTTCGTGCGTGGCGGATTTTCCGCCTTGCGCGCCTGCCG
This sequence comes from Bradyrhizobium sp. F1.13.3, assembly GCF_040548265.1. Classification (NCBI taxonomy): domain Bacteria; kingdom Pseudomonadati; phylum Pseudomonadota; class Alphaproteobacteria; order Hyphomicrobiales; family Nitrobacteraceae; genus Bradyrhizobium; species Bradyrhizobium sp. F1.13.3. Next base: position 121,681 of record NZ_JBEPRI010000009.1, on the reverse strand, counting down.
CGATGCGCTGGCCGAAAGCGCGAAATCCGCCATCACCGTCGGCATGGCCTGCGCCATCGTCGGCGTCATCATCGGCATGATGTCGCAGACCGGCGTCGGCACCATCTTCGGCGGCTGGGTGATCGGCCTCGGCGAGAAGAGCCTGTTCCTGGCGCTGATCATGACCATGCTGCTGTCGATCCTGCTCGGCACCGGCATCCCGACCATCCCGACCTACATCATCACGGCAGCGCTCGCGGCGCCCGCGCTGGCGAAACTCGGCGTGCCGCTGATCGCGAGCCACATGTTCGCGTTCTATTACGGCATCATGGCCGACCTCTCGCCGCCGGTGGCGTTGGCGGCGTTAGCCGCAGCACCGATCGCGAAGGAAAATCCGGACAAGATCGGCTGGGAGGCGATGCGCATCGCGCTCGCCGGCTACGTCATCCCCTTCATCTTCGTCTATTCGCCGGCGCTGATGCTGCAGGCCGGCGATCCCATGGCTGCCAAGCTCGGCTTCTACGGCGCGGTGGCATTGGCTGCCTTGAAGGCCCTGGTGGCGATCGCCCTATTCGGCATGGTCGCGATCGGCTTTTTGTTCACGCGGCTGACGCTGCTCGAACGTGTCGTCGCGCTTGCTGGCGCGCTGTGCCTGCTCGGCGACTTCCCGTTCAGCGACACCGCGGGCTTCCTGCTCGCCGCGGCAATCGTGCTGTGGCAGTGGCGGCGGCGTCCGCCGGCGCCGGTCGAGGCGGTGTGAGCCTCTGCTTCGTCACAGCCTCAGGCGTGAAGGCGCTGGCGCTGTCCGCGTTCACGCTGGTGTGGACGCATTCGATCGCGAAGGTCGACTGGCAGGAAGACTGGCGCGTCACCCCCGCCGGGCTCGAACTGGTGCAGGCCCGCGTGAAGGGCACCGGCCCCGGCATGGAGCCGCCGCCCGAGGCGCGGCTGGTCGACGGCTGGTTTCAGTGGAGGCCCGCGCGGGCGCCGATGCCGGAGGTCGTGCTGGGCAATTCGGGCGCGGCTGGCGAATGGCGGCTATGCCATGACGGCAAGTGCCGGACGTTGTCCGAGATTGTCGGTCATCCCATTGGTGCTAACGTCACAAAGATGAGCGTCTGCAAAGATCCGTAGCCCGGATGGTGCGCAGCGCAATCTGGGGAAAGCGACCCCGGATTGCGCTGCGCTCCATCCGGGCTGCAAGAACAACAACACGGGAGGAACGCGATGGATCGGCTCAAGGGCAAGGTTGCAATGGTGGTGGGCGCCGGCTCGATCGGACCCGGTTGGGGCAACGGCAAGGCCACCGCGGTGACCTTTGCACGCGAGGGCGCGCAGGTGTTTTGCGTCGATCGCAACGGCGCAGCCGCCGAGGAGACTGCGAAGATCATCACCGGCGCAGGTGGCAAGGCGACTGCCTTCACGGCTGACGTATCTCGTGCGAGCGGGGTCGAGGCGATGGTCGCAGCGTGCCTGAAGGCCTATGGCCGCATCGACGTGCTCGACAACAATGTCGGCATCGCCGAGATGGGCAGCGTCGTCGAGGTGACCGAGGAGAGCTGGGACCGCGTCTTCAGCGTCAACCTCAAGAGCGCCTATTTCGCCATGAAGCACGTTATCCCTTTGATGGTGAAACAGGGCGGCGGCTCGATCATCAACATCTCCTCGATCGCCTCGATCCGCCACATGGGCATCTCCTACGTCACCTACGGCACCTCAAAGGCGGCGATGAACCAGATGACGCGCACCACCGCGATCGAATTCGCGCGCCACCATGTCCGCGTCAACGCGATCCTGCCCGGCCTGATGAAGACGCCGATGGTGGAGCATTCCGCCGGTCTCGCCGCCAGCTATGCCAAGGGCGACGTCGAAGCGATGTGGCGCGCGCGCGATGCGCAAGTGCCGATGGGTCACATGGGCGACGCCTTCGACGTCGCCAACGCAGCGCTGTTCCTGGCCTCGGACGAAGCGAAATATGTGACGGGGATCGAGCTCGTGGTTGACGGCGGGATCACGTGCAAGGCGGGGGCCTAAAGCACTTCAGTCAGTTCCGTCATCCTGAGGCGCGAGCCATGGGGCGCAACGCGCGCCATGGGGAGCCTCGAAGGATGAGCGGCCACGATGCAGCCGGGCCGTCGCCCTTCGAGGGCCGCTGAAAAAGCGGCCGCCTCAGGGTGACGGTTACGTGAGCTGCTCTACTGCGCCAGCGCGAGAATCCCGCCGGCGAATGAATGCCATGCCGCCGTTTCGCTGATCGGCCAGTTCAGCACCTTCACCGCCAGCAGCGCGAGCGTGCCGGTGATGTAGACCGGGTGCACGCGGCCCCCGGTGCGCCAGTCGCGTACCATGGCGACGACGAGCAGCAGCGAAGCGACCATCGCGGGCGCGATGGTGACGGGCACCGGCGGTGGCCCGGGCGGTCCCGGAGGCGCGAGGAAGGTGAGAAACCAGCGCGCGATCGCGGCATCAAGGATAGAGACCGCCGCGAGCAGCATCAGACGTTTGTGAATCTCAGGCTTTCGCGTGTTCATGATCGCGAGCACGAATACACCAGCGAAGAACGCGATCCCGCTCATCGGCACGATCGAGAAGGCGATGCCGGCCTCTTTCTGTCCGAGCGCCGCGGAATGCTGCATCACATGCACGGAGGCAAGGAAGCCGAAGATCGTCATCGCGGTCGCGAGCGAAACGCCGGCGATGCCGAGCGCACGGTGATTGACCACGCGACCTGAGGCGGCGAGCCATGTCTGGATCACGAAATAGAGAGACCAGGTGAAGAACAATAGACCATGGAAATGAATGACGGGACTTGCGGACAGTGTCCGTTGCGCGAGCGGCACAAAATAGGTCGGTGCGAAGCCGAGAAAAGCGGTGGCCGCGCAGGCCATTGCCATGTGGAGATAGAAATATCGTGCGGGCGACGCATCTCGCGCGCGCACACGACGGTCGTCGATCAGGGTCGTCATCTGGAGTTTGTCTGAAGAGATGGCGTTTGGTTCAAGCCCCTAACCACCTGTGCAGGGCGCTGGTCGCGTCCAACAGGATTTTAACCGCCGGCGCTCAATTCTGCGCGATCGAGCTCTTCCTCAATCCGATGGAACGCATCGTCGCCGATCACTTCCTTTGCGCGAAGGTCGAAGATCGACTTTCTCGCGGCCGCGATGCCACGACGGCGTAGCGGGTCGGCGGGCAGTTCGCCGTTCGTGATGCCGCCATGGGGATCGTCGTCGGCCTGCATCAGGATGGCGCGATATTCGAGCCGCAGGATTTCCGCTTCCTCCGACGGATCGTCCTCGATCGCGTCGAGCGCCGCGCGATAGGCGACGGCGCGGGCGCGCGCGACCTCGATGCCGACGGGATCGTCGTCCTTGAGGCCGAACGCCAGGATCAGCGGCCGCAGCGTCAGGCCCTGCACGATTAGCGTGCCGAGCACGACGGCAAACGCCGAGAAGACGATGAAGTCACGATGCGGAAAGCTTTCCGGCAAGGCAAAGGCGGTGGCGAGGGTGACGAGGCCGCGCATGCCACACCAGGAGATGATGAGGCCGCCCTTGGCCGAGGCGACCTGCTTCGGATCCTTGGCGTGATAGATCCCGTGCGCGATCAGCGCGCGCAGCGTCGTGCGGTAGAATGTGATCCAGGCCAGGCGCACCAGGACCACCGTGAGCAGGATCCAGGCCGCGGCCACGCAATACTCCCAGCGCACGTCCGCATCGAGCCGTGTCCAGATCGGCCGCATCTGCATGCCGATCAGCATGAAGGCGAGCACGTTGAGCACGAACACCATGGTCTCCCACACCGCATAGGAAGGTACACGCAGCCGCGCAGGCATGCGTGCCCCCGCCGTGCGCGCGATGGTGATGCCGTAGACTACGATGGTGAGGATGCCGGAGAGCCCGAGATGTTCGGCGGCAATCCAGACCATGAAGGTGGTGGCGAACTGCACGATGATCGCGCTCGGCGCTTCCTTCACGCGTTCCATGAACAGCGGGATGATGCGGCCTGCGACCAGGCCCGCGACGACGCTGCCGACCAGCGCCAGCGCCATGGTCGGCGCGATCTGGCTCCATGCCAGATGCTCGGTGGCGACCGCGCCGACCGCGATGCGATAGATCAGGAGCGCGGTCGCGTCGTTGAGCAGGCTCTCGCCTTCCAGGACCTTGACCATGCGGTGAGGCAGCTTCACCTGGCTCAGGATCGCGACTGCGGCGGCCGCGTCCGGCGGGGCGACGATGGCGCCGAGCGCAACCGCGGCGGCCCAGGGCATGTCAGGCATCAGCCGGTGCGCGACGTAGGCCACAGCGGCCGTGGTCAGGCCGACGGCGGCGACGACCAGGGTGGCGACCGGAACCCAATTGTTGCGGAGATCGCGCAACGACGTGTCGAAGGCGGCATCGAGCAGGACCGGTGCGACAAAAAGAGCCAATGCCAGATCGGGCTCCAGCGTCCAGGACGGGCTCGATGGCACAAACGCAATCAGCGCGCCCCCAATCGCGAGAAAGGTCGGGTAGGGGACCTTGATCCGCCGCGCCAGCGCCGATAATGCAACGGCGCCGAGCAGAAGCACAATGATCCATTCGAATGTCGACACGTTGATCCCCGAAACCGATTTGAGCGGCGCCACAAGCTAGCACCAATCCGGCCGTATGATGGATAGTGCGGCCATAAGGCAAGACCTCAACCCGGACCTTAACTCAAGACTTTCCAACTGTGGCGAGCATGCGTTCTCTCATTCAATGGTCCGGCGTCGGGTTGCTCTTCGCGCTCTCGTTCGCTGCCGCTCATGCTGCGACCGGCGGCGAACCGGCCGCGGTCCCGCAGGTCGACATCGCGCCCTGCCTCGCGGCTGCCGCAGCCGACGACATTGACAAGGCCGCCACGGTCTGCGCTGCCGTGATCGACAACGAGAAGACGGCGAAGGCCGACCTGATCAAGGCCCTGACCGCGCGCGGCGCGCTGTTTTCTCGGCGTGATCAGGTCGACCGCGCGATAGCCGATGACAGCCGCGCCCTGGAGCTCGATTCCGGTCTCGCCGATGTCTTCAACGCGCGGGGCGAGCTCTGGCTGAGGAAGGGCGACAAGCCGAAGGCGGTGCAGGATTTCGGCGCGGCATTGAAAATCGATCCGAACCACGAGAAGGCCAAGGCCAATCACAAGGCGATGGCGCGCGAGATCGAGCGGATCGGCGCGCAGATGGCGGTCGCGGGCAAGCCCAGTTTCATTTGCAAGGGTGCGCGCCGCCCCGTCGAGAAGGCGATCTGCGCCAACCGCGAGCTCGCCGATCTCGATCGCGAGGTCTTTGCGGCCAACGCGCGCGTTTTGCGCGAAGCGCGCAATGCAAGCGAAGCGAAGGCGCTTCAACGCGAGCAGGACGATTTCATCGCCCGCCGCAATGCCGGGTTCGGCCGGCCGGGGTACGATTTGAAGAAGGCGATGCAGGAGCGGCTGCGGCGGCTGAACGGGGCTGACGGGTATTGAGGCTCCTCGTGTCCCCGTAAGGCGGGCGAGCAAGGGAGGGGTCGATACGCCCCTGACACGCCTCGATTTGAACCGATTCTTTGGCCGCGGCGACAATGGTGAAAGCCTGATGTCCCGGAGTCCTATGCCATGTGCGGCACGCATCCTTCCGCGCAAATGTTCTCGTTTGCAAAAATCTCCTTTCGCTCGCTCCTTCTCAGCGCGGCAATGAGCGTCATCCTCGTCGCCCCTTCGTCGGCCGGTGTCGATTGCGTGATGGGGAGCAAGACCGTCCCGGCTGAGCTGATCCCGGCCTGCAGCGCCATCATTGACCAAGCCTCAAATCCATCCTCCGATCGCGCCGCGGCATTGCTGGTGCGCGCCGACGCCAATGCGCGGACCTCGGGCGGCCTCACGCAGGCGCTGCGAGATATCGATCGCGCCATTGCGCTCGATGGCAAAAACGCAAAAACCTGGCGCCTGCGCGGCGATCTCCTCCGGGAGGCCGGCGGCGATCTCAACCGCGCCGCGGCGGACCTCAGCAAGGCCATCGAGCTCGATCCGCAGGATTCGGAATCTTACGAGCTGCGCGGCGTCGTCTACACCAACCAGCGCCGGCTAGATCGCGCGCTTGCCGATTACGACCAGGCGATCAAGCTGAAGCCTGACAAGGCACAGGCCTGGTCCGACCGCGGCGTGACCTATTATCTCGGCGGCGACAACGAGAAGGCGATCCGCGATCTCAGCGAGGCGTTGCGGCTCGATCCGAACCGGCCGCGCAGCTACACCAATCGTGGCGCCGCCTACAAGAAGCTCGGCCAGCTCGAGAAGTCGGTTGCCGACGACGGCGAGGCGATCAGGCTCGATCCGAAGGTGCCCGAATATTACGACAATCGCGGGCTGTCGCTGGCTGCGATGGGCGAGTACGACAAGGCGATTGCCGATTACGATCAGGCGCTGCGGCTGGCGCCGCGGCCGAACTTCTTCACCAACCGCGGCGACTCCTATCACCTCAAGGGTGAGCTTGGCGCGGCGCTGAGCGACTACGAGGCCGCGCTGAAACTCGATCCGAATTTTGCGCAGACCTACAACAACCGCGCCGTGCTCTACAAGAAGACGGGCGAGCGCAGGAAGGCGCTGGCCGACTACGAAACCGCGCTCAAACTCGATCCCGGCAATGACAACGCCGCCGCCGGCCGCCGCGCTATGATCGCGGAGATCGCGAAATTCGGCGGCGAGCTGCTGCGGCCGCTCGCAGCGAATTCCGGCAATGGCCCGTCGTTCGATTGTGCCACTGCGAATCGCGAGGTTGAGAAGGTAATTTGTGCCGATCCACAGCTGGGCGTGCTCGATCGCCAGATCGCCGAGACCTATGAGCGCGTGCTGAAATCGGCCAGGTCCCGCCCGGCCGGCGACCTCCGTCGCACCCAGCGCGATTTCCTCGCCGCCCGCAATACCAGTTTCGGCCGCCCGGGCTATGATCTGAAGAAGGTCATGCAGGAGCGGCTGCAGCGGCTGAATGCGATGGATAGCTGAGCATTGTTCTTTTGAGCTTGAACCGCGGCCCGTTCCCGGGAAAATACCCCTCAAACAAGGCCGGTACTTGATCCCTGTCATGGCGGAACGTTTGTCCTGCCACAAGGTCAAGGCCAGGCGGATAAGGGAGGGAGCGCGGGAATGAACGTCCGAGGAAACGTCGACGGAAAAAGCCTCTATCACGAGGTTTATACGCGTTCGCTGGCCGATCCTGAGGGCTTTTGGGCCGAGGCGGCCAAGGAGATCGACTGGATCGAGCCGCCGAAAAAGATCTTCGATCCCTCGCAGGGCGTCTACGGCCGCTGGTACAGCGGTGGCGTCGTCAACACCTGCTACAACGCGCTCGACCGCCACGTCGAACGCGGCCGCGCCGACCAGATCGCGCTGATCCATGATTCGCCGCTGGCAAATAGCGTCACCAAACTCAGCTACGCCGAACTGCTGGCCGAAGTGCAGGCGCTCGCCGCCATCATGCAGGATTTTGGTGTCGCCAAGGGCGATCGCGTCATCCTCTATATGCCGATGGTCCCGGAGGCCGTCGTCGCGATGCTCGCCTGCGCGCGCATTGGCGCTGTGCACTCCGTCGTGTTCGGCGGCTTTGCCGCGAAAGAGCTCGCCACCCGCATCGACGATGCGCAGCCAAAGCTGATCCTGTCGGCGAGCTGCGGCATCGAGCCCGGCCGGATCGTGCAGTACAAGCCGCTGCTCGACGAGGCGATCAGGCTTGCGGGCGCAAAGCCGAAGGCCTGCATCGTGCTGCAACGTCCGCAGCTCGTCTGCGCCCTCACGCCCGGCCGCGACTATGATTGGGCGGGCCTGCGCCGCAAGGCGATGAACGACGGCAAGCAGGCGCCCTGCGTGCCCGTCGCCGCTACCGATCCGCTCTACATCCTCTATACCTCAGGCACGACCGGCATTCCCAAGGGCGTCGTGCGCGACAATGGCGGCCATCTCGTCGCGGTGAAATGGTCCATGTTCAACCTCTATGGCGTCAAGCCGGGTGAGGTCTGGTGGTGCGGCTCCGACATCGGCTGGGTGGTCGGCCACAGCTACATCGTCTACGGCCCGCTGCTGCACGGCGCGACCTCGATCATGTATGAGGGCAAGCCGGTCGGCACGCCCGATGCCGGCGCGTTCTGGCGCGTGATCAGCGAGCACAAGGCTGTCGCCTTCTTCACTGCGCCGACCGCGTTCCGCGCGATACGGAAAGAAGATCCGGAAGGAAAATTCATCCGGCAATACGACCTCTCGACGTTCCGCACGCTGTTCCTGGCCGGCGAGCGCGCCGATCCGCCGACGGTGGAATGGGCGGAGCAGCAGTTGAAAGTGCCTGTGATCGACCATTGGTGGCAGACCGAGACCGGCTGGTGCATCGCCGGCAATCCGGTCGGCTTAGGCCAGCTGCCGGTGAAGCACGGGTCGCCGACGGTGCCGATGCCGGGCTACCAGGTCGACGTGGTCGACGAAGCGGCAAAGCCGGTCGGTCCGAACACCATGGGCTCGATCGTCATCAAGCTTCCGATGCCGCCGGGCTGCCTGCCGACACTGTGGAATCAGGACGAACGTTTCAAGGAAGCCTATCTCACCGAATTCCCCGGCTACTACAAAACGTCGGATGCCGGCTACAAGGACGAAGACGGCTATGTCTTCGTCATGGGCCGCACCGACGACATCATCAACGTCGCCGGCCATCGGCTCTCCACCGGCGGCATGGAGGAGATCCTGGCTTCGCATCCCGATGTCGCCGAATGCGCCGTGCTCGGCGTCAAGGACGCGATCAAGGGCGAGGTCCCCTGCGGCTTCCTGGTGCTCAAGGCGGGTGTGAAGCGGGCCCCCGCCGAGATCGAGAAGGAGATCATCGCGCTGGTGCGCGACAAGCTCGGTCCCGTTGCCGCGTTCAAGCTCGCCATCACCGTCGGCCGCCTGCCCAAGACGCGCTCCGGAAAGATCTTGCGCGGCACCATCAAGAAGATAGCGGATGGTGAAGCTTGGACTATGCCGGCGACGATCGAGGACCCCAAGGTGCTCGACGAGATCGGCGACGCGCTGAAGGGGCGGGTGTGAATTTGCTTTGCGAGGATAGCCATTGAGGCGCGACGCCGCCTCTCCAATCCCGCTGTCATCGCCTGCGCCGGCAGGCCATTCCCCGCTTTCGCGGGGAATGACACTGGTAGCGGGAACGGCGTCCAGGGACTTACATTCTCCTCATTCCGCGCTAAACAGAGCGGGCCAATAGGGGACCTCGTATGCCACTCGCCGCTGCGCCGCGCCTGCTTGCAGCTGTGCTGCTCGCCATCATTCTCTCCGCCTGCTCCGCGCGCTACCAGACGCCGGTGGCGATGGGCGGCGATGATGACGACGCGGTCTGCCAGAGCCGCGGCTATGCGGCCGGCTCACCCGAATACGTGGCCTGTCGCAAGGACCGCGACGTCCAGCGCAGTGCCGCGACCACCCGCGCCGACCGTCGCCAGCGTGACCTCGGCGAATACATGCTGAACCATCCGGACCGGCCATGATGTAAGCTGCGGCATTATCCTGCCGCGACACATCTGCAACGCCGCAGTCGAATCGCAATCGCATTTGTCCTGATTTGATCGGCATCAAATCCTTCACCATCGCCTTTCTGCTCTGACGCTGATGTCGCGCAACGAAGCGCGCACATGGCTGAAGGGGAATGCAATGGACGAAATGATAAGAAGCGTGGCGCGGCTCGCGGCGCTGGGTGCGGCGCTGGTGGGGGCTATTGCCCCGGCGCGGGCCGCCGACTTGCCGATCTACAAAAAGGCGCCGCCGTCGGTAGAAGCCTTCAATCCCTGGATGGTGCGTTTGCGGGTGCTAGGCGTGTTGCCGGATGCGGGCGGCTCCACCGTCAATGTCGCCGGCGTTCCATCGCTGTCTTCGCCGAATTCGGGCCTCTCGATCAGTGATCAGGTCGTGCCTGAGCTCGACATCAGCTATTTCTTCACCAGGAATATCGCGGCCGAGCTGATCCTCGGCGTGACCCGGCATTCGATCAGCGGCACCGGCTCGCTTGCAAATCTGCCGATCGGCAAGACCACGCTGCTGCCGCCGACGCTGACCCTGCAATATCACTTCGACAATTTCGGCGCGTTCAAGCCGTACATCGGCGCCGGCGTGAACTACACCGTGTTCTTCAACAACTCGGCCGCCAATACGCCGGCCGCGATCGTCGGTCCGCCCGCGATCGTCGCCACCACCACGAGCCTGCATGTCAGCAACGCCTTCGGTGGCGCGGTGCAGTTCGGCTTCGACTACATGCTCGATCGGCACTGGGGCCTCAACGTGGACGTCAAGAAGCTCTGGTTGCGGCCGGACTATTCGGCGACGGTCAGTGGTCTGCCGGTCACCGGCACCGCGCATATCGACCCGTGGCTGGTCGGCGGTGGTGTGACGTATAAGTTCTGAAGTTTGCGGAAGCCACAAACAAAAACGCGGCGGGTTGGCCCCGCCGCGTTCGCATTCCCATTCGATGACCAGCAGGGAGCGAAGGATTACTCCTCCTCCTGGTCCTGCTTCTTGCCGCCGAGCGTCTTCAGCTTGGCGAACACGGCATCGACGTTGAGATCGTCGCTGGACCTCTCCGCGGGTTCGTACTCGTCCTTCTTGGTGGTTTCGGAGGCCGGCAGCAGGGTGGCGCCGCCATAGGCTGCGTCGATCGGCTTTTCCTTGGCCGCGCGCGCGACCTCGAAATCGAGCTCGATCTGCGAGCAGAGGCCGAGGGTGACGGGATCAATCGGCGTCAGCTGGGAGGTGTTCCAGTGGGTGCGATCGCGGACACTGGCGATCGTGCTCTTGGTCGTGCCGACCAGGCGCATGATCTGGGCATCCTTGAGCTCGGCATGGTTGCGCAGCAGCCAGAGGATGGCGCTCGGGCGCTCGTGGCGGCGCGAGACCGGGGTGTAGCGCGGGCCCTTGCGCTTGGGCTGCGGCGGCAGCACCACCTTGCTCTCCTGGAGGCGGAGCCGGTAGTCCGGGTTGTTCTCGCCCTTCTCGATCTCCTCGCGGGTCAGCTGGCCATTCGAGAGGGGATCCATGCCCTTGATGCCCTGGGCGGCGTCGCCATCGGCGATCGCGCGCACCTCGAGGGGGTGCATTTTGGTGAAATCGGCGACCTGATCGAAGGTCAGCGCGGTGTTGTCGAGCAGCCAGACGGCGGTCGCCTTGGGCATCAGAGGTGCGTTGCTCATGGCAAATCTCCTTTGTGCTTCGCCCACCCCTTTGGAGGCGAAACCGGTGGTCATCAGCGATGACTGGGAATTCGGGCTATATAAGCCCGGAGGGGGTAGCCACGCAATGGTTCTGCTATAGATAGTGCCTTGACAGCGCCCGAAAGGGGGCCCAATTCCCTCTGAAGTCCCTGTAAGACCGTACCCAAGCCCTATTCATCCATCGACCGCTGCCCGCCCATTTGGCGAGGTGATTCGGTCCCGAGATCGCTCAATGTCAGCCAAACCAGACCTCAAGATCGTGCTTTGTTCTCCCCGTGGCTTCTGCGCCGGGGTGGTCCGGGCGATCGATACCGTGGAACGGGCACTCGATAAATACGGCGCCCCCGTCTATGTTCGCCATGAGATTGTGCACAATAAATACGTCGTCGATGGGTTGAAAAAGAAAGGCGCGATCTTCGTCGAGGAACTCGCCGAGATCCCGGAAAACACCACCGCGCCGGTGGTGTTCTCGGCCCATGGCGTGCCGAAATCGGTTCCGGCCGACGCCACGTCCCGCAATTTGTTCTCGCTGGATGCGACCTGCCCCCTGGTCACCAAGGTGCACCGCGAGGCCGCAATCCATTTCAAGCGCGGCCGTGAGATCTTCCTGATCGGCCATTCCCATCATCCGGAGGTGGTGGGCACGCTCGGGCAGCTCCCGACCGGCGCCGTGACCCTGATCGAGACCGCGGAGGACGCGAAGACCATCGCCCCGAAGGATCCGAACAACCTCGCCTTCGTGACCCAGACCACGCTGTCGATCGACGACACCGCGGAGATCGTGGCGCTCCTGAAGGAGCGCTTCCCGAACATCAACGGGCCGCACAAGGAAGACATCTGCTACGCCACCACCAACCGCCAACTCGCGGTGAAGAAGGTGGCGCCGGTGGTCGACGCCCTGATCGTAGTCGGTGCGCCTAACTCGTCGAACTCGCAGCGCCTGCGCGAAGTCGCCGAGCGCGAGGGTTGCCCGATCGCCGTGCTGGCGCAGCGCGCCACCGAAATCGACTGGAAGCGGTTCGAGAACATCACCAGCCTCGGCATCACCGCTGGCGCCTCGGCACCGGAAGTCATCGTCGAGGAGATCATGGACGCGTTCGCCGAGCGCTTCACGCTGCATGTGGAGACGGTCTCGGCCGCGGAAGAGAACGAGTTCTTCCCGCTGCCGCGTCAGGTGCGCCCCGAAGCCGCCGCCGAGTAGACCTTCATGGCGGTCTACACCGACGTTGCCGCCGACGAGCTTGCGGACTTCCTCAACCAATACGATCTCGGCGAGTTGCTCTCCTACAAGGGCATCGCCGAGGGCGTCGAAAATTCCAACTTCCTGCTGCATACGACCAAGGGATCGTTCATCCTCACGCTCTATGAGAAGCGCGTGGCGAAGAACGATCTGCCGTTCTTCCTCGCGCTGATGACGCATCTGGCCGAGCACGGCGTCAACTGTCCGCTGCCGGTGAAGGGGATGGACGGCGAGGCGTTGCGCGAGCTGTCGGGCCGGCCGGCCGCGATCATCACCTTTCTCGAAGGCGTCTGGCCGCGCAAGCCGAACGCGGCCCATTGCGCCGGCGTCGGCGAGGGGCTCGCCATGATGCATCTGGCCGGCGCGAATTTCGCGATCAGGCGTGCGAACGCGCTGTCGGTCCCGGGCTGGCGGCCGCTGTTCGATGCGGCGTCACACCGGGCCGACGAGATGCAGCCCGGCCTGCGCGCGTTCCTGAGCCACGAGCTCGACTACCTCGAGAGCGGGGTCTGGCCGACACAGCTGCCCGAAGGCGTGATCCACGCGGACCTCTTCAACGACAATGTCTTCTTTCTCGGCGACAAGCTCTCGGGGATCATCGACTTCACTTTCGCCTGCAATGACTGGCTTGCCTATGATGTCGCGATCTGCCTCAACGCCTGGTGCTTCGAGCCGGATCATTCCTTCAACGTCACCAAGGCGCGGGCCTTCCTCAATGCCTATGGCCGCGTGCGAAAGCTGTCCGAGGGGGAAGAGGCAGCGCTGCCGCTGCTCGCGCGCGGCGCCGCGATGCGCTTCCTGCTGACGCGGCTGGTCGACTGGCTCAATGTTCCGCCCGGCGCGCTGGTTCGACCGAAGGATCCGCTGGAATATGTCCGCAAGCTGCGCTTCCACCAGAGCGTTTCCAGCGTGCGCGACTACGGACTGTCGCCGTCGGGGCTGGTGGCGTGAGCGAGCTCCCGATTGTCACGATCTACACCGACGGCGCCTGCTCGGGAAATCCGGGGCCCGGCGGCTGGGGCGCGATCCTGAAGTTCGGCGACAAGGAAAAAGAGCTGAACGGTGGTGAGCGCCATACCACCAATAACCAGATGGAATTGATGGCGGCGATCTCCGCGTTGGAAGCGCTGAAGAAGCCGTGCACTGTCGATCTCTACACAGACAGCCAATATGTCCGTCAGGGCATCACCGGCTGGATCCACGGCTGGAAGCGCAACGGCTGGCGCACCGCCGACAAGAAGCCGGTGAAGAATGTCGAGCTATGGCAGCGCCTCGATGCCGCGCTGAAGGCTCACGACGTGCGCTGGCACTGGGTCAAGGGCCACGCAGGGCATCCCGAGAACGAACGCGCCGATCAGCTCGCGCGCGACGGGATCGTGAAGGCGCGGTTGCAGGCGCGGGTGGCGGAGTAGGTCTCTCCGTTCGTCATGGCCGGGCTTGACCGGCCATCCACGTCTTCCCGCGCACGACCAAGAACGTGGATGTCCGGGACAAGCCCGGGCATGACGTCATTCTTCGAAAGGGCTGGGTCTGAAGCTTACAGCTGCCCCAGCAGCGTATCGCCGCCGGACACCTCGACCTTGCCGGGCATCGCCTCAAGGTTCAGCTTCTTGACCACGCCGTCCTCGACCAGCATCGAATAGCGCTTGGAGCGGATGCCGAGACCGTTACCGGAGGCGTCGAGCTCCATGCCGATCGCCTTGGCGAAGTCGGCATTACCGTCGGCGAGGAAGATGGCCTCGTCGCGCTGGTCGGTGTCGCGCTTCCACGCGTTCATGACGAAGGCGTCGTTGACGGAGACGATGGCGATGGTGTCGACGCCCTTGTCCTTCATGGCGTAGGCGTTGAGGAAGATGCTCGGCAGATGCATCTTGTGGCAGGTGCCGGTATAGGCGCCCGGCACCGCGAACAGCGCCACTTTCTTGCCCTTGAATATCTCATCGGTGGTCTTCACCTGCGGACCTTCCGCCGTCATCACGCGGAATTTCGCCTCGGGCAGCTTGTCGCCAGTCTGGATCGCCATCGTTAGTCTCCCTGAAAATCGGTCCCGCTTTTTAGACCGTGCGGCGGGCCTGCACAATATTGCCGACACGGATAGTGATACGGGAAGCGGTGAGGGCGGGACCCTTCACCGTTATGTCATCAGCCGGCGAACCCGCCGCCGTCGAGGAAGGCCTGCTCGTCCGGGGTGGTGTCACGGCCGAGCAGACGGTTGCGGTGAGGAAAGCGGCCAAACCGCCGGATGATATCGGCGTGCTCACGCGCGTATTTCAGGTTTTCGGCATTGTCGGTGTTTTGAAACAGCGCGACGCAGTGCAATTGGTCGGGCAGGTGCTCGGAATGCATGAAAGGCAAATAGAGGAATTCGAGCAGGACCGGGTCGATCCTTTGATCTGCACCCCGCGCAATGGCGCGGCGGGCGACGTCGCGCGCCAGCGCGTCGCTGGCAAAGGCCTGCGACGTGCCCCGAAACATATTGCGTGGAAACTGGTCGAGCACGATGACGAGCGCGAGTGCGCCCTCGTCGGTCTCCTCCCATGACGCGAGCTCGCCGGCGACCGCCTTCTGCCACAGCGCGAGAAAGCGGCGCCTGACCTCCGCGTCGAATGCGTCGTCGCGCTCGTACCAGGCATCGCGGCCGGCCTCGTGCCAGAAGGCGAGGATGCCGGCCGGGCTGATGTTGCCGAAATCAGTCATGAACGAAAGAGGCGCTTAGGCCGCCTCCGCCTTCTCGTCGCGCAGCTGCCGGCGCAGGATCTTGCCGACATTGGTCTTCGGCAGGTCGGTGCGGAATTCGATGTGCTTGGGCACCTTGTAGCCCGTCAGCTGCTCCTGGCAGAACTTGACCAGGGCCTCCGCCGTGAGGTTCGGGTCTTTCTTGACCACGAACGCCTTCACCGCCTCTCCCGACTTGGAATCGGGAATGCCGATGACCGCGCATTCGAGCACCCCCGGGTTGCTCGCGATCACTTCCTCGATCTCGTTCGGATAGACGTTGAAGCCGGAGACCAGGATCATGTCCTTCTTGCGGTCGACGATCTTGGTGTATCCCCTCTCGTCCATGATGCCGATGTCCCCGGTGCGAAAATAACCGTCCGCGGTCATCACCTTGGCGGTCTCCTCCGGCCTGTTCCAGTAGCCCGACATCACCTGCGGGCCCTTGGCGCAGATCTCGCCGGGCTGGCCGAGCGGCATCTCGTTGCCGTCGTCGTCGCGGATCGAGATCCAGGTCGAGGGCACGGGGATGCCGATGGTGCCGTTGAACTCGGGATCGGTCGTGGTGTTGCAGGTCAGCGTCGGAGATGTCTCCGACAGGCCGTAGCCTTCGGCGATGGAGCAGCCCGTGATCGCCTTCCACTGCTCGGCGACCCGGCGCTGCACCGCCATGCCGCCACCGTTCGAGATCTTCAGCTTGGAGAAGTCGAGCTTCTTGAAGTCGGGATGGTGCATCAGGCCGTTGTAGAGCGTGTTCACGGCCGGGAAGTTGTTGACCTGATACTTCGCCAATTCCTTGATGAAGCCCGGGATGTCGCGCGGATTGGGGATCAGGAGATTGCAGCCGCCGGCGCGCACGGCGAGCAGGTAGCAGGCCGTCAGGGCGAAGATGTGATAGAGCGGCAGCGCGCAGACGACCATGAGTTGATCGACATGCGGCGGCGCGGCCATCGCGGGCTGCAGCCAGGCATCGTTCTGCAGGACGTTGGCGACGATATTGCGGTGGAGCAGGGTGGCGCCCTTGGACACGCCGGTGGTACCGCCGGTATATTGCAGGAAGGCGACGTCGCCCGGCGACAGCTTCGGCTTGTTGAAGGCCAGAGAGCGGCCGGCGGAGATCGCGTCGTTGAAGGACACCGCGCCTGGTAGCGACCAGGCCGGCACCATCTTCTTGACGCGGCGGACGACCAGATTGACGATCACGCCCTTGAAGCCGAGCAGGTCGCCCATGCTGCCGACGATGACGTGCTTGACTTGCGTCTTCGCGATCACCTGCTCGACGGTGTGGGCGAAATTCTCCAGCACGATGATGGCTTCGGCGCCGGAATCCTTGAGCTGGTGCTCGAGCTCGCGCGGCGTGTAGAGCGGATTGACATTGACCACCGCGAAACCGGCGCGCAGCACGGCTGCGGTCGCAATCGGATATTGCAGCACGTTCGGCATCATGATCGCAACGCGGGCGCCGCGTTGCAGGCCTCGCCCTTGCAGGTAGGACGCCATCGCCAGCGACATCTGGTCGAGGTCGCGATAGCTGATCGACTTGTCCATGCAGATGAACGCCTTGCGGTCGGCGAACTTGGCGAAGCTCTCCTCCAGGAGGTCGACCAGCGATGAATATTGGGTCGGCTCGATATCGGCGGGGACGCCGGGCGGATATTGCTTAAGCCAGATGCGCTCCATGGAAACTCCCCTCATTGACCAGAGCCCGTTGTGTCTCGGGCTTGCCTCATTGCCGTCAGTATCGAGCCTGCCGGAACGGGTGGCAAGCGGTCGAGGCTTAAGACAAACGTCAGGGAGTGGCTACCGGAATCCTCGCAAACGGCGCTGCCGCAAGTGCGAAGTGCGGCGCGGTCTCGCCTCGCGTCGGCGTTAACTGTTGTTGGCCGGCTTGGCGGGCTTGGTGGCGGCCTTGGGCTTGGCGGGCTTGGCCGCCTGCTCGCCGCTCGCCGCAGGCTTTGCCACTGCATCGGGCTTGGCTGCGGCATGCTTGGTGCCGGCCGGCTTGGCTGCGGACTTGCCGTCCGCCGGCTTTGCGGCCGCCGCCGGCTTCGCATCGGGCTTCGCTGCCGCCGTCTTGGCATCTTTCGGCTTGTCTGCCGCGTCGGGCTTTTTGGCGACGCGCGACTTCTTGCCACGCGGCTTTGGCGTGGCCTGCTGGTCGGCATCCGCCGCGACCGCCGCGATCAGGGCGGTCCCGGTGCGGGTCGGACCGGTATACACCAGCACGGGTTCGGCCGCCGCCGGGGCCGAGGCCATCAGCTCGGAGGCCTTCATCAGGGGCGGCTGAAGCCCGGCCGTGAAGAAGGTGACCTGAGCTTCGCCCCCCGTGGCGGAGGCCGATCCGGACATGCCGCCATTGGTCGCGATCAGCGCGTCGTCATCGTCGCTGGCCGGCCGCTTGCGATGGCCGCCGCACATGTCGTCACGCAGGTTCGGCGGCGAGGCGTCGACCGGCACCAGCTTGTCGACGGTGCCGAGCGAGGGCCGGAGCCAGGTGAGATTGTCTTGCGAGAAGCCGCGTTCCAGCAGCTGCGCCGCCTTCACCGCGCGCGCGGTCCCGGAGTTGGCGCCCAGCACGACGGCGATCAGCCGGCGGCCGTTGCGGGTGGCCGATGCGACGAGATTGTAGCCGGAGGCGCAGATGAAGCCGGTCTTGAAACCGTCGGCGCCGGGATAGCGACCGATCAGCTTGTTGAAATTGCCGGTGACGCGCTTGCCGAAGCGGATTGCCGGAATGTGCACGAAATACTCGTACTCGGGCAGATCGCGCAGGAACGAGCGTGCGAGAATGCCGAGATCCCGCGCGGAGGTGATCTGTCCGTCGGCGGGCAGGCCGTTCGGATTGACGTAGCTCGTCTGCGTCATGCCGAGCTTCTGCGCGGTGTCGTTCATCAGCGCCGAGAAACCGTCGATCGAACCGCCGACGCCTTCGGCGAGCACGACGGCCATATCGTTCGCCGATTTCACCATCATCATCTTGAGTGCGTTGTCGACGGTAAGCTGCGTTCCCGGGCGAAACCCCATCTTCGAGGGCGACTGCGAGGCTGCCGTCGGCGACACCGTGAGCAGTGTGTCGAGTGTGAGCCTGCCGTCCTTGACCGCCTTCAGCGTCACGTACGCGGTCATGATCTTGGTGACGGAAGCCGGATACCAGGGAATGGTCGCGTTTTCCGCCTGCAGCACCTTGCCGCTATCGGCCTCGATCAGGAGCAGCGCTTCGGCGCTCGCCGCGCGCGGCGCCAGTAATGCGGCACACGCGAGTCCCGCAGCAAGCAGGTTGAACAGGGATTGACGAAGCAGCGGGCGAAGAGCGTGCACTATCCGATTCCGGTCCTTGGAGACCCGCCGGTTCCGGTCGGCTCTCGTGATCTGATGTTCGGTTCTGAAATCCAGCGCCGCCGCTTGCGGCGCCGCAAACCTATACCGGCTCGTGCGTCGCGAATAGGGGCATCACCGGGGTATTCCGCAATGAAATAGGCCGAATTTCGACGATTCTATGAGAACTTGCCAAGGGGCTTGCTAAGGCGATTTGGCTGCCGTCGCGGCAGCCTCAGCCGCTGTCACGCTGGCCCGTGCGTTCTCCTGAACCATGAACTGAGCCCTGGCGAGGTCGGCGAAAAGGCCGCCTTTGGTCACGAGTTCATCAAAAGTTCCGCTTTCGATCACACGCCCGTTCTCGAACACCAGGATCCGCGTAGCATTGCGGATGGTGGAGAGACGGTGGGCGATCACGAAGGTGGTGCGGCCCTTCATCACTTCGTCGAGAGCGGTATTCACCTTGGCCTCGGTGACGGCGTCGAGTGCGCTGGTCGCCTCGTCCAGGATCAGGATCGGCGGATCCTTCAGCAATGCACGGGCGATCGACAGCCGCTGGCGCTCACCGCCGGACAGCATGCGGCCGCGCTCGCCGGCGTTGGTCTCGAAGCCGCCGCTGCGCTCGATGAATTCGAGCGCCTGCGCGCGCTCCGCCGCCTTGCGCATCTCGCCCTCGGTGGCGTCCGGCTTGCCGACGCGCAAATTCTCCGCGATCGACCGGTTGAACAGCAGCGCCTCCTGAAAGACCACGCCGATGTTCCGCCGCAGCGATGTCAGCGTCACCCCGCGCACGTCCATGCCGTCGATCCTGATGAAGCCGGACTGCGGATCAAAGGCGCGATGCAGCAGCGCAATCGCCGTCGACTTGCCGGCGCCGGTCGCGCCGACCAGCGCGATGGTCTGGCCCGGAAGCGCGGTGAAGGAGAGGTCCTCGACCGCCGGCCGCTTGCCGTCATAGGAGAAGGTGACGTCGTTGAATTCGACGAGGCCGGAGAGCCGACCCGCATCGATCGCGTCATGCCGGTCGTGCACCGCAGGCACCGCATCGAGCACGTTGAAGAACTCGCGCAGGCGCGGGGCTTCCATGAAAACGTTGTTGATGAAGCTCACGACCTGCTCCAGCTTCTGGATCAGCATCGTCGCGAAGCTCACGAACATCACGATCTCGCCGACCGAGGTCAGCCCCTGGTCGTGCAGCGCGATGCCGAAAGTGAAGATCGCGAGCACCGTGATCGTGGTGGAGGCGCGCGTGATGACGGTGACGAGTGCCCACCACGACAGCACAGGCATTTGCGCCGCTAGCAACTGGTCGGCGACGGAGCGCAGGCCCTTCACCTCGGACTCGACGCGGACGAAACTCTGTACCAGCGCGACGTTGCCAAGCGCGTCGGAAGCGCGCGCGGAAAGCTCGCTGTAGTGCTCCTCCACCTCCATCTGCATGCCGAAGGTTCTGCGCACCACGAAAGTGGTCAGCGCGGTGAAGACGATGCAGAGCACGAACAGCAGGATTGCAAGCCGCCAGTTCAAGTAGAGCGACAGCGGCAGCAGCACCACGACCGAGAGGATGGCGGCAAAATGCTCGCGGAAGAAGCCCAGCCACAGCCGCCACAGCGCATCGGTGCCGTTGAGCATGACCTTCATCAGCCGGCCCGAATGGGTACCGGAGTGGAAGGTCAGCGGCAGTTGCAGGATGTGCTCGAAATAGTCCGTCAGGACCGCCTGCCGCTGGCGGTGGGAGAGCCGGTCGGCCTGCAACGCCACGAGCGCGCTGCAGGCGATGGTGAACAGCCCGAATGCGACCCATGCAACCAGGAACGGCCAGGCCGAGTTGGAGCCTGCGACCGTCTTGCCGGAGAGAACATCGACGATCCGGCCGAACAGTACCGGCTCGGCGAATTGCGAGCCCGCAAGCAGGAGATTGACGATCGCGAGCAGCCAGCCCAGCCGTGCCTCCTTGCCGAGCAGCTCGAGAACGCGGGTGTAGAGGCGAAGAATGGGCATGGGCGAGGAGCTCGGGCGGATAGAACGGAGTGAGCCCATACTCTAATCAGGGATCGGCTGCGAGATATAGCGGAAGCTGTCGGTTTTGCTCAGTTGATCAACCGCCCTGCGACTGGCGGCAAGAACCCGCCGTCGAAGATGTCGCCCGCCGCCGGCCGTTTGCGGAATTTGAAATCCTGCCCGATCTGGTCGATCGAGCGATCCATGCGCGCCGGGTCGATGTCGCCGAGGCCGTTGCGACGGACCTCGTCAGTCAGGATGTTGTCGACGAGGACGGTGCGCAGGCGCTCCAGCTCAAGATCGCGGTCGCCGTCGTCGATGCGGCTCGCGGCCTCGCCCGCCGCGCGCGCCGGATCCTTGACGGTCGCGTTGATGCCGGCGATCAATGCGCGGACGAATCCCTTCACGGTGTCCGGCTTGGCCGCGGCGAAAGCCGGGTTGACCACGACGGCAAAGCCATAGGCCTCGCAACCATAGTCGGCATAGCGAAGCGTGACGAGATCGTCGCCCGGCACGCCGCGGTCGCGCAGGTTCACTGCCGAGAGATAGCTGAAGCCGGCGACGGCATCGACCTGTCCCGCGGAGAGGATCGGCTCGCGCACCGCGGCGCTGATCTTGTGGAATTTCACGTGAGCCGTGTCGATGCCGTTCTGCTGCGCCAATGCCGGCCATAGCCGCATCGACAGATCGCTATCGGCAACGCCGACGGTCTTGCCGTCCAGGTCGGGAAGGAGGTGGATGCCACGACTCCTTCGGGCGATGATCGCGTAGGCCGCGCGGTTGAACAGCACGAACACCGCCTTGACCGGTGTCGCATCCTTGTCGCGGAAGCGGATCAGCTCGTTGATGTCGACCAGCGCGAGCTCGCTGTCGCCCTTGGCGACGCGCGCAAGCGCCTCCGGCGATCCGGCCGCGCTGCTGAAGGAGACGTTGAGACGTTCGGCGCCGAAGCTGCCGTCCTTTGCGGCAAGAAAGAACGGCGCCATGCTCGCATCGATCGGGCGGTCGAAGGTGAAGTGGATCGCAATGGAAGGCACGGCGGTCTCGGCCGCCGAGACATCGCGCGCCGTCAGCGCGGCAAGCAAGATTGCAAGGGCCGGCAGGCAGCGAAGGGCAGTGGTCCTGAATCCGAACATCAGTCGCGCCGGTCCCGCATTGTTGTGGTTTCGTCACGCTCGCAGCGCCGGCGGGCATAGCAGTCTGTTTGCGCCAATATGAACGGCGGATGAGCGGCGGTTGCGTCACGATCACGCAACCCCGTTCAGCTTGTGTTGGGGGAGGGGAACCCAACATGGGATGCGGGTGTTTGAGAGACACGAGCCTGTCATCAGGCACCATTCGAGGTCCCAAGGAGGGTCCAGGACATGTTTGATAGATTTTCGGGATTTGCCGGCCGTAAGGCCGTTCTCGCTACCACCGCGGTGCTGGCGCTGACCGCAATGGCTCCGACCGCTTCATACGCGGGCGGCCGTCATTGGCATGGTGGCGGCGGCGCGGCCTTTGCCGGCGCAGCCATTGCCGGTGCTATCGGCACCGGCCTCGCAATCGCAGCGACCCGTGACGCCTACGCTTATGATGCTCCTGCCTATTACGGCGGCGGCCCGGTCTACTACGACGACGGTCCGGTCTATTACGGCGGCGACTCGTATATCGGTCCGCGCCCGTATCACCGTTGCGGCGGCCCATACCAGTCCGCGCAGGGCGGCCAAGGTAACCTTTCGACTTGCTACTAGCTTTGGCTAGCAAGGTTTGACCAGCCGGCCGTCGCGCTTGCCGCGACGGCCGGCTTTTTGCTTTTGTTGTCGTGCGTTAACGTCCCCGCTATGGGTTTAGAGTAGCTTTGCGTACATGAGTGATTCGCTTGAGCGGCTATATCTGGCTGTGCTCGCGGCCAAAGATCTCGATCCGGCAACATCGCGTACGGCCCGGCTGTTTCAGCGTGGGCCGTCCAAAATGGCGAAAAAACTGGCCGAAGAGGCCATCGAGGTCGTCATCGATGCGGTCAATGGCGACACCGAGGCCGTGGTCCGGGAAAGCGCCGATCTGCTCTACAATCTCACCGTGCTGTGGGCCTCGGCCGGCGTGCGCCCCGAGGACGTCTGGCGCGAGATGACGCGGCGTGAAGACATGCTCGGCATCGCGGAGAAACTGCCGAAATCGGCGATGAAGCTGCCCAAAGTTGCGTCACCGCGCGTCGCCGCCAGGCGGCCTATCGTCGCGCTCGAAGGCCGCACCGCCCGCAAGCGCCACTAGTATTGGTACAAATCGGTCCCATCTCGGCATGGACAAATCCGTCCCATGGTGCTTCATCGCGGCGCCATGCTGAAACGTATCTACGACTGGTGCATCGACGCCGCTCACAAGCCTTACGCGCTCTGGATCATGGGCGCCGTGGCTTTCGCTGAAAGCTCCTTCTTTCCCGTCCCCCCGGACGTGATGCTGATCCCGATGTCACTGGCGCGCCCGCAGCGCGCCTGGGTCTATGCGGCGATCTGCACTGCGACGTCGGTGTTGGGCGGCCTGTTGGGCTACGCCATCGGTGCGCTGCTCTTCGACTCGGTCGGCCATTGGCTGATCGAGGTCTATGGCCTCGGCGGCAAGGTCGACGCCTTCCGCGCCTCCTATGCCGAATGGGGCGCCGTGATCATCCTGCTCAAGGGCCTGACACCGATCCCCTACAAGCTCGTGACCATCACGTCCGGCTTTGCCGGCTACAATATCGGGCTCTTCATCCTGTGCTCGATCGTGGCGCGTGGCGGGCGTTTCTTTATCGTTGCGATCCTGCTCAACCGCTACGGCGACTGGATCCGGGTCAGGATCGAGAAGCATCTCGGATTGGTGGTGGCAATCGGCGCTGCGGTGCTCGTGCTCGGCTTTGTCGTCGCCGTCAAATTGATCTAACCCCAAGGCGCTTTGCCACCGCGCCAGGTTCGGCTACGGTTGGCGCCATGATGCTTCCATCCGGCCTTCCGGTCCAGCGACTGGGGACGCTGACATTTGCGGTGCTTTCGCTCCTGCTGGGTACCGGTGGTACCGGATGGCCGCAATCCGCGCCGCCGGCGCTCGGCTTGCAGGAGCAAGGACAGCAGGCCGCACCGGCGCCCTCGACAGCTCCTTCGTCGCCGCCGGCGCATGAGGAAAATCCCGGGCTGATCAACGAAATGGGCAAGCTGTTTGACAAGCTGCCTTCGATCCTGCCGCCGATCAAAAGCCCGAGTGAGACCATGAACGATTTGTCGCGCCTGGCGAAGCCGTCGACCATGGTGTCGGGACGCGTAGCTTGTCCGGCCTCGTCGAACGGCGCGCCCGACTGCAAGCTCGCCGCCGACAAACTCTGCCAGAGCAAGGGCTACACGGAAGGCAAGAGCCTGAATGCCGACTCCGCGGAAAAGTGCTCGGCCAAGGTTCTGATCCCGGGCAGGCAACGCAAACCGGATGACTGCCGCACGGATACCTTCGTCACCAGCGCGCTGTGTCAGAACTGAGGACGTCGCGCGAGCAAGCAAGGAGCGCCTATGAGCCGCACGGAGCAGGACTTCCTCGGACAGCGTGAGATCGCCGACGACATCTATTACGGCGTCCAGACCATCCGCGGGAAGGAGAACTTCCACATCACCGGCATTCCGATGAACCAGGAGCCTTACTTCGTGAAGGCGCTTGGTTACGTCAAGAAAGCCGCCGCCATGGCCAACCGCGATCTCGGCGCGGTGGACGCCAAAGTCGCGGACGCCATCATCGTGGGCTGCGATCGCGTCATCGCCGGCGATATGATGGACCAGTTCGTCACCGACTTCATCCAGGGCGGGGCCGGCACCTCCACCAACATGAACGCCAACGAGGTGATCGCCAATCTCGCGCTGGAATCGCTCGGCTTTGCGAAGGGCGACTACCAGCACGTCAGCCCCAACGATCACGTCAATTACGGCCAGTCGACCAACGACACCTATCCGACCGCCTTTCGGCTGGCGCTGATCCTTCGGCTCGAGAGCTACATGACGGCGCTGCGTCAGCTCCAGGAGGCGTTCTTCGCCAAGGGCAGGGAGTTCGATCGCGTGCTGAAGATGGGGCGCACCCATTTGCAGGACGCGGTGCCGATGTCACTCGGCGCCGAATTCCGCGGTTGGGGCACCACCATGGGCGAGGAGGTCGATCGCATCTCCGAGGCCCGCGCGCTGCTGCGCGAGATCAATCTCGGCGCCACCGCGATCGGTACCTCCGTCACCGCGGCGCACGGCTATCCCAAGCTCGCGGTCCGGCATCTGAGCGCGCTCACCGGTGTCGACTTCATCCTTGCAGGCGACCTCGTCGAGGCGACGTCGGATACCGGCGCCTATGTGCAGCTCTCCGGCGTCCTCAAGCGCACCGCGAGCAAGCTGACGAAGATCTGCAACGACATCCGCCTGCTCGCCTCCGGCCCGCGTGCCGGCTTCAACGAGATCAACCTGCCGCAGCTTCAGCCGGGCTCCTCGATCATGCCCGGCAAGGTCAATCCTGTGATCCCCGAGGTCGTCAACCAGACCAGCTTCCTCGTGATCGGGCTCGACACCACCGTGACGCTCGCGGCATCCGCGGGTCAGCTCCAGCTCAACGTGATGGAGCCGGTGATCTCGTTCGCGCTGTTCTTCTCGATCCGCACCATGGAGCGCGCGGTCAACAGCCTGCGCGAGAACTGTGTCATCGGCATCACTGCCAATGCTGAGCATACCCGCAACATGGTGCTGAACTCGTTGGGTATCGTTACGGTGCTGAAGCCGCTGCTCGGCTACAAGCAATGCGCCGAGATCGCGCGCGAGGGCTACAAGAGCGGCAAGTCGCTGCACCAGATCGTCGTGGTCGAGCGCAAGCTGCTGACTCAAGAGAAATGGGACGAGATGTTCTCGTTCGAGCGGCTGATCAATCCGGATTTGATTGCGTGATGGCGTCGTCCCGCGCTGAATTCCGCGCGTTGGAATTGCGGTAACGGCGTCCCTCCACGGCGCCAAAACGCAATACTTGACAGTGGAAAGATTGCCTTGTTGGTATGGCCCCCAATTTCGATGTGACCGCCAAAAGAGGATCGTCTCGCAATGTCCATGCCTGCCTTGTTCAAGGGACGCCTGTCGATCCCCGTGATCGGTTCGCCGCTCTTCATCATCTCGGTGCCCGATCTCGTGATCGCGCAGTGCAAGGCTGGCGTGGTCGGCTCGTTCCCCTCGCTGAACGCGCGGCCGCCGGAGCTGCTTGGCGAGTGGCTGGCGCGCATCACCGAAGAGCTCGCGGCCTATGACCGCGCGCATCCCGACAAGCCGTCGGCACCGTTTGCGGTCAACCAGATCGTGCACAAGTCGAACAACCGGCTCGACCACGACATGCAGCTCTGCGCCAAGTACAAGGTGCCGATGATCATCTCGTCGCTCGGCGCGCGCGAGGAGCTCAATCAGGCGGTGCACGGCTGGGGCGGCATCGTCTTCCACGATGTGATCAACCAGAAGTTTGCGCACAAGGCGATCGAGAAGGGCGCCGACGGCCTGATCCTGGTCGCGGCGGGCGCCGGCGGCCATGCCGGCACGATCTCGCCCTTGGCGTTCGTCGCCGAGACACGAAAATGGTTCGACGGCCCGATCGCGCTGTCGGGCGCGATCGGCAACGGCAAGGCGATCCGCGCCGCGCGCATTCTCGGCGCCGACTTTGCCTATATCGGCTCGGCCTTCATCGCCACCAAGGAAGCTAATGCGGTTGAGAAATACAAGGAGATGATCGCGGGCGCGACGGCCGACGACATCGTCTATTCCAACCTCTTCACCGGCGTGCACGGCAACTATCTGAAGCCGTCGATCCTCGCCGCCGGTATGGATCCGGAGAACCTGCCGACCTCCGATCCCTCCAAGATGAACTTCGGCACCGACGCCTCCGGCGAGCGCGCCAAGCCAAAAGCCTGGAAGGAGATCTGGGGTTCGGGCCAGGGCGTCGGCAGCATCGACGGCATCGTGCCAGCCGCCGAAATGATCGCGCGCTTCAAGAAGGAATACGACGAGGCGGTCGATCCGCCGTTGTGAACTTAGTCGTCCCGGCCTAGTGCGCAATTGCGCACGGGGGGCCGGGACGACAGCTCTTGCTGAGCGCCGGATGTGCATCACGGAGAAACGATGACCCCCATCTACCGCGTCGACGGCGACAGCGTCGTCACCAGCCCGGATGCTGCGGGCCCGTGGGACCGGCGTATGCAGCACGGTTCGGCGCCGGCCTCGCTGGTGACGTGGGCGGCTGAGCGCATTCCGACGCCTGTCACGATGGACATCGCGCGCGTCACCATCGATCTGATGCGCCCGGTGCCGGTGGCGCCGCTCACGATCGCGACCGAGATCTTGCGCGAGGGCCGGAAGATCCAGCTCTGCGGGGTCAAGCTGCTCGCCGATGGCGTAC
The DNA here is from genome assembly GCF_040548265.1 of Bradyrhizobium sp. F1.13.3. Taxonomy (NCBI): domain Bacteria; kingdom Pseudomonadati; phylum Pseudomonadota; class Alphaproteobacteria; order Hyphomicrobiales; family Nitrobacteraceae; genus Bradyrhizobium; species Bradyrhizobium sp. F1.13.3. Next base: position 94,807 of record NZ_JBEPRI010000009.1, on the reverse strand, counting down.
AGGTGGTCGGCGCCACCGTGCTCAAGATCAAGCGCCAGGCGCTGACGCTGCCCGAGGACGTCAAGGCGCTGCCGGTTACGCTGCCGTCACCGGAGGACTCGCTGCTCGAGGACGGTCATGCCGCTACCAGCCCGTTCGTACGTTCAGTCTCGATGCGCGCCGCGCGCGGCCGCTTCGGGCAAGCCGGTGCCGGCGCAATCTGGTTTCGCGTCGATCATCCCTTGATCGCGGGCGAAACGCTGTCGCAGGCGATGCGCGCCGTGGTCGCGGCCGATTTTTCCAACGGCACCGCTTCGACGCTCGACTTCCGCGCCTGGACCTACATCAACGCTGATCTCACCGTGAGCTTTGCGCGCCAGCCGGTCGGCGAATGGATCCTGCTCGACGGTGATTCCTGGATCGGCCCCGATGGTGTCGGGCTTGCGATGTCACGGCTGGCGGACCGGACGGGGTATTTTGGCCGCGCGGTGCAGAGCCTGGTGATCGAGAAGCGGTGAGGGGCGGCCTGAGACTGCGTGGCGTCCCGGGCAGGAGCTACCCCACCATCCGGTCCCGCCCGCTCCAGAATTCCCCGCGCAGCACTTTCTTGTCGACCTTGCCGACGCCGGTCATCGGCAAGTGCCTGACGAACTTGATCTGCTTGGGCGCGTGAGCCGAGCCCTTTCGCGTCCTCACCATGCTGATCAGCTCATCGGCATCGGGCGTAGCGCCCTCACGCGGCACGACGACGGCCGTAACGGCCTCACCCCATTTCTCGTCGGGGATGCCGACGACCGCAACCATGGCCACATCGGCGTGCTGTGACAGCACGTCCTCGATTTCCCGCGGAAAGATGTTGAAGCCGCCGGAGACGATCATGTCCTTCTTGCGGTCAAGGATGAACATGTAACCGCGTTCGTCCTTGCGCGCGATGTCGCCGGTATGGACCCATCCGTTCTTGAGCGTCTCGGCGGTGGTGTCGGGCCGCTTCCAGTACTCCGCCATCGCATGCGGGGCGCGCACGCAGATCTCGCCGGCTTCGCCCGTCTTCACCTCCTGATCGTTGTCGTCGAGGATCCGGACCTCGCAGGCCGCGATCGGGAAGCCGCAGGACAGGAACAGTTCGGGCGCCTTGGGATCGTGATCCGCCTTGCGCAGCACCGAGATTGGATAGCATTCGGTCTGGCCGTAAAGCTGTGAGAACACCGGCCCGATTCGTTCGATGCCCTCGATCAGCCGGCTCGGCGACATCGCGGAGGCGCCGTAGAGCACCAGCTCGAGCGAGGAGAGGTCGGTCCTGCTCAATGCGGGATGATCGAGCAGCACATAGATCATGGTCGGCACGAACAGCGTGAAGTTGATGCGCTCGCGCGCGATCGTCGCCAGTACCGCCTCGGGATCAAAACCCTTCAGCATGTGCACGGTGCCGCCCCGCATCAGGGTCGGCAGCACCTTCGTGCCGGCGACATGGCTGATCGGTGCCACCGCGAGGTAGCGCGCGCCATCGGGGATCTCGAAGTCGGCGAGGATCGCGGCCGCGGCCCCGGCATTTTCGCGGTGGTAGCGCAACGCGCCCTTGGATTTGCCGGTCGTGCCACCGGTGTAATTCAGCGTGGAGAGATCGTCGGGGCCGGCGAGGCATTGCGCGCTGGCATGGCCTTCGATCTCGATCGCCTGCAAGAGATCGACGCCATAGTCGGCCGGTCCCACGGTGAAGACCGCCTTGAGCCAGCCCGCCTGCGCGGCGAGCTCGCCGCCGCGATCGCGGAAGGCGGCCGCATCGACCACCAGCACCTCGGCCTCGGAATCCTCGAGCTGGAACAATTGGTCTCCCTGCGACCCCAAAGGATGCAGCCAGGTGACGCAGAGCCGCGACAATTGCGCGGCGACGCCGGCGCACCAGGTGTCGGCGCGGTTCGCGGTGAGGAAGGCGACCCGCGCGCCGGGCTGCAATCCAAGCCGCATGAACACGCCTTGGATGCGCCCGATCAGGTCGATGGTGCCCTGATAGCTCAGCGATCCGCCGGGCCACGCGAACGCGGTTCGGCCCGGATAGCGCGACAGCGCCCGCAGCGCCTGCGCGCAAGTCGGGGACGATGCGTGGAGCGGATCGGACATATGTTTCCTCGCTGCTTTGTTATCGGCTTCTGGCGTGCCAATGTTTACCGCGACGCTAGCACAGGGAATGCGGGATGGAACGACAAAGCCCGCGCGAGGGAGGCATGCGTGACGTCAGATCGGCTGCAACGTTTCCACGGTCGTCTCGCCCTGCCGCTGATTGCCGCGCCGATGTTTCTGGTATCGGGCGTCGAGCTCATGGTCGCGGCCTGCCGCAACGGCGTGATCGGCAGCTTCCCCAGCGTGAATTGCCGTAGCACCGAACAACTCGATGAATGGCTCACTGACATCGAAGCGCGGCTGCGGCGGCATGAAGATCGAACCGGCCGCAAGGCCGCGCCGCTTTGTCCAAACCTGATCGTGCACCGCTCCAATGCACGGCTGGAGCAGGATCTCGCCGTGTTGCTGCACCACAGGCCGGAGATCGTCATCACCTCGGTCGGCTCCCCCACGCCGGTGCTCAAGCCGTTGCACGATGCCGGCGCATTGGTGCTTGCGGATGTTGCCTCGATCCGCCACGCCGAACGCGCGGCGGAAGCAGGTGCCGATGGACTCGTGCTGCTCACTGCGGGCGCGGGCGGGCAGACCGGCTGGCTCAACCCGTTCGCGTTCGTCCGCGCAGTGCGCGCGTTCTACGATGGCATCATCGTGCTCGCGGGTGGCATCAGCGACGGCCACGCATTGCGCGCGGCCGAAGTGCTCGGCTGCGATCTCGGCTACATGGGCACGAAGTTCATCGCGACCCACGAGAGCATGGCGGACGAGCGTCACAAGCGAATGCTGGTCGACGGCACCGCGGACGACATTCTGCTGACCACCGCGTTCACGGGCCTGCAGACCAGCATGCTGAAGCCGTCGATCGTCGCCGCGGGTCTCGATCCCGACGACCTGCCGGCGCGCGGGTCCATCGACATCGCCAAGGACATCGACGTTACCGCACGGGAGAACCGGCCAAAGCGCTGGCGCGATATCTGGAGCGGTGGGCACTCGACATCCGGCGTGACCGACGTGCTCGCGGTTGACGATCTCGTCGCAGGGACGGTCGCCGAGTATCGAGGGGCGGGTGGCCGCGTCTCCCCGTGAAAATGCGGAGGCCGACAGGGCCCGTCGTCCCATCACAGTTAATCGAGCGCTCCTCCGAAGCCCCCACTTAACGGCAGATTAACCAACCCCCGGCAAGAATCCCCTCAGGCGCCAATCAGGACCGAGAGGGACAGGCGATGGACTTCGACTTTCTCAACGCCAAGACGGCGGCTTCGCTGGACGAAATTCGCGTTCGCGTGGCCCACGCGCTGGCCCGCCACCCGCTATGCCGCAACGTGCGCTTCGACATCGTGAGCGTCCCCCGCACCCGCCGGGGCGGCAATTGGACGGTAGCGCTGCAGTCGGTCGAGCCGCGCGGAGTCTGGGAGGCCTCGGAGATCGTGGCCGACATCCAGGACGCTTATGATCTGGCACTCGCCGCCTGATTTTGTTTATCTTTCCGGGCAATGTCGCTGCAGTCCGCGCGATTGCCGCCGCAATGGCACGGTTAAGCCTTAATTATCGCCCAGTTTCCGGGCAGTGATCACGTGGACTTGAAGCCGGTTGCGGAGAGACGTTTGTCGAAAGCCATCACCATCGTCGTGTTGACCTGCTTCCTCGTCCTCGGCGCCGCCACCACCGCCATTCTCGGCCGCGACAGCGTGCCTAGCGTCAGCGCCGAAATGATCACGCAGGCGCCGGCAGCCAAGCCGCTTGCAACCAATCGGGCCGCCAAGGCCGATCGTCTGGTTCCGACGCTGGCGCTGGCCTCGGCCGCGTTCGACCCGGTCCAGGTTCCTGCCGACAAGCTCTCGCAAATGCCCGTGCTGACCGAGCCGCTGCGCCAGGCGTTTGCCGCCGCCACGCCATCCGATTTCCCGATGCCCAAGGCGAGCGTGAACGAGGCTCCGGCCGCTGCAGAGATTCCTGCCGTCGAAGTCCCGGCCAAGCCGAAGGTCGTCGCCAAGCCGCAGCCGCAGAAATCCTATTCGCTGCTGTCCGACGTGCAGATCGCGGGCATCAGGGACCGTCTGAAGTTGTCGTCGTCGCAGGAATATTACTGGCCGTCGGTCGAGACCGCACTGCGCAACGTTGTCCGCAAGATCTCGGCAAACAAGCTGTCCAATCCGAACGTGCAGGGCGTGCCGATCGATCCCAATTGCGACGAGGTCCAGCAGCTGAAGTCCGCCGCGATGCCGTTGCTGTTCCAGCTGCGTGACGACCAGAAAGAGGAAGTGCGCAAGCTCGCCCGCATCATCGGGCTCGAGAAGGTGGCACAGCAGATCTGACGCGCAAGTTCTTTCCGGAACTGCGCCTGTATCGGGAACATCCGGCAATCGACAAGCGTTGCCCGCTCCAAAGAGGGAGTGGACCAATGCGCGCCTCGACAGCCTATTTCGTCGGTGCAGGAACCATCGTCGCAGCCATCGCCATTGGTCTCGGCGGCGGCATTGTCGCCGGCAATATCATGAATCCGGTCTCGCCCAAGCAGGGGCCTGATACCAGCAAGATTGCGCAGCGCGCCGACGCCAAGCCCGCTACGACGAACGCGCCATCCGAGAGCCTGCAATATCTCACCGGCTCGCAGGCCTTCGGGGCCATGGTGGCCGCGCCAGCGCAGGCCGAAACCAAGCCTGAAGCAAAATCCGAAGCTGTGAAGCCCGACACGCAGGCCACTCAGGCCAACGCTGAACAGACAGTGCAACAGCCTTCGCAAGCGGCCGCGGTGGAGCCGCCGAAACCGGCACCGGCATCGCCTCCGCAAGTCGCAAAGCCTGCCGAGCGACAAGCATCGACAGAGCCGTCATCCACACCCGACAACGCCTATGCCAAGGCCAGGGATTCTGACGTCAAACGCGCCACGTCTGAACGGCGCCGGACGGAGCGCCGTGAGCGGTGGGCCGAGCGCCGCCACTACGATTCCCGCGAGCCGCACGGCATGCGCGACCGCACCGATTGGGACGATGTCGCGCGCAACATCCGCGAGGATTCCGATGCGCGCGATGTCGCCAGCCGGCCGCGCAGCGGTTTCCCGCAGATCAGGCTATTCGGCGACGACGATTAGCATCCATCCTCGCCATCGCGCACGCGCCCAACTTATGACCGGTGCATCGACGTCTATGGCCTGACGGCATTGGCGCCGGCGAGATTTGTGCCGCGGACGGCGACCACTCACCCGCCGTGCGACTCAACGACCTTGCGGCAGCCATCCGAAAGCTTCGACTTGTTCTCGCGTAGGCAGGCATTCATCTGCGGCGGCTTGCCGATGTGTTCGGCGCAGAATTTGCTCGCGTCGCTACGGCAGGTCATCTGCTCCTGTGGCGTCGGACCGGATTGTGCAGCGGCGGTCTGAGCGGTAGCGGCGAGCAGCAGCACGGCAAGAACCGAAATCTTCATAAAGCACCTCCTTGGGAATGTCGTTGGTCCCGCCTGGGATCAAGCGGGCCGGACCATCTCGCGAGGGCCGGGCGCAGGTCCATGCCATGTTCATGGCATCGGCCAGTCCGCCCCGCCGCCGTACCCCCATTTTCATGGCATGTATCAGCGCGCCGTCTTTTGTCATTCAGGCTGCACGTCGGCTGCGAGACCCGGTGATTGCATCGGGACGCCGAACGGGAAGCAGGAGAGCAAGATGTCGAAAAGAGCGGGAGCGCTGAGCGCCGGGCTGACGATTTTGGCGCTGGCAGGTGCGGCGATGGTTTCGCTGGGCACGAGCCCGGCGCAGGCGGTGGTCTATTGCAAGACAGTTGGCATACCCAAGGGCTGCGTGGTGCGGCCGACAGCGGCAGTGGTGGTTGTGCCGGCCGCCGCGGTCGCGGTCGCGACACCCGGGGTCGGTGCGCCCGGTGTCGGCGTGCGCGCAGGCACGCCGATGAATCGCGGTGGTCCGGTCAATCGCGTCGGCGTGCGCTGAGAAAGACGAAAGAGTTCGGGCGAAGGAGCATTGCGGACGAACCCCCCGTCCTCCGCAAGCAAATCATCCGGCCCGTCCCTCTCTCCGCGCGTCCCACACGTTCGGAGAGGGGGCTTTTCAGCCGACGGCGGCATCGCTGTCGGGGAAAATCTGCGGCAATTGTAACCGCACACGCGTGCCTGACGAATCTGAACTCAGATCTAGCGTCGCCCCGCAGCGCGCGGCACGGCTCCTCATGTTGCGAAGGCCTCGCGCGGTCTGGCTCGCGTCGGCGGCCCCGCCGCTGCCGACCGGCGCAGAACGATTCGCAAAGCCCCTGCCGTCATCCGCGATCCTGATCACACCGTACGGTCCCTGACCTTCGTCGACCGTCTCGATGGTGACCGCGATGCGGCGGGCGTCTGCGTGCTTGACTGCATTGGTCACGGCCTCGTCGAGGATGCGCACGATCTGGATGACATGCCATGGCCTGAGCTCGGGATGCAGCGGCAGCCCCTGCGGCGTCGCCACGTGCCAGTCGAGCGCGATGTCGTGCGGTCGCAATTGCGCGGTCGTGCGCTCGCGCCAGGAGCCGAGCGCGAGCATCAGGTCGCCGCCGATGTCGTCCATGGAATCGATGACGAGGCGGAGGTCCTTCAGCGCCGCGCGGGCGGCGTCGGTGATCGTCGCGCCCTCGTGGCCGCGCTCGGACAGTGCCACGATACTGATGAGCTGGCCGCCGAGGCCGTCATGCAGATCGCGCATCAGCCGCGTGCGCTCATTGGCGAGCGCGGCGGCCCGTGCACGCTCCTCCTCGCGGGCAAAGCTCGCCTTCAGCCGCTCCTCGGCCTCGCGAACGCGCGTCACGAGCTGGCCGGCAAAGCTGTCGACCTGGTTCAGCGCGCGCGCGAACCGCCAGGTCAGGCCGGCGCCGATCGCGACCAGCATCGCCGAATAGGACAGGCGCGAGAGGAAGATGCGCTCGTCGGTTACGATCTCGAACACCGACAGCATGTCGTGGACCCAGCAGATCAGCACGATAGTCACCGCGCAGCCGAGCGTGAAGCTTGCCGCGTCCTGCCGCCGCACCACCGCGGCAGCTGTGACACAGGCCATCAGGATCAGGCAGAGCCCGACGGTGGGAATCCCGAGCACGAGAAACAGAATGCGCGGCAGCGGCGGGCCGGCGATCAGCCCGACACCGAACACGATGAGCCCCGGCGTGAACAGCAACATGCCGTAGCGCGGCCAGCGCCAGCCGAAGAACAGCACGCCGAAGACGACGACCAGGGCGCTCTCGATCGGTGCGGACGCGAGCAACACTGCGGCGAGCCGGGAGGTGCTGACGGGGGGCACCGGTGGCGGCGCGAAGGCCTGCACCACGCCGAGTACCATCGCCACGGCCAGCACGCCGTAAACCGGCTCGCGGCGGCGCATCAGCCACATGATCGCCAGGATGACGGCGAGAATCGACTGCCAGGCGGAGAACACCACGGGCAACGTGACGAACATCAGCGTGCGTGTCTCGTAGGCGGGCCGCAAGGCCGTATCCGGCCCGACATAAACGGTGTCGAGAAATCCCTTGAGCGGTCCCCAGACCAACAGCCGCACCGTGATCTCGTTCGCGCCCTCGCGCAGCAGCGAGGACGGGATCGACCCGATCTGCGGGGTGTTGCGGTCGGGCCGGTTGGCATTGGCATCGCGTCGGGAATCCAGGACGACGACGCCGTTGATTGCGACTTCCACCGCGTTGCTGAAGCGCGGCAAGAATACCGACCATCCGGTCGTCCCATCGCTGCGGCGGAACGTGAAGGCGCCGGTGTAGAGCGGCGGGTCGGCCAGGGAATAGCGTGACGACGTGAAATGCGGCAGCGTCACGGGACGCGCCACGCCGTCCTCGCGCAGCGAGAATTCGCTCAATGCAGAGTCGTCGGGGTCGCTGGGCTGGAGCAGCCGCAGCCCGAGGATGGTCGCGACCAATATCAGCGCCTGGAGCAGCAGATAGGGCACGAGCCGCGAGACCAGCAGCCGGCGGCGCGCGGGTTTGACCGGTGCCTTCGCCGCGATCTCGCTCACAGCTTGATCAGGCCCTGCTGGACCGCTTCGAACACCGCTTCGCTGCGGGTGTGCACCTCGAGCTTGCGATAGATGTTCTTGATGTGACCGGGCACGGTCTGCCGGGACAGGCCGAGATGGCTCGCGATCTCGGCGTAGCTGAAACCCTTCGCGATCCCCCAGAGGATGTCGATCTCGCGTGGGGTGAGCCTGGCGGTGTTGAGCGCGGGACCCGGCGGAGGCTCGGCCGCATTCTGCGCGGTACCTTGTGTTCTGCGCACGATGAAGCGAGCGATCGAGGCCGAGATCGGCGAATGACCGGCGACCAGATCGCGCACGGTGGTGGCGATATCCGTGGGGAACGCATCCTTCAGGAGATAGCCGGTGGCGCCGACCGTGATCGCGGAGATCACACTCTCTTCGTCGCCAAGCGCCGAGATCACCATGATCTCGGTGTCGGGAAAGCGTTGCCTTGTCTCGCGGATCAGCTCGACACCGTGGCCGTCGGGCAACCGCAGATCGGTGAGCAGCACGCGCGGCGCACCCTCGCCGAGCCCGGAGCGTGCCTCTGCGAGCGTGCCGGCGCTGCGGACCTCGTAGCCGGCCTTGACCAGCGCGTCGTGGAGCCGCCAGCAGGTCGGCGCGTCGTCCTCGACGAGGAGAATGGTGATGGCTTCACCCGTCTCGCCCTGTTCGGTCATGATCATCGTCCTGCACCGCGTGTCCCCCGCGGCGCAGGGCCAAGTTTAGCCGCGGTGCGGGCGCCGCGACACCCATAATCATGGGGGCGCGACGACTGTCGTCTTGTACCAGCCGCAAGCGTATGGCGACATTGCGCGCTGCTACTTGCTCGCCAGCGGCGATGCCGTCTTCGCCGAGGGCAGCGGAGGTGCGGGCAGGCGCTGCACCGTGATCTTCGCCGTGCCGGTGTTGTTGTGGTAGTACAGATCCGGCGGCCCCTGGATGATCTGGAGCCAGGACGGGACCATCCATTCCGGCATGAGCTGCGGCAAGATTTGCACCGCATCGTTTACGTAGAAGAACAGCTCGCCGGAGTCGGGCGCGACGAACTCGGCGACGACGCGGTCGGTCAGCCCTTCCTTTTCCCAGACCTGCCCTGCATCATCGAGCATGGCCTGCGGGATTGGCTCGAAATTTCCAAGCGTTTACAGCCCGGCCTTGAACTGGTCGATGTCGTCGAGGCTGACTGGGTATTGATCCTGTCCTTCGACGTCGTCCTCGGCAGGAACCGTCGGCTTCGTCCGGCGCGGCAATGCGTCAGCCGGGATCACGTTGACCGCCTGCAACGGTAGGTCATTCATTCCTTTCGTTCCGATGCGAACCACTGGTTGGAACCAGTTTGCTGCGTACAGACGCAGCTCGGGCAAAGCGACATAGTGGCGTAGCCCGTGGGTCTGGAAGCCGTTCGCTCCACTCATGGTGGTGCGGTCGAACCAAGGGTCTTTGACCTCGACAAAGATGCGGTATTTGCGACCCTTCTCGACGGCGAGCCCGCTCCACCAGCAGAAGGCCTTGGTGTCGAACAGCGCAATTGCGTCGGTCGGCTCGTCGCGGACCGGCGTGCCGATGCGAGGTACAGCAGGATCCTGGCTCGTCGTGCAGACCTTTCCAAGCGCAACGCGCCCGGTGAAGAGGCTGTTCGACAGCAGAAGCGCCGCCGAGCCGAAGACCGCAACCAGAAAGACTGCGGGCACCACGCCCTTGGCTATGAACAGCCGCGCCGGACCGGCATTCATCCGCATCCAGTGCCCGAACTTCAGGAGAGGGCCTGGCTCGTCGAAGTGACTGCGGCTTGCCTTGCGGCGCGGCGTATTCCAGGCAAGACGCGCTCGCTCCTGGATCGTGTCGCGCAGCTCAGAGTTCTTGTTCCAGGCCCACCAAGTCAGTGCCACCACGAGCGAGGTCAGGAAAGGATAGTAAATCGCGACGTTGAGCCAGGGCGCTGCATAGGACGGCAGTACCTCCCTGGCGAGATTGGCGAGCGGGGCCACCACGGCGCCAAACACCCAGTCGATGTTGGCGATGATGGAGATCCCCTGGTGACCCACCGGATGTTTGGACCATTGCACCAGCGGATGCGCGATCAAGGGCCAGACGGCGATCACGCCAGCCATGAACAGCAGCGAGAAATAGGCGACGCGCCGCCACCATATGGTGTCGCGCGCGAGCGAGGCCATCTCGGCGTCCGGCATGCTCATCGCGGTGAAGGCATCGGCCTCCTTCTGCCGTCGTGGTCCCCTGGCCTTGGCCAGATAGGCCGTCTTCATCGCCTCGCGAGTCCTCTCGTCGGCGAGGTCGAGCTTGTCGCCGTTCGGCATCAGCACCCGGGCATCGGCCGGAAGCATGATCGGCGCATAGTCGTCGCAGCCGTGCAGCATGCGCTCGACCACGGCGAAGTGCACCACAGGCGCGCCGCCATTCGCCGCGCCTGGCAGGACCGGGCGCGGCCCGTAGCGATACAGCACCGCGGCGCCGCTGCGTGAATCATGCATCGGCCCGATCGCCGATTGATAATCCTTGAAGTGCTGGATGGTACCGTTCTGGAAGCGGAGCCGGCCGTCGAGCTGATCAGCCATCCAGACCAGGGGCACAAAGGACAGCGTGGATTCCGGATAGCCGCCGCCGATGTCGGAATGGACGCCGGTGAACCACACCTCCTCGACCGTCTGGCCGGGCGCCAAACGGCTCTGGTCGATGCGCAACGGATGGAAGGTGGTACGCTCGTCGTCCAGCGCCAGCGCATGCGAGATGTGCTTCACCTTGCGCGAGGGCCGATGATTGCGGAACGAGATCGGCCAGATCGCCCAGTCGATCGCGACGCGCAGCTCCTCGATCGGGACGCCGAAGGCCTCGACCGTGTCGAATAGCCCGAGAAATTCGATGTCGATCTCCTTGCGGCCGTTCATCGCCGCGCGGACATCGGCGTACGTGCGATGCCGGAAGATCGCATGATAGAAATTGAGCAGAGCATCGCGGATGAAGCGCGCGATCCAGATCGTCGGCAGGCTCTTCTTCAACGGAACGGTGTCGCGGCGGTATTCCCGCCACGCGGCCATGGCGTTGCGCTCCATCTCCGCGTGAGACACCGGCGTATCGTCGATCTCCGCCGGCAACAGGCCCTGGCTCGCGATCAGCGACGCCAGCGTGCGCGCGGTGAAGGCGCCGCGGCTGAAGCCGAAGATGTAGATTTCGTCGGCCTCGCGCCAGTTCCAGCACAGGAAACGGTAGAGCTTGCGGACGTTGCCGGGCACGCCGATGCCCGTGGCACCGTCGAGCGCGGCGAGCGGCGCCCAGCCGGCGGTGCCGACGCCCTTGATGTAATAGGCAATCTGGTCCGGCTGGGTGTGGTCGAGCGCCTCGTAGAGTCGCCAGACGCTGGATTCCTGGACGGTAAACGCATTGCCGGTGCCGTCGGCGAACAGCACCAGCTTGCGTTTTGCCGGGATGGCGGTGGTCGTCCCGTCGGAATGCATCTCGATATGCGCGCGTTCTGGTCCGGCAGAACCAGCGTTCAGCGCGCCATCATGGTGCGGCATGAGCCCCTCCCGGCAATTCGACGGGGACGCGCTTCAGGCCCGAGCCGGGCGGCACTCCCAGCGTCAATCAATGGTTGCAATGGTTGCGTCGTGAAAATGCAGGTGCATTCTGCACACAATCCCGCTGAGGTAGCAAGCAGGAAGCGCAGCCGAGCGACGATATGGGTGAAGCAGGCCAGTGATACGGCGTTGCTCGCCCTGGGTTGATGGGCTGGCGAGATCCGCGCGTTCGTCCAGGATGGCCCCTCTACGAAGCCTCTCCGCGCGGCGGGATATCGTCGGGCCAGTGCCGACAACGGCAAGTGTCGCTCGCCCTCCGGCAGCTCCAGATAGGCGAGCACGAGCGGCCGTTTCCAGTCACCGACGCCGAAATCCATCGCCATCCATTTCTGCGGTTCGGGGCCCTCGAGACCGCGCACCCAGACGAAATAGCGGGGGAGATCGTCGGCTTCCGTTTCCGTCGCGCGTCTCCTGGCCATCGAAGCTGCTCGCTGCATCAATACATGTTGCCGCACGATATAGGGACTGGCACGGCGAAGTCGAACCGGCGAGAGAGGGCATGCCGGAAAGCACGCGGCCCTCTCCTGGCGAAGTGTCCCAGGATGCGGATGCGAGCCGTATGGCCGCCCGCTCTCGTCACTGCCAGAGTTCGCAGGTCGCAACCCGGTTGATGTCCGCGAGCCGCCGGCTGGTGTCGCCCTCGAGGTCGAGGCTGGCGACCAGCGTCAGCAGGCGATGATAGGCCCCGTCAGCGACCGCGACGGGCAGCGGGGCCTCATCGAACGTCTCGACATAGCTGCCGACGAGACCGCTCAACAGACGGCACAGCCCGCGCTGTTCGGGGTCATCGCGGCCGAGCGTCTCGAGTTTTTGCTGAAAGATCCGGAAGGTCCGCAGGCCGTGGTGCTGTTGCGAAAGCCACGTGTGCAGGTCGTTCATTTAAGCTCCTTCGAATTGCGGAAGAAGCTACCGGTTTATACAGGTGGGATGTGACGATTGCTAGGGAGGGGGAAAGTCGAGACAGTCCGTCTTCGCCAAGAGGCTTCGCCGGACACGCTTCACCCTTTTGGCCTTGGCGCGGGCTGCGCCACGCGAAGCCCGAAAGGGCGAAGCGTGGTGCCCCTGGCCGGAATCGAACCAGCACTCCTTGCGGAACTCGATTTTGAGTCGAGCGCGTCTACCAGTTCCGCCACAGGGGCCCTCGGTCGGCCCTAACGCGGGCGTCGCGAAGCCGGCGGACTATAGCCATGGACAAAGCGGGGTCAACCCGCGCCAAAGTGATCTTGGCCGTTCTCGACAGCCGCGTGAGCCGGGGTTACAGCCTTGGAAAGCGACCATCGAAAAGGGGCTGCCGTGACGACCCAGAGTGCCGCAATACCTGCATTCAAATCGGCGGCCACCAGCCCGGCTCTGACTGCCTCGCTCGCTGTGACCCTGGTTGCGGCTGCCACGATCGCGGGCGCCTGGTTCTTCCAGCTGGTGCTCGGGATCGTGCCCTGTCCGCTCTGCCTGGAGCAGCGCTACGCCTATTACCTCGCGATCCCGCTCGGCTTGCTCATCGCACTCGCGGCGCGGGGCGGTGCGCCGAGGCCGCTGCTGCTCGCGGGCCTTGCGATCCTTGTGCTGGCGAGCCTCGCCAACGCCGGGCTCGGCACCTATCATTCCGGCGTCGAATGGGGTTTTTGGAAGGGGCCAACGGACTGCTCCGGTCCCGTCGTCAATCTCGGCAGCGCCACCGACCTGCTGTCGCGGCTCGACACCGTGAAAGTGGTCCGCTGCGACGAGGTGCAGTGGCGCTTTCTCGGCCTCTCGCTTGCCGGCTACAACGTGCTGATCTCGCTGCTGATGGCTGGGATCGCCGCGTCGGGATTCGTTGCGACGGCGAAGCGCTGAGGCTCAATCATCCACATCGTCCTGCGTCCGGCCGAACAGGTGCACGATGCCCGGCGTCGCGATCGTCACGAAGACGAAACGCGAGAGGTGATGTGCGCCGACGAAGATCGGGTCAATGTGCAGCGTCAGGGCCAGCGCCAGCATGGCGTCCATCGCGCCTGGTGCGTAGGCGACCACGATGTCGGAGAATTTCACCTGCGTGGTGAGCGCCACGATGCCGACGAAGATCGCGGAGACGGCGATGGCGACGGCAAACGAGCCCAGCGCCGCGTTGATGTGGCCGGCGAGCGTCTTGATCCGCATCCGCGCGAAGCGGCTGCCGATCAGGGCGCCGATGCCGACCAGTGCCACGCCGCGTACCCAGTCCGGCAGGCCGCCCTCGACCCAGCCTGCGCCATGCAGCACGCTTGAGCCGATCATCGCGCCGAACATCCAGCTCGCCGGAAATTTGATCAGCCGCAGGACGAGCGCCGCGGCTAGCGAGGCCGCGACCAGCTCGACGAGGTCAAGCGGCGAGGCAATCGTCGTCGCCAGCGACGGCGCGACGGAGGAGGCGACGCCGGCGAACGCCAGCACCATCGGCAGCGCCGCGGTGAGGATGATGACGCGCATGGTCTGCACCACCGCGATCCCCGGCAAATCGGCGCCGCGCTCGACCGCCAAAATCGTGATCTGCGACAGCGCGCCGGGGCTGCCGGCGAGGAAGGCCGAGGTGCGGTCCCAGCCGTGGAAGCGCTGGAGATAATAGCTGGAGCCGAAGGTCGAGCAAAAGGTCGCGAGCGCGAGCAGCCCGATGGTGAGCGGATAGGCACTGACCTGTTGAAGCAGGTGCCGCGAGACGACCGAGCCTAATGAAATGCCGAGCAGCACCAGCACGGTCTGGGTCAGGATCGGCGGCAGCGTCAGCTGGCGACCGGCGATCGCGGCGATCCCGACCGCGATCATCGAGCCCGAGATCAATCCCCCGGGAAGGCTCGCGAGCAGAAACACGAGGCCACCGGCGGTGCCAATGACGAGCGTTTCCACCGTGCTCAAGATCTTGGCACGGCTCGGCCATTCGAACGGCGGGGAGGCGGTGATTTGCTTCACACCGCCTTATCGCAAATCAGCGAGAGGCGCACAATTGCGGCCACGTCATGCCGCAATGCGCGCGCCTCTCGCCGAAGCCGGCGAGGACCGTGACGGGTTTACTTCTTGTCGGCGGGGGCCGCGGTCGCGCCAGCCTTGGCTTCCTTCATGCATTCGCGGCGGAATTTCTTGCGCTCCTTGCCCTTCAATCCTTTGGTATCTGCCTGCTTGGAGCATTCGAGCGATCCGGCCGAGCGCTCCTTCGGCGCCTTCTTGTCGGTGGTCGCGGCGGCATCGGTTTTGGCTGCCGGTGCGGCGGTCTGCGCGAAGGCAGTGCCGGTGGCGAGCAGGGAGGCGAGAGCGACGACGGCGAGGCGAGATGAGAAGGTCATGGTGCTGCACTCTTCTTGCGGGAATTGCGAAGGGCGCGAAAGTCGGCTGGCGTTGCTGAACGCGACATGAATAATTTGAACGTAGAGGATCACTATATTTTGGCGGCAGGAGCCATCGCTTCCTTGTCGCGAGCGGGCGGCACGCTAGGATAGCAATCCTCGGTTCACTTCCCCCGGGGGAAGATCAAGGAGGAGACCAAGGATGACCATTCAATCAAAGTTGCTGTGTGCAGTTGCGCTGTCGGGCTTTGCCGCGCTGGTGGCGAGTGCGCCGGCGCAGGCGCTGACCTCGCAGGAGTGCAGCGCGAAATACCAGGCCGCCAAGAAGGACGGCTCGCTCGGCACCACGAAGTGGAATGACTTCCGCAAGGCCCAGTGCGGTGCGGACGCGACGCCAGCGGCTGCGCCGACCGCGGCCGCTCCCGCTGCGCCCGCCGCTCCCGCCGAGCCGAAGCAGGCGAAGAAGGAGGCCGCCCCGGCTGCTGCGCCGACCCTGCCGGCCGGCCCCGCGATCTATCCGAACGCGGTCGATCCGAAATACGCCAAGGAGACCCCCGGCAAGGGGCGCCTGCACACCTGCGTCGACCAGTACAACGCCAACAAGACCACCAACGGCAATGGCGGCATGAAGTGGATCGAGAAGGGCGGCGGCTATTACAGCGAATGCAACAAGAAGCTGAAGGGCGCCGCCTGACGCTTCAAGACGACGCAGAGGCCGGAGCCAAGCTCCGGCCTCTTGCTTTAATCCAGTAGCTTCTCGGTCGACTTCGCCACGAGCTGCGATCGCTTGCGCGGGCCGCGCTCGACGAACAGCAGGCTCTGGCCGAAGATGAAGCAGTAGAACAGGAAGGCCTGCGCTTCAGCTGCCTCGGTCTCGAGGCCGGTCGCGCGGTAGAGTTCGGCGACGTGCTTCAGCCGCGCCGCGTCCACGTTCGCCACCGCTGCCGCGGCGCCCTCGTCCGAGCGGGCCCATTGCCGGATCGCAAGCTCGATTGCCATCCCGTCCGGATTGAGCCGCTCCGAATAGAGCTGGATCACTGCCCGCAGCCGTTCACGGGGCTCTTGGCCATCAAGACTCGTCTGCTGCGCGATCGCCGTTGAGCGCCCCTCGCGCCAGCGTTCCAGCATGGCACCGAGCAGGGCGGCACGATCGGCGAAGCGGCGGTAGAAGCCGCCCTTGGTGACGCCCAGATTCTTGGCGAGCACCTCCACCCGCACCCCCTCGACCCCCGATCGGGCGAGCTCGGTGAGCCCTGCCTCGACCCAGACATCGCCTTTGCCGTCACTCATGCAGGCAGCCTCGCCGATTCTTGATACGGTGCCGTATTGCTAACGCGGGAGGAGGTTGATACGCTACCGTATCAATCATCAAACGCAGAAGAGGCCAGGGAGAATTGCGATGGAGCAGGAGGCGACCTATCGCGGCACGGTCTATCCGTGGCAGTGCGATCACGTCGGCCATATGAACATCATGTGGTATGTCGGCAAATTCGACGAGGCCAACTGGATTCTGTTCGCCCGCCTCGGGCTGACGCCGAGCTATCTGCGCGGCTCCGGCCGCGGCATGGCCGCCGTGCAGCAGAACATCACCTACAAGCGCGAGCTGCTCGCCGGTGACATCGTCGAGATCCGCAGCCATCTGCTGGAGATCCGCGACAAATCGATCCGCTTCCGGCACGACATGACCAATGCCGAGACCGGCGAGATCGCCGCGTTCTGCGAGATCACGGGCGTGCACATGGACCGTAGCCAGCGCAAATCGGTGCCGTTCACGGATGCCATCCGCGAGGTCGCCTTGAGCCATCTCGTCGAGCCGGCGGAGGCCTGAATCATGGCCGCATTCGAGCCGAAGAACCCGGGCTATCGCGCGGCTGCCATCGCCATGTTCGACGGCCAGCCGGCGATGCACACGCTCGGCATCGTGATCGTCCGCCTTGCGCCGGGCGAAGTCGAACTGGCCATGCTGCATTCGCCGGCGCTCACACAACAGAACGGCTTTGTCCACGCCGGCATCATTACCGCAGGACTCGACAACGCCTGTGGTGTTGCCGCCTTCACTCTGATGCCGCCCGAGGCCGATATCCTCACCGTCGAGTTCAAGACCACGCTGCTCGCGCCGGCGCGGGGCGAGCGTCTCGTCTTCAAAGCAGAGGTGGTCAAGCCCGGCCGCACGTTGACCTTTTGCGAGGCCAAGGCGTTTGCCGAGCACGAGGGCAAGGTCACGTTGATCGCCACGATGACCGGGACACTGATGGCAATGCTGCCCCGCGCTTCGGCTTCGCACGAGCCACGCACGACCACCGCATAGCGGTGATTGACAAGACTGTCGGGGCGTCCCTTGATACTCCGGTCATGCTTGCAAGCCTTGGTCTCATTCTGCTCTGCCAGTTGATCGGCGAAGCCGTCGTGCGCAGCCTCGGGCTGCCGATGCCAGGCCCGGTACTCGGCCTCTTGCTGCTCCTCATCCTGCTGCTCGCACGCGACCGCTTTGCGCTTCTCGCGCGCGGGCCGCTGCGCGATGATGGCGTCGAGACGGCGAGCAGGGGTCTATTGGCGCATCTGTCGCTGCTGTTCGTGCCGGCCGGGGTCGGGGTCGTGCAAAAGCTCGACCTGCTCGCGTCCCACGGCATCGCTATCATCCTCGTGCTCGCGCTGTCGGTGGTCGTCACGCTGCTCGCGACCGTACTCACCTTCCGTCTGGTCAGCCGCCTGTTGAGGCAACAGGACGCGCGATGAAGGACAATCCGTTCTCGCTCTGGGTCTATCTCTCGCAGTCGCCGTTGCTTTGGTTGACCGTGACGCTGCTGGTCTATGCGAGCACGGACGCGGTGTCGCTGGCAACGCGGCGCCATCCGCTCGCCAATCCCGTGCTGCATGCGAT
The DNA here is from genome assembly GCF_040548265.1 of Bradyrhizobium sp. F1.13.3. Taxonomy (NCBI): domain Bacteria; kingdom Pseudomonadati; phylum Pseudomonadota; class Alphaproteobacteria; order Hyphomicrobiales; family Nitrobacteraceae; genus Bradyrhizobium; species Bradyrhizobium sp. F1.13.3. Next base: position 76,948 of record NZ_JBEPRI010000009.1, on the reverse strand, counting down.
GTGGATCGTCGGCGCGTTCCTGCTGTTGACCGGCACCTCCTACACGACCTATTTCGCCGGCGCGCAGTTCGTGCATTTCCTTTTGGGGCCTGCGACGGTCGCGCTGGCTGTTCCCCTTTACGAGAACCGCAAGCGCGTCGTCGCCTCGATCGTGCCGATGCTGGTGGCGCTGGTTGCGGGATCGGTCACCGCCGTGGTGTCCGTGGTGTTGCTGGCCGAGCTCGCCGGTCTGCCGCGCGACGTGGTTCTGTCGCTCGCGCCGAAATCCGTCACGGCCGGCGTTGCCATGGGCATCGCCGAATCCCTGCATGCCGATCCCTCGCTTGCTGCGGTTGCCGTCATCCTCACGGGCATCATGGGCGCGATCATCGTGACGCCGCTGATGAACCGCACCGGCATCAGCGATTTCCGCGCCCGCGGCTTTGCCGCCGGCCTTGCCGCGCACGGGATCGGTACCGCGCGCGCGTTCCAGGTCGACGAGATCGCCGGCGTCTTCTCCGGGATAGCCATGAGCCTGAACGCTTTGGTGACCTCCTTCCTGGTACCTTTGGCGGTCACGCTGCTGGTGCGATGACATCGGCACCGCGACACTCTATATGAGCTGTAACAATTCCCAGTCTCGAACCGTATCGACGGAGATGGGACCGAAATGGAACGAGATATGGCTGGATTCAGGAACAAGGGCCTTGTGCCGACGCGGCGCGCGGCGCTGACGCTGATTGGGGCGGGCGCCCTTGTCGCGGGTGGGATGACCTCGACGCGCGCGGCGACCGACGAAGACGAGGTGCTGACCGAAGCCAAGGTGCTGCGCGACCCCGATGTTCCCGTCGCCGGTAATCCCGACGGGAATATCAGCATTATCGAATGGTCCGACTACAACTGCCCCTATTGCCGCAAGCTCGAGCCCGAGTTGCGTCAGGTCATCCAGGACGACGGCAAGGTCCGGCTGGTGATGAAGGACTGGCCGATCCTCGGGCCGGTTTCGGTCACGGCGGCGCGGACCGCGCTCGCGGCGAAATTCCAGGACAAGTACCACCAGGCCCATGACGCCATGATGGGCGTCAGCTCGCGCCTGACCGAGCCACGCATCAACGAATTGCTCGCGGCCGCCGGTGTTGACATGGATCGGTTGAAGCGCGATCTCGCAGACCGCGCCAAGGACATCGACGCCGTGCTCAAGCGCAACAACGAGCAGGCCGAAGCCTTCGGTTTCAGCGGCACCCCGTCCTTCATCGTCGGCAAGTACCGCGTGCCGGGCGTGCTCAGCATGAACGAGTTCGAGCAGGTCATCGCCGACGCCCGCAAGGCCAAGATGAACTGAGCCGAGCGATATTCACCGCGCAATACGAAGGCGCCGCCGCGGACCCGCGACGGCGCCTCATTTCATTCATGATACCAAATCGTTACTTCGAGGAGATGCGGACCCAGTCCTTGTGCGCGCGATCACGCAGCGCGTCCCAATCGGCCTTGGCAACATCCCAGTTCACGATGGTGCGATTGGTTGTCGCGACCTCGCCATTGGCGACCGACGACGTCTGCATGGAGTCATAGACGTACACGCCGCAGCCGAGCAGCAGCGCGCCCAAAATCATTCCAAGAAACATCCGCATCGCGAAACCTCCAATGACGGGCGATAACGTCGACCCGGATCGATTGTTCCGCGACAGTGCGGCGCAGGTAAGGACGATCCGTTCACGCATCATTCAGCCACTGAACCAACTCCGCATTGATCTCGCGTGGGTAGGTGTGGCTGAGGTCGTCGATCTCGCGATAGGTGACATTTGCGCCGGCGGCGGCGAGGGCCGCCTGGGTCTGCCGCGCGGTCTGCACCGGAAACATCCAGTCGAGCTTGCCGTGCGCGATGAAGATCGGCAGGCGCTGCAGGCGCGTGGCGTCAGCCATCTCAGCCATCAGCGGATGGAAGGTCGCCGACACCGGCGCGACATGCGTGAAGGGCGATGCGCCTTCGAGCCCGGTGACGTAGCAGAAGGTGCCGCCGTCGCTCATGCCTGTCAGCAGCATGCGCGAGGCGTCGATGGCCCAGCGGTTGCGTACGGTTTCGAGAATGCGCATGAGGTTGGGCGTGTCGGAATCGTCACCCATCAGGGCCCAGGTCGGGCCGGTCGCGGTCGGCGCCACTAGGATCGCACCGAGACTGCGGGCGTCGCGCAGCCAGCTCCACAGAAAACCGCGGCCGTTGCCGCTGCCGCCATGCAGCGCCATCACCAGCGGCATGGCGCGGTCGGGCGTGTAATATTCGGGTACGTAGACCGAAAAGCCGCCGCGGCTGCCGGGCTCGTTGTGATCGTGGATGATGCCGGTGTGCGCGTCCGCGCCGGCTTCGAGCCGCGACAACAGGTCGGCATTCTCGCGATTGGCGGCGTTGAGGAAGAAGCTGCTCACCGGCGGAAACTGCATTGCGAGCGGATAGAGTGCCTCCTGCGCGCGCGGCACGTGGCGCAGCGCGCGGAAGACCGCGACGAGGTCGCCATTGCCACGCTCGATCTCGCGGATGCCGGCGAAGGCGGCGAGAGTCTCGTCGCAGGCACGGTCGAGTCGCTCGCGCAGTCCGGTGAACTGTTCCGGCCATTCTCCGATTGCGGCGCGCGCCGTTTGCAACGCCTCGTCGGGAGCGCCGATCGCGTTCATCACGGAGCAGAAGGCCGGCGGGTGCAGGTTTCGCTGAAAGAAGGCGAGCGCTTCCAGCGCATTGAGCAGCGGCGGTAGCACGGCCACGATGTCGTCAACGACGGCCTCGCTCATCGTCGCGTCCTTGCGTCAGTTCTGATCGTCAGTGCAGCTTTGGCGCCTTCAAGAGCTTGTAGCGATCGGTCGAGGTCACCGTGACGTCGAAGGTGACACCTTCATGGTGTACCGTCAGCGGCACGTCAACGCCGGCGGCGCCGAGGCCCCACAGCTTGTTGTAGAAGCCGGTCTGGCTCGTCACCTTCTCGCCGTCGACCGCGAGGATGACGTCGCCGGTCTTGAGCTCGGCGCGGGCGGCCGGACCATTGGCAGAGATCCCGATCACCACCACGCGGTTGTCGATCTCTGTCGAATAGAGTCCAAGCCATGGCCGCGCCGGCTTGTTGACGCGACCGAACTTGCGCAGATCGTCCAGGATCGGCTTCAACAGGTCGATCGGCACGATCATGTTAACGTGCTCGGCCTTGCCGTCGCGCTCGCGTTCGAGCTGGAGCGAGCCGATGCCGATCAGCTCCCCGCGTTCGTTGAGGAGCGCCGTGCCGCCCCAGTTCGGGTGCGCGGGATGGGTGAAGACGGCCTCGTCCAGCAGATATTCCCAGTAGCCGGCAAATTCCTGCTTGGCCACGATCTGGCTCGCGACCGAGCGCGTGCGTCCGCCGGCGCCGCCGACCACGACGCGGTCGCCGAGCTGGGTCTCGGCTGAGATACCGAGCGGCAAGGGATCGACGTCCAGCTGGCCGAGCGCCTGCACCAGGCCAAAGCCGGTGACGGCGTCGAAGCCGAGCACATGTCCCTCCACCACGCGCCCGTCTCCGACGTGCAGCCAAACGGACTCTGCTTCGGTGATGAGGTAACCGATGGTGAGCACCAGCCAATCGTCGATCACGACGCCGTTGCCGGCGCGTTCGGTCCCCAGTGTCTCGGCGCTGAAGGCGTCCGGCGGGATGATGGCATGCAGGCCGACGACGGAGGCGAGCACGCGGTCGAGATCGAAACCGTAATCGCTCGCCCGCGGCTGATTGGCCGGCGGCACTCTCCATTCGGTCAGAGCGGGCATGGAGTTCTCCTGGCTGAGTGCATCGCTCGGCGCGGCTAGCGGAAAGACGCACGAAGCACGCATAATTTAGGCCGGGGGAGGCCGTCTTGAAAGCCTCGCTCCCCAACTATTCCGAAGCGTCGTATGACATTTTTGAAAGGCACGGGAACGGTTCATGCAAGGTCGGTCGGGCGACCCTCCGGCATTGGCCGCATGGCTGCTCTCCGGCGAGGTGCTAGGCGCCTTCCAACGAAGCTGCTAACCATTGCCGCTTCGTTTGACCTAGGGATCACGGATCGAAGCATGGACAACCGCAGCGACATCTGGCGTGGCATCGACACGATCAAGGCACGTTTCATCGACCTCAGCGACAAGGTCTGGGGCATGCCCGAAGTCTGCTACACCGAGGCGCGGTCCGCCGCAGAACATCTCGCCGAGTTGCGTCATCAGGGTTTTCGCATCACCGAGCAGGTCGCGGGCATTCCGACCGCGGTGATGGGCGAATGGGGCGAGGGCGGACCGGTCATTGCCTTCATGGGGGAGTATGATGCGCTGCCGGGCCTCAGCCAGGAGGCGGGCGTCGCGGAGCATCGTCCGGTCGAGACCGGCGGCCACGGCCATGGCTGCGGCCACAATCTGCTCGGTTCCGCAGCTCTCCTCGCCGCGACGGCGGTGAAGGACTGGCTTGCCGAGAACAAGGTGCCGGGCCGCGTGCGCTATTACGGTTGCCCGGCGGAGGAGGGCGGCGCGGCAAAAGCCTTCATGGTGCGCTCCGGCGCATTTGAAGACGCCGACATCGCCATCACCTGGCATCCGCACAGCTTCTGGGAGGTCGCGGTGACGCCGTCACTCGCCAACACCCGCGCCGATTTCATCTTCACCGGCCGCACCTCGCATGCGGCGGCCTCGCCACATCTCGGCCGCTCCGCGCTCGACGCCGTGGAGCTGATGAATGTCGGCGTGAACTACATGCGCGAGCACATGCCGAGCGACGCGCGCGTGCACTACGCGCTGCTCGACACCGGCGGCATCGCTCCGAACGTGGTGCAGGCGCATGCGCGCGTGCGCTATTCGATCCGCGCCCGTGATCTGCCCGGCATGAACGAGCTGGTCGGACGCGTGAGCAAGATCGCGGAGGGCGCGGCGCTGATGACCGAGACCAAGGTCGAGATGAAGATCATCTCCGCGGTCTCCAACATCCTGCCGAACACGCCGCTGGAGCAGGCGCTGCACCGGGTCATGGAAGAGCTCGGACCGCCGCATTTCGACGACGCAGACAAGGGCTTTGCCACGGAGATCCGCGCGACGCTGAGCGACAAGGACATCGAGTCGGTCTATTACGCGATCGGCATGGAGCCGACCGACCGGCCGCTGGCCGACTTCCTGGTGCCACTCGATGCCAAGCGCAATCCGCTGGTCGGCTCGACCGACGTCGGCGACGTGAGCTGGGTGGTGCCGACCGTGCAGGTCCACGCACCCACGGTTGCAATCGGTACGCCCTTCCACACCTGGCAGGTGGTCGCGCAGGGCAAGAGCGCGCATGCGCACAAGGCCATGGTGCAGGCCGCCAAGGCGATGGCCGGCATCGGCATCAAGGCGCTGACGGACCCGGAGCTGATCAAGGCTGCCAAGGCTGACCTCGAGAAGCGCACCGCCAAGACACCTTACGTCTGTCCGCTGCCAGACCACGTCGCGCCGCCGCTCGACATGTCCGTGGCGTAGAATTCGCCTCGATACTTCGTCTGATCCGGCGAACAAATTTTCTGCAGTGCAGCGCGGAATCCAGCCTGTTTTGATGCTGGATTGCCGAATGGATGGGCTGCGGAATATGGTTTTGCCCAACAGACAGTCAGAAGACCGTTTGCATACACACGGTCGCAGTTGACGCGCACCCCATTCGGTGTGCCATCTACCGCCAGCCAAGCCCGGTGGTCGCCTCGCGCGACCGCCTGCATCCATACGGGAACCAGACGGGGGACAACCATGCTGGATAAAGAACTGCGTTCGATGATCGGTGACGTGAAGGACGGGCGGATGGATCGCCGCGGCTTCATTCAACGCCTGGCTGCCGTGGGTCTCACCGCGCCTTTGGCCAACCAGATCCTCGCGCTCGGCGGGGTCGCCATGGCTGAGGGCGTCTCGACCTACAAGCCGACCAAGCGCGGCGGCGGTGGTGCGCTCAAGCTGCTGTGGTGGCAGGGGCCGACCCTGCTCAATCCGCATTTCGCCACCGGCACCAAGGACCAGGACGGCTCGCGCCTGTTCTACGAACCGCTCGCCTGCTGGGATCCCGACGGCAACATGAAGCTGGTTCTCGCGACGGAGATTCCCTCGACCCAGAACGGCCTGCTCGCGGCCGACGGCAAGTCGGTGACCTGGAAGCTGAAACCCGGCGTCAAATGGCACGATGGCAAACCCTTCACCGCCGATGACGTGGTCTTCACCTGGGAATACATCATCGATCCCGCGACCGCGGCCGTCACTGTCGCGACCTACCGCGATATTACGGTTGAGAAGGTGGATGATCTGACAGTCCGCCTCGGCTTCAAGAAGCCGACGCCGTTCTGGGCCGATGCCTTCGTCGGCGCGACCGGACAGATTCTGCCTAAGCACCTGTTTGCCGAGTTCAAAGGCTCGAAGTCCCGTGAGGCGCCGGCCAACCTCGCCCCGGTCGGCACCGGCCCCTACAAATTCGTCGAGTTCAAGCCCGGCGATCTCATCCGGGGCGTGATCAATCCCGAATATCACATGCCGAACCGTCCCCATTTCGATACGATCGAGATGAAGGGCGGCGGCGATGCCGTCTCGGCGGCGCGCGCGGTGATCCAGACCGGCGAATATGATTTCGGCTGGAATATCCAGGTCGAGGACGACGTGCTGCTGCGTCTGGAGAAGGGCGGCAAGGGCAAGACCATCTACGCCGTAGGCGGCGATACCGAGTTCATCGCGCTCAACTTCACCGATCCGACCACCGAGGTCGACGGCGAGCGCTCCTCGATAAAGACCAAGCATCCGCTGTTCTCGGATCCGGCGGTGCGCAAGGCGCTGTCGCTGCTGGTCGATCGCGAGTCCATCAAGAAAGCCATCTATGGCCGCGCCGGCCGCACTACCGCGAACTTCCTCAACGGTCCCGAAAAGTTCGTCTCCAAGAACACCACATGGGAGTTCAGCGTCGAGAAGGCCTCGAAGATCCTCGACGATGCCGGCTGGAAGCCCGGCGCCGACGGCATTCGCGAGAAGGACGGCAAGAGGCTGAAGATCGTGTATCAGACCTCGATCAACGGCCCGCGCCAGAAGACCCAGGCGATCGTCAAGCAGGCCTGTCAGAAGGCCGGCATCGATGTGGAATTGAAGTCCGTCGTGGCCTCTGTGTTCTTCTCCTCGGACGTTGCCAATCCCGACACGTACGCCAAATTCTACGCGGACATCGAGATGTTCCAGATCCCGATGAGCCAGCCGGATCCCGCCCAGCACATGCGCCGCTATCATTCGAGCAATGTCGCGGCCAAGGAGAACAAGTGGCAGGGCACCAATTTCCCGCGCTGGATCAACAAGGACTATGACGCGACCATCGACGCCGCCGACGGTGAGATGGATCCGGTCAAGCGTGTGGCGCTCTACATCAAGGCCAACGATCTCCTGTTCCAGGACACCGTGTTCATCCCGGCGCAGCATCGGCTGAAGGTGGAGGCGAGCGCCAACACGCTGCGTCCGGTGATCAGCGGCTGGGCCAACGAGACCGACAATTTGTTCGACTGGTACCGCGAGGAATGATCACGCACGCCTAGAGCGGTCCTTCTTCATGAGCCAGTATGTCCTGCGTCGCCTCCTGATCGCGATTCCGAGCCTGCTCGGAATTTCGCTCGTGCTGTTCGTCGTGCTCGCGCTAGCCCCGGGCGATCCCTTCTCGGAGCTGGCGACCAATCCGAACGTGCCGCCCGAAGTCGCTCTCGCGCTTCGGGCGAAGTTCGGCCTCGACGATCCGATCTACCTTCGTTACCTGCACTGGCTCAACGCCATGCTGCATGGCGACTGGGGTTTCTCCTTTGTCAGCCGGATGAACGTCGACACGCTCATTCTCCAGCGACTGCCAACGACGCTCTACGTGATCGGCTCGGCGCAGATTCTGGCGCTCCTGATCGCGATCCCGGTCGGGGTCTATGCCGCGACGAAGCCGTATTCGCTGTTCGACCAGGTTGCCAACACGCTGGCCTTCGTCGGCTTCTCGCTTCCGACCTTCTTCACCGGCATCCTGTTCATCCTGATCTTCTCGGTCACGCTGGACTGGCTGCCTTTCGTCTACACCACGGACATCAAGGGCACGGGCATTCACTGGCTGGCGGAGACGATCCGTCAGGCAATCATGCCGGTGGCGGTGCTCGGCCTGTTCCAGGCGGCGTCGATGACGCGCTTCGTGCGCTCGGCGATGCTCGACGTGATCCGGCTCGACTACGTCACCACCGCGCGCGCCAAGGGCATCGGCCAGCGGCGGGTGATTATCAAGCACGTGATGCGCAACGCGATGATCCCGGTCGTCACGCTGATTGCGTTGCAAATCCCGGCGGTGTTCGGCGGCGCCATCGTCACCGAGCAGATTTTCCGCATCCCCGGCATCGGCTCGCTGCTGATCTCCTCCATCCTTTCCAACGACACGCCGGTGGTGATGGCCGTCACCTTCGTCTTTGCGTGCCTGGTCGTGCTGTTCAATCTCATCGCGGACGTTCTTTATGGCTGGCTTGACCCTCGCATCTCCCTCCGCTGAGCGGCGCGTCTACTCGCCCTGGCGCGAGACGTGGCGGCGCTATAGCCGCCACAAGCTTGCCGTGGTCAGTGCGTTCCTGCTCCTCGTTCTGATCCTGGCGGTGGTGGTCGGCCCCTTTATCTGGCGGGTCAAGATCGACGACATCGATATCGTGGCGGGCATGCAGGGGCCGTCGCTGGCCCATCCTTTCGGCACCGACGATCTCGGGCAGGACATCCTCGCCCGCATGATCTATGGCGGGCGCATCTCGCTCGCGGTCGGCCTCGCCGCGATGCTGGTCTCAGTCTTTGTCGGCGTGCTGATCGGCGCGCTCGCCGGCATGTCGCGCGGTGCGCTCGGTCATGGGCTGATGTGGCTCACCGATCTCTTTCTGTCGCTGCCGCAATTGCCCCTGCTGCTGCTGCTGATCTATCTCTTCCGCGACGGGCTGAAGGCGGCTTTCGGCCCCGAGGGCGGCATTTTCATCCTGATCGTGCTCGTGATCGGTGGCTTGCGCTGGATGCCGGTTGCGCGCCTCGTTCGCGCCCAGTTCCTGTCGATCCGCGAGAAGGAATTCGTTGAAGCCGCGCGCGCTCTCGGGGCAAGCCCGGTGCGGCAGGTTGTGCGCCATATCCTGCCCAATGCCCTCGGTCCGGTGATCATCGCCGGCACCATCGACGTGGCTGCCGCCATCATCGCGGAATCGACGCTGTCCTTCCTCGGCCTCGGCTTCCCTCCGGATACGCCGACCTGGGGCCGGCTGCTTTATGACGCGAAAGACTTTCTCGACATCGGCCCGCACTGGGCGCTGTTTCCGGGCGGCGCGATCTTCATCGCGGTGGTCGCCATCAACTTCATCGGCGACGGCTTGCGTGACGCGCTCGATGCGCGGCGGGTGATCTGATGGCGCCGCTGCTCGAGATCAAGGGACTGAAAACCCACTTCTCCACCGACGACGGCATCCTCCAGGCGGTCGATGGTGTCGACATCTCCATCAACCGCGGCGAGACGCTCTGCGTCGTCGGCGAATCCGGCTGCGGCAAGACCGTCACCGCGATGTCGATCCTGAAGCTGATCGCGATGCCGCCGGGCCGCATCGCGGCAGGCGAGATCATCTTCGAGGGCCGCGATCTCGTGCCGCTGACGAGCAGTCAGCTCGACGAGATCCGCGCCAAGGAGATCGGCTTCATCTTCCAGGAGCCGATGACCTCGCTCAATCCGGTGCTGACCATCGGCGAGCAGATCGCCGAAAGCCTGCGCCGCCATGAGAACGTCACCAGGAAGCAGGCGCTCGAGCGCACCATCGAAATGCTCAAGCTGGTGCAGATTCCCAACGCCGAAGGCCGCGTGCACAACTATCCGCATCAGTTCTCCGGCGGCATGCGGCAGCGCGTGATGATCGCGATGGCGCTCGCCTGCAAGCCGAAACTGATCATCGCCGACGAGCCCACCACGGCCCTCGACGTCACCATTCAGGCGCAGATCCTCGGCCTGCTCCAGGACATGAAGGAGCGCTTCGGCATGGCGGTGATGCTGATCACCCATGCCATGGGCGTCGTCGCCGAGACCGCGCAACGCGTCGTGGTGATGTACGCCGGCAAGGTGGTAGAGGAGGCGCCTGTCGACGACCTCTTCGGCAATCCCGGCCATCCCTATACCCAGGGACTGATCCGCTCGATCCCGCGCATTGATCTCGACAGCGAGCACAAGGTGCGGCTGGAGGCGATCGGCGGCTCGGTGCCGATCCTGATCAACCCGCCGGTCGGCTGCCGCTTCGCTCCGCGCTGCCGCCACGCCATGAGCATCTGCACCGAGAGGGAGCCGCTGCTGCGCGAAATCGCGCCCGGCCACCGCATGGCCTGTCATCTGGGAGATACGCAGTTGGGAGGCGCAGCATGACCGAGCCCTTGCTCCGCGTCAGCGGCCTGAAGAAATATTTTCCCGTGCATGGCGGCCTGTTATCGCGCCAGGTCGGCAGCGTTTATGCGGTGGACGGGGTCTCGTTCTCGGTCAACCGGGGCGAGACGCTCGGCCTCGTCGGCGAATCCGGCTGCGGCAAGTCGACGACGGGACGCTGCGTGCTGCGCCTGATCGAGCCGACCGACGGCGAGGTCGTGTTCGACGGTCAGGATGTCCGCCAGCTCGGCGGCAACGATTTGCGCGCGATGCGGCGGAACATGCAGCTCGTGTTCCAGGACCCGTTCGCCTCCCTCAATCCGCGCATGACGGTCGGCGCCATCCTCGGCGAAGCGCTGATCATCCATAAGCTTGGCTCATCGGCCAAGGAGCGGGAGGATCGCGTCGCGAGCCTGCTGGTGAAGGTGGGGCTCAAGGCCGAGCACATGCGCCGCTATCCGCATGAGTTTTCCGGCGGTCAGCGCCAGCGCATCGTGATCGCGCGTGCGCTCGCGGTCGAGCCGAAACTGATCGTCTGCGACGAACCGGTGTCGGCGCTCGACGTCTCGATCCAGGCTCAGGTCATCAATTTGCTGGAAGATCTCCAGGCCGAGCTGAACCTCACCTATCTCTTCGTCGCGCACGATTTGTCGGTGGTCGAGCACATCTCCGACCGCGTCGCGGTGATGTATCTTGGCCGTATCGTCGAGCTCGCCAAGGCCAGCGACCTCTACCGCAATCCGCAGCATCCCTACACGAGGGCGCTGTTATCAGCGGTGCCGGTGCCCGATCCCAAGCTCAAACGCGAGCGCATCCGCCTCAAGGGAGACGTTCCGAGCCCGATGAAGCCGCCGTCGGGCTGCCACTTCCACACCCGCTGTCCTATCGCCCAGCCGCGTTGCGCCGAAAGCGCGCCGGAGCTGAAGGAGGGAGCGGGCGGGCACCTTGTGGCGTGCCATCTCGCCTGACGCCTGGAAAAGCGGAGCGCGCATTCATGCGTGAAGCAGGCCGTGCTCCGAAAGGCCTGCCTGAACGCCTCAACCGAAGTGTGGTGATGCGCGAACAGACGCGCCTCTCGCGCGCCGCTCGTAGCCCCCGCAAGCTTCGCCAGCCATGCGACACGCTTTGCCCTGTCGTAATCGCAGAGGACATTGTCCATGTCGAAGAGGACGAGCTTGTTCCACCAGTCACAGCGGCACTCTCGGATTGGCCGAACATCCGGCCGTGATCCAAGCCATACCGCGCTAGAGCGCAGGCAACAAATCCAGAGCAACAGTCGATCCCGTCACGCGCTTCTCGCGGACCAGGGAACGACCTGTGCCGACATCATCAGCCGGTCCCGGCCATTGTCCCTGGCGGCGTAGAGCGCGCGATCGGCGGCGGCGACCAGCGTGCTGCAGTCCGTCGTGGGTTGGGACGGCAGACTCGTCGCGGCGCCAACACTTGCAGTCATCAGGCGGGAGGGGGATTGTCGCGTTAACCAGGCTGGCTCAAGCGTCGGCTTGGCCCGGTGTTCTACCTCACTCGTCCAGAGTGAAGCCGACGCGCAGCGTAACCTGGTAGTGGCGCACGGCACCGTTCTCGATATGGCCGCGCGTTTGCACCACCTCGAACCATTTCATCTCACGAACGGTCTTGGCGGCCCGGCTGACCGCGTTCTTGATCGCGTCCTCGATCGAGGTCTCGGACGATCCGACCAGTTCCAGGATCTTGTAGACGTGATCCGTCTCGCTTGTGGCCATGACTATTCTCCCCTTGTGCTGTGGCAGGGCTGGACACGTCTGGCGCGGACCGTTGGCGCGCGCGAAACATCCGGCCTTCACTCTGAACGGTCGGCGGCGCATCGAGTTCCGTCCCCGGCGAGAGCCTGCCGCGCGCCTGCCGGGCACCGCCCTGGCGTCTTCATTTTTTTAAGTGCACGAAAATCTGGATGGCATGTGCGGGCTGCGCTCCCGAATTGACGCGCGGTCGCGGGCCTGCCCTTGCCCGTCCCGATACGAGCGAGCTAACCTCGGCCTTTCCTCCGGCATCTTCGAAGAGCGGTGATGATCGCGCGTTGGACGAGGGGCGCTCTGGCTGTGATCGGTCTCTGCGTTGTGCCTGCGCCGGCCCTCGCGCAGGACGATCTCGACGGTGCCCCGGTGAGCATGTCGCTGCAGGTGACGACCGATCCCTCCGCCATCGCGTGCCGCCGGCTGGAAACGGTCAATCCGGCCTCGCTGATCTTCTTGCCGCTGCGCCGGACCTTCAACGAGGATTTTGACGAGCACCCGCTGGCGAACGGACGCTGGGTGCCGCATTACGCCGGCGGTGCGGCCTGGCCGGAGGCGCGCTACTGGGGTGGCGACGGCTCCGACTTCAAGCGCAAGACCAGCGCCAATGGCGAGCAGCAGATCTACGTCGATCCGCGCTACGCGGGGCGGGCCGCGGCGCCGCTCGGGCTCGATCCGTTCAAGGTCAAGGACGGCGTGCTGTCGATCGTCGCCAGGCGCACCCCGCCGGAATTGAAACCGGTGCTGTTCAACAACGAGTACATTTCCGGGATACTCACGACCCAGGGCACGTTCGCGCAGAAGCACGGTTATTTCGAGATCCGCGCCAAGGTGCCGGTTGGGCATGCGGTGTGGCCGGCGTTCTGGATGCTGGCGGATGACGGCGGCTGGCCGCCGGAGGTCGACGTGCTGGAAGGCCGCGGCGAAAAGCCGGGTGATCTCGTGATGACGACGCATTGGCGGATTCCCTCGACCCAGAAGATCCAGTCCTGCGGCTTCGACTTCGCGGTCGGCGACGCTTCGAGCGCATTTCACACTTACGGTGTATTGTGGGAAGAGGATCGCCTGGTCTATTTCATCGACCGCAGGCCGGTGTCCGACATCAAGGTGCCGATCGGCTTCGACGATCCCATGTACATGATCGTCAATCTCGCAATCGGATCGAAATTCTTTCTCGGCGTCGGACCGGTCGACGCGGAGTCGCCCCCGACCGTTGCATTCGAGATCGACCGCATATCCGTCTATCAGATCGATATGGAGCAGGCCCGGAGATAGCAATGGCAGCTGATTTCTCGCGGCGCGATTTTGCAAAGCTCGCGGGCCTTGCGGCGGTTGGCGCAACGGCAGGTGTCAAGGCTGACGAGAAGGCTGCGGACAAGGCTGCGGTAGATGAAACGCTGATCGTGCCCGACCGCCACGCGCCCGCGCCCTTCCCGAAGGATTTTCTCTGGGGCACGGCGACTTCGTCCTATCAGATCGAAGGCGCCGTCGACGAGGACGGTCGCGGCAAGTCGATCTGGGACACCTTCAGCCACACGCCCGGCAAGATCGAGGACGGCACGACCGGCGACCGCGCTAACGAACACTATCATCGCTACAAGGACGACGTGACGCTGATCAAGGCGCTCGACGTCAAGGCTTACCGTTTCTCGGTCGCCTGGCCGCGGGTGTTTCCGGAAGGATCGGGACAACCCAATCCCAAAGGGCTCGACTTCTACAACCGTCTCGTCGACGAGCTGCTCGCGAACGGCATCGAGCCCTACGCCACGCTCTATCACTGGGACCTGCCGCAGGCGCTCCAGGACCGCGTCGGCGGCTGGCAGTCCAGCGACACCTCGAAGGCTTTCGCCGACTACGCAGCCTACGTCGTCCAGCGCCTGACCGATCGCGTGAAGAATATTTTCACCGTCAACGAGGTCGGGCGCTTCGTGAATTTCGGATATGGCTGGGGCATCGACGCGCCCGGACTCAAGCTGCCGGCGGCGTTGCTCAACCAGGCCCGCCATCACGTCGCGCTGGCGCACGGGCTGGCGGTGCAGGCGATCCGCGCCTCAGGGCGCGCCGGCACCCGCGTCGGCGCGGCCGAGAACATTGCCGCCTGCGTGCCGGCGATCGCGACACCCGAAAACATCCGCGCGGCCGAGATCGCGACGCGCGAGCTCAACGCCGGCTTCCTCGGTGTGGTGCTGGAGGGCAAATACACCGACGGTTTCCTCGCCTATGCCGGCGCGGACGCTCCGAAATTCACGCCTGATGAATTGAAGATCATCGGCACGCCGAACGACTTCGTCGGCCTCAACATATACGCGCCACAATATTACATCACGGCCTCCGATCGTGCGCCCGGCTTCCACGTGCTGCCGTTCCCGACCTCGTTCCCGCACATGAACTCGGAATGGTTACGGATTGGCCCCGAGGTCATCTACTGGGCCCCGCGCATCGCCGCAAAGATCTGGAACATCGACGATATCTATATCAGCGAGAACGGTACCTCGTCGGAGGACAAGCTCGCCGCCGACGGCCAGGTCTACGACCTCGACCGCATCATGTTCCTGCGCAACTACCTGACCCAGATGCAGCGCGCGATTACCGAAGGCGTCCCAATTCGCGGCTATTTCCTGTGGAGCCTGATGGACAATTTCGAATGGATTTTTGGTTACGGAAAGCGGTTTGGCCTGTACCGCGTCGATTTCGAGACGCAGGCGAGGGTGCCGAAGCTGAGCGCGGCGTTCTATCGCGACGTGGTCGCGCGGAATGCGATCGGGATGTGAGACCAGACGCAGACCTTACGGATCCAGCTCCGTATCCCAGTAGAGATAATCCAGCCAGCTGTCGTGCAGATAGTTCGGTGGGAACAGGCGGCCGTTGCGGTGAAGCTGGTGCACGGTCGGCGCGAACGCATGTTGGCGCGGAAACATCTTGGCCTGCACCGGCGTCAGATTGCCCTTGCGCAGATTGCAGGGCGAGCACGCCGCGACCACGTTCTCCCAGGTGGTCTGGCCGCCTTTGCTGCGCGGGATGATGTGGTCGAAGGTGAGGTCTTCGGGCGAGCCGCAATACTGGCAGGCGAAACGATCGCGCAGGAAGACGTTGAATCGGGTGAAGGCAGGATGGGTGGTCGGCTTGACGAAGGATTTGAGCGAGACGACGCTCGGCAACTGCATTTGCAGTGTGGGACTATGGACCGCCTGATCGTAATGCGCGACGATGTTGACGCGGTCGAGGAATACCGCCTTGATCGCGTCCTGCCACGACCACAAAGACAGTGGGTAGTAACTCAGCGGCCGGAAGTCCGCATTCAGCACCAACACCGGCCAATGGCCTTGCGAGACATGTGCGTTCAAGTAACGCTCCTGGCCTCCAATGTACGCTGCGAAGCAGCACGTAACTGACATACTACATGCAGCGTGACGGGATTGTGAAGCCCGTCGAGCGACTTATTCCGGCACAAGCAATGCGGCACGGGGGTGGCAACCCGCGCAAAACGCCGTGATTTCCAGGTCCGGGGCCGTGGAGGCAGCGTTCTCCTGACAGCGCAACGTGGATGTGCCGAGGCAGCTACTCCCGTACCCGCTCCAGCTTCTGCAAACATCGCGTCGCGCGCACCGCGGCCGGCATCTCCTCATCCGGAAAGCTGGTCTTCCAGTCGGTGACGCCGACCTCGCCGACATAAATGTCGCCCCGGGAATCCAGCGCAATGCCATGCGGTGCCAGGAACTTGCCGCTCGCAACGCCCGGGCCTTCCTCGCCGCCGAGCCGCGCGATGCGGTTGCCCTTGGCGTCCACGATCGAGAGCCGCGGGCCGAGATTGGGCACCTTGCGGTTGACCGCGAGGCCGGGCCCGAGTTCTCCGATGACGAAGGTCGGGCTCTTGCTGCCGCCGCAGCAGTATAGCGCACACGGGCGGTGCAGATTGTTCCACTGCGTCTCGTACTTGCCATTGCCGTCGAACACCTGCACGCGATGATTCTCGCGGTCGGCGACATAGACAAAGCCGTCGGCATCGGTGGCGATGTTGTGCACGATGTTGAACTGGCCGGGATCGGTGCCGGGCTCGCCCCAGCTCGTCATCAGCTTGCCATCGGGCGTGAACTTGTGCACGCGCGCATTGCCATAGCCGTCGGAGACGTAGATTTCGCCCTTCGGCGACAGCGCGGTGTGGGTACAGCGATGGAAGGGATCGCCGCTCATGAATGGCGACGGTTTTTCGGGGATGCCGATCGTCAGCAGCACATTGCCCTCGGTGGTGCACTTGCGCACGGTGTGGTCGCCGTCATCTGTGCAATAGAGATTGTCGTCGGCATCGATGTGCAGGCCGTGTGCGCGCGAGAACAGGCCTTCGCCCCAACTGCGCAAGAAATTGCCCTCGCGGTCCAGCACGACCATCGGATGGGCCCCGCGGTTGAAGACGTAGACGCGGTCCTTGCCGTCGACCGCGACCGAAGCGACGTCGGTGAGCTGCCATCCGTCCGGCAGCTTTGCGAAGTTCTCAACGACGCGGTAGCGGTGCTCGCCGGTGCCGAGAATGGCTGGCATTGGTGTTCTCCTCTTATTCGTGTCGGCGATGCGCGATCGTCTCCACACTGTCATTGCGAGCGCAGCGAAGCAATCCAGACTGCGTCCGCGGAAAGACACTGGATGCTGCGCTCGCAATGACGAGGAGGCTCAAATTGCGCCCGCCTCACGCCCCAGAATCCCTTCCTCGATCGCCTTGATCTGCAGTGCGAGATATTTCGAGTTGATCCGGCATTGCGCGAGGCTGCCGGCGATGAACCAGAGGCCGGGTTGCCCAGTGCGCGCATACATGTTGCGCAGCTCGAGGCCGTCGCCAAAGCCCCAGATCGGGCCGACGCGGTCGGCGACGCCGTCGCCGAACAGTTTCCGCACCAGATACTCCTGTGTCTTGTAACCGGTCGAGAGCACGATCAGGTCGGCCGGAAGGGTCGTGCCGTCCTTCATCCGCGCCCCCTCGGCGACGAAGCTCTCGATGTCGGAAAACTGCCTGAGCTTGATCGCACCCTCGACGATGAGGTTGGAGCAGCCGACATTGAAATAATAGCCGCCGCCACGGGTGAGATATTTGAACTGCCAGCCGGTGCCGGCCTCGCCGAAATCGAGCTTGAAGCCGACCTTGCGCAGGCCGTCGAGCAGCTCGTTATCGAGCTCCTTCGACTGCTCCGTCAGCATCACATGGGTCTTCTTCGCCAGCGGCGTCGGCATCGAGGCCGCGATCAAATCGTTGTCCTCGAGCGTGCCCTCATTGTAGGTCGCGTAGGCAAGTTGGGCCGACGGCTCGATATTGGTGACCAGCGTGGGTGAACGCTGCACCAGCGTCACTTCCGCGCCACTCGAGTGAAGGTCCTGCGCGATGTCGTGACCGCTATTGCCGGTGCCGATGACGATGGCGCGTTTTCCTGTCCAGTTTTCGCCGTCCTCGTAGCGGCTCGAATGCAGCAGCGTGCCCTTGAAGTTATCGAGGGTTGGAATAACAGGCACATTGGCGATGCCGCTGACGCCGGTTGCCATCACAACATGGCGCGGGTGCATGGTCCGTTTGCCACCGTCGGCGCCTCGCAACGTGACGGTCCAGTTGCCCTTGGCATCGTCGTAGGCGCCGCATTCGAATTCGGTTCCGGTCCAGAAATTCAGCTCCATCGCGTCGACGTAAGCTTCGAACCAGTTGGCGAGCTTGTCCTTGGGGATATAGGTCGGCCAGTTCGGCGGAAACGGCATGTAGGGCAAATGATTGACTTGCACCTGGTTATGCAGGGTCAGCGCGTGGTAACGTTTGCGCCAATTGTCCCCGATCCGCGCCTCGCGATCGACGATCAGTGTGTCGATCTTCAACTGCTTCAGCCGAGCCGCAATCGCGAGCCCGGCCTGGCCGCCGCCGACCACCAGCACGGCTGGATCGCGATCGGTGTAGTCGCGCGAGGCGTTGCGCAGGTCGAGCCAGTTCGGTCCACGGAAGTCGCGCGAATAAGCCTGGCCGCGCGGCCGCGAGGTGCCGAGCTGCTCCTCGAAGCCCTTGAGCTCGTCGAGCGCGGTGAGGAGCGTCCACGCTTTCAGGCGGTCGCCGTCGGTAGCGTCGGGCACAAGCCTCGCGATGCCGCTGCCGCGCCCCAGTGCGGTTTCGAAATCGAAGATCGCTTCGATCGTGTTGGTCCCGGCACGCGTCACCCAGCGCGGTGGCGCTCGGTTCGGCGCGATCTTGAAGCTGCCCGGCGCGACCTTTGCCGCGAGCGTTGTCAGCTCCCGCTTGATCGAGTCGCCGCCGGCGATGGTTTGCAGGTTCCAGCTGAGTGCCAGCACATCGCGCCAATAGCTGTCGGCGACGAAAAGAGGGTCCAGCCCAGCGCCGCCGGGTACGCCAAACGTGCGCTCGAATTCATCGAGCCAGGCTTGCGCGGATGCGGCAATATCCTTCGTCCTGTCCAGCATGCGCGACCTCGTGCCGTCTTCGCGGCGTTTCCTCTAGGGTCGAAAGCTATACTGTTTCGCAGACGGCCAATAGCCGATTACCCGAGCAGTGAGAGCATGTGCCCCTGCTTCAGCGGAATGCGCCCGTCAGCCCGTGAGAGAGACCTGCGGCACTCTCGCGGTGTTTGAGAACGGACACGCGAAAAAGGCTCCACCTCGGTGGAGCCTCCCTCGCGCTCTTGGGATTCACAGCCGCTCGCGTGGCGGCGAGCGGAACATCCCTACCTCACCCGCGTGCCGGCGCCGTACAACTCACGCTCACGGCCGACATCGTCAGGCGACAGCGGCGGGCTTGCGGCGTCGAAGCCGTTCCAGCCGGACTTTTGCCAGGCGGCGCTCCGTTCCTGCAGGTTCACGGCCTTCTCGTGCAATAGGGCATCGAGACGTGAGCGGTCCTGGTCGGGCACCCGCGCCGATACCAGCGTTCCGCCGCGACGGACGCCCTCCGCGTACCGCGACGCATCATCCTTGGAAACGCCGGCTTCGGTCAGCGCGCCAACGATGCCGCCCGTCGCGGCGCCCGCTGCGGCACCAACTGCCGTAGAAGCCAGCCATCCGGCAGCAACCACCGGCCCGAGCCCCGGAATAGCCAGCAAGCCGAGTCCTGCAAGCAGGCCCGCCGCGCTTCCGATTCCAGCGCCGATGCCGGCGCCCGTACCGGCGCCTTCGGCGCGGTCATCGACGCCGTCGCGGTCACGGTCGACCTTGCCGGTGGAGGAGGAGCCGTACCAATTATCGGAGTTGTTCGCGACGATGCTGATGTCGGAGTGCGGCACGCCCGCGGCCTCCAGACGCCTGACCGCACGTTCCGCATCCGAATAGGTGTCATAAAGTCGAGAAATGGTGGTGGTCATGTTTTATCCTCCTTACTTGACGGGGTTCACGTTGCCCTGGAAATCGACGCTCACGTCCGCCTTGGTCCCAGCCTTGTCGGCCTTGCCGCGCCAGACGCCGTTGTCGTCCTTTTGCAGGCCGGAAACATTGGAATAGCCCGCGCCCTCGATCTTCGACTTCGCCTGTCCCTCGGTGAAGCTGTTGCGGCCTGCGACTGGTGCGTTGGAGTTGTTGTGATCAGAGCTGTTGACGGCGTTGTTGCCCGGGCCGCTTTGTGCCTTTTGGGACTGTGCGCTTACGGGCATTGATCCGAGCAGCAGGACAGCCGCAGCGAGCGAAATTATACGTGACATAGTTTATCCTCCGGCAGTGATTGTGCCGGTCGACAACAGACGAGATTCGAATTGGTTGCTCTTCCGTTTGCGACGGAAGCGCGCGTCTTCAATCTGTCCAATAGTGGAGAGCCGCAGGAACGATTGCCACTCGTTCCCGTTTATATGAGCCTCGCGCTCTCGGACGCGTCGCCTGTTCTCACGCCGCCCAATAGGGCTCCCGCAGCTTGCGCTTGAAGATCTTTCCCGTTGCCTCGCGCGGCAGCGCGTCGCGGAATTCGACGTCCTTTGGCACCTTGAAATTGGCAAGCCGCTCGCGCAGGAACGATCGGACGGCGTCGGCCGAGAGCTCGGTACCCGATTCAGGCTCGACAAAGGCGCACAGCCGCTCGCCAAATTCCGCGTCGGGGATGCCGAACACGGCGCAGTCGCGCACTCCGGGCATTCCGATCAGCGCGTTCTCAATCTCCGCGGGATAGATGTTGACGCCGCCGGAGATCACCATGTCGCGCTTGCGGTCGCACAGGAACAGATAGCCGTCCGCGTCGAGATAACCGACATCGCCGACGCTGACGAGGCCGTCACGGCCGGCCTCGGCCCTTGCCTGCGACCTGCCGTGATAGTCGAAATCGGGCACTGCCGTCTGGCGCATGTAGATTTCGCCGACTTCGTTGGCACCGCACGGGCTGCCATCGTCCCGGAAGATCCTGACGATGCCGCCTTCGATGGCGCGGCCGACCGTGCCGGGCTTCTTCAGTGCTTCCTCGGCCGAGTGCCAGACCGGGATCCCGGTCTCGGTGGAGCCGAAATACTCGTTGATGACCGGTCCCCACCAGTCGATCATGGCGCGCTTGACGTCTGGCGGGCAGGGGGCGGCGCCGTGCACGACGAAACGCAGCGACGACAGGTCGTACCGCTGTCTGACCGCTTCGGGCAACCGCAGCAGTCGGACGAACATGGTCGGCACCATGTGAATATGCGTGACGCGGTGGCGCTCGATCAGCGCCAGCAGTTCCTCCGCATCGAACCGCGCCTGGAGAATGATGGTGCAGCTGCTCCGAAATGCCAACATGCCGTAGGAATGCGGCGCCGAGTGATACATCGGCCCGTTGATCAGCACGATTTGGTCTTCCCGCGGCTTGATGCCATAGGCGATCCCGCCCACGCGTTCGGAGGCGGCCGCCTGTTCGGGCTGCATCGGCATGCGCCGCACGCCCTTCGGCATGCCCGTGGTCCCCGATGTGTAGATCATCGCTGCGGCTCGCCGCGGCGGCTCCTGCGCTTGCGGATGGCTATCGCGCCAGCGATCCCAATCGGTCAGTCCCACCGGGATTTCGGTCAGCTCCGGAGGGATCGAGAAGGTCGCTGCGAGTTCGGGCGGCGTCGCGACGACCAGGAGAAGGACATCCGCCGGTACACCGTCGCGGATCTGCGGCAGCAAATCGGCATGGCACACCAGGAGCTTCGCCCCGCTGTCGGCCAGGATGTAACGGACCTCCTCGGCTTTCAGATGCCAGTTGATCGGCACCACCGGACTGCCCAGCGCGGCGGAGGCCGCAACCACCTCGAACAGGGCGAAATCGTTGCGCAGCATCATCGCGACCGGCGCGGCCTCGGCAAGCCCCAGGGCGCGGAAGCCGCTCATCGCCCGCTTGATCCGGGCCCGGATGTCTTCATAGCTGATCTGGCGTTCGCCGCTGATGATCATGGCGTCTCCTCATTCCGCTCGTCTAGCGATCATCGAGCACGTCGCCGAAGCCGACCCAGCTCTTGCCGTTGAAGCGCCGGAGCTGAAGCTGCTGGAACGGCAGATAGTCGTCAGGGCCGGTCGTAACAGCCATTCCCGGCAGCAGCAGCGGCAGCTTCACGTCCTTCAG
Organism: Bradyrhizobium sp. F1.13.3; assembly: GCF_040548265.1. Lineage (NCBI taxonomy): Bacteria > Pseudomonadati > Pseudomonadota > Alphaproteobacteria > Hyphomicrobiales > Nitrobacteraceae > Bradyrhizobium > Bradyrhizobium sp. F1.13.3. The sequence goes on along the minus strand of NZ_JBEPRI010000009.1, from coordinate 55,274 downwards.
CGAGGCCGCCTGGCGCAGGATGTTGTCGCGGCTGACATCATCCTTGCACGCCTTCAGCACCGTCATCAGCAGCGTGGCATAGTGGTAGCCCGCGGCGTAGTTGGAGTTGGAGAGGTCTGCGGTCGGCATATAACGCTTCATGAAGGCGAAATATTCCTTCACACCGGGATCGTCGGCCCATTGCGGGTCCATCGTGTCCTTCTGGTTGCTCGACGAGATCAGACCAACGGCATTGTCGAGGCCCGCCGGCTCCAGAAACGAGATCGAGGACGCCGAGGTCGGCACGAAAAACAGCTCCGGCTTCCAGCCGATCTCGGCCACGCCCTTGACCATCTGCGAGGTGAACTTGCCGAGCACGACGCCGAACAGCACGTTGGCGCCTGACGCCTTCAGCGTCGAGAGCTGCGAACTGATCGTCGGCGCGCTGGTCTCGTAGCTTGCTTCCGCGACGATCATGCCGGCCGCCTTGGTCCCGAGCGCACGCTTGAACCCCGCGACATAGTCGCGGCCGAAATCGTCGTTCTGCGACAGGATCGCGATCTTGGCGTCGGGCTTGGTCTGCGAAATATATTTGGCATAGACCACGCCCTCGGATTCGTAGGCCGCCATGCCCGGCATCGTCCACGGGTTCTTCTGTGGATCGGCCCATTTGGTGGCGCCGGAGAGCACAAATAGCTGCGGCACCTTCTTGGCGTTGAGATAGCGTTGCACGGCGCTGTTGGTGGCGGTGCCGAGCGAGCCGAACATCATCAGCACCTCCTCTTGCTCCACCAGCTTGCGGGTCTGCTCGACGGTCTTCGGCGGCGAATAGGCGTCGTCCAGCGTGATGAACTTGACCTTGCGGCCGTTGATGCCGCCATCGGCATTGACCTTCTCGAAGAACGCCTCCTGCGTCCGTCCGATCGCGCCGAAGCCGGACGCCGGACCGCTGTAGGGCAGGGTCTGCCCGATGCGAATCTCGTCGCTGCCTTCGGCATGGGCGCAGCCGCCCGTGAGCGTCAGCAACGACATGCCGATCAGTGCGGCTGCCAGTTTCATGGTGTCCTCCCGTTTTATTGTCGGTCCGAGCCCTTAGGCGCTGGCGCGCATCAGGAAATCCTGCCGAGCCTGGTCGAATTCTCGTTTCATCCGGTCGACGAGTTCGGCGACCGGCGGTGCATCGGCGATCTGGCCGATGCCCTGGCCCGAGCCCCAGATGTCGCGCCACGCCTTGGACTTCATGTTGCCGCCGGAGCCGAAATTCATCTTGGTCTTGTCGGCGGCCGGCAGATTGTCCGGGTCGAGCCCGGCCGCGGCGATCGAAGGGCCAAGATAGTTGCCGTGCACGCCGGTGAAGAGGTTGGTGTAGACGATGTCGTGCGCGGCATGCTGCGTCAGCGCCGACTTGTAGGCTTCGTCAGCGTTGGCTTCCTTCGTCGCGATGAAGCGCGTGCCCATATAGGCGAGGTCGGCGCCCAGCGTCAGGGCGGAGGCGATTGCGAAGCCGTCGCTGATTGCGCCCGACAGCAGGATCGAGCCGTCGAACCATTGCTTGACCTCACGTACCAGCGCGAAAGGCGAGAGCGTTCCTGCATGTCCTCCAGCGCCGGCGCAGACCAGGATCAGGCCGTCGACGCCTTGCTCGGCGGCCTTGCGCGCGTGCTTGACGTTGATGACGTCGTGGAACACGAGGCCGCCGTAGGAATGTGCGGCCTCGACGAGCTCGGCGGGCGGTCGCAGCGAGGTAATGATGATGGGCGCCCTGTGCTTCACACAGGTCTCCATGTCCTTCATCAGCCGGTCGTTGGAGGCGTGGCAGATCTGGTTGACGGCGTAGGGCGCGACCTTCTTGCCGGGATTGCGCGACTTGTATTCGCCGAGTTCATTCTCGATGCGGCTCAGCCACTCGTCGAGCTTTTCCACCGGACGGGCATTGAGCGCCGGAAACGAGCCGACGATACCGGCCTTGCACTGGGCGATCACCAGCTCCGGGCCTGAGACGAGGAAGAGCGGCGAGCCGACCACGGGCAGCTCGAGCGAATCCTTCAAGAGAGCGGGCAGCGCCATGATGTCCTCCCGGAAACGCAGCCCGCCGGCAGGCGGATGACGAGGCGTTTCCCTGTTGATTGTCGCGGGCGAGTTGCCGCCCATGTTTCATTTCACGCCATTATAGGGGTTGGAGTGCGGCCTCCCATCGTTCAATATTGAACAGACAACTATTCAGATTTGAACAGAGTGCCGCTGATGGACTGGGACCTATGCAAGACCTTCGTCGCCGTCGCCGATACCGGCAGCTTCACCGGCGCGGCACGTCGGCTGCACAGCAGCCATCCCACCGTCAGCCGCAAGATCGCGGCGCTGGAAGCCCAACTCGGCACCAGGCTGGTGGCGCGCGCCGCCGACGGCCTGGCGCTAACCGCGGATGGACGGACACTGCGCGAGCACGCCGAGGCGATGGCGGCGGCGGCGCTGCGGGCGGAGACAGCAGTCTCGGCGGGAGGGCACAAGGCGCGCGGTACCGTCAAGCTGTCGATCGGCGCGACGCTGGCCTCGCATTGGCTGATGCCGCGCCTGCCTGCGTTCCTGCGCGCGCATGATCACGTCCAGCTCGAGATCATCACCCATCCGTTTCCGGCCAGCGTGCGCCGGCGCGAGGCGGACGTGGTGCTGCGGCCTTTCGACAGCGGCGAGGAAAATCTGGTCGGCCGCAAGATCGGCCGTCTCGGCACGGGATTCTACGCCTCACGCGACTACGCCGGCGGGCGGTCCTTGCCTGAACGGCGCGGCGAGTGGAAGGGGCATAGTGTCATCGGTTTCGCCGACCAGACCTCCAACGTCCAGCTTGCGCGCTGGAGCGACGTCGTCACACGTCAGGCCAGGGTGGTGATGCGCTGCTCGTCCCAGGGCGACATGCTGGCGGCGGTCCGCGCCGGACTCGGAATCTCCGCCCTGTCGTGCTTTGTCGCCGAAAGCTATCCCGATCTCGTGCGCGTCGCGCCGCAGAAGCTCGCCAGCGTGGCGGACCTGTGGCTGCTCGCCCATCCCGACCTCGTCGAACTGCCGGCGGTGCGGGCCGTCATCGACTTCGTCGCCGATTGCGCCCGGACCGATCGCGTTCGGCTGCGGGGCTAAGCTGATCCCGCGATGACGCCTTCGCGTTTTTTTACCGCGCGATAATAGCTCCACCACAGATGCGCCGCCGCACCGCGCAGGGGGCGCCAGGGTTCGGCGAGTGGCGCCATCTGCTTCTCCGTCGGCCGCGCCTGCAAGCCGAGCCCGATGCGGATGCCTTCTTGCACGGCGAGGTCGCCGGCCGGCCAGGCGTCGCCATGGCCGAGGCAGAACAGCAGATAGACGTCCGCCGTCCAGGGTCCGATGCCGGGCAGTGCGATCAGCGTGTGATGCGCGGCATCGGCGTCTTCTTCGGCGAGCACGTCGAGGTTCAGCCGCTGTGCGGTGATCTCGCGCGCGAGATGTTTCAGCGTCTTGATCTTGGCGGCGGACAGGCCGAGCCGCCCCAGCCGGTCGGTGCGGGCGCGGCGCACCGCCTCGTGATCGAACGGATCGAACGCGGCGGACAGCCGTCCCCAGATCGCTGCAGCGCTCGCTGTGGAGAGCTGCTGTCCGCAAACGATGTGGGCAAGCCCCGCAAAGCCCGGCTCGCGCCGGCGCAATGCCGGCATGCCGGCAGTCGCGAGCACGGGCTTCAGGCGCGGATCGCGCTTCACCAGCGCGTGGACGGCCTCTTCGAGATCGGATTGGGTTTCGAGGTGGATGGTCATCGCTTGCTCAACTTGTCATGCGCGGGCTTGACCGCGTACCGAATATCTTACTCCGTCATTCCGGGGCGAGCCCGGAATCTCGAGATTCCGGGTTCGGTCCTGCGGACCGTCCCGGAATGACAACTGTGACGGTGAAGCCCGGCCATGACGAGTTCTGAAGCATGTCGACACCCGTTTTCCGATTTGCCCCCAGTCCGAATGGCTACCTGCACCTCGGCCACGCCTATTCAGCGCTGTTGAATTCCGACCGCGCGCGCGAGACCGGTGGGCGGCTCTTGTTACGGATCGAGGACATCGACGCGAAGCGTTGCCGTCCGGAGTATGAGACAGCGATCTACGAAGACCTCGCCTGGCTCGGCATTGCCTGGGAGACGCCGGTGCGGCGGCAGTCGGAGCATCTCGACGCGTATCGGGCGGCGCTGGACAGGCTCTCGGCGCTCGGCGTGGTCTATCCCGCCTTCGAAAGCCGCGCCGAGATCGCAAGGCTGGTTACGGCGCGTGAAGCGGATGGCCCGTGGCCGCGCGATCCCGACGGCGCGCCGTTCTATCCCGGCGACGCCAGATCGCTGTCCGCCGACGAGCGCGATCGCCTCGTCGACGCCGGCGCGCCTTATGCGCTTCGGCTCGACATGGCGGCGGCCTGCCGCCGCGCCGTCGGCCTGAGCTGGAACGAACTGGGCGAGGGGCCCGATGGTGAGCGTGGCGTCGTCCCGGCGCGGCCAGAAGCCTGGGGCGACGTCATTGTGGCCCGCAAGGAGACGCCAACGAGCTACCATCTGTCCGTCGTTGTCGACGATGCGCTCCAGGACATCAGCGAGATCGTGCGGGGCCAGGACCTGTTCCACGCCACTTCGGTCCACCGTCTGCTTCAGGCTCTGCTCCGCCTGCCCGAACCCGTCTACCGCCACCATGGGCTAGTTCGCGACGAGGGCGGCCGGAAGCTGTCGAAATCAACCAGCTCGACCGGCCTTCGTGAACTGCGCGCGGTCGGCGCCACGCCGGCCGGTATCCGCCAGCTGGTGGGATTAGGTTAAGTTTCTCTGGGGGTTAGCCAAACGGCGCCGTGACTCCAGGTGTTCCGCCGTGCCATGCTCGCCTGACAGCCCGGGGTTCGAAGGCGATACTTCGAAGGGGAGTTATGGCGGCGAAAACGCGCGCAGCGCGCACTACGGGGACGTCCAAGCGAGTGGCTGGGAAGCGCTCCGGGCCGACCGCCCGGTTGCGCAAGCGCAGCACCAAGCGTGTCGAGCCGGACGTCGTCCAGGCCGCGCTTGCCGCCTTTGCCCATGAGGTCCGCACCCCCCTGACCGGCATTCTCGCGATCAGCGACCTGCTCGCGACTTCGGATCTCGGTGAACGGGAAAGACGCTGGGCCGACACGATCAAGGCCGGTGCCGAGCATCTGGCGAACCTTGCCACCCTGTTCGTCGATGCGGCCAGAACCGGCAAGGGGACGGGCAAGGGCGTCGGAGGTGGAAGCACGCTGCGGCAGGATTTGTTCGACCTGCGGACCCTTGCCCGGAACGCCGGCGATTCGCTGGCCGGTCGCGCCGCGGCCAAGGGTCTCCAGGCCGAGGTCGATATCTCGGAGAAGCTGCCGGGGCTGGTAGTCGGTGATCCCGTCCGCCTGCGCGCCGCGCTCGAGAATCTGATCGACAATGCCGTGAAATTCACCGAGCACGGCGGCGTGGCGCTCACGGTCGCGCCTTGGCGTTCCGCCAAGAGCAAGGGAAAGACCAAGAGCAGAGGCAAAGCCAAGGGCAAAGGCAGCGTCGGTGTCGCCTTCGCGGTGTCCGACAGCGGCATCGGCCTCACCATGGCCGAGATCAAGCGGCTGTTCCGCCCGTTTACCCAGGCCAATGTCACCATTGCCTCGCGCTTCGGCGGCGCCGGCCTGGGCCTGTCGTCGGTGAAGCAACTGGCGCGCGCGATGGGCGGCGACATCACGGTCGCCCCTCGGCCCGGCGGCGGCGCCACCTTCACGTTGACGGTGTCGGTGGATGCCACGGGATCGGGCAAGTCCGGCAAGTCGAAGGGCGAAGCCGAGATGGATGCGGTCCCGGCGCTGCGCTTGCTCAGCGTGGAGGACAATCCGTTCGGGCGCGTCGTGCTCAACACCATCCTGACCGAGCTCGGCCATCATGCCGAGTTCATCGGGCGCGGCGAGGACGCGGTGAACCGGCTTGCGCAGGGCGCCTTCGACGCGGTGCTGATGGACATGGTGCTGCCGGGCATCAATGGCGTCGAGGCGATCAGGCGGATCCGCACCATGGCGACGCCGCTGGCTCAGATCCCCATCATCGGGGTGTCCGGTCGCGGCGAGGACGAAGTCGCCTCACGCGAGGCCGGCGCCGACGCCTTTCTGGTCAAGCCTGTGTCTCCGCGGGCGCTAGCGACTGCGCTGCTTGCAGCGACACGCCGTGAGGAAGTCGCGACTTAATGATCGCGGCGTTGAGTTCGCCGCCGTAGACGAAGATCGCGGCAATGAAATACAGGAACACCAGCGCGATGATCACCGAGGCGAGCCCGGCATACATCGTCACGTAATTGTTGGCGAAGCGCGCGAGGTACTGGCCGAATACGATGCCCGAGATCAGCGACGCCACGATGGTGAAGACGATGCCGGGCAGGATCTGAAGGAACCGGCGCCGTCCCGCCGGCAGCCAGGTATGCAGGATCATCAACGCCACCACCAACGCGCCGACGGTGATGCCGTAACGCAGCCAGGTGAGGATCCTCTCGTTGGATTCAACGAACAGCGGAATGTGCGCACGCGCGGCCTCGATGAGCAGCGGTCCGAGCACGATCAGAAATGCCATGGCGAGCGCGGTGAAGGCCGCAATCAGCGTGTAGGCGATCGATTCCAGCCGTAGCCAGTACCATGGCCGCATCTCCACGACCGCATAGGCGCGGTTCAGTGCGACCCGCAGCGCCTCGACGCCGTTGGAGGCGAAGTAGACCGACAGCACCGCGCCGATGGTGAATAGGCCGGTGCGGGTCGTGGTCAGCACGTCGTGGACTTCCCCCGAGATCGAATCCGCGACCTGCTTGGGCCAGACCTGGAGCATGAGGCTCGCAGCCTGGTCGGCGAGTTCCTTGGAGCCGAAGAAGCCGGCGAGCGATGTCAGCACGATCAGGAACGGGAATAGCGCCATCAGCGTCGACAGCGCGATATGGCTCGCGATCGCCCAGCCATCGTCGGCCAGGAACGTGTAGAACGCGTCCATCACGACGACGTAGATGGTGCGGATTGCCTTCACGCGCCACCTGCACTGCTGTTGCTGCTTCCTCTTTCCGCGCGCGGGAAACGCATTCCGACCTCTCCCCGCAGGCGGGGAGAGGCGAAGAGGATGGGCAATTCGCGCAAATCGGAAATCATCTAGCTAGCTTCTGATATTATTGGCTTAAAAGCCAGATCGGGAACGCCATGGCGGACCGGCGCGCAGGGTGTTATCTACCCTCGAATGGCATCTCTCCTGAGTACTTTCATCCTGCCGATCGCGGTCGGCGCCGTGGCGTTGGTGCTGCTGCTCGGTCTCATCAACATGATGCGCGGCGGCTCGCCCAGCACCTCGCAGAAGCTGATGCGCTGGCGCGTGCTGCTTCAGTTCGTGGCGATCGTCATCGCGATGGTCGCCGTATGGGCGATGGGGCGTTAACATGGTCGTGCTCAACCGCATCTATACGAAAACCGGTGACGACGGCACGACAGCGCTCGGCTCGGGCGAACGCCGGCCGAAATACGATCTGCGCATCGAGGCCTATGGCACGGTGGACGAGACCAATGCTGCGATCGGCGTGGTCCGGCTTCACACCAGGGATGCGCCCGAGCTCGACGCGATGCTTGGCCGCATCCAGAACGATCTGTTCGACCTCGGCGCGGATCTCGCGGTGCCCGAACGTGAGGGCAAGGCGGAGCGGCTGCGGGTGGTGGCGAGCCAGGTCGAGCGACTCGAGCGCGACATCGACGCGCTCAACGACGAGCTGGCACCCCTGACCTCCTTCGTGCTGCCGGGCGGCACGCCCGCCGCCGCCCACCTCCATGTCGCCCGCACGATTTGCCGCAGGGCGGAACGCGTGATGGTGGAACTGGCGGCCCGGCCGGAAGAGCCTGTTGGTGCCGCTGGCATCCAGTATATGAATCGCCTGTCAGACTTCCTGTTCGTCGCCAGCCGCGCCAGTAACGATGACGGCGCCGGCGACGTGCTCTGGTTTCCGGGCCAGAATCGCTGACCCATTAGGCCGCGCATTTCTGGGCGCCAAAATTAGACCCCTTCGCGCGTTGACCGGGCCGGATCAGGCCTTTAGGTTCCGCGCCAGTTGATAACCCCCCTCCCAGATTGAGTGAAAGAGGATCGATGAAGGTCTTGGTGCCGGTAAAGCGGGTGGTCGATTACAACGTCAAGGTCCGCGTCAAGAGCGATGGATCGGGCGTTGAACTCGCCAACGTCAAAATGTCGATGAACCCGTTCGACGAAATCGCGGTCGAAGAAGCGCTGCGCCTGAAGGAAGCCGGCAAGGCGACCGAAGTCGTGGTGGTCTCCATCGGACCGGCGCAGGCGTCGGAAACGATCCGCACCGGTCTCGCCATGGGCGCCGATCGCGGCATCCTGGTGAAGGCCGAGGGCGCGGTCGAGCCGCTCGCGGTCGCCAAGATACTGAAGAAGATTGCGGACGAAGAGCAGCCGGGCCTGATCATTCTCGGCAAGCAGGCGATCGACGACGACAGCAATCAGACCGGCCAGATGCTGGCCGCGCTGCTCGGCTGGTCGCAGGCGACCTTCGCCTCGAAGCTCGAGGTCGAAGGCAGCGACTTCAAGGTCACCCGCGAAGTCGACGGCGGCTTGCAGACCGTGAAGCTGAAGGGACCGGCGATCGTCACCACCGATCTCCGCCTCAACGAGCCGCGCTACGCCTCGCTGCCCAACATCATGAAGGCCAAAAAGAAGCCGATCGCGGACAAGACCGCCGCCGATTACGGGGTCGATCTCACTGCGCGCCTCGAGGTTCTCAACACGACCGAGCCGGCGGGCCGTAAGGCGGGCGTCAAGGTCAAGGACGTCGCCGAGCTGGTGTCGAAACTCAAGAACGAAGCCGGGGTGCTCTGATGACGACGCTTCTGATTGCCGAACACGACAATGCGTCGCTCAAGGATGCGACCAACAAGGCCCTGACCGCGGCGGCCGCGCTCGGCGCGGACGTCGAGGTTCTGGTGGCGGGCGAGAACGCCAAGGCCGCGGCGGACGCCGCCGCAAAGCTTGCCGGTGTGAAGAAGGTGCTGCTCGCCGACGGCGTGCTTTACGCGCACGATCTGGCCGAGCCACTGGCCGCGCTGATCGTCTCGCTGGCGCCGTCCTATGACGCCATCGTCGCGCCTGCGACCTCGCGTTTCAAGAACGTGATGCCGCGCGTCGCAGCCCTGCTCGACGTCATGCAGGTCTCGGAGATCACCAAGGTGGTCGCCCCCGACACCTATGAGCGTCCGATCTACGCCGGCAACGCCATCCAGACCGTGAAGTCGAAGGACGCCAAGAAGGTCATCACGGTGCGCACCTCCACCTTTGCCGCAGCAGGTGAAGGCGGCAGCGCGTCGGTCGAGAGCGTCGCGGCGGTGGCCGATCCAGGCCTGTCGTCCTTTGTCGGCGAGGAGGTCGCAAAGAGCGACCGTCCCGAGCTGACCTCGGCCAAGATCATCGTCTCCGGTGGCCGCGCCATGCAGAGCCGCGAGAACTTCGCAAAGTACATCGAGCCGCTCGCCGACAAGCTAGGCGCCGGCGTCGGCGCTTCGCGCGCGGCGGTGGATGCGGGCTACGCGCCGAACGACTGGCAGGTCGGCCAGACCGGCAAGGTCGTGGCCCCCGAGCTCTATGTCGCGGTCGGCATTTCCGGCGCGATCCAGCATCTGGCCGGCATGAAGGACTCCAAGGTGATCGTCGCGATCAACAAGGACGAGGATGCGCCGATCTTCCAGGTTGCCGATTACGGCCTGGTCGCCGACCTCTACCAGGCGGTTCCGGAGCTGACCGCCGAACTCGGCAAGCTCGGCAAGTAAAACGCGCTAAAACACCGGCCGGAGCTATAAACTCCGGCCGGTGTTGCGTTTTGAGGCGTTTTCTTTGGCGTGGGACACGCCTTCGAAGCGATCCAATCTAGGTTTCGAGGCCGGGTTCTGATTAAATCGGATCTCCCGGCTCGGGGGATAGGCAGGCGCGGTTGATAGCGCGCCGTTCCGGTGGATGACATTATGGCGGCAGTAATCAAGAAGGTCGGCGTGATCGGCGCGGGGCAGATGGGCAATGGCATCGCGCATGTCGCTGCGCTGGCCGGCTTCGACGTGGTGCTCAACGACATTTCGACCGACCGCCTCAAGTCAGGCATGGCCACGATCAACGGCAACCTGACGCGCCAGGTCTCCAAGAAGGCCGTTAGCGAGGACGACAAAGCCAAGGCGATGGCGCGTATCGTGGCTGGCGAGAAGCTGGACGACCTCGCGGACTGCGATCTCGTGATCGAGACCGCGGTCGAGAAGGAAGAGGTCAAGCGCAAGATTTTCCACGATCTTTGCGCCGTGTTGAAGCCGGAGGCGATCGTCGCCTCCGATACCTCCTCGATCTCGATCACGCGGCTCGCCGCCGCCACCGACCGGCCCGAACGCTTCATCGGCATTCACTTCATGAATCCGGTGCCGCTGATGGAGCTGGTGGAGCTGATTCGCGGCATCGCCACCGACGACCAGACCTTCGAGGCGTCAAAGGAATTTGTCGGCAAGCTCGGCAAGCAGGTCGCGGTCTCCGAAGATTTCCCGGCCTTCATCGTCAACCGCATCCTGCTGCCGATGATCAACGAGGCGATTTACACGCTGTATGAAGGCGTGGGCAACGTCGAGGCAATCGACGCGGCGATGAAGCTCGGGGCGCACCATCCGATGGGCCCGCTGGAGCTCGCCGATTTCATCGGCCTCGATACCTGCCTGTCGATCATGCAGGTGCTGCATGAGGGCCTCGCCGACTCCAAGTACCGCCCGTGCCCGCTGCTGGTGAAATACGTCGAGGCGGGCTGGCTCGGTCGCAAGACCCAGCGCGGTTTTTACGACTACCGGGGCGCCAAGCCGGTTCCGACGAGGTAGCGGTCTCGTGGTCCGGACGCAGTGTGTCACTTCGTGCCGCGCCGGGTCCGGGACACGGACAAAGCCTACCTTACGGCGCTTCGCGACAATTCATGTCCCGTTAACCGCTCGCCTCTAGGTTACGGCCGATACGAGGGTTTGCGTAATGGACATGATGGCGATGGTCAGCAGCATGCTGGCCTCTCAGCAAGGCGCGCTGCAGTCGAATATCTCGGCGACGCTGATGAAGCAGAACGCGGATGCGGAGAAATCCACCGTCCTGACGCTGCTCGGCGCCGGACAGCCCTCGCTTGCCAATGTCAGCGCCGGCGTCGGCGGCAACCTCAACGTCACCGCCTAAAACATCATCGCTTAGAATGACGCGGCGGCTTTGCCCGTCGCAGCCCGGATCAGCTTGAGCGCATCCTCGCTCGCCCATTCCGCCGGCCCCGCGATCGTTGCGATCTCGCAGCCTTGGGGATCGACCAGCACCGAGGTGGGCATGCCCAAAGCCCGGCCTATCGCCTTAAGATCCTGAAAAACCTTGGCTTTCTGATCATTGAAGTAGCCGAGCCTGATAAGATTGGCCTCTTTCAGAAACGTCTTGGGCTTTTCGGGGTCGCGGGTGTCGATATTGATCGCCACCACCTCGAAATTCGGGCCCGAAAGCTTCCCCTGGAGCTCGTCCAGCGCCGGCATTTCCTTCCGGCACGGCACGCACCAGGTGGCCCAGAGGTTCACCAGCAGCGTCTTGCCGCGGAAATCCGACAGCTTCTTCGGCTTGCCGTCGGCGTCCTCGAAGGCCAGGTCCGGCAGCTTTAGCGGTGCGCTCGCCATGGTCAGCGCCGCCACCTCGCCATGGGCGAGCGGGGCGATCTTCCGTGCGGTGTTCACCGCCGCCCGGCAGGCGGGATCGCCGGATGGGGCCCGGCCCAGGCCCAGCCCGTACAGCGCGGCAAAGCCGGCCAGGCCCCCGACCACCACGGTGAGGATGACGACGGGGATACGGCGCGTGGCCGACCGTGCTGTCCGTTGGTCGAGCCTATCGTTGGGGTCGAGCATATCGTTTGTCATCCGGTCGCAGATATGGCTATCAGAGGCCTCTTAATACGGCTGGCAGCCGTCAGCAAACGTGCGGCGGCGACAAGCAGGGCGTGAGCAGGGGATCATGAGCAACAAGATGTGGGGCGGCCGGTTCTCGGAACGTCCCGACGAGATCATGGAAGAGATCAACGTCTCCATCGACGTCGATCGTCACCTCTTTGCCCAGGACATTGCCGCGTCCAAGGCCCACGCCGCGATGCTGGCCACGCAGGGCATCATCACGGCCTCTGATGCGAAAAATATCGGCAAGGGTCTAGACACGATTTTGTCAGAAATCGGCAAGGGCGGCTTCGAATTCAAGCGCGCGCTCGAGGACATTCACATGAATGTGGAGAGCCGGCTGTCCGAACTGATCGGCCCCGCCGCCGGCCGCCTGCACACCGCGCGCTCGCGCAACGACCAGGTCGCGACCGATTTCCGTCTGTATGTCCGCGATGTCCTCGATGAGACCGACGCCGCGCTCGCCGCGTTCCAGCAGGCGCTGGTGGAGCGCGCGCTGGAGCATGCCGGAACGGTCATGCCCGGCTTCACGCACCTGCAGACCGCGCAGCCGGTGACCTTCGGCCACCATCTGCTCGCCTATGTCGAGATGGCCGCGCGCGATCGCGGCCGTTTCCAGGACGCGCGCAAGCGGCTGAACGAATCCCCGCTCGGAGCTGCCGCGCTCGCCGGTACCTCGTTCCCGATCGACCGTCACGCCACGGCGAAGGCGCTCGGTTTTGATCGTCCGATGGCCAACTCGCTCGATGCGGTCTCCGATCGCGACTTCGTGCTGGAGACGCTGTCGGCGGCCTCGATCTGCGCCGTGCACATGTCGCGCTTTGCCGAGGAGATCGTGATCTGGACCTCGCCGCTGGTCGGCATGATCCGCCTCAGCGACAAGTTCACCACGGGATCCTCGATCATGCCGCAGAAGCGGAATCCTGACGCCGCCGAGCTGGTGCGCGCCAAGACCGGCCGCGTGATCGGCGCGCTCAACGGGCTGCTGATCGTGATGAAGGGCCTGCCGCTCGCCTATCAAAAGGACATGCAGGAGGACAAGCAGGGCGCCATGGAAGGCTTCGCCGCGCTGTCGCTCGCGATCCGCGCCATGACCGGCATGGTCCGGGATCTCGTGCCTGATGAAGCGAAGATGAAGACGGCCGCAGGCGAGGGCTACGCCACCGCGACCGATCTTGCCGACTGGCTGGTGCGGACGCTAAAGATGCCCTTCCGCGACGCCCATCACGTCACCGGCCGCATCGTCGCGAAAGCCGCCGAGGGCGGCGTGGCGCTGCACGACCTCCCGCTCAAGGAGATGCAGGCGATCGAGCCGAAGGTCACGAAAGACGTGTTCGGCGTGCTCTCGGTCGAATCGTCGGTGAAGAGCCGGACCAGCTTCGGCGGCACCGCGCCGAAGAACGTGGCGTCGCAGGCCAAGGCCTGGTTGAAGCGGCTGGAAAAAGAGCGAAAATTGGGCTGAGGGGCAAAATTTCGCTTATGTTTCATGATCATCCGGGTCTCGCCAGAGCGCGCCAATCTCTGTATGGTGCGCCGCGCGTAGTGGGGATTTCGTCGTGACGTCAAAGTTTCGCCCGGCCGGCTCGGGGTGGGCCATCATTGTCTTGAGCCTGACGGCGCTCGCGCTTGCCGGCTGTGGCCGCAAAGGCCCGCTGGATCTGCCGCCGACCGCCTCCAGCGCGTCCACGGCCAATGTCGCGCCGCCGACCGACACCGAGACCGAAGCCCAGAGGACGCCGAGCGTGTTCAATCCCACCTATGGCGCGGACGCCGCACCGGCGGCGACCAAGGGCAGGAAGAAACCGTTTATCCTCGACCCGCTCCTGGACGAAAGACCCAGCCGATAGGCTGGGGCAACTGAGCCAACGCCATGAACCATTTTGACTATCGCAACGGCGTGCTGCACGCCGAGGCGGTGAACCTGTCCGAGCTGGCCGCAGCCGTCGGCACGCCGTTCTATTGCTATTCGACCGCAACGCTCGAGCGGCACTATCGCGTTTTCACCGACGCTTTCGCCGGCGAGAAGGTGCTGGTCTGCTACGCCATGAAGGCGAACTCCAATCAGTCGGTACTGCGCACGCTGGCCAAGCTTGGGGCCGGCGCGGACGTGGTCTCCGGCGGCGAACTGAAGCGCGCGCTGGCCGCCGGCATCCCGGCAAGCAAGATCCTGTTCTCCGGCGTCGGCAAGACGGAAGCCGAGCTGCGCGCCGCGCTGGCCGCCGACATCCTCTGCCTCAACGTCGAATCCGAGCCCGAGCTCGAGCTGCTGTCGCGCCTTGCGACAGAGACGGGCAAGACCGCGCGGATCTCGATCCGTGTCAATCCAGACGTCGATGCCGGCACGCACGCAAAGATCTCGACTGGCAAATCCGAGAACAAGTTCGGCATCCCCATCGCGCATGCCCGTGAGGTCTATGCCCGCGCCGCAAAGCTGCCGGGCATCGAGGTCACAGGTACCGACGTACATATCGGCAGCCAGATCACCGACCTCTCCAAGATGGAGATCGCGTTCCGCATCCTCTCCGAATTCGTGCAGACGCTGCGCGCCGACGGCCACAACATCTCGCATGTCGATTTCGGTGGCGGCCTCGGCATCCCCTATTACATGGACCGCGAGGCGCCGCCGGCGCCCGACGCCTATGCCGCCATGGTCAAGCGCGTCAGCCACAATCTCGGCTGCACGCTGATGTTCGAGCCGGGCCGCATGATCGTCGGCAATGCCGGCATCCTGGTCGCCAAGGTGATTTACGTGAAGCACGGCGACGGCAAGAATTTCGTCATCATCGACGCCGCCATGAACGATCTGATCCGTCCGACGCTGTACGAAGCCCATCACGACATTCTGCCGGTGACGCAGCCCGCGAAAGGGGCGGCCACAATCATGGCCGACGTCGTCGGCCCGGTCTGCGAGACCGGCGATTACCTCGCACTCGATCGCACGCTGCCGACGCCAAAGCCCGGCGACCTCATCGCTGTCATGACCGCCGGCGCCTACGGCGCAGTGCAGGCCGGCACCTACAATACGAGACCTCTGGTGCCCGAGGTGCTGGTGAAGGGCGACCAGTACGCGGTCGTGCGTCCGCGCATCGAGGTCGAGCAACTGATCGCGATGGATACGCCGGCGCCCTGGTTGTAATTGTGTGATCGTCCACGATGAGCGCAGCTACCGCTGCGCCCATCGCTGCATTGATTCCTATTTCTTGAACCGGTCCCTGATCGCGGCGAGGCCGGAATCATAGACGCCGCCGAGGGCATCGATCGCGTCCTTCTCCCGCCCCGGGTCGGGCGTGTAGATGCCGGTCCATGTCACCACCGACGCGCCTTCACCCTTTGCCGTGACCTTGATGGTCGACTTGTACTGGCTCACCGGCAGTGGGCTCGACAGGAACGCGTAGGAATAGCTGTAGTCTTTGTCGCTCCGTGCAGTCTGCGTCTCCACGAACGAGGCCTTGCCGTCCCTGGTGACGAGCGTCCGGGTTGGCGGCGACTTGCCGTCCGTAATGCACTGCCCCACCGGCGGCAGCCAATCCTTGATCGCGCAGAACGGCCCGATGACGGACCACACCTCGGCCGCGGCACTGCTGACCTCGATGCTCCTTGTCAGATTGGCTGCGGACGCCGGCATGACGCCGACGCCCAGGCCGAGGGTGCAAATCGCGGCGCTGCGAACCGAAACGAGCAATCTGGAAGCCGCTGAATCGTATTTCTTCATGGTAATCTCCTGTGTCCGGCGGGCCGCGATTGCGGCGGCCGGCTTGCCAATGCCGGTCGAATAGACGCTCACCTCGGTCCGCGGCCAGTTCAGAGAATGAATCGCTGCTGATACAGAAACTGAACTAGGAAGCCGCGCGCATCGGCCCTAAGGTTCCGCCTTCGCTTGTCACGGAGGCCCGCATGACCATCGGCAGCTACAGGCAGTTCTGTCCGGTCGCGATGGCGGCCGAGATATTATGCACGCGCTGGACCGTCGTGCTGCTACGTGAACTCATTGCCGGCTCGACGCGCTTCAACGAGTTGCGCCGTGGCGTTCCGCGGATGTCGCCTGCCTTGCTCTCGCAACGTCTCAAGGAGCTCGAAGCCGCCGGCATCGTTACGCGCCGGGCCTCGGCTTCCGAGCGTGGTATCACAGAATATCTGCTGACCACAGCCGGACGCGAACTCGGCCCCATCGTGGAGGCGTTTGGCATCTGGGGCCAGCGCCGCATCCAGTCGGATCTGTCGCTTCAGCATCTCGATGTCCAGCTGTTGATGTGGGACATGCGGCGGAATTTGAACACGACGCCGATGCCGACCCGCCGCAGCGTGCTGCAGTTCGCGTATCCGGAATTACCTTCGACGCAGCGATTGTGGTGGCTGATCGTCGATCCTGACGACTGTGTCGACCTCTGCTCGATTGATCCCGGTTTCGACGTTGACCTTTACGTGTCGGTTGATCTGCGCACCATGACGGCGATCTGGATGGGGCTCGATACCGTGCGCGCGGCCGTCGCAAGCGGGCGGATGCTGCTCACCGGCGACCGGCAGCTTGCCGCGGCCATGCAAAGCTGGCTGGGCCTCAGCCCGTTCGCCAAGGAACGCAAGCTGGCGAGCTGATCCAGGGCGGCGCAATTCAGTATTTGTATCGCCCGCTACAGTTCCCGTACTGGCGAGCCCGCGCCGTGTTCTGGCACCCAAGTGATGCCCGCCTTGTATCAACGCGGAGCTGAACTCGAGCCAGGAGACACGACATGACAGCGTATCTGATCGCGGACATCAAAGTGACTGACGGAAAGTGGGTGCCGGACTACGCGGCGTCCGTCCACGAGCTGGTGCACAAGCACGGCGGCAAGTACCTCTCGCGCAGCGGCAATGTGAAGACGCTGGAAGGTGCCCCTCTCGACACGTCGCTGATCGCGATCATGTCGTTTCCCACGGCGAAAGCGGCGGAGTCCTTCGTCACTGATCCCGCCTACGGCCGCTTCGCGGCAGCGCGCAGGGGCGGCAGCGAAAGCCGCTTCCAGTTGATCGACGATACGGACTTGGCCGGCACGATCCCCTATCTCGCCAAGGCTTGAACTGCGTCTTCGTCAAAACTCGGCCGCAGGCGCAGTCGTGCCCGGCCAACACAGGAGATTGGAATGAATGATTCACTCGCCGGCGCCGGCCTGCCTCGTATGTTTTTCGCAGCTTGCAGCGTGGCCTTCCTGATCGGATTGTCCGGCGCCGCGTCGGCCCGGGTCACGCGGTGCGACATTACGTGGGTCAGCTGCAACAACACCTCTGCGAAATGCTCGAGCGAGAGACGGTGCATGCGCAGGTGCGACGAGAAATATATCAAATGCAGTGGGGGCTCGGCCTCCCTGCAACTCGAGCAGCCGATCGACCTTCTGGAATTTGGCAGACGCCGCTCGTAACAGATCGATCCAAGGAGGACAGCGCAGCGCCCGTCGTCGGCGCTGCGTTCTCGTGTTGGTGCTAGCTGGGCGGCCTGCCGCCAACCACAACACCCGCCTTCTTCTCGATCGGCTTGATCGCCGCGGTGAAATCGGATTCGGCGCCTTCCGCGCTGATGACCGTCTCCCACAACCGGCCGACCGCATCCGCGACCTCCATCGACAGGCCGAGCTGCTTCATCTCCTCCAGCGCCAGCCGCACGTCCTTCACCATCAGTCCCGTGGCGAAGCCGAAGTCGAAGCTGCGCGGCAGCACCGAGCGCGGAAACTTGTCGCGGCTCGCGGTGTTCATGCCGGAGCCGGCATTGATGACGTCGATCATCACGACGGGATCGAGCCCCGCCTTGACGCCCATCACCACCGCTTCCGAGGTCGCAACGATGGCCGTGGCCGACAAGAAATTGTTGGCGAGCTTCATAGTCTGCGCCGCGCCGGGCTTCTCGCCGATGAAGAACACTTTTCCGATGATGTCGAGCGCGGGCTTGAGCAGCTCGAACTCGGTCTTCGGCCCCGAGACCATCACCGCCAGCGTGCCCTTCTCCGCGCCGCCGACGCCGCCGGAGACTGGGCAGTCGACCTGCACGATGTCATGCTTGGCGAGCAGGCCGTGAATCTTCACCGCCATCGCCGAACCGACGGTGGAGAGATCGATGAAGCGTTTTACGCGGCTCCCCTCGATCACACCGTTCGGCCCCGTCGCAACCGCGAGCGAAGCCTGCAGCGAGGGCAGGCTCGCCATGACCGTCTCGACCTGGTCGGCGACGTCCTTCGGCGAAGTCGCCGCACTGGCGCCGCGCGCCACCAGCTTGTCGACGACCTCCTGGCGCGTGTCGAACACGACGAGCCGGTTGCCGGCCTCGATCAGCCGCCGCGCCATCGGGAAACCCATGTTTCCGAGGCCGATGAATCCGATGTCCATGGTGCTTCCTTGTGTTGAATATTCGTTGTTGTTGATCGGCGCGCTTCCATCCTCGGTGTCGTCCTGGCGAAAGCCGGGACCCACTACCCCAGGGAGAGGTTGTGGCGCGAAGTGGCAACTCCGAGTGCCCGTAACCACACCTGCCGGTGGCTATGGGTCCTGGCTTTCGCCAGGACGACATGGGGACGTCGCGGCCCCGTCCCTCACACCGGCCCCCCTCACGCCTTGCCGTCGATCTCCGCGAACACCTCGCGCGCGATCCGAAAGCTGTCGACCGCAGCCGGCATGCCGCCATAGATTGCGACCTGCATCAGGATCTCACGGATCTCGTCGCGGCTGACGCCGTTGGTGAGTGCGCCCTTCAGATGCGCGCGGAATTCGTGCTGACGATTGAGGATCGCGATCATCGCGATGTTGAGCATGCTGCGGGTTTTGCGCGGCAGCTCCTCGCGGCCCCACACCGTGCCCCAGCAATATTCGTTGAGCATCTCCTGGAACGGACGGTTGAAGTCGTCGACGGTCTTCAGGGCATTGTTGACATAGGCCTCGCCCAGCACCGCTTTGCGGACTTCCAGGCCCTTGTCGTGCATCTTCTTGTCCATGGCGTTTCCATTCCTTCTCTTGCGTTTTCCTTGGCTGGCGGCGCGGAAATTACGGGGTTGCGGCGTGCCAGTCACGTCCTCGTGTTATGCGGGAAAAGGGGTGTCTCCCGTACAGGAACGGATGCCTCAGTGCTGCCGTTGTGGTAGGCTTCTCTACCGGGCAACCTGGAGAGTTGATTGAACGGCGTCACCCCCGACCCGTCAGACCCGATCCGCGATGGCGACGCTCTGTCGCGGCTGAAGCTGGCGCAAGCCCTGCAGCGGGCCACTTATGCCATCGCGTGGGAGCGTGCCTGGCCGAATTTGGCGCGGTTTCTCACTGTCGTCGGCCTGTTCCTGGCGGTGTCCTGGGCCGGCCTCTGGCTGGCGCTGCCGTTCATTGCCCGCGCCGTCGGGCTCGTCGTTTTCGCCGGCATCGCGATTGTCGTCCTGTTCCCGTTGACTCGCTTTCGCTGGCCGAGCCGCGAGGAGGCGCTGGCCCGGCTCGACCGCGGCTCCGGCATCCGTCATCGGCCGGCCACCACGCTGACGGACACGCTGAGCTCGCAGGACCCGGTTGCGCAGGCCTTGTGGCGGGCGCAGCGCGAGCGCACGCTGGCTTCGATCAAGCGCATTCGCGCCGGTCTGCCGAAGCCCCGGCTCGCTCTGCATGATCCCTGGGCGCTGCGCGCGCTGGTCATGGTGATGCTGGTTGCGACCTTCTTCGCCGCCGGCGACGAGCGTGCGATGCGGCTCGGGGCCGCCTTCCACTGGAACGGCATGCTGGCGCCGACCAATGTTCGCGTCGATGCCTGGGTTACGCCGCCGCTCTACACCGGCAAGCCGCCGGTCATCCTGTCGGCCGCGAACAAGGAGGCAGCGGCGCTGCCGGCCAGCGGCCCGCTTGCCGTTCCCGCAGGCTCGACCCTGATCGTTCGCTCCTCCGGCGGCAGCCTTGATGTTGTCGTCTCCGGGGGTCTCAAGGAAGTCGCGCCTACCGAAGCCGCGCCCAAGGGCACCAACGAGAAGCATTTTGCCATCAGTGGCGACGGCACCGCGCATGTCCGCGCGCCCTCCGGCCAGCCGCAATGGGCGTTTGCGGCAACGGCGGACCGTGCGCCGACGATCGCGCTGGCTAAGGATCCCGAGCGGCAGGCCCGTGGCGGACTCCAGCTCACTTACAAGATCGAGGACGATTACGGCGTCACCGGCGCCGACGCGCAAATCGGCCTGCGTCCCGCCGACGCCAAAGATGGTGTCAAGGATGGCAGCAAGGAGGCCGACACCAAGGCCGCCGCGCGGCCGCTATTCCAACCTCCGCAATTCCCGCTCGTGCTGCCGAATGCGCGCACCCGCAACGGCGTCGGCCAGACGGTGAAGGACCTCAGCGAGGATCCCTATGCCGGCGCCGACGTCACGCTGACCCTGACCGCCAAGGACGAGGCCGGCAACGAGGCCAGGAGCGAGCCCTTCAACATGCGCCTGCCCGAGCGGCTGTTTACCAACTCGCTCTCTCGCGCGCTGGTCGAGCAGCGCCGCATCCTCGCACTCGACGCCAACAAGAATTCGGATGTCTATGCCGCGCTCGACGCGCTGATGATCGCGCCCGAATTGTTCACTCCGGATGCGGGCTGCTATCTCGGCCTGCGCAGCCTGGCGCAGCAGCTGGAAGCCGCCCGCACCGACGACGCTCTGCGCGAGGTGGTGGGAAGCATGTGGGCGTTCGCGGTCACCATCGAGGACGACGGTGTCGCCGGCAGCGTCAACGCCGCGCTGCGCTCGGCCCAGGACGCGCTCAAGCGGGCGCTGGAACGCGGTGCCAGCGAGGACGAGATCAAGGCGCTGACGCAAAAGCTTCGCGAGGCGATGGCCGGCAAGGTGCGCGATCTCGCCCGGCGCGCCGAGCAAAATCCGCTTGGACCGCGGCAGCCATTCCCGGCAGAGGTTCAGCTCATCCTCGACAAGTCCGTCGAGCTGAAACAAAAGACCCAGAACGCCACGCCCGAGCAGCTCGAAGAGCTGGCTAAGCAGCAGGACGCATTGCGCGAGCAGCTTCAGGCCTATCGCAAGTCGGCGAACAACCGGGCGAAGGCGGGCAACGACGGGGCCAACCAGTCGACGCGAGACCGTAAATGCGGAAGCTAGCACGCGTGCCACTCTTGAAGGCGATCTCGATCGCCTGCCTCGCCTTCCTGTTGGGAGGCGTCTCGCCCGTGGCTGCCCAGCAGGATCAGGATGTCGATGCCCTGCTCGATGGCGCTGAAAAGGCGATGCAGGATTCCGGCGACAGCCTCAGGCAGAAGGAATCCGGCAAGAGCCTGAACAATCAAACCGATGCGATTCAGAAGCTCGAGGACTACAAGCGTGCGACGGAAAAGAGCCAATCCTCCAATCGCGATCGTTCCGTCATCACGCAGCGCGACCTGGACGAATTGCTGAAGCAAATCGAGAAGGCGGCGCGCGAAGGCAATAAAGAAGCGGCCCAGCGCATGCTCGAGCAGCTCGCGCAGATCATGGAAAATCTCCAGATGGCGCAGCCCGGGCAATCCGGCGACAGCGACATGGAGCAGGCGCTCAACGAGCTCAGTGACATGATCCGCAAGCAGCAGCAATTGCGCGACAAGACTTTCAAGCAGGGGCAGGATTCCCGGCGTGAGCGCTCGCGCGGCAAGCAGCAGGGCGACCAGTCGATGTCGGACCTGCAGCAGGATCAGCAGTCGCTACGGGATCGCCTGAAGAAGCTGCAGGACGAGCTCGCCAAGCGCGGCCTCGCGCAGAAGGGGCAAAAGGGCCAGAAGAGCCAGGGCCAGAAGGGGCAAAAGGGTCAGCAGGGCGAGCAGGGACAGCCGGGCCAGGATGGCGATCAGGACGGCGACCAGGGCGATGACGACGGCAGTCTGGACGCCGCCGACGGGGCCATGGGCGATGCCGGCTCGCAGCTCGGCGAGGGTAATTCGGAGGGTGCCGTGGACTCGCAAGGGAAAGCTCTCGAGGCCTTGCGCAAGGGCGCGCAGAAGATGGCCGAGGCGATGCAGCAGGGCGATGGCGACGGGCAGGGCGATGGTCCCGGCACCCGTGCGGGCCGCCAGCAGAGCGGCGGCAATCAGACCGATCCGCTCGGCCGCCCCCTTCACGGCCGCGATCTGAGCGACGACTACACGGTCAAGATCCCCGGCGAGATCGACGCCCAGCGCGTCCGCCGCATCCTCGAGGAGCTCCGGCGCCGCTTGGGTGATAGCTCGCGCCCGCAGATCGAACTCGACTACATCGAGCGGCTGCTGAAGGATTTTTGAGTTCTCTGTCATCGCCCGGCTTGACCGGGCGATCCAGTACTCCGAGACGGTTGTGATTCAATCGAGAGGCCGCGGCGTACTGGATGCAAGCCGGGGCATGACAGTGGAACACGTGGCCGCCCCGCCCGCTACCCCTTCTTCGCCGCCAGCGCATCTGCCACCGCCGTGCGGATGTCGGCGACCGAAAACGGCTTGGTCACGACGTCATGCACCAGTGCATTGAGGTTCGAGGCGCGCTCGCGCTGGTCGGCAAAGCCGGTCATCAGCAGAATGGTCAAATCGGGGAAATCGCGTGCGACGGAAAGCGCCAGCGCGATGCCATCCATCACCGGCATCTGGATGTCGGTGAGCAGCAGGTCGAATGCGCCGTCCGCGCGAGTGAGGATCTCCAGCGCCTCGGCGCCGTCTTGCGCGGTGACGATCTCGTGGCCGTCCATGGCGATGGCCCGCGCCACCAGCTGGCGCATCGAATCCTCGTCGTCGGCGATCAGGATTTTGGACATGAGACCAACCTTGGGATCAATCTCGCCACCAGCTTTGCCTGCGAGACCTGCGAGATCGACTATACGCTGCCGCCGGCGATGTCGCGCCGGTTGAAGAAGCGAACGTCGATATTGCGGCCTTCCGGCGGCGGCGAGGCCAGGCGCGAGCGGAAGAAGGCGCGCTCGCCGGGCTGTAGCACGGTCTGTTCCAGAACGGCGTTCCAGGCGTAGATTTCCGCGCCCTGCGCGTCGCGCACCGCGAAGCGCAACCGGGGAATGTCGAGCGGCTTCTTGCCCTGGCCCACGATCACGCCTTCGATCACCAGCACCTGCTTACCGTCCACGGTCTCGCTGGAGAGCTTGACGTCCTTGAAGGCCAGTGCGCGCAGGTTAACTTCGAGGCCGACCATCCTGTAGAAGGCGGCCGTCTGCGGCAGCAGCCGCACCATGTCGCCGCGCCAGATCACCAGCGCCAGCACCAGCGCGCCCATGGCGGCGCAGGCGGTTGGCAGGCCAAAATGGGATTTTCGCGGGGCAGCCGTGGCGACCGGACGGCGCACCCGCGCGCCGCGGCGGCGGCCGAACAGGCCGCGGAACCAGGACTGGTGCTGTTCGCCGACGACTTCCTCCTCGGCGGACCGGGCGGCCGCGGACCATTCGTCCTCGGTGTCCCCGGCTTCCTGGTCCGGCCAGTCGCTGGCGATCGAGGGGCTGTCAACGACAGGCGCCTCAGTGGCGCCGTCGCCTTGGGCATATGAGTTCCACTGCTCGGCGAGATCGGACTGGTCGTCGGCCCGGCTGGCCGCAGCCATAGCCGGGACAGATGCCTCCTCGATGGCATCCTCGGCATGGGCGACCCAGGTTTCCTTGCAGCGGGAACAGCGCACGGTCCGGCCGTTCGCCCCAAGGCTCGCGGGCTTGATGGCATAGGATGTCGTACAATGAGGGCAGACGATATGCATGGGCGAGCCTTGATGCATGGACAAGTCTTGACGGTGACACGGTCGCGGAGAACCGAGGGGGAAAGATGCTACCAATTATGCTACAGGACGACCGTTAACGAACCGGAAACCATAACGGCCGCAAAACCCGCTGATCGCGTGTGGCGGAGCACAGCCGTGCGGCCCGCGGCCTCTCTCGAACGGAGCTGAGCTTGGTTCGGTTCGAAAATGTCGGATTGCGTTACGGCCTGGGGCCCGAGGTCTTGCGCGACCTCAACTTCCAGATCCCGGCGCATTCCTTCCAGTTTCTCACCGGCCCGTCCGGCGCCGGCAAGACCTCGTTGCTGCGCCTGTTGTTCCTGTCGCATCGCCCGACGCGGGGCCTCGTCAATTTGTTCGGTCACGACATCTCGCAGCTCGGCAAGGACGAGATCGCAAACTTGCGCAAGCGCATCGGCATCGTGCTCCAGGATTTCCGTCTGCTCGACCACATGACCACCTATGAGAACGTCGCGCTGCCGTTCCGCGTCATGGGCCGCAGCGAATCGAGCTACCGCAAGGAGGTCATCGACCTCCTGAAATGGGTCGGGCTCGGCGAGCGCATGGACGCGCTGCCGCCGATCCTGTCCGGCGGCGAAAAGCAGCGCGCGGCGATCGCCCGCGCCGTGATCTCGCGGCCGCAGCTGCTGCTGGCCGACGAGCCGACCGGCAGCGTCGATCCGACGCTCGGTCGCCGCCTGCTGCGGCTGTTCATCGAGCTCAACAAGTCAGGCACGGCCGTCATCATCGCCACCCACGATATCGCCCTGATGGACCAGTACGAGGCGCGACGCTTCGTGCTGCACCAGGGACGGCTGCACGTCTATGAGTAGGCCCGACGAACGCGGCGTGCTGGTCGATCTCGGACAGGAGGGGCCGCCGCTTCCGGCCCGGGCGCGCAACATGTCGCCGATCGTGCCGCGCGCCTCGATCCATGGCCGCGCGCTGGTCGCCGTCGTTGCCATCATGACCTTCCTGGCTTCGATGACGACCGGCACGGTGCTGCTGGTCAGCGCCTCCGCCGCCGAATGGCAGTCGGACGTCGCGAGCGAGATCACCATCCAGGTCCGCCCGCAGGCGGGCCGCGATCTCGAACGCGACACCGCGGCGGTAACCGAGGCCATGCGCGCGCAAGCCGGCATCGTCGAGGTCAAGCCGTTCACCAAGGACGAGAGCGGCAAGCTGCTCGAGCCCTGGCTCGGCACCGGCCTGTCGATGGACGATCTGCCGGTGCCGCGCATGATCATCGCGCGCGTGCAGCCCGGCACGGCGCTCGATCTCGTCGCCTTGCGCGCCCGCGTGACCCAGGTGGCGCCAAGCGCCAGCGTCGACGATCACCGCGCATGGATCGAGCGCATGCGCTCGATGACCAACGCCACCGTGCTCGCCGGCCTCGGCATCCTCGCGCTCGTCATCGTCGCCACCATCATCTCGGTGTCGTTCGCGACCCGGGGTGCCATGGCGGCGAACCGTCCGATCGTCGAGGTGCTGCATTTCGTCGGCGCCGGCGACCGCTACATTGCCAACCGCTTCCTGCGTCATTTCCTCAGGCTGGGGCTGGAGGGCGGCGTGATCGGCGGCGGCGCCGCCATGCTGGTGTTCGGCTTCTCCGAGTCGATTGCAGGCTGGTTTTCCGGCACCCCCGTCGGCGACCAGTTCGCCGCGCTGCTCGGCACCTTCTCGCTGCGGCCGTCCGGCTACATCGTGCTTGCGGTGCAGGCCGTGCTGATCGGCGCCATCACCGCAGTCGCCTCGCGCCAGACGCTGTTCGCGACGCTGAATGATGTCGATTGAGGCCGACAGACCGGACTCCACTTCGCCTCAAAACGTCCTAAAATCGCCTCTGGGAAGGGATCACCGACATCGCATGACCGCGCCGACCGACGATCGATCGCCGAAACTGCCGCGCGGCTGGCTGCGCGCGGCCGTGATCTCGACGATTGCGCTCGCTTTCGTCGGCGCCGCGGCGGGCTTCATTGCGTTTCTGTCGCAATTGCGCGGCGCCGAGATCGCGCCGGACCGCAGGGCGGACGGCATCGTGGTGCTGACCGGCGGCTCATCGCGGGTGTCGGATGCGATGGAGCTGCTCGCTGCCGGCTACGGCAGGAGGCTCCTGATCTCCGGCGTGCACCCGACCTCGACGGCGAGCGACATCTCCCGGACGTTGCCGGAGAACCAGTCCTTCATGCGTTGCTGCGTCGATCTCGACCGCACCGCGGTCTCGACCCGCGGCAATGCCGCGGAAGCGCGGCGCTGGGCCGCGGGGCGCGGCTTCAAATCGCTGATCGTCGTCACCTCGAACTATCACATGCCGCGCGCGCTGGTGGAATTCTCGCATGCGATGCCGGAGACGACACTGATCCCATTCGTGGTGGTCGGCGACAAATGGCGCGAGGAGCCGTGGTGGACCTCGGCGTCCACCTTGCGGCTGCTGCTGTCGGAATATGTCAAGTACATCGCGGCCGAGCTCAGGGTGCGGCTGGAGGATTTCAGGATTGACCTTTCGCCCGAGATGTCGGAGCAGCCTCCCGGGCTTCAACCGAAGCGGCCCGCCACCGCACAGGCCAACTGATCGGCAATTGATCGGATCATCGATGTTCTTGATTTTCCTGCGATCGCTCGTGTTCAACGTGCTGTTCTACACCGTGCTGGTGTGCCTCGCGATCGTGGCGCTGCCGACCTTCGCATTGCCGCCGCGCGCCATGCTCACGGTCGCGCAATGGTGGGCAAAGGCGACGCTGTTTCTGATGCGGGCGGTCTGCAACATCAAGGTGGAATTCCGCGGCCTCGAAAAGATTCCGACGGGGCCATTGGTCGTCGTGGCGAAGCACCAGTCGTTCTGGGAGACGTTCGTCCTGCCGGGTTTTTTCGACCGTCCGATTTTCATCCTCAAGCGTCAGCTCATGCAGATCCCGGTGTTCGGTCAGTTCCTGGTCAAGACCGGGATGATCGCGATCGACCGCAACGCCGGCGTCAAGGCGCTGCTGGACATGACGCGGCGGGCCCGTGAGGCGGTGCGCAGCGGCGGGCAGCTCGTGATCTTTCCCGAAGGCACGCGCCGTGCCCCGGGCGCGCCACCGGACTACAAGAGCGGCTTCGCGCAGATCTATTCGTCCTGCGGTGCGCAGTGCCTGCCGATCGCGCTCAATTCCGGCCTGTTCTGGCCGCGCCGCACCTTCATGCGCTATCCCGGCACGCTGGTGGTGGAATTCCTCGATCCGCTGCCGCCAGGCTTGCCCAAGGACGAGTTTCTCTCCCGTGTGCAAACGGCGATCGAAGACGCGACCGGCCGCCTCGTCGAAGCGGGCCGCAGGGAGCAGGAGCAGCTGATCGGCTCGGCGCCGAGCTATGCGCCGTCCGAGAGCTAGCGGTTTTCCCGATCGTCCACTGGAGCCGGCGCGTGCTGAGAATGCGCATCACCATGCAGCATCGTGGCGAGCTGATGCAGCGGCGCGTCGCGAAAACCTTCGGCCTCGATCGCCTTCACCGTCGCGGTCACGTAGTCGCGGTTGGCGCCGGACTGGCCGTGGCCCTGGAGCACGTGGCGATGCTGGTCGGCGAGCGACAGCCGGCCCGCATATTGCACATGGCCGCGGTCGACGACATAGGCGAGCGCGGAGACGCGCTGCCGTGCGTCGTTCTCCAGCCACACCGAGCGCATGACTTCGCGATAGACCGACGTCACCTGCTCGCGCGCGCGCAAATAGCCGACGACGTCGGCGCGGTTCTTTTCGGCGACGCGGAAGGCGATGCCGCGGCAGGCGCCGCCGCGGTCGAGGCCGAGCACCAGACCCGGCTTCTCCGGCGTGCCACGGTGCACGAAGGAATAGACACAGAGCGCGCGATGCTCGCCGACCAGCCGCGCCGGGACGCGCTCCTCGAATTCGAAGCCCGGCCGCCACATCAGCGAGCCGTAGCCGAACACCCAGAGGTCGCCCTTGGCAGTGGTGACGGAGGGGAGGGTGATTTCCGACATTTCGGGCACGGCTACCAGAACCGCGCCCCCAAACGAAGCGAATTCTCCGCCTTTCGGAGCAAGCCAAGCTCGCTTACATTTGACAAAATCAGGGGTCAAAGGGTCGCCGCATGTCCGATATGACCGTTGCCGCAGGCCGGCGCTCCCGTTGGGGCCTTTTCATCGCCCCTGTCATCCTCCTGATCCTCGCGGTGGCGTGGAGCGGCTTCTGGTTCTATGCGGCGTCGCAGGCCGAAATCGCCGCCGATGCCTGGCGCGCGCAGGAGGCCAAATCCGGCCGTATCTATGATTGCGCCAAGCGCTCAATCGCGGGCTTCCCCTTCCGCTTCGAGGTCCAGTGTTCCGGCGCCAGCGTCGCCCTGGTGTCGCAGAACGCCAGCAAGACGCCGTTCACGGCGAAGCTCGACAACATCCTGGTCCTCGCCCAGGTCTATGATCCCAAGCGCGTCATCGCCGAATTCACCGCACCCGCGACGCTCACTGACGGCGTCACGCAAAACACCTTCGTCGTGAACTGGAGCAAGGGTCGCAGCAGCGTGGTCGGCTTGCCCGCCGTGCCGGAGCGCGCCTCCATCGTGTTCGAGGAGCCCACCGTCAATCGTGTTGACGGCAGCGTGCAGGTGCCGCTCGCGCGCGCGAAACAGGTCGAGCTGCATGGACGCCTTGCGGATGGATCGCCGTCCGATCATCCCGTGATCGAGACCGTGCTCCAGATCGCGCAGGGCAGCATCCAGGGCGTACATCCGCTGCTCGCCGAGCCGTTCGAGGCCGACACGCGGGCGAAGATCACCGGACTGTCCGACCTCACGCCAAAGCCGTGGCCGCAGCGCTTCCGCGAGATCCAGGCCGCCGGCGGCCATATCGAGATCGTGCAGTCCCGCATCCAGCAGGGCGAGATGATTGCTGTCGCGGCCGGCACGCTCGGGCTCTCGGCTAACGGCCGTCTCGACGGCGAGTTGCAGATGACGGTGACGGGGCTCGAGCGCGTGATCCCCGCGCTCGGCATCGAGAAGATGCTGGAGGAGGGAGTGCCGCAGGCAACCCTCGATCGCGTCGCGCCCGGCGTGAAGTCGCAGGACCTCAACAATCTGTTCGGCGCGCTCGACCGCGCCGTTCCCGGCCTCAGCAAGGTCATCAAGCAGAACGCCAATGCCGGCGTTGCCGCCGGCATCAATTCGATCGGAACCGAGAGCACGCTGGAAGGCAAGAAGGCCCGCAGCTTCCCGCTGAAGTTCGTCGACGGCAATGTGCTGCTCGGCCCGGTCAAGGTCGGCCAGATCCCGCCGCTGTATTGATTGCTCCGTCATTGCGAGCGAAGCGAAGCAATCCAGACTTTCTCTTCGGAGACAGTCTGGATTGCTTCGTCGCTGCGCTCCTCGCAATGACGGAGGTGAGAGGGGTGGCTACGGCTTCTTCAGCGCCGCATGCGGCCGGCCGAAGTCGGGCGCGGCAGAGTCCTGGCCGATTTCGACGATGCCGCGGCGGATGGCGCGGGTGCGGGTGAAGTGGTCGAACAGCGCCTCGCCGTCGCCGCGGCGGATTGCGCGGGTGAGCTTTGCCAGATCCTCGGTAAAGGTGCCGAGCATCTCCAGCACGGCTTCCTTGTTGGCGAGGAAGACGTCGCGCCACATCGTCGGATCGGAGGCGGCGATGCGCGTGAAATCGCGAAAGCCGCCGGCGGAGAATTTGATGACTTCCGATTCCGTCACCTGCGCCAGCTCGTCGGCGGTGCCGACGATGGTGTAGGCGATCAGATGCGGCAGATGGCTGGTGATCGCGAGCACGAGATCATGATGATCCGGCGTCATGATCTCGACCTTGGCGCCCATCGCCGCCCAGAACGCGCGCAGGCGGTCGGTGGCAGCTGCATCAACGCCCTCTGGCGGGGTGAGGATGCACCAGCGGTTGATGAAGAGCTCGGCGAAGCCGGAATCGGGGCCCGAATGCTCGGTGCCCGCGACGGGATGCGCCGGCACGAAATGGATGCCATTCGGCAGATGCGGCGCCATATCCCTGACGATGGCGCCCTTGACCGAGCCGACGTCGGAGATGATCGCGCCAGGCTTGAGGTGCGCGGCGATCTCCTGCGCCACCGGCCCGCAGGCGCCGACGGGAATGCAGAGGATGACGAGATCGGCGTCCTTCACGGCTTCCGCATTTGTCCCCACGACCTGATCGACGATGCCGAGCTCCATCACGCGTGCGCGCGTCTTCTCCGAGCGCGCGGTGGTGACGATCTCGCCAGCCAAGCCCTGGAGCTTCGCAGCGCGCGCGATCGAGCCGCCGATCAGGCCGAAGCCGATCAGCGCGACGCGCTGGAAGTGCGCGGTCGCGCTCATCGTCCGGCCATGAAGTCGCGCAGGCCCTCGACGACGAGGCGGTTGGCCTCCTCGGTGCCGATGGTCATGCGCAGCGAATGCGGCAGTCCGTAGTTCTTTAACCCGCGCAGCACCAGCCCGCGCTTGGTGAGGAAGGCGTCGGCTGCATCCGAGGTCTTGCCCTCGGTCGGGAAGTGGATCAGCACGAAATTGGCAACGCTCGGCGTCACCGTCAGCCCGAGCTTGCCGATCTCCTCGGCGAGCCAGTTGCGCCAGGTTTCGGTGAACTGCTTCGACATGGCCTGGTGTGCGGTGTCCTCGATCGCGGCAACGGCAGCGTACATCGCCGGCGTCGACACGTTGAAGGGACCGCGGATGCGGTTGACCGCGTCGATGATGTGCTCGGGGCCGAACATCCAGCCGATGCGCAGCGCCGCGAGACCATGGATCTTGGAGAAGGTGTGGGTCACGACCGTGTTCTCGGTCGTCGCCACCAGCTCGATCCCCATCTCGTAATCGTTACGCGAGACGTAGTCGCAATAGGCTGCGTCCAGCACCAGCAGCACGTGCGAGGGCAGGCCGGCGCGCAGGCGCTTGACCTCATCGAACGGCACATAGGTGCCGGTCGGATTGTTGGGATTGGCGAGCCAGACCAGCTTTGTCTTCGGCGTCACCGCCTTGAGGATGGCGTCGACATCGCAGGTGAGGTTCTTCTCGGCCGCGACGACATTCTTCGCGCCGACCGCCATGGTTGCGATCGGGTAGACCAAGAAGCCGTGCGTGGTCGAGATCGCCTCGTCGCCGTGGCTGAGATAGGTGTGGGCGAGCAGATTGAGGATCTCGTCCGAGCCGGCGCCGCAGATGATGCGGTTGGGATCGAGCCCGAAGGTGCGCCCGATCGCTTCGCGCAGCACGCGCGAGGTTCCTTCCGGATAGTCTTCCAGATGATCCGCAACGTGCTTGAACGCCTCGATCGCCTTCGGCGAGGGCCCGAACGGCGTCTCGTTGGCCGAGAGCTTGAAAACCTTGCGGCCGGGCTCTGCCACCGGAGTCTTGCCGGGCGTGTAGGGCGCAATATCGAGAATGCCGGGATTCGGCACAGGGCGGGACATCTTCAACTCCGGAATGGCAGGCGGTTCGCGACTTACGATTTCGACCCGGTCGGGGGCACCGTATAGCGCGTTGCGTGGCTGCCGACGAGGGCCGTGGAGCGCACCGAGGCCCCCGCCTCGATCAGGGCAGCCTTGATTTTGTCGAGGCTGCTCGTCGCGGTGACCGAGACCAGCAGCGCGGCGCCGTCGAAGGCGGTATCGGGCACGGCCACGATCTCGGCGAGCGGTGACAGGGCGCGCGCGACCTCGGCGTTCCACCCCGACACGCGCACGCTGAAGGTCTCGACCTCCGTCACCAGCGCGCTGTCGGCGACGCGCGAGACTGCGAACACGGGCAACGCCGCCGGATGGTCGGCGCGCTCGACGAAGGGCAGCCGCGCGATGATTTTTGGCGCGCCGGCTTCTTCCAGCGACAGCCACCACGGCGTGCGGCTCGAGGTCGCCGAGACCAGCGCCAGATCGCCCTTGGACTTCGCGACGGCCTCGACCGCCGCCTGCGCGCTGAAATGCGCGACGTAAGGCACGGTGAAGCCGAAATGGAATCGCGCGGAATCGCGCATGGCCGGCTCGCTTGCCGAAACATCGGCATGCACGGAGAACGGCGCCTGGACGTAAGTGAACGTCGCGATGATGACGCGCCAGATGCTCTCGACGGTGTCGAGCGGCAGGATACCGCGATGGCGCTGGACGAGGTCGCGCATCATGGCGGCCTCACGCGCAGGCCGAAACGCCGAGCCGACCTCCTGGGTCTGCTTCACCTGGATCAGGCGGTCGATGATGTCGCCGCGCTGCATCAGCAGGCGATGCATGCCCTCGTCGATCGCGTCGATCTCCTTGCGCAATTCCTGGAGCGATGGTGGCGCGGGCGGACGTTGGGACATGTCTGTGAGGTGCTGTTGAGAGGCGTTCCAATACGGATCAGGCGAGCCGTCACCGCTGCGATGAATGCCTGATTAGGCAGTCGGGGCTGCGAAAGCAAAGAGAAATGCAAAGGCAAATCGGGGCCGTTCCGCCCGCGGCGCGACAGGCGAATTTGGTCGATCCGGGCCGCGACTTGACGAAAACCGTCCAAGACGGTAGTTTTTAGCCGTTCCGTGGTCATTTGAGCCGGCCGGCTTGCAGCCACGTTAAAAAACTCGCTAAACAGGCCGGGGACCCTTTCGATCCCGGCCGAACCTATCGTTCAGGCCGGGTTTTTCATGGCCTGATGTCAATGCGGTCACCACGACGATCGCAAACGAGGTCGATGGTCAGATGGTTGGCGTCCAGTCAATTCCGAGTCCCGCGATCACCGCCGACGAGCGGTCGCACGAGGTGGATCATCCGAGCTCGCAGGTCGCGCAGTTCGGCACGGAGCAGCCGCTTCGGCTGGATTGCGGTGTCGATCTCAGCCCGTTCCAGATCGCTTACCAGACTTACGGTGAGCTGAATGCCGATCGCTCCAACGCGATCCTGATCTGCCATGCGCTGACCGGCGACCAGCACGTCGCCAATGTGCACCCTGTCACCGGCAAGCCCGGCTGGTGGGAGACCCTGGTCGGCCCCGGTCGACCGCTCGATCCCCGCGAGTATTTTATCATCTGCTCCAACGTGATCGGCGGCTGCATGGGCTCGACCGGTCCGGCATCGATCAATCCCGCGACCGGCAAGGTTTGGGGTCTCGATTTCCCCGTCATCACCATCCCCGACATGGTGCGCGCGCAGGCGATGCTGATCGACCGGCTCGGCATCGACACGCTGTTCGCGGTCGTCGGCGGCTCGATGGGCGGCATGCAAGTGCTGCAATGGACTGCGGCGTATCCGAGCCGCGTGTTCTCCGCGCTGGCGATCGCCTGCTCGACACGACACTCGGCACAGAACATCGCGTTCCACGAGCTTGGCCGCCAGGCGGTGATGGCCGATCCCGATTGGCACCATGGCGGCTATGCCGATCACGGTATCCATCCGCATCGCGGGCTCGCTGTCGCCCGGATGGCGGCGCACATTACCTATCTCTCGGACGCCGCGCTGCATCGAAAATTCGGACGGCGCATGCAGGACCGCGAGCTGCCGACCTTCTCGTTCGACGCCGACTTCCAGGTCGAGTCCTATCTGCGCTACCAGGGCTCGTCCTTCGTCGAGCGCTTCGACGCGAACTCCTATCTCTATCTGACCCGCGCGATGGACTATTTCGACATTGCCGGCGACCATGGCGGCGTGCTGGCGAAGGCGTTCGCGGGAATCCAGACCCGCTTCTGCGTGGTCTCCTTCACCAGCGACTGGCTGTTCCCGACCTCGGAATCGCGCGCGCTGGTGCACGCGCTGAATGCGTCGAGTGCGCGGGTGTCGTTCGCCGAGATCGAGACCGATCGCGGTCACGACGCGTTCCTGCTCGACGTGCCCGAGTTCTTCGACATCGCCCGTGCCTTCCTGCAGTCGGCAGGCAAGGCGCGCGGGCTTGCCGCCAAGAATGCTTAACAAGGACGGCTAGGCATGTCTGTACAGGAAGCGTTGCCGCTGGGCGGCGTTGCGACCGGGCGGCCCGGTGATTTTCGCGCCGACCATGTGCTGGTCGCCGAGATGGTCAAGCCGGGCTCGAAGGTGCTCGACGTCGGCTGCGGCGAGGGCGACCTGCTCCAACTGCTGGAAACCCGCGGCGTCGACGGCCGCGGCATCGAGCTGTCGCGCGAGGGCGTCAACCGCTGCGTCGCCAAGGGTCTGGCGGTGGTGCAGGGCGATGCCGACACCGACCTCGTGAATTATCCGGATGACGCCTTCGACTACGTGATCCTGTCGCAAACCTTGCAGGCGACGCGGCAGCCGAAAGTGGTGCTGGAGAATTTGCTGCGCATCGGCCGCCGCGCCATCGTGTCGTTCCCGAATTTCGGCTTCTGGAAGATGCGGCTCCAGCTCCTGATCGGCGGCCACATGCCGCGCACGGAGAATCTGCCGGCAAGCTGGTATGACACCGCCAACATCCATTTCTGTACCATCAAGGACTTCGTCGAACTCTGCGACGCGATCGACGTCAAGATGGAACGTGCCGAGGCGCTCGACCTCTACGGCCGCCCGCTGCGGCTGCGGATGCCCTGGTGGGTGTGGAATCTGTTCGGCGAGCAGGGCGTGTTTCTGCTGACGCGGGGCGGCAGGAAGTAGTTTTTCGTCATTGCGAGCGTAGCGCTAATGCGCCGCCAGCGATCTCGGATCGCGTACCGGCCATCTTCCCGCTTCCACCAGCGTGACGAACCGTTCCACCGTTTCGTTGAACAGGGCGGGCTCTTCGAGATTGAGCACGTGGCCGGACTTCGGAAACATGGCGAGCCCCGCCGCAGGCAGATGCTTCTTCAGGAACAGGCTTGCGCCCACGCACGGATCGTCCTCGTCGCCGCAGATGATGAGTGCCGGCTTCGTGGCGCCTCTGATCGCGTCCGTCATCGTAAAGATCGAGGGACGGCCGGCCTGAAACCCGCGCATCGTCCGCGCCGATCCCTTGGCGTCGTGCCGCGCCAGGGCAGCGTAGAAATCGGCGTGGCCACGCGGGTCCTTCACCAGGAAGGGAATCCGGCTCGGCGCCTCGCGCGTGACTTTTGCGACTTCGGCTGAGCCGAGCATCTCGAATTGCTCCGCGTTGGCGCGGCACTGCTTGCGCCAGGCGTCGAGGTTCTCGATCTCCGAGCCGAGCCGACGCCGGCGAGCGTCATCGACAGCGCGCGTTGGGGCGCGTTGAGCCCGATCTGGAGCGACGAATAGGCGCCCATCGAGAGGCCGACGAAGTGCGCGCGATCGATCTTCAGATGGTCGAGCACCGCGAGCGCATCGGTATAGAAATGCGTATAGCCGTAGACCTCGCCATCAGGCACGTCCGATGGCGTGTAGCCGCGCGCGGAATAGGTGATGCAGCGATGGCCGCGCGAAAAGTAGCGCATCTGCGGCTCCCAATTGGTGTAGTCGGCCGCGAATTCGTGCAGAAAAATAATCGGCGTGCCCGCGCCTGCTTCTTCGAAGTAGAGACGACAATTGTCTTTCGTGAGGGCGTGAGGCATCCGGTTTTCTCCCTGAGGTGGCTGCGGCATTGGAATGCCGTCCTGCGGTCAGCGCATATGATGCTAACACTTGTTAATCATCGTCCAAAATCTTCGCGACCGCGTCTTGTTCTCGCCACATCGGGATACTGATACAGCCCGCGGATGTCGGCCACCGCACGGGCCGATTGGGAAGTGGGGGTGTCAACGAAGGATGAAGAATGTTCGAGTTGTTTGCGTCTCGCCTGTCGCGCTGTGTCGTCGCGCTGGCTGTTTTCTTCGCGGCGATCGCCGCACTCGCCTTTCCGGCGTCAGCACGACCTCATCGTCATAGCACAGAGCGGTACGCTTACGCTTACACGCATCACGCCAGCAGACATCATCATTATTCCCGATATCACGCACGCAGCTCGCGCTTCGAGCGCGGCGCGGCGCAATTGCAGGCGAGCGGCTTCGGCAACACCTTCGCCAGCTATGACCCGAACGCCAATAGCGGCGGCATCGCCATGAGCGGCAGCGGTGGAATGGCCATGAGCGGCAGCGGTGGAATGGCCACGAGCGGCAGCGGTGGGATGGCCATGAGCGGCAGCGGTGCAATGGCCATGAGCGGCAACGCTGGAATGGTTACCAGCGGCGGGATGACCACGCGCGCCAGCCGTCGAATCGCCACGAGACGTGGCGGTGGCCTGGCCACTGACGCGAATGTCGGCGGCATGGCCAATAGCGCGACGAGCAGCGGCGGCTTTGGCGGCGGGTCGGGCCTCGTGTCCGAGGCGCGCCGCTATGTCGGCGGCAATCCGACCGGCCGCGGCAGCCTGTGGTGCGCGCGGTTCATGAACATGGTGCTTGAGAAAACCGGTCACCGTGGCACCGGCTCCGATATGGCGAATTCGTTCGCGCATTACGGCACGCGCGTCTCCGGTCCGCAGGTCGGCGCCATCGCGGTCATGTCGCGCGGCGGCCGGGGCGGTCATGTTGGCATCATCACCGGTGTCGACGCGCAAGGGAATCCGATCATGATCTCAGGCAATAACGGCAACCGCGTCCGCGAAGCACCGGTCTCGCGCGGCCGGATCTATGCCTATGTGATGCCGAATTGAGGTTTCTTCTCCCCGTCATTGCGGGGAACGAAGCGACGAGGCAATCCAGACCGTCTCAGCAGATCGATATCTGGATTGCTTCGCTGCGCTCGCAATGACGGAGTACGTGGAGCCGGCGCCGCGTCACACCAGCTTCGGCTCTTCCAACGCAACCGCGTCACCCACGCCGATGTCGCCGTCGGCGATCACCTCGGCATAGATGCCGCAGTCCATGTGGCCGAGATTGCTCGACAGCGCGGCCGGGATTTCGAGATCGCGTCTGGCGGTATCAGGGTCGACATTGGTAGCCGGGCAGCGCTTGATGCGCTTGACCACTTGCAGCCGGGCCTGTCCGATCGCCAGCGTCTGGCCGACGAGGTCGAGTTCGGACCAGGCCGGCCAGCCCTTCACGTAGAGATTGGCGCGGAAGCGCAGCGGGTGGACGGCGGCGCCGCCGAGCATGGTCTCGAGCGCGCGGACGCTGTCGAGATTGATGATGGACACGACCTTGCGGGCGACGTCGGAAAAGCTGTGGTCACGGCCGGACAGGACCTTGGGCGGGCCCTTCAGCTCCGGCTGAAAGTTGTCCCTGAAATAGTCCTCGACGGCGGCGCGCCCGGCCGCGGTCTCGAGATCCCCACTGGCGACGATCTGGCCGTCCTTGCGGATGATCAGGCGGTTGGTCGCGTCCTCGAACCGGCTGTCGAGCGAAGCCAGCCGCTCATTCCGCGCCAGCATCAGGAACTGGGTCTTCGGCTTCCACTGCGGCTCTTCCGGATCGAAGCCGCTGGGGCCGTTCTCGATGGCGTAGCGGCGGTCGGCGGGCAGGGTCTGGCCGGCTCGCAGGAAGACGCGAAGCAGGGGCTCCGGCGTCAGGCCCTTGATCGCGTAGCGGTAGAGGCCGGTGATCTCGCCGGTCTGGCTGGCTGTCATTGCGCTAGGTGTCATGCCGCTACTTAGGGGATTCGGCCCACCGGCGCCAAGCGGCGGGTCCGCGCACGAAATTGTGAACTCGCCTCTTCCGGTCCGAAGCCTCGCTTCCCACATCTGGGTCAGGCCGGCGCCAGCGCCGGCTGATAACGACCGTTACCGGTTGAGAAACGTCAATGCGGTAATCGGAAACCCAATGAAGATGCCGTTTGGAGTGCCTTAGAGGGCTCCAGGGGCAGGCCGAGGGAAAGACCACGATATGAATATCGACAAATATACCGAACGCTCCAGGGGCTTCGTCCAGTCCGCGCAGTCGCTTGCGGTGCGCGAAGGGCACCAGCAGTTTTCGACCCTGCACGTCCTGAAAGTGCTGCTGGACGACAATGAAGGCCTCGCTGCCGGCCTGATCGACCGCGCCGGCGGCAATTCCCGCGCAATCCTGAAGGCGACCGAGGACGCCTTGAGCAAGGTGCCGAAGGTCTCAGGCGGCGGCGCCGGCCAGATCTATCTGGCGCCCGAGCTCGCCCGCACTTTCGACGCCGCCGAAAAGGCCGGCGAGAAGGCCGGCGACAGCTTTGTCACGGTCGAGCGGCTGCTGCTCGGCCTCGCGCTGGAGAAGACCAGCGAGGCGGGTGCGATCCTGGCCAAGGGCGGCGTCACCCCGCAGAACCTCAACGCGGCGATCGAAGCGCTGCGCAAGGGCCGGACCGCCGACTCCGCAACCGCAGAGAACGCGTATGACGCGCTGAAGAAATATGCCCGCGACCTCACCCAGGCGGCGCGCGACGGCAAGCTCGATCCGGTCATCGGCCGCGACGAGGAGATCCGGCGCACGATCCAGGTGCTGTCGCGCCGGACCAAGAACAATCCGGTCCTGATCGGCGAGCCCGGTGTCGGCAAGACTGCCATCGCCGAGGGCCTGGCGCTGCGCATCGTCAACGGCGACGTGCCGGAGAGCCTGAAGGACAAGAAGCTGTTGTCGCTCGACCTCGGCTCGCTGATTGCAGGTGCAAAATATCGCGGCGAGTTCGAGGAGCGGCTGAAGGCCGTGCTCCAGGAGGTGACCGGGAGCGAGGGCAATTTCGTCCTGTTCATCGACGAGATGCACACGCTGATCGGCGCCGGCAAGGGCGATGGCGCGATGGACGCGTCCAACCTGCTCAAGCCTGCGCTCGCCCGCGGCGAGCTGCACTGCATCGGCGCGACCACGCTCGACGAGTACCAGAAGCACGTCGAAAAGGACGCGGCGCTGGCGCGGCGTTTCCAGCCGATCTTCGTCAGCGAGCCTTCAGTCGAGGATACGATCTCCATTCTGCGCGGGCTGAAGGACAAGTACGAGCAGCACCATGGCGTGCGGATCACCGATTCCGCGCTGGTCGCCGCCACGACGCTGTCCAACCGCTACATCACCGACCGCTTCCTGCCGGACAAGGCGATCGACCTCATGGACGAGGCGGCCGCGCGGCTCAAGATGCAGGTCGATTCCAAGCCGGAAGAGCTGGATTCGATGGATCGGGAAATCATCCGGCTGAAGATCGAACAGGAAGCATTGAAGAAAGAGAGCGATGCCGGTTCGAAGAGCCGCCTGCAGACCTTGGAGAAGGAACTGGCCGACCTCGAGGAGAAGTCCGCGGCGCTCACCGCACGCTGGAGCGCGGAGAAGAACAAGCTCTCCGACGCCCAGAAGCTGAAGGCCGAGCTCGACGGCTTGCGAGTCGAACTTGCCAACGCGCAGCGCCGCGGTGAATTCCAGAAGGCCGGTGAGCTGGCCTATGGCCGGATCCCCGAGCTGGAAAAGCAGCTTGCAGACATCGAGGCCAAGGAAAACTCCGGCGAGATGATGGAGGAGGCGGTCACCGCCAACCATATCGCGCAGGTGGTCTCGCGCTGGACCGGCGTGCCCGTCGACAAGATGCTGGAAGGCGAGAAGGACAAGCTCCTGAGAATGGAGGACTCGCTCGGCAAGCGCGTCGTCGGCCAGGCCGAGGCCGTGCGTGCGGTCGCGACCGCCGTGCGCCGTTCCCGCGCGGGGCTGCAGGATCCGAACCGGCCGACCGGCTCGTTCATGTTCCTGGGGCCGACCGGCGTCGGCAAGACCGAGCTGACGAAAGCGCTCGCCGAATATCTGTTCAACGACGAGACCGCGATGGTTCGCCTCGACATGTCCGAGTACATGGAGAAGCACTCGGTCTCGCGGCTGATCGGCGCGCCTCCGGGCTATGTCGGCTATGACGAGGGCGGTGCACTGACCGAAGCGGTGCGGCGCCGGCCCTACCAGGTGGTGCTGTTCGACGAGATCGAGAAGGCGCATCCCGACGTCTTCAATGTCCTGTTGCAGGTGCTCGACGACGGCCGCCTTACCGACGGCCAGGGTCGCACCGTCGACTTCCGCAACACGCTGATCATCATGACCTCGAACCTCGGTTCGGAGTTTCTGGTGAACCAGCCGGAGGGCGAGGACACTTCGGCCGTGCGCGAGCAGGTGATGGGAATGGTGCGGGGGCATTTCCGCCCCGAATTCCTCAACCGCGTCGACGAGATCATCCTGTTCCATCGCTTGCAGAGGAGCGAGATGGGCCGGATCGTCGAAATCCAGTTCGCGCGGCTGCAAAAGCTTTTGACCGATCGCAAGATCGTGCTGACGCTCGACGCTGCGGGCCGCGACTGGCTCGCCGCCAAGGGCTGGGATCCCGCCTACGGCGCACGGCCGCTGAAGCGCGTGATCCAGCGTCACGTCCAGGATCCGCTCGCCGAGATGATCCTTGCCGGCGACGTCAAGGACGGCGACAGCGTTGCGATCTCGTCTGAAGGCAACGTGCTGACCTTCAACGGCAAGGCGCCGCAGACCGCGGAGATCGCCCAGTTCGAGGCGCCGGTGTCGAAGCGCAAGCTGAACTGATCGCCGGCATTCGAAGCCTGAAGCCACAAGCCGCCCCGGAGATGTCGACCTCTCCGGGGCGGTTTGTTTTGCGGGTTGTTGGCGAACTACTGCGGGGACTTATTTCTTCGTGACTTTGTAGATCGCGTTCTCGATGTCAGAAGAGAAATAGATCGTGCCGGATTCCCCGATGCCGACGCCCGTCGGGATGTGGGTTGGCAGTCCTCCGGGCGCACCCGTCAGGCCGATCGGAAGATTGGCGGCGATCTCGGTGACCTTGCCGGTCTCCGGCGCGATCTCGATCAATCGCTTGGCACCGACCTCCGCCACGATCAGCTTGCCGTCCCTGGCGCGTGCGATCCCCTCGGGCATTTTCAGGTCCTTGGCGAGCACGGTCTTTTCGCCGTTCGTCTCGATTTTGGACACGACGCCCGCGAAGGCTTCGGTGACAAAGACCTCGCCGCTCGATCCGCCGACGAGCCCGACCGGGCCTTCGAGGCCGCCGATCAGCGGGGTGCGGTCCTTGCCGTGCTCGCCGCTGACGCGGACCAGCGATTTGGTGCCAAGCTCGGCCACCAGAATGCTGCCGTCCGCGAGCACGAGCGCGTCGTGCGGCGCCTTGAAGCCGTGCAGCATGTCGCGGATGGCGCCGGTCTTGCCGTCGATCACCTGAACCGTGCCGGTGAACCAGCTCGACAGCACCACATCGTTGCCCTTCGCGGTCGCGCTCATCGGATATTCGAGCGTGACGCCGGCGGCGTGCATGCGGGCTTTCTCGATGACCTCGCCGGTCGCGCCGTCCACCGTGCGATAAGCGAACACGTCGGCGACGTGGATCGTATCCTTGCCGCTCTCTGACGTGACGCCGATGCCGCCGGGCAAAGCGAGCTTGC
This sequence comes from Bradyrhizobium sp. F1.13.3, assembly GCF_040548265.1. Classification (NCBI taxonomy): domain Bacteria; kingdom Pseudomonadati; phylum Pseudomonadota; class Alphaproteobacteria; order Hyphomicrobiales; family Nitrobacteraceae; genus Bradyrhizobium; species Bradyrhizobium sp. F1.13.3. The sequence continues at coordinate 14,430 of NZ_JBEPRI010000009.1, read as the reverse complement.
CGATGATGACCTGCCGCGCCTGGCCGGTCGCCGGATCGACCTCCTGAATGCCGTTGTCGGCCATGTTGGAGACGTAGATTCGGTCCTCGTCGTCGATCGCGAGATTGTCCAGCGACGGCTTTAATTGCGCGACCATGGTCTTGGTGCCCGACTTGGGATCGACCCGAACGAGCTGGCCGAGCGCGGTGTCGACCACCCAGAGATTGCCCTTGGAATCAAAGTTCACCGCGGCCGGGACCTTGAAGCCCTCGGCGACGACGGTCAGCTCGGCCTTGTCGACGTCGACCTTTGCGACCTGCCCCTTGAACCAGAGCGGACCGTAGAGCTTGTCGTCGGGACCGAACTCGAAGCCATTGAGGCCACCCATCTTCTCCATGATCTGGCGCGGCGGTTTGACGCCCTCGACGTCGATCTCATAGAGCGTGTCGCCGAGGAAGACGGTGGTGGCGTACAGCCTGCCGTCCTTGCGGAAGGCGAGCGAATTGATACCGGGAAGGCCGCTGGCGAGCTTCTTGATCGGGCCGTCGCCCTTGCGCGAATAGAGATCGCCGGCCAGGAATCCGGTCCAGGCCATGGTGCCGTCGGGCGCGAACGCGATGTCATCGGCCATTCCGATCGGAGCGGGGATTGCAACCTTGGCGGTACCGCCGGCGATGTCGACCTCGTAGAGCGCCGCGCCCGCGACGCTGCCGGCAAACAGATGGCCGGCCTTGTCGATCGCAAGCCCGTGCACGCCGTGGAACGCCGAGCCCGGGACGAGCCGGGTGACCTCCCAGTTTTCAGCCGAAACGCTGGTTGCGGAGACAATCGCAGCGACGAAGGCTGCGCAGGCGAGCCTGTTCTTCATGGCGAGACCTCCCGGTTTTTTGGAAAGTATTCGCTCCTCATGCCGCTTTGGCAAACGAAACTTGACGTTGTGATGGCGCCAAGCGGACCTGCACGACGACGTCAAATCCGGATCGTGTTTGAAGGTGTCCGGCCGATCTCGGCCGGTTCGCCGGCTTTAGCGGTTGGTGACCTGCAGCGGACCGCCGGTTGCGTCTGACATCCGGGCGATCGCGCCGGCGCGGCCGCTCATCATGCCGTCGAGCCGATCGCGCTCCTTCTCGAAGCCGGCCAGCATCGGGCCTTCCAGCGAGCGGCCGCGCGGCAGTTTCACACGCAGCGGATCGACGAAGCGGCCGTTGACCAGGATTTCGTAGTGGACGTGCGGGCCAGTCGACGCGCCGGTCGAACCGACGAAGCCGATCACCTGGCCCTGCCGCACCTTCTTGCCGGGCTCCATGCCCTTGGCGAAGGCCGACATGTGGCCGTAGGCGGTCTCGTAGCCGTTGTTATGCTTGATGCGGATGTATTTGCCGTAGCCGCCCTCGGGGCCGGCCTTCTCGATCACGCCGTTGCCGGAGGCGAAGATCGGCGTGCCGTAGGAGGTGGCCCAGTCGACGCCGGTATGCATCTTCACATAGCCGAGGATGGGGTGACGGCGGCCGCCGAAGCCGGAGCGCATGATGGCGTTGTTGACGGGCTTGCGCACCAGGAACTTCTTCGCGCTCTTGCCGGTCTCGTCATAGTAGTCGACGACGCCGTCGTCGGGGCTCTGGTAGCGGTAGTATTTCTTGGTCTCGCCGCCGAGCGTGAGCGAAGCGAACAGCACGTCGTTCTTTTCGCTCGCGGTCACGCCTTCGTCTTCGCCGGCGTAGAACACGTCGAATGAATCGCCCGGCGCCACCTTGCGCTGGAAATCGACGTCGTAGGAATAGATCTTGATCATGTCGTCGATGACGGGCATCGGCACTTTGTTGCGCATCGCGGTCTCGTAGATGCTCTGATAGAGCCGCACGCCCGTGCCGTCATCGTCGTCATCGTCGTCGCTGTTGGCGTTCGCCGCCGCCTCGGCGACGGTATTCATGCTGGAGACGTCGACCGCGACGTATTTGCCGAGATCGGACAGCGCCGCGATCGCCTCGACCATGGTCTCGTTGGCGATCACGACGCGGTAGGGCTGCAGACGGGCGCCGGGGCTTGCGGGCGCCATCAGGATGCGCAGCTTCTCGCCTTCCTTCAGGCCGCCGTCGCGGCCGCGCGGCCCAAGTGTCGCGGTGATCGCCTTGATCTCCTCGGCCGTGGCGCCGAGATCACGCAGCACGCCGGCGACGCTGTCGCCCTTCTTGACCACGTGGACGCGTTCGCCGTTGGGATTGCCGCCGGTGATCTGCTCCTTGGTCTTCGGCAGCAGCGTGACGTTTTCCGGCACCACGCGCGTCTCGAAGCCGGCATAGGGATCGGACGGCGAAACTTCGGTGGCGTAGGCGCTTCTGATCTCGGACGGGCCGGTCGCGCCGGAGACGTCGGCCGCAGCATTGGAGAGCGCGGCGTAGCGCACCCCGCCATTGCCGCGCCAGTTGGCGGCATCGCGCACCCGCATCAGGATGTCGTCGAGCGCCACCACTGCGGAAATCTTGGCTTTCGGCAGCACCTGGGAGAGGTCCTTGGTGACGAACGAGACCTCGGCGTCGGGTTCGACGGCTTCCGGATTGTTCGGATCCTCGGATGCCGTCTTCGGATCGGAGCCGACATCGGTGAGAAGGCGCTGGGCGTTGAACGGCGGGATCTTCGCCGACAGATCGCTCGTCGTCATCGACAGATTGCCGGCAATCCGGATGAAGGGACGCACCCGCATCACGTCGCGGTTGCCGACGCGGGCGACGGTCGAGACGCGCACGATGTTGCGCGAGGCCGTGGATTCGTTCGGGGGCGGCAGGCGGTCGCTCTTGTGCAGCGTGGCGGCGCGATCGGCTGCGCCGAATGCGCCGCGCAGAGCGCCTTCGACGCGCTCCGGCACCTTGGCGAAGGTCATCTCGCCATCGAGCGAAGCGAAAACGGCGCCGCCGATCAGGGCTGCGCCGCAAAGTCCGGTTAGAATCGTCCCGCTGAACCATTGCACCGAAACACGGCGGCGATCGATGACGGCGGCTTCCGAACCATCGACGGACAGCGGCGGCTCGTGGCCGAGATCGATGATCCCGGTCTCACGCCCGTAAGCGCCGCGTGACGTCCTGTGGTTCAACCCAAGTCCCCCAATCAACGACCCGAGAGCCCGATTTCGAGCAGCCTCGTTCCGAGCAGTCCTGTCTTGAGCCCCTCCTTACGCCGCCCTCTTCGGGGCGTCTCTGGAAAAGGCAAGCCGCATAGGCATCCGCGGTCAGAAGGCCCAGATGACGGACCGGCCGAAATTACGAACAGCTAAGCGGAAAAAGATCTCTCGATGTGTCTCGAATGTCTGAAGAAGGCCGCTTCATCGTATGATCGCCTTCCTCTGACCCCACACGAACCGCCGGCAGCCCCCACTGGCATCCCTGCGATTCAAGCTTTGTCTGTACCAGAACGCCGGGGGATTGTGGCTCAAGTACGGCGCCTAATATGGAAAAGTTTCCCTAAACGGCCGGGAGCCAGGGGCCTTCCACGGGCGGGCGCCCCTAGCCGCGTCAGGTCGCGACCGAGCCGCGTTCAAGGCACCTCCATGCCGCTTCCGGAGCCCCCTCGGGCCCAAACTTTTTTTGGGTTTTTTCTCCGCGCCGGCCCGATCCAGCCGCTCGGCGCTTCTCTAACTCACTGGAATCGCCAATGTTTTCGCAACAATCCACCGTGCGACGATTTTCTGACAATCGGCGTTGACAACCCCGATGGGTGGGGCCTATAACCCGACCACTGAGCGCGGCGCCGCCGGGTCACTGACCAAGGCGAGCGAACGCGCCACTGATGCTCCTCACCTTGTTGAGTGACACAACAGTCGACGTAAGTCGATTGGAGTTCATCCATCGTCGGTAAGGGTGTCGGAACCCTTCCTCTCTGGAAGGTTGGGGCCTCTTGGTCCCGGGCTGTTTGACAAGTGAAGATGAAGAAAGAGAAACGTGGACGGCGGAGTCCTTGCGGGTCTCGCATTTAAAGAGCTTCGGCTTTTTGGATCGGGGCCGGACGAAAGACTTCGGCGGTACACGTTTTAAGGTTACACCATCGTTGCCAGCGATGTGAATCGCGGGCAGCTCATCGACTTCGGTCGATGAAAAATGGTGGGACCTCGTCAAAACGTTGTGATCAGCCGGTTCAAAGTTCAAGTCCAACTTGAGAGTTTGATCCTGGCTCAGAGCGAACGCTGGCGGCAGGCTTAACACATGCAAGTCGAGCGGGCGTAGCAATACGTCAGCGGCAGACGGGTGAGTAACGCGTGGGAACATACCTTTTGGTTCGGAACAACACAGGGAAACTTGTGCTAATACCGGATAAGCCCTTACGGGGAAAGATTTATCGCCGAAAGATTGGCCCGCGTCTGATTAGCTAGTTGGTGAGGTAATGGCTCACCAAGGCGACGATCAGTAGCTGGTCTGAGAGGATGATCAGCCACATTGGGACTGAGACACGGCCCAAACTCCTACGGGAGGCAGCAGTGGGGAATATTGGACAATGGGCGCAAGCCTGATCCAGCCATGCCGCGTGAGTGATGAAGGCCCTAGGGTTGTAAAGCTCTTTTGTGCGGGAAGATAATGACGGTACCGCAAGAATAAGCCCCGGCTAACTTCGTGCCAGCAGCCGCGGTAATACGAAGGGGGCTAGCGTTGCTCGGAATCACTGGGCGTAAAGGGTGCGTAGGCGGGTCTTTAAGTCAGGGGTGAAATCCTGGAGCTCAACTCCAGAACTGCCTTTGATACTGAGGATCTTGAGTTCGGGAGAGGTGAGTGGAACTGCGAGTGTAGAGGTGAAATTCGTAGATATTCGCAAGAACACCAGTGGCGAAGGCGGCTCACTGGCCCGATACTGACGCTGAGGCACGAAAGCGTGGGGAGCAAACAGGATTAGATACCCTGGTAGTCCACGCCGTAAACGATGAATGCCAGCCGTTAGTGGGTTTACTCACTAGTGGCGCAGCTAACGCTTTAAGCATTCCGCCTGGGGAGTACGGTCGCAAGATTAAAACTCAAAGGAATTGACGGGGGCCCGCACAAGCGGTGGAGCATGTGGTTTAATTCGACGCAACGCGCAGAACCTTACCAGCCCTTGACATGTCCAGGACCGGTCGCAGAGATGTGACCTTCTCTTCGGAGCCTGGAACACAGGTGCTGCATGGCTGTCGTCAGCTCGTGTCGTGAGATGTTGGGTTAAGTCCCGCAACGAGCGCAACCCCCGTCCTTAGTTGCTACCATTTAGTTGAGCACTCTAAGGAGACTGCCGGTGATAAGCCGCGAGGAAGGTGGGGATGACGTCAAGTCCTCATGGCCCTTACGGGCTGGGCTACACACGTGCTACAATGGCGGTGACAATGGGACGCTAAGGGGCAACCCTTCGCAAATCTCAAAAAGCCGTCTCAGTTCGGATTGGGCTCTGCAACTCGAGCCCATGAAGTTGGAATCGCTAGTAATCGTGGATCAGCACGCCACGGTGAATACGTTCCCGGGCCTTGTACACACCGCCCGTCACACCATGGGAGTTGGTTTTACCTGAAGACGGTGCGCTAACCCGCAAGGGAGGCAGCCGGCCACGGTAGGGTCAGCGACTGGGGTGAAGTCGTAACAAGGTAGCCGTAGGGGAACCTGCGGCTGGATCACCTCCTTTCTAAGGATGGTTCTTCAGAAGCTTGCTTCTATCGAACCGTTTTAGAAACATCAGTGGCCAACGGTCGTCAGGATCGTTGAGCTGCATTGGCGGGATTTCGCCGTCTTCGTTTCTCTTTCTTCGCGGACGAACACGCGCTGGGGCTGCAACCTTGCAGAATCCCTGGTCCTTGACTGGATATGCGTTAGGGGCTTGTAGCTCAGTTGGTTAGAGCGCGCGCTTGATAAGCGTGAGGTCGGAAGTTCAAGTCTTCCCAGGCCCACCACACTCATCGAGTGAGCATTCGTCTTCTGGTTACGGGGCCATAGCTCAGCTGGGAGAGCGCGTGCTTTGCAAGCATGAGGTCGTCGGTTCGATCCCGTCTGGCTCCACCAGATGGTTTGATCACCGACTATCCATACCGTCGTCCGCGAAACATCACTTCGCACTTACTAGTCCGGATGGACAGTAAGCTGCGTGATTTCTGACATCGTAAAGAGGAGATCGATCCGAGTTGGATCGGGCAACAAGCAATTGTTGCGCGATACTTCATTATCTCCGGATCATTTCGGCGCTCGTGCGTCTTCCAGGGTAGCTCACAAGGCTGCATCTGAAAGACAAGCGAGTTGTAAATGATCCTTTTAGCGAAGCTTGACCGCCTCGCTATCGGAACGATCTTACGAAGCAAGCTGGTCTTTCTAATCATTGTCCGGCTGCAGATAGCGTTCATCGAGGGCGCGTGCCTTAGAGACTTAGGTTTCTTGGCAATTCTGCAGACAACATTCTGCCGAGTGTGTGGACATTGATAATGAGAGCAATCAAGTGCCTTAAGGGTGTTCGGTGGATGCCTTGGCGCTGAGAGGCGATGAAGGACGTGCTACGCTGCGATAAGCCGTGGGGAGCTGCGAAGAAGCTTTGATCCATGGATTTCCGAATGGGGAAACCCACCTTCGATAGCCGGAACTCCAAGACCTCAGTCGAAAGACTGTGGTGTGGGGTTCGAACAGAAATGTGAGATGCCTAGGCCTTTAGATTTCGATCGAAGAGGTTTTGGATTTCCGGTTATCAAAAGAAGGTATGAGACTTCTGAATACATAGGAGGTTTCAAGCAAACCCAGGGAACTGAAACATCTAAGTACCTGGAGGAAAGGACATCAACAGAGACTCCGTTAGTAGTGGCGAGCGAACGCGGACCAGGCCAGTGATACATCAAAGACAATCGGAACCAGTCAGGAAAGCTGGGCCTTAGAGGGTGATAGCCCCGTACGAGTAATGCGATGATGTATCCACGAGTAAGGCGGGACACGTGAAATCCTGTCTGAACGCGGGGGGACCACCCTCCAA
>NZ_JBEPRI010000009.1:0-2500 GCF_040548265.1 Bradyrhizobium sp. F1.13.3 | reverse complement strand
CAAGTCCCACGTCTCAAGTCTCATGGGCGCCTCGCAGGTGCGAACGCCGGCGTGACGCAAGTCGTGCCTGTCAACGATCTGCTATTCACTCACGCAAAAACCAGGAGGGTTGCGAATGACAGGCAAAAAGGTCGTGGTTGCCGGAGCGAGCGGTCTCGTCGGCAATGCCGCGTTGCGACACTTCGGCAAGTCGGGCGGGTGCGATGTCATTGCCCTGTCCCGGCGGAAGCCGCGCGATCTCTACGGCGCTCGCCATGTCCCGATCGACCTGACCAGCGCAGCGGATTGCCGGCGTGCCGCCTCGGAATTGAGCGGCGCCACGCATCTGATCTACGCCGCGCTCTACGAGGCGCCGCAGCTCGTCGACGGCTGGCGTGACCCGCAGCAGATCAAGACCAACGACCTGATGCTGCGCAATCTGATGGGCGCGCTCGAGCCCGTGGCGCCCGACCTCAGGCACGTCGCTCTGCTGCAGGGCACCAAGGCCTACGGTGTCCACGTGCGCCCCTTGACCGTGCCGGCCCGCGAAGGCCGCTCCGAAATGTACGAGCAGCCCAACTTCTACTGGGCGCAGGAAAACTTCTTGCGCGACCTCCAAGCCGGCAAGGCTTGGCATTGGAGCATCCTGCGGCCGGTGCTGATCGTCGGCCTCGCCATGGGCGGCGCCATGGACCTGATTCCACCGCTCGGCGTCTACGCCGCGATGCTGCGGGAGCAGGGTAGGCCGCTCGATTTTCCCGGCGGCGCCGCGCGCGTCGCGCAGGCCGTCGATGTCGATCTCCTCGCCCGCGCGATCGCCTGGTCGGGGGAGGCCCAGGCCGCGCGCAACGAGGCCTTCAACGTGACCAATGGCGACGTCTTCACCTGGGAGAACATCTGGCCTGCGGTCGCCGATGCGCTGGGGATGAAGCCCGGCAAGCCGGTCCCGCTGTCGCTCGCCAGGGAGTCTCCATTATGGAGCGGCCCCTGGGATGCGCTGCGGCGCAAGCACGACCTGGCATCGCCTGCGCTGGCCGAATTCGTCGGCCTCTCCTTCCAATACGCCGATTACAGCCTGCGCTACGGCCAGACCGAATCCGGTCCGCCCTCGATCGTCTCGACCGTGAAGATCAACCGCGCTGGCTTCACCGAGATGATGGACACCGAGGACATGTTCCGGAAGTGGTTCAGGCAGGCGAAGCAAGAGCGGCTGCTGCCCTGACGGAGAACCAAAGCGGATATTCCGGGGTGTTTGTCAGATCGGGAGCGGTCCTCTGGCCGAGCCAGTTCGAACGGCTTCAAGTCTGGCTTATCTGAGCTTCTGTCGCAACCACCGTGAGGGTCGGACATCACTTAGGGCGGCGATCCTCTGTAACGGCGAAAAGTCGACTTTCCAGAGATCAAGCTCAAATAGCTCGTCGCGCTGATCGAGGTTCAACGCGACCGATACTAGCACTCCATCGGCATCGTCGAGTTCGCATTCGCCAATGCATCGGCCGAAACGCCGGTCTGCCGCACCGACAAAAAGAAGGCTACCCATCCCACCGTCGTTCATGTCCTCGACGAGGCCAAAATGGTCTTGCAAGGATGAATGCTGACCTAAAACAAAGATAACCAGATCACGCTCTGCGGGGGTGAGTGGGCGTGGCATGTTCTTTCTCGTAGCGGCTAACGTGCATTGGCTCTATCACGGCGCGCTCGCGATGTCCGTTCTGACCCATGGCGGACGTGTCCGGCACAAAGCGCAATTGCAGCTTTTGATCGTAGCGGACATAGTCTCGTTCTTGCTATTCTCCTTAGACCGAGAGCGAGGTTGCCAACACGAATGCGACTGATTTTGCACTTGCTGGTCGGACTACTCTGCGCCTCAGGCATGATAGCAGCAGGTGCTTTAAGTCATGAAGTGATACGGCCCTTTTTCTTGATCGTTTGGACGCCAGCAACCTGGCTGGTTCGTGTTTCAAACGCGCTATGTCCACCGACAGGCGTAAGATGCTTTCTGGGGTCGGTCAGCCAAGGTGCGCATCATCTTTGGTTTGGGCTATGCCTCCTTGGCTTTTGGTGGATTGTTTCGTCGCTCGCGATATGGCCGCTCTTCCGTTTGCGTCGATCGCCTCCGCCCGAGAAAAGGATTGCGGCGTGCCGTACTGGGTCAAACGAATTATTCTGAAATCAGGAGACCTTGTGACCGAGAAGGAGCTTGGTCGCGATGAGAACTATTTTGAGGGGCGCGCGCCTATTGTGGGCGATGTGATAAACGTTCGCTGCCACGGTAGGAATTTCGACGCTAGAGTCGTTTGGGGAAATTGGCCCGGGAGAAATCATGCAGCGGAAACAGTTGTGCCGCTCCGTGTCGAAGAGATTTAGCGTGGCTGCTGTTGGCCACATAGGGGGCGTATCCGGTCCAAAGTGCAATAGCGGCTTTTGGCCGATTTTGTTGCAAAAGTCGGTTGAGACAAGTCACGAACCGTGATTCCGTTGTGTTGACGCGAATCTCGGCGAGGTCGATCCATGATGGGCC